>NWQQ01000021.1 GCA_002798255.1 Lysobacteraceae bacterium NML95-0200
TGTACTGGCTGAGCGGCTACAGCGCACGAATCCTTCACAGAACGCCTTCAACACGACCAAGCTGCATCGCATGCTTCTGACCTTCAAAGGGCTCCCAGCATGCCATTGAAAAACCCCGTGCCAAAAACACGGGGTTTGTCAGCGGTCTGAAAGCAATGCCCAGCTTTATGCTGGGCATTGCTTTCTATGAATATCAAGCTCTGACTGACTGCAGCAAACGCATGAATATCTTTGTCAATATGGCCGCGTTTTGCGAGCCGCACTTGGCCTTTACGCTGGACAGCCTGTTCCGTACGGCGGCACAGCCGGAGAAAATTCACGTAGGACTTGTGGATCAGTCATTGGACAACACAGGAGGCTGGCTTTACCAGCGCCCCTATGCCGGGCAAGTGCATCACCTGCAAATCGACCCCATTCAGTCCCGCGGGGTGAGTTGGGCACGGCATATCAGCCAAACGCTTTATCAAGGGGAAAGCTACTACCTGCAGGTAGATTCACACACCTTGTTCCGCAAGGGCTGGGATGATGCCATGCGCGGACTGCTGCTCAATCTTGAGCAGCGCCTGCCCAAACCCATCATTTCCTGTTACCCACCGGGTTTTGAGTTCAAGGAAAATGGCGAAGTAAAAATCACCGAATTCTCCCCCGGCCAGGTGTTTTTCAGTATTCCCGAAAAGCCCGATGCGCTTTCGCCGCAAAGCGCTACCCTGACCTTCAAGACCGACCTGATAGACAACGCCGACATCATCCCCGGCTATCACCTTTCCGGCGGCTTCATCTTCTGCCGTGGCCGCTTTGTTGAAGAAGTCCCCTATGACCCCTTCATGTACTTTCACGGCGAAGAACAAAATTTAAGCCTGCGCGCCTATACCCGTGGCTGGACGATTACCCATATCCGCAGCGACTGGATTCCAGTATTCCACCTTTACAAGCAAGCGGGTAACGTATCTACATCACACCACTGGCACCCCGAATACGAGGCTCAAAGGAAGCGGAAATGGACAGAGCTACAAATCGCGGCAGACCGCCGCCTAATAGCGTTGATTCGAGGTGAGCTACCCGGCAGCTGGGGTCTGGGCACGCAGCGCAGCTTGCAGGATTTTATTGCGCTCAGCGGCTTGGACTATGGCCGCTATTTAAGCCGTCAGCCAAATACCATTTCCCGAGGATGCTCTATCGCCAATGACTCTCAGCCCTGAGCCTTCAAGAAGTCGCGCAATTGCGGATAGACCTGGTTGCGCCAGCGACGGCCACTGAAAATGCCATAGTGACCGGCGCCTTCCACGGTGATGTGCTGCTTGCGGTGTTTTGGCACGTTGCTGCACAGCTTGAGTGCAGCCTGGGTCTGTCCGGCACCGGAAATATCATCGAGCTCGCCTTCGATGGTCAGCAGCGCCGTATCCCGGATAGCCGAAGGATCGACCTTTTCACCATTGACCACCCACTCGCCACGCGGCAGCAGATAGTCCTGGAACACAGTGCGGATAGTATCCAGGTAATACTCGGCGGGCATGTCCAGCACGGCATTGTATTCATCATAAAAACGCCGATGCGCCGCCGCGGTTTCCTGATCGCCCTTCACCAAATCCTGGTAATAGTCCCAGTGCGACATGGCATGACGTTCCGGGTTCATGGCGATAAAGCCCATGTGTTGCAAAAAGCCCGGATAGACCTTGCGTCCACGCCCGGGATAATTGCTCGGCACGGTATGAATCAGGTTGTGCTCGAACCAGCTCAGCGGGCGTTTCATCGCCAGATTGTTGACCTGGGTGGGTGATTGCCGCGCATCAATCGGGCCGCCCATCATGGTCAGCGAACACGGCGTGGCCTCGCCGCGCGCGGCCATCAGCGACACGGCCGCCAATACCGGCACAGTTGGCTGGCAAACGCTCACCACATGCAGGCGCTCGGCGCCGATATGGCGGATGAATTCCTCGATATAGGCCACGTAATCATGCAGATGGAATGCCCCGGCCTCCTTGGGCACCATGCGCGCATCAGTCCAGTCGGTAATGAACACCTTGTGGTCTTTGAGCATGGTCTTGACCGTATCGCGCAACAAGGTACTGTGATGCCCGGAGAGCGGCGCCACAATCAACACGGTCGGGTTGTCTTTCATCTGCGCCAGGCCATCGGCCTGATCGTGATAGCGCTTGAAACGCAGCAGGCGGCAGAACGGCTTTTCCAGCACTACCCTTTCAACCACCGGGATGCTTAAACCATCTACTTCAATCTCGTGGATGTCGAAGGCGGGCTTTTCGTAATCCTTGCCGATGCGGTGAATCAGCTCATAGCCGGCCGCGATGCGCTGTGCACCGGGCATCCCCGAAAGCCAGCTCCCCGAAGCGGTATACATCTTGGCCACCGCCTCTGACCAATAGGTAATGGGTGCCATCCAGGCACGGGTGTTTTCATGGAATTGATAAAACAGCATGCAAGACTCCGAATTGCTGCGCCGCAGCATAACACGATTGCTCAGCCCCGCCAGACAGCCCAGTGGCGGACATGCGCCACCGGGCTGCGCCGTTGGTTTTACTCCGCCAGATCGTCCGCTGCGGCGACAATGTCCTCGTCCTTGGGGATGACCAGGAACGCCGCACCGGCCAGCGGGGTATAGGTATCGGCGCCGACCACGCGACGCATCGGCTTATCCCCCTGCCCGGCCTCGGCCAGCCCGGTGATGATGCCCTCGCCGATCCCGGCGCTGAAACGGCCTTCATCGACAACGATGATGCGTTCGCAATCATCGGCATTGAGGGCGATGGCATCGGCATTCAGCGGCACCAGCCAGCGCAAATCGACCACGCGCACTTTCCAGCCATGCTTGCGCTCAATTTCCCGCGCCGCGCGCAGGCTCATCGGCACGCCATTGCCAAAGGTGAAAATCACGCAGTCACGCGCTTCGGGGTGGTAGATGCGCGGCTCGCCCAGCACCAGCGCCTGATCGGGCGCGGGGTATTCGGTTTGCCACAGGCCATCACCCGGCTCATACAAATCCTTGGTCATGTACAAGGCAATCGGCTCAAGGAAAGCCGTGACTCGGCCATCCACCTTGGCAAGCGCCGCCAGCGTGCGCAGCATCATGGCCGCATCATCGCCACGGCTGGGGCAGCCGACCACCAAGCCCGGAATATCACGCAATGCGGTCACCGAGTTGTCGTTGTGGAAGTGCCCGCCAAAGCCGCGCTGATAACCCAGCCCGGCAATGCGCACCAGCATCGGGTTCTGGTACTGGTTATTGCTGAAGAATTGCAGGCTGCAGGCCTCGCCGCGAATCTGGTCGATGGCATTGTGCAGATAGGCCAGATACTGGATTTCCGGCACCGGCAACATGCCCATATTGGCAAAGCCCTGCGCCATGCCCAGAATCATGGTTTCATCCAGCAGGGTATTGAATACCCGGCGCGCGCCGAAGGCTTTGTGCAAGCCCTTGGTGACGGTGTACACGCCGCCCTTCTGCGCCACGTCCTCGCCAAACAGCAGGGTTTCGGGGTATTTGGCGAACAAATCGTGCAGGGCATTGTTGATTTGAATGGCCAAATGCCGCGGCGGCTGGTTTTCCGGCAGTTTTTCTTCGCTGCCAAAGGCTTTGATGCGCGCATCAAGCCCAGGCGCGCGCGCAGCTTCGGCCTGCACCTTGTCCGGGCTGTACGGTGCCAGTGGCCGCACCACTTCTTCCAGGGTTTCGATACGCGGACGGCGATCGGCCTCCTCGGCAGCGGCAAAGCATTTCTGCCGGGTGTCCTCGTACAGCGCCAGCACTTCCAGCTTGCTCATCAGCCCCGATTCCAGCGCAATTGCCGCGCTGCGCAGCAAGGGGTCGGTGGCCTCGACCTGACATAGTTCCTCAATCGAGCGCCACTCGATTTCAAAATCGGTACCGGCATGCCCCATGATGCGCGTGGTGCGCAGATGCAGGAAGGTCGGGCGGCGGGTGCGACGGCAGTGCTCCACCGCGCGCAGCACATCGGCATAGCCAGCGGCCAAGTCCAGACCATCGGCAAAGAAATAATCAAGGTCAGGGCGGTTCCTGAAGCTCTCGGCAATCCAGCCACTCGGGGTTTTCACCGAGATGCCAATGCCATTGTCCTCGCAGACATACAGCACCGGCGCGGGCAGTTTCTGATAGGCCGTCCAGCTGGCGGCATTGAAGGCGGTCTGCGCGCTGGCGTGGTTGGCGCTGGCATCGCCAAAGCTGCAGATGGCGATGCTGTCTTCGGGAATCGGCAGCGCATGTCCCAGCCGCTTGGCTGCCTCGATGGCCACCGCCGTGCCCAGCGCCTTGGGCAGGTGCGAGGCGATGGTCGAAGTCTGCGGCAACACCCATAGCGGCTTGCTGCCCCACACCTTGTGGCGGCCACCGCTGGCCGGGTCTTCGCGGCTGGCGGCAAAGGACAATGCCGAATCCATGATCGGGTCCATCCCCGGCAGCTTGCGGAAGCGCTCGGCCATGAAGCCGCCGCTGCGGTAATGCAGGAACGCCGGGTCGGTATGCCGGGTAGCACGCGCCACCATGGCATTGCCTTCATGGCCGGAGCTGCCGATGGTATAGAACACCTTGTTCTGTACCCGCAGAACGCGCGCCATCAAATCCAGATGACGGGAAATCAGCTGCGACTCGAACAGCTCACGAAAGCCCTGCGCATCCAGCACGCTGCCATCGAGAATCGCTTCATCCGCCGCCGGGCGCGGCAACGGCTGGCCATTCCAGTTCTTGACGAATTCGGTGAAATTGACATCGCAGATTTCAGCGCGATTGAGCCCTTTCATGCGGGCGGGGATGGGATTGGGGACTTGGGCGAACATGCAGAATCAGCCTGAAACGGGTGAGTTGGAAATCGGAACAGAGGAAAAGCGCAAGCGCTGCTGCTGCCATTCATCGCGGCTTTGCCCCCAGACATCAACGCAGTATTCGTCGAATGGCGGCTGATGGTCGATGCGCTGCAGGATGCGTGCACCGAGCTTGACCGCCACCGCCTGTGAAGCGCGGTTATCCGGGTCGATGTTGTGGATGACCCGATCGCAGCCAAGCACATCGAAGGCATAGTCGATGGCGGCAACGCAGGCTTCCAGCGCATAGCCCTTGCCCTGCGCATCCGGGTGGAAGGCATAGCCCACTTCCAGCCCGGGCCAGCCATCGGGCTGCCACGGCCCGCATTGACCGATCCACAGGCCACTGGCTTTCTCTTCCACGGCAAACATGCCAAAGCCTTGCAAGGCCCAGGCACCGGGCATTTGCAGAAAGCGTCGCCATACCGCGCCACGCCCACCCGCGCCGCCAATGAACCGCGCGGCCTCGGGATTGGAAAACAGCTCGAAATAACGCTCGAAATCACCCACACGCCAAGCGCGCAGCTTAAGCCGCGCGGTTTCCAATGTGGGCGTGATGCGCATCAGCAATCAGAAGGCGTTGATGCCAGTCAGCTCGCGGCCAACCACCAGCTGATGCACGGTTTCGGTGCCTTCATAGGTAATCACCGATTCCAGATTCAGCGCATGGCGAATCGGCGAATGCTCGGTGGTGATACCGGCGCCGCCCAAGAGGTCACGCGCTTCACGGGCGATATCCAGCGCCATGCGCACATTGTTCCATTTGGCCAGGCTCACCTGCGTCGGCTGCATGGTGCCGGCGTCCTTCAGGCGGCCAAGCTGCAACGACAGCAGCTGCGCACAGGTGATGCGTCGCGCCCAGTCGGCCATCTTGATTTGCGCGCTTTGCGTGGCGGCCACCGGGCGACCAAACAGCAGGCGCTCCTTGCTGTAGTTCAGTGCTTCATCCAGGCAGGCAATCGCCGCGCCAATCGGCCCCCAGGTGATGCCATAGCGCGCCTGCGTCAGACAGCCCAACGGCCCCTTCAGACCCTTCACATTCGGCAGGCGGGCGCTATCGGGCACGCGCACATTGTCCAGGAACAGGGCACTGGTCACCGAGGCGCGCAGGCTCATCTTCTGCTTGATGACTTGCGCGGTGAAGCCCGGAGTATTGGTTTCGACGATAAAGCCCTGGATGCCGTCATCGGTCTGCGCCCAGATGATGGCGATATGCGCCAGATTGCCATTGGTAATCCACATCTTGGCGCCATTGATGACCCAGTCATCGCCATCGCGCTTGGCATGGGTTTTCATATTGGCCGGGTCAGAGCCACCATGCGGCTCGGTCAGGCCAAAGCAGCCAATCACCTTGCCTGCGGCCATCTCCGGCAGCCAGCGGCGGCGCTGCTCTTCACTGCCATAGGCATAGATCGGATACATGCACAGCGAGCTTTGCACGCTGGCAAAGCTGCGCAGGCCAGAATCACCACGCTCCAGTTCCTGACAAATCAAGCCATAGCTCACCGCGTTCAACCCGGCGCAGCCATATTCTTCCGGCAAGGTGGCGCCCAAAAGCCCCATCTCCGCCATTTCCGGAATCAAATCCTGCGGAAATTCGCCCTTGTCGAAACACTCACCGATGATGGGCAGCACACGGTCATCGACAAACCGTCCCACGGAGTCTTGCACCGCTTGCTCTTCTTCGCTCAGCAAAGAACGGATGTCGTACAAATCGTAAGGATTCAAAGCCATGATGCCTGCTCGTTGGTGAGTGGATGAAAGTCGGTATTCTAGCCATCTACGCATGAGCGTGAAACTGACAGCCAGGTAAATATTCCATCCACCTCACAGCCGGCATTCACGGCGTGTGGCAATGCCGCATGATAGTTTTCCGGCATTGATTTCATTGGAAGTTCCGCAGATGCGCCAGCTGTTGCTTGCCCCTTTCATGACCTGGGCAGCCCGCCTCCAATATCCCACCCTGTTCAAACTGGTGGCCGGTCTGTTCATCCTCACCCTGGTAATACCCGACGGCCTGCCATTTGTGGATGAAATCCTGCTTGGGCTTGCCACCTTGCTGCTGGCCAAATGGAAAACCCGCAACCAGCAACCCGCCAACGCGGCCGGCATGCCTGGCAAACGCGCACCGATTGAAGGCCATGCCAGCCGACGCTGATGCAGCTCATCGACAGCCATAGCCATTTTGATGACGCAAGTTTCGCTGCCGACCGCGCGGCGGCACTTGCCCGTGCGCAGGCAGCCGGGGTCATGGCGCAAATCGTTCCTGCCACCCATGCCGATGGCTGGGCGCAGCTAGAGTCCGTTTGCAGCCAGCACCCCGGGCTGTATCCGGCTTATGGACTGCATCCGGTATTTTTGCCGCAACACCTGCCCGCGCACCTGGACGCATTGCAGCAGCGACTCGCCAGCGGCAAACCCTGCGTGGCGGTGGGCGAAATCGGCCTGGATTATTTTCTGGATACGCTCGACCGGCAGCAGCAGCAGGATTTTTTCGAGGCACAACTCAGGCTGGCACTGAAATTCAACCTGCCCGTGATTATTCATGCCCGCCGCGCCTTTGATGCCGTCATCGCCACGCTGCGCCGCTTTCCCGGCAGCCGCGGCGTGATTCACAGCTTTTCCGGGAGCTTGGAGCAGGCCAAACAGCTATGCAAAATGGGCTTTATGCTCGGCATTGGCGGCCCGCTCACCTATCCACGCGCCCAGCGCCTGCGCCGCACCGTGACACAAATCCCACTGGACTATCTGCTTTTGGAAACCGACACCCCGGATCAGCCCGATAGCCAGTGGCGCGGACAGCGCAATGAACCGGCGCGCCTGCTGGCGATACTGGACACCCTGGCCGAACTGCGCGGTGAAGGCCGCGAGACTATCGCTGCGGCCACCAGCGCCAATGCCGAGCGGCTGTTTGCTATCCAAATCAGTTAAGTTTCAGAGCCTGTTCAAAGCCTCAACGCCGCCACTGCCCCAGGGCGTGCAACACCCAGCCCAGCATCATCAATGTGCCGCCATAGGGGGCAGCGCGCGTTGGCAGCCCTGCCAGCGCGCCCAGCGCCAGACTGCCGGAGAACAACAGCACTCCCAGGGTGATGCAGGCAAGGCCCGCAAAGGCCAGACGGCGCACCGCCATCGGCCCCAATGCCGAAAGCGCGACCCCGTGCCCAAAGCCAAACAGTGCCGCCTGTTGCAGCCAGTGTCGCGGCACTTCATCAAGTCCGGCATGTGCGGCATAGGCCGACAGACCGACAGCCACTGCAGCCAGCAATGAGCCGATCACTGCGAACCAGAATCGCTGGCGCATCCAGTTTTCAGGCAAATTTCCACGCAAAGCCGAAAGCATCACATCACTCCTTACAAAAATGGGCATAAATGCAGAACGCCGCGATATTCGCGGCGTTCTGCAAGACTTGCAAGCGGGTTACTTAACCGGCCAGTGGATTTCAAACTCGCCTTTTTCCGTAAAGGCGGCATCCACGCCACCGGTGTAATGGTCAAACGAACGACCACTGATTTCAAGACCATGCACCAACAGCCAGGCGCGCACGGCGCTGCGCATGGCTTCCAGCTCCGGGAAGTAGCCGGTGAACTTGCCGCGTGCCACCTTCATTTCCGGCTGCAACTCGTATTTCACCGGGCCTTGCAGGTCAACCTTCAGCTCTTCAGCTGCGGCGTCTTCGGAAGCACCTTTCTTGCGAACCACCTGCACCACATCGAAGTTGTAGTTTTCGCGGCCATATTCATTGGTGACGATGCGCACCGGACCCACTGCTTCAAGATTGTTGGCCTCCATGACGCGCTTGATCCATTCGCGGTTGGAATTGATTGCACTCTTGATGCTGTCATCGCCGCGCTTGACGCCGCCGGAGTTGACGATGAGGACATTCTGCGCCGGCAGGGTCACTTGCTCCAAGCCTTCCAGACGGTTGCCAGCCAAGCCATAGTCCTGGTTGGGGATGCTCGAAAGCAGGTGGCTCAGGCGGTTCAGGCCAATCTTGATGTCTTCACCTACGAAGCTATTGACGTACAGACCGGCATAGCGACCAATCAGGTTCCAGCCGTAATCCACCGAATAATTCTGGGTGATGCGCACATTGCGGTTATTGCGACCCGTCGGGGTGAGAATGATGCTGGAGCGCTTGTTGGTGCCCCAGTGCTCGTTTTCGATACTGTAATCGACTTGCTTCTTGTCCTGGCTGTCGCTAATCAGCCAGTGACCGCTGCCGATGCCCTTTTCCTTGGAAACATAGTCGATGCGTGCCCCCTTGCCGCTCACCGGGCCGGAGAGCTTGAGTTCCACGGACGGATCACGGGCCGGAATGGCGTTCCAGTCGCGGAAACGGACAAAGCTGTTGACTACGTCATAGACGATAGTCAGGCGGCGATTGCTTTCAACGCTTTCGGAAACTTCGCGTTTGCTGGGCAGCGCAATGCCAACGACCACGAACAAAACAGCAACGATGGCCAGTGAAATCAAAAACTCGATCAAGCGGGTCATGCAGAAATTCTCCAAAGCTGGAAGCTGCCGCCAAGGGCTGACGGGTTCGCAATGCTACCAAAAGCGCCCGGCTTTATTGAAGCGCCGATGCAATCTTTTTTCTTGCCCAGCTCAAACCAGCCCCAATTCGAAGGCGCGCAATACCGCGCGGGTGCGGTCACGCACGCCCAGCTTGGAAAGGATGCTGGAAACATGATTTTTGATGGTGCCTTCGGCCACATTCAATGAACTGGCGATTTCCTTGTTGGAAAAGCCGCCTGCCATCAGCCGCAAAATCTCGGTTTCACGCTCGGTCAGCGGGTCGGGTCTGTCCAGGCTGACAAAGCCGTTGTCCATATGTTCAAGCCCAGACAGCAGCCGCTGGGTCACCGCAGGCTGTACCAGCGAACCGCCGGCATTCACGGTTTTGATGGCATCGACCAGTTGCTGCAGCGATACATCTTTGAGCAGATAACCGCGCGCCCCGGCCTTCATGCCCGCCATTACCAGCTGGTCATCATCAAAGGTGGTGAGAATGATGGTCGGCGGCAGCTGGCTGCTGGCCGATAACGCCTGCAAAGCTTCCAGCCCAGACATGACCGGCATGCGCATGTCCATCAGCACCACATCCGGCTTGGCCTGTGGAATCTGTGCCACCGCTTCGCGGCCATCCACGGCCTCGCCAATGACCTCGACCTCATCGGCCAATGCCAGCAGCGAACGCACCCCCTGGCGCACCAGGGTCTGGTCATCGACCAAAAACACCTTGATTTTGTTGTGACTCATGCAAGACCTTGTTGCAAGTGAAGTGGCCGGAGAGCATCGCCATGCAGCGGCAAGTGCAGATGGATGGCAAAGCCCTGCCCGGCAGCGGTTTCCACCTGTGCGCTGCCGCCATATTGCGCCAGGCGTTCGGACAGCCCGCGCAGGCCGTTGCCGCTTACCAGCTGCGCCGTACCACGGCCATCATCGCGTGCGACAAGCCGCAGCGCATCCTCCTCCTGCCACAGTTTTATCGCAAGCTGTGAAGCGCCGGCATGGCGAACGGTATTGGTGATGATTTCCTGCACCGCGCGCAACAGTACATGGGCGCGCTCGGCATCCTCCAGCACCAGGGTTTCAGGGATATTCATGCGGATGGCAAGACCCGGGACATTTTCTGCCAATGCGGCAAGCGCAGCAGCAATTTGCAGGGACGCGCCGGCTTCACGCATCTGGCTGACCGCCTCGCGCACATCAGTAAGCAGCAATCGCGCCAGGGTATGCGCCTGATGCACATGCGTGGCGGCCTTGCCTTCCACCAAATGCCCGGCGACTTCCAGATTCAGGCTGAGCGCTGTCAGATGGTGCCCCAGCAAGTCATGCAGCTCCCGGGAAATCCGGGTGCGCTCATTGACGCGCACACTTTCGGCCAGCAACGCCCGGGTGGCACGCAGCTCGGCATTCAGACAGCGCTGCGCCTCACGCGCCTCGGCCTGTTGCTTGGCAATCAAGCCTGCCACAAAACTGAACGCACAGAACCCGGCATAGACCATCGACTGCAATATCGCTGCCGGCCAGTCCCAGCCTTGGCCGTAAACGAACAGCGGCGCCAGCAGTATCTGGCTTGCAGCCAGCAGCAACACGCCCCAGCCTGTCGGCAATACCCAGGGCAAGGTGGTAGCGGCCACGACCATCAACACGCCGCCAAGACCACTGCCACTGTAGTGGCTGACCGCCGCCGCGCAGCCCAGCAGCATCACCAACAACAAATAGCCGCCAATACCGCGCATCGCGCCGCGCCCCAGGCGGCCAATCAGCACGAAAAACAGCAATCCGAACAGCAGATATGCACACCAGCCGGGCAGCCCCATGTACGGCAATTGCGACTGCATGACCTGCTCGCCAACCAACAAGGCACTGGCAAACAGCGGCGCACCCACCATCACCCAGGTAAAAAGCCCGGCCAGGCGCAGAAGGCGGATATGAGAGTCGCTATTGAGCATAGAGAAATCTTATCGGTTCATTTCTGCCATGCCATAATGGCGCAGCTGATTGGTGCCCAAAATCAATAACGAACGGAGTCATGAATGTCCATCGTTATCCGCGACGTGCTCGAGCACGAGCTGGATTCGGTTCTTGCCCTCAACAACGCTGCAGGCCCTGGCATCTTGCCGATAGATGCGGCGCGCATGCGCTATTTGTTTGACCATGCTGAATATTTCCGCGTTGCCGAACGCGAAGGGCATATTGTCGGCATGTTGATTGCCTTTGGCAGCCAAAGCCAGCACGATAGCCACAATTTCGCCTGGTTTGCCGAGCGCCTTGCCAACTTTTTGTATATCGACCGCATCGCTGTCAGCAGCCGCCGTCGCGGCGGCGGTGTCGGTCGCGCCCTGTATGCCGATGTGCAAAGCTATGCCGAAGCACGCTACCCGGAGCTGTGCTGCGAAGTATTCCTGCAAGAAGGCACCGACCCTGCCCTGCTGTTTCACGGCACGTTTGGTTTCCGCGAAATGGGGCAGAACATCCAGGCCGACGGCACCCGCGCCAGCATGCTGGTCAAGCCGATGTGCAGCCATGCCTGGATTCGTGAAACCTATGGCGAGCGCCTGCCCGATGCGGCATGGATTGTACGCCCGCGCATGCTGCAAAGCGCTCCATGCCTGATGGATATGACCGCATGAACCTCCCCAATTACGAGCAGGCCGGCGACCTCAAAATCGGTCAGGTCGGCATTGCCAACCTGCGTATCCGCACTCTGGACATCCCCGCGCTTGCCGAAGAAATGCGCCAGCGAATTGCGCGTGCGCCGGTGATGTTCTCGCGCGCTGCGGTCATCATCGACTTCAGTGCCTTGGCGCAACTGCCCAGCGTCGATGTCGCACAACAATTGATAAATGCATTGCGCGAGGCCGGCGCCCTGCCCATCGCCCTTGCCTATGGCAGCAGCCAGAACAATGCACTGGCCGAGGCGCTTGGCCTGCCGGTGGTGGCCAAATTCCGTGCCCAGTACGAGCAGCCCAATGCCACACCGGCAACACCCGCACGCGCCCCCGAGCCCACACCTGCCCCTGCTGCCGCAGTGGGCAGCCATGAGCCTGGCCTGATGCAAACCAGCTCGGTACGCTCCGGGCAGCAGCTGTATGCCCAGCAGCGTGACCTGACCGTGGTCGGTATGGTCGGGGCCGGTGCGGAAGTCATTTCTGACGGCTCCATCCACATTTATGGCCCTTTGCGCGGTCGCGCCCTGGCAGGCGCGCGCGGGCTAACCACGGCACGGATTTTCTGCCGCGAATTTCATGCAGAGTTGGTCGCCATCGCCGGCCACTACAAAGTGGCTGATGACTTCCCTCCCGAACTCACTGGTCGCGCCGTGCAGGTATCCTTGCAGGACGGCGAGCTGAAGTTGCAACTGCTTGATTGATCACCCCCACACCGACACGGCCCCGGGCCGGGCATCAGGAGAACTCCATTGGCTGAAATCATCGTCATCACTTCCGGCAAAGGCGGCGTAGGCAAGACCACCACCAGCGCCAGCATCGCCACCGGCCTTGCCAAGCGCGGCAAGAAAACCGCCGTCATCGACTTTGACGTCGGGCTGCGCAATCTTGACCTCATCATGGGCTGCGAGCGCCGCGTGGTGTATGACTTCGTCAACGTGGTCAATGGCGAAGCCTCGCTCAAGCAAGCCCTGATCAAGGACAAGCGCTTTGAAAACCTGTACGTGCTGGCCGCCTCGCAAACTCGCGACAAGGACGCTCTGACACTCGAAGGCGTTGAACGCGTACTGAAAGAGCTGGAAGCCGACGGCTTTGACTGCATCATCTGCGACTCCCCGGCCGGCATTGAAAAAGGCGCCTTCCTTGCCATGTACTTCGCCGACAAAGCCATCGTGGTGGTCAACCCGGAAGTCTCCAGCGTGCGTGACTCCGACCGCATCCTCGGGCTGCTGGCCTCGAAAACCCGCAAGGCCGAAAAGGGCGAGCGCATCCAGGAATACCTGCTGCTCACCCGTTACAGCCCGGCACGCGTGGAAAAAGGCGAAATGCTCTCGGTCAAGGATGTGGAAGAAGTGCTGGGCCTGAAAACCATCGGTGTCATTCCAGAATCCAGCGATGTGTTGAATGCTTCCAACAAAGGCGAGCCGGTGATTCTCGAAGGCGCTTCCGATGCAGCACAGGCCTATGAAGATGCGGTTGCCCGACTGATGGGCGAGGAGCGTCCGATGCGCTTTGTCACCGCCGAGAAAAAAGGCTTCTTCAGCAAAATCTTCGGAGGCTGATGATGGGGATTTTCGACTTCCTCAAAGCCAAGAAAGAAACTGCCAATACCGCCAAAAACCGCCTACAGGTGATTATTGCCGAGCAGCGCAGCATGGTGGGCGCGGCAGACTACATCCCACGGATGCGCCAGGAAATCCTCGACGTGATTCGCAAATACGTGCATGTCCCCGAAGATGCCATCAAGGTTTCCAAGGAAAAGCATGGCGATTACGACGTGCTGGATATTTCCATCGAACTGCCTGACAAGGCAGGCTGAAGCCCATGCCGGAAGTCCTGTGTATCCGCGATATCGCCTTTGCCGATGCGGCAGGGCTTCTGGCGCGCTACGGCCTGACCCTGCACCGTGTGGATGATGGCCTCGATATCCCCGGCAGCTATTGGGGAGACAGCGAAGCCGGAATTATCGGCTCTGATGTCTATGTGCGCGATGACACCCCGGTGCACTCCATGCTGCACGAAGCCGGACACCTGATCGTCCTGCCCGCGGACAAACGCGCCGCCGTGCATACCGACGCCACCGACTCGATTGAAGAAGAAAACGCCGTCTGCGTATTGCAGGCACTGATGGCCGATGCCCTGCCCGGCGTCGGCTATGCGCGTCTGCTGGCCGACATGGATGCCTGGGGCTATAGCTTTCGCCTCGGCAGCGCCCGCGCCTATATCGAACAGGATGCCGAAGACGCCTGGCAATGGCTGCAAGACCACGGGCTTATTGATAGCACCCGGAAACTGATTTTTCCCCACTGAAAGCCAGCCAGCGGCCAGCCTGCAAGGCTGACCATGAAAAGAAGCAGGCTTGCTTGGAAATCTTGAAAGCAAGACAACTGCCTGCACGCCCTGGCCGACAACCTTGCCAGTGTCTCCAGCCGCCACCCCAAAGCCCGTGAAGCACTGCGCGCTGCCATCGGCTCGGCAGTGCTGACAAACAAAAACGGCGTGACCGGAGCATTGGTCACGCCGATACAGATAACGATGGTAGCGGGGGCAGGATTTGAACCTGCGACCTTCGGGTTATGAGCCCGACGAGCTGCCAGACTGCTCCACCCCGCAGCAGAGATTGGAAATTATAGGGGCTTTGCAAAAATTTGCAAGCCCTTTTTGCAAGATTTTTTACGCGCCAGTGATGAAAACCCGGTAGCACCAGTCAAGCAGCGGGTTGACTGCCACGGCGATGCCCAGCAGCAGCAATGCATTGACGGCGAAGCTGGTGCGCATCAGTGCGCAGCTGCGCGGGTTGGCAAGTTCGGTAACGCCTTCTTCCGGGGCTTCCAGATACATGGCCTTCAAGATGCGCAGATAGTAGAACATGCCGATGACGGCGCAGACGATACCGACAATGGCCAGCCACAGCAGGCCTTCATTGACGGCTGCGGCAATCACTGCCACCTTGGCGAAGAAGCCGATGAACGGCGGCAGGCCGGCCAGCGAAGCGACCACACACAGCACCAGGAAGGCCATCCACGGATGACGCTTGCCAAGACCGCGATAGTCGGCGATTTCATCGGCCTCGAAGCCCTTGCGCGACATCAGGATGATGAGGCCGAACGAAGCCAGCGAGGTGAAGGCATAGGTCACGGCATAGAACATGGATGCGCCATAGCCCTGTGCATTGCCAACAGCCACGCCCATCAGCAGAAAGCCGATATGCGAGACGGTGGAGTACGCCAGAAGACGCTTGAGATTGCTCTGCCGCAGTGCCATCAGGTTGCCGACAATCAGCGAAAGCCCGGCAAGGCCAGCCACCATCGTGCCCCAGATTTCCGCATGCGGCGCCAGGGCGCTGAGCAGGCGATAGGCCATGACAAAGGCAGCCAGCTTGGGCGCGGCACCAATGAACTGGGCAACCGGGGTCGGTGCACCCTGATAAACATCGGGCAACCACATATGGAACGGCGCTGCACCGAGTTTGAAGGCCACACCCGCCACCATGAAGGCAGCGCCGGTCATCAGCATCATGCGCTCTGCGCTGGCGCTGGAAGCCTCCAGCAGCGCGTCCAAATCCAAGGTGCCGGTGGCGCCATATACCAGTGACATGCCGTACAGCAGCAAGCCCGAAGCCAGCGCGCCCAGCACGAAATACTTCATGCCCGCTTCGGTGGCGACCGGGCTGTCGCGGTTGACGGCGACCAGTGCGTAGGAGGAGAGCGCCAACATTTCCAGGCCGACATAAACCATGATGAGGTTGGCCGAGGAAGCCAGCACCATCATGCCCAGCGTGGCGAACAGCATCAGTACCGGCACTTCGCCCTTGTAGATACCGCGCTCTTTCAGATACGGCAGTGCGTAAACAAAGCCCAGCGCCGACACCAGGCAGACAAAGCCCTTGGCAAGGTCGGCCACGCCATCGCGGATGAACATGCCGTTCAATACCGGTCCCTGGTGTGCCGGGTGACCGCCCGCGCCGCTGAACACCAGCACGGCCACGACCAGCAGCAATGCCATCGACAGCCAATGGGTGATGCCCTTCTGCTTGCTGTCAAAGAACAGATCAAACAGCAGCAGGGCGAATGCGCCCGCAGCCAGTACCAGTTCCGGCAGCAGTGCCCATAGTTCAGCGGCATCGAAAACGTGTTGCATGGTTTCCATCGATTACGGTCCGGTCAGCTTGCTGATGGTCAGTTGATTGACCAACTGGGCGATGGAAGGCTCCATCAGGTCGGTCAGCGGCTTGGGATACAGGCCAATGGCCATCACCCCCACGGCGAAGGCGAACAGCACGAAGCCTTCACGCAGGTTGATGTCTTTGAGCTCGGCCACCTGCGGGTTGTTGACTTCGCCCCAGATGATGCGCTTGGTCAGCCACAGGCTGTAGGCCGCGCCGGTAATCAGGGTGGTGGCCGCACCGATGGCCAGCCACGGGCTGTGCTGGAAGCTCGCCAGAATCACCATGAACTCGCCGACGAAGCCGGAGGTCGCCGGAAGCCCGGAATTGGCAAAGGCAAACAGCACAAAGAAGAAAGCGAACCAGGGCATGGTATTGGCCACGCCGCCGTAGTCGCGAATCATGCGGGTGTGCATGCGGTCATACAGTACGCCGACGCAGGAGAACATCGCGCCGGAGATGAAGCCGTGCGAGACCATCTGCACCATCGCTCCCTGCAATCCCAGACGTGCGGCATCGGCTTGGCCGGCATCGCGCATCAGGCCAAGGGCGATGAACGTCCCCAGGGTGACAAAGCCCATATGCGCAATCGAGGAATACGCAATCAGCTTTTTCATGTCCTCCTGCACCAGCGCCACCAGCCCGACATAGATGATGGCGACCATCGACAGCAGAATCACCAGCCAGGCAAATTCATGGCTGGCATCAGGGGTAATTGGCAGGTTGAAGCGCAGGAAGCCGTAGCCGCCAATCTTCAACATGATGGCGGCCAGCACCACCGAGCCTGCGGTCGGCGCTTCCACGTGGGCATCGGGCAGCCAGGTATGCACCGGCGCCATCGGCACTTTCACCGCGAATGCCGCGAGGAAAGCGAAGAACAGCCAGGTTTGCTCAGCCATCGACAACGGCAGCGCAGCCATGTCGGCCATCTGCCAGCTACCGCCCTTGAGGTAGAGGTAAATCAGGCCGACCAGCATGAATACCGAACCCAGGAAGGTGTAGAGGAAGAATTTGACCGAGGCATAGACGCGGCGCGGCCCGCCCCAGACGCCGATGATGATGAACATCGGAATCAGCATCGCCTCGAAGAACACATAGAACAGCAATGCGTCGGCAGCGGCGAACACGCCGACCATCATGCCTTCTAGAATCAGGAATGCGGCGTAGTACTGGTTGACGCGCTCATCAATCGAGCCCCAGGCGCCCAGCAGCACCAGCACGCTGGTGATGGTAGTGAGCACAATCAGCGCCACGGCAATGCCGTCGGCGCCCAGGTGGTAATAGATATCGAAGGCTTCAATCCAGGCTTTGTGCTCGACAAACTGCAAGCCGGGGTTGGCGTAATCAAAGCCGGTCAGCAGCGGCAGCGAAAGCGCCAGCGTCAGCAGTGACACCACAAGCCCCGCCCAACGCGCGGCATTGGCCGGCATCCGCCCCATGGCAAGCAGGGCTGCACCACCCAGAATGGGCAGCCAAATCAACAGACTGAGCAAAGGCAATTGGCTCACTTGGCAGCCTCCCCGGTTGTCGGCATCAGGTTCATGGTTTCAGTCTTCATATCAATTAGCGGTGCGGATGAGCCAGGCAAGCAGCACAATCAAGCCCAGAATCATGGCGAAGGCATAGTTGTAAAGGCGGCCGGTCTGCATGCGGCGCACCAGTGCGGCGATACCGCCGACGCTCCTGGCCGAGCCTTCCACCACACCCCGGTCAATCACCGTGGCATCGAACCAGCGGAACAGCTTGCCAAGCAACAGGCTGCCGCCGGCAAAACCGTTAATCCACAGCTTGTCGAAGCCGTATTTCTCTTCAAGGATGCGAATCGGCAGCTTGAACACACGCGCCGCCTTGTCGGCCAGCTCAGGCTTGATGAGGTACATCAGCGTGGCCAGCGCAAAGCCGGCGAAGGCAAGCCAGAATGCCGGGGTCACAAAACCGTGCAGGGCGAAGGCCACCGGGCCGTGCCAGTCGCTGGCCGCGATTTTTGCCAGTACATCGCGGGCTTCGTTGACATAGATGATGTTGGCGAAGAAGCCGTCCTGCGCCTCTTTGCCGCTCCAGTCGGTACCGAACAGCATCGGCCCTGCGGTGAAGAAGCCAATCAGAATTGACGGAATGGCCAGCAGCACCAACGGCAGCGTCACCACCCACGGGCTTTCGTGCGGCTCGTGTGCGCCGTGAGCGTGATGGTCATCGCCGTGATGCGCCTCATCATGATGGGCATCGCGGAAACGCTCCGGGCCGAAGAAGGTCAGGTACAGCAGGCGGAAGCTGTAGAAGCTGGTGACAAAGGCCCCGAGCAGCACCGCCCAATAGCCGTACTGGGCGATGAAGCCACCCTGGGTATGGGCGTTTTCTGCGGCAGCGACGATGATCGCGTCCTTGGAGTAGTAGCCGCTGAAGAACGGCGTGGCCACCAGCGCCAGGGTACCGATCACGCTGGTGATGAAGGTAATCGGCATGTATTTGCGCAGGCCGCCCATCTTGCGCATGTCCTGCTCGTGGTGCATGCCGATGATCACCGAGCCGGCCGCCAGGAACAGCAGCGCCTTGAAGAAGGCATGGGTCATCAGATGGAACACGGCGGCCGAGTATGCCGACACGCCCAGCGCCACGGTCATATAGCCCAGCTGCGAGAGCGTGGAATAGGCCACCACGCGCTTGATGTCGTTCTGCACCATGCCAATCAGGCCAGTCCAGAACGCGGTGGTGGCGCCGATGAACAGCACGAAGTTGAGTGCAGTCAGCGACATCTCGAACATCGGCGACATGCGTGCGACCATGAAGATACCAGCGGTCACCATGGTGGCGGCGTGGATCAGCGCCGAAATCGGCGTCGGGCCTTCCATCGAGTCCGGCAGCCAGACATGCAGCGGCACCTGCGCGGATTTGCCCATCGCACCGATGAACAGACAAATGCAGATGAAGGTCACCGCCGACCAGCTCTCAAAGCCGGGCACGGTTTGCCCGTCCAGCACCGACAGCTTGGCGAACACGGTGGCGTAATCAAGCGACCCAAACCAGTACAGGATGCCGCCGATACCGAGCAGGAAACCAAAGTCACCCACGCGGTTGACCAGAAAGGCCTTGAGGTTGGCGAAGATGGCGGTGGGCTTCTTGAACCAGAAGCCAATCAACAAGTAGGACACCAGACCTACCGCTTCCCAGCCGAAGAACAGTTGCAGGAAGTTGTTGCTCATCACCAGCATCAACATGCTGAAGGTAAACAGCGAGATATAGCTGAAGAAGCGCTGATAACCCGGGTCTTCTTCCATATAGCCGATGGTGTAGAGGTGCACCAGGAGCGATACGAAGGTGACCACGACCATCATCATCGCGGTGAGCTTGTCCACCATGAAGCCGACATGGGCGGAATAGTTGCCGATTTCAAACCAGGTATAGATGTTCTGGTTGTAGGCCTCGGCGCCCTGCCCGACCAGCTGCCACAGCACATGCACGGACAGCACGCAGGCCACGGCGACACCGGCGATGGTGACGGTATGCGCGCCCGCGCGCCCGACCTGGCGGCCAAACAGGCCAGCAATTATCGAGCCGAGCAGAGGCGCCAGCACAATCGTCAGGAGTTGGGTTGTCGATAGGGTCATGTCGGAATCACCGTGTTACCGGAAGCTGCCACTTGTATTGTCAGGTTGCGAGGCAAAAGCATCAGCCCTTGAGCGTATCGAGCTTCATCACTTCAATGGTGCGGCGGCTGCGGAACAGCGCCACCAGGATGGCAAGGCCAATGGCCGCTTCGGCGGCCGCCACGGTCAGGATGAAGAACACGAAAATCTGCCCCTGCGGGTCCACCATATGACGCGAGAACGCCACGAAATTGATGTTCACCGCCAGCAGCATCAGTTCAATCGACATCAGCAGGATGATGACGTTTTTGCGGTTCAGGAAGATACCGGCGACGCTGATGCAGAACAGCACCGCACCCAGCGCCAGATAATGCCCAAGGCCTACGGGGATATCGAACATCAGTTGGCCTCCTCTTGTTGTTGGCTGGAGGCAGGCTTTACCGCATCCATCTTCACCATGCGCAGGCGCTCGTGCGATTTGACCGCGGCCTGCTTGGACGGGTTTTGATGGCGTGCGCCCTGGCGCACACGCAATGCCAGCATCACCGCGGCAATCACCGCCACGGTCAAAATCACCGCGGCCAGCTCAAAGGGCAGCAGGAATTTGGTGTACAGGGTCTGTGCCAGCCATTTGCTGTTGGCGATCCCGGCGTTTTCCACCGTATCGGCAGAGAAGCCGCCGAGCTTGGCCTTGATGCCGACGAGGGTGAGGATTTCCACCAGCATCACCACCGCCACCACCAGCCCCACCGGCAGATAGCGCACAAAACCTTCGCGCATCGGCGTGGTGTCGATGTCCAGCATCATCACCACGAACAGGAACAGCACCATCACCGCACCGACATACACCAGAATCAGGGCCACGCCGAGGAATTCGGCACCGGCGATGATCCAGGTGCAGGCCACCGAGAAGAAGGTCAGCACCAGCAGCAGCGCGGCATGCACCGGGTTTTTCACGCTGATGACGCCAACGGCGGACATCGCCGCCAGGGCGGCAAATACATAGAAAGCGGACAGGATGATGGTTTCCATATCGTCCTCAGCGATAAGGCGCATCAGCGGCGCGGCGCTCGGCGATTTCGGCTTCCAGACGGTCACCGATGGCGAGCAGGGTGGGCTTGGTCAGGATGTTCTGACCACGCTTGTCGAAGTGGTATTCATACACATGCGTTTCCACAATCGAATCCACCGGACAGGATTCTTCACAGAAGCCGCAGAAGATGCACTTGAACAGGTCAATCTCATAGCGCGTGGTGCGGCGGGTGCCGTCCTCACGACGTTCCGAGTCAATGGTGATGGCCAGCGCCGGGCATACCGCCTCGCACAGTTTGCAGGCGATGCAGCGCTCCTCGCCATTGGGATAGCGGCGCAGCGCATGGATGCCCCGGAAGCGCGGCGACTGCGGGGTCTTTTCCATCGGGTACATCAGCGTGTACTTGTCGCGGAACAGGTATTTCAGGGTCAGCCCCAGCCCTTGCAGCAGCTCCCACAACAGAAGGCTCTTGAAGTAATTGGCGATGCGATTCATGGCTTACACCCCTGCCTTGATGACACCGAAGAACACCAGCAAGGCGGCCACGGCAATCCAGGCGATACAAATCGGGATAAACACTTTCCAGCCCAGGCGCATGATCTGGTCATAGCGATAGCGCGGGAACGAAGCACGGAACCAGATGAAGCAGCTCATGAAGAAGAACACCTTGGCAAACAGCCACGGCCAGCCGCCGGCCCAGATCCAGTTGACGCTCCAATGCACATCGCCCAAATCCAGCCAGCCTTGCAGCGGCGAGAGCCAGCCGCCCAGGAAGAACAGCGCGGTCAGGAAGCTGACCAAAATCATGTTGGCGTATTCGGCCAGGAAGAACAGCGCGAACTGCGAGCCGGAATATTCCACCATGTGACCGGCAACGATTTCCGACTCGCCTTCCACCACGTCAAACGGCGCGCGGTTGGTCTCAGCCACGCCAGAGATGAAATACACCACGAACAGCGGCAGCAGCGGCAGCCAGAACCATTCCAGGAACCCGGCATTACCGGCCTGCGCCTCGACAATCGCGGTCAGGTTCAGGCTGCCTGCGGCAATCATCACCCCGACCAGGGCAAAGCCCATGGCGATTTCATAGCTCACCACCTGCGAGGCCGAGCGCATCGCGCCGAGGAAGGCATATTTGGAGTTGGACGCCCAGCCAGCCAGAATCACGCCGTACACGCCCAGCGAGGTCATCGCCAGCAGATACAACAGGCCGGCATTGGCATTGGACAGCACCACTTGCGCATCGAACGGAATCACCGCCCAGGCCGCGAACGAGGGCCCCAGCACAATCAACGGCGCCAGAATGTAGAGCAGCTTGCTGGCCTGGGTGGGCTGCACCACTTCCTTGAACAGCAGTTTGAAGACGTCAGCAAACGCCTGGAAAATGCCAAAGCCCACATACATCGGCCCATGACGCACGTGCATCCAGCCAATGAGCTTGCGTTCCCACACCACATAGAAGGCCACGGTGATAATCACCGGCATGGCGATGGCGAGGATTTTCAGCACGATCCACAGCAGCGCACCGATATCGCCCAATGACAGGAACCACTGGTGCAGGGAATCAATCATCGCAGTCACGGGATTCATACGGCTTTGGCCTCCACACGGCTTGCGGCCAGCGGCGCGGTCGCGCCATAGCCCGATTCCACCCAGACCACGCCTTCGGCGATGCGCTCACTGAGCAGCACCTGCAAGGTGGCAGTCCCGGCGGCGGTCGAGAATTTGCCCATCGCGCCATGCGCAAGGCCGGCTGCGGCTGCGGTGGCCGGATGCAGCACGGCGTATTCGCCCACGGTCAGCGGATGCGCCTGCAAGGCCGGAGCGCGACGCACGGTGGCATCGACGCGATAGATGGCCTGCGACACGGCAAGCTCCAGCCCCGGCTTGCCGGAGGCGGCGACATTGCTGGCGCTGACCTTGACGCTGCGCGGCTTCATGCCCGCACGCAGCTGGGCAAGGTCGATAAAGGCAAACCCCGGCAGTTGCAGGGCATCGGCCAGCGCACGCAGCACCCGCCAGCCTTCGCGGGCTTCGCCCTGCGGCTTGCCGCCAGCCTGGGCAAACTGCACGCTGCCATCAAGATTGGTGAGGCTGCCCTCCATCTCCGGCAACAGGGCGATGGGCAGAATCACATCGGCCACGGCGCGGGTGGAACGGCAGGCGTAATGGCTGAAAGCCACGGTCCTGGCATTGCCCAGCGCGCGCATCGCCACGCCCTGGTCGGCAAAATCCAGACTCGGCTCGATGCCGTAAATCAGATATGCCGCGCGTGCTTCGCGCAGCATATCCTGGGTGCTGCGGGCGCTGGGCAGCACGCCGTACTGCGCCAGCCCCACCGCATTGGCGCCCTGCGGGATACGGCACAGGCGCGCGCCAGTGCGGGCACAGAAATCAGCGGCAGCGGCACGAATCGCCGAGGCGTGCGCGCCATTTTCAGCAATGCCGCCAATAATCAGCGCCACGCGCTCGGCCTGACCGATATCCAGCGCAGCCAGCGCATCGGCCAGCTGCGAAGGCGCGACGATGGCTTTGCCAGCGGCCTCGAAGGTGAACTCGAAGTCCACCGGATTGATGACATGGATGCGCGCGCCCTGCTTCCAGGCCTTGCGCAGGCGCTGATGCAGCAGCGGCAGTTCATGGCGCAGATTGCTACCCAGCAGCACGATGACTTCGGCCTGTTCAATATCTTCCAGCGCCACGCCAAAGGGTTCGGCCACGGCGGCATCGGCAAGGTCGTGCTGGCTCAGGCGATGGTCGAGATTGCCGCAGCCAAGCGCCTCAGCCAAGCTCGCCAACACCGCGCCCTCTTCGTTACTGGTGGCCGGATGCACCAGCATGCCGAGCGCATCGCCACTGTTTTCACGCAGGATTTGCGCGGCAGCGGCCAGGGCTTCATCCCAGCTTGCTTCGCGGAAGGCTTCCGGCTCACTGCCCTCGGCCACGCGAACCATCGGCTTCAGCGCCCGGTCATCGGCATACAGCCCCTGATGGGCGTAGCGGTCGCGGTCGGACAGCCAGCACTCATTGACCAGCTCGTTATCGCGCGGCACTGCGCGCAGCACTTCACCCCGGCGCACATGCAGGAACAGATTGCTGCCCATGGCATCGTGGAAGCCAAGCGAAGGCTTGGCAGTCAGCTCCCAGGGACGCGCCTTGAACTGGAACACCTTGTTGGTGAGTGCGCCCACCGGGCAGACATCAATCACGTTACCCGACAGCTCGGTGGTCAGCGGTTTGCCGTCATAAGTGCCGATTTGCAGGTTTTCGCCGCGCTGCATGCCACCCAGCTCATAGGTGCCGGCGATTTCCGCAGTGAAGCGGATGCAGCGGGTGCACTGGATGCAGCGGGTCATCTCGGTGGCGACCAGCGGCCCCAGGTCTTCATCGGCCACTGAACGCTTGGTTTCGGAATAGCGGCTGATGCCGCGACCATAACCCATCGACACGTCTTGCAGCTCGCATTCACCGCCCTGGTCGCAAACCGGACAGTCCAGCGGATGGTTGATGAGCAAGAACTCCATGACATTGCGCTGTGCCTTCAGCGCCTTGTCGCTGCGGGTAAACACCTTCATGCCATCCATCACCGGGGTGGCGCAGGCCGGTAGCGGCTTGGGGCTCAGGCGTCCGCCCATTTCCGCTTCCACCATGCACATCCGGCAGTTGGCAGCAATCGGCAGCTTTTCGTGATAGCAAAAACGCGGAATCGGAATGCCCGCCTTGTCGGCGGCATGGATAATCATGCTGTTCTTCGGCGCGGCCAGCTCAACCCCGTCAATAAAGACGGTGACGTGATCCGGCGGCAGGTTCGGTTTTTCCGGTTGCGCACTCATGCAGCCACCTTCTCGATTACCTTGCCATCGCGGATGTCGTCCACCAGGAAACGCTTGTTGACGATGGCGTATTCAAACTCGTCCCAGAAGTGATGCAGGAAGCCCTGCACCGGCCAGGCGGCAGCTTCACCGAAGGCGCAGATGGTATGGCCTTCAATCTGTCCGGCCGCTGCCCGCAGCATATGCAGGTCATCAAGCGTGGCCTCCAGATTGGCGATGCGGCTCAGCATCCGGTACATCCAGCCGGTACCCTCGCGGCAGGGCGTGCACTGGCCGCAGGACTCCTTGAAATAGAAGCGGGAAATGCGCTGGCAGGCGCGCACCATGCAGGTGGTTTCGTCCATCACGATGACGGCGCCGGAGCCAAGACCGGAACCGGCCTTGCCGATGCTGTCATAGTCCATGGTGCAGCCCATCATGATGTCGGCGGGCAGCACCTTCATTGACGAGCCGCCGGGAATCACCGCCTTGAGCCTGTTGCCATTGCGCACGCCTCCGGCCATTTGCAGAAGTTCAGCAAACGGCGTGCCCAGGCGAATCTCGAAATTGCCGGGGTTATTGACATGACCGGAAACCGAAAACACCTTCGGCCCGCCATTGTTAGGGATGCCAAGCCCGGCAAACCATTCCGGGCCATTGCGGATGATGGCCGGCACCGAGGCATAGGTTTCGGTGTTGTTGATGGTGGTCGGCTTGCCGTACAGGCCGAAATTGGCCGGGAACGGCGGCTTGAAGCGCGGCTGGCCTTTCTTGCCTTCCAGCGACTCCATCAACGCGGTTTCTTCGCCGCAGATATAGGCGCCCGCACCCAGTGCGCCGTAGATATCAATATCCACGCCGCTGCCGAGGATGTTCTTGCCCAGCCAGCCATGCGCATAGGCTTCCTGCAGCGCCGACTCGAAATGCTCGAACGGCTCGTGGTGGAACTCGCCGCGCAGATAGTTGTAACCCACGGTGCAGCCGGTGGCGTAGCAGGCAATCGCCATGCCTTCCACCACCGCATGCGGGTTATAGCGCAGGATATCGCGATCCTTGCAGGTGCCAGGCTCAGATTCGTCCGAATTGCACAGCATGTATTTCTGGCCATCGCCCTTGGGCATGAAGCTCCACTTAAGACCCGTCGGGAACCCGGCACCGCCACGACCGCGCAGGCCGGAGGCCTTGACCATCTCGATGATGTCGGCCGGCGGGATTTTTTCTTCCAGAATCTTGCGCAGCGCCACATAGCCGCCGGTCTTGAGATAGTTCTCATACGACCAGGGCTTGTCGAAATGCAGCGTGGTATAGACCACATTATGCGCCTGCGGCGCAGGGCCGACCGGGCCGTAGCCTTCCGAATAATGCGAATGTCCGGCCATGTTATTTCAACCCGTCCAGAAGCGCGTCCACCTTCTCGGTGGTGAGTTTTTCGTGGTAATGACCGTTGATGACCACCACCGGCGCACCGCAGCAGGCCGCCACGCATTCTTCCTCGCGCTTGAGATACACCCGACCATCAGCAGTGGATTCACCAAGCTTGCAGCCCAGTTTCTTTTCTGCGTGCTCAACCAGCTTTTCTGCGCCATTCAACCAGCAGCTGATATTGGTGCAGAACGCGACATTGTGGCGACCGACCTTTTCGGTCTCGAACATCGAATAGAAGGTGGCGACTTCATACGCCCATACCGGCGGCAGCCCCAGATACTTGGCCACCGCAGCGATGATTTCATCCGACAGCCAGCCGCCGTTTTGTTCCTGCGCCGCATGCAGCCCCTGCAATAGCGCAGAACGCTTGCGCTCGGGCGGAAACTTGCCGAGCCAGTGGTCGATATGCGCGCGGGTTTCGGCCGACAGCACCACCATCGGATCGACATTGCGCGCGTTTTCGAAATTGCCGGTGGCTTTCATCGGTCAACCTCACCAAACACGATGTCATAAGTGCCGATCATCGCCACCACGTCGGCCAGCATATGGCCCTTGACGATGGCGTCCATCGACGAGAGATGGGCAAAGCCCGGGGCGCGCAACTTGCAGCGGAACGGCTTGTTGGCGCCGTCGGACACCAGCCAACAGCCAAACTCGCCCTTGGGCGCTTCCACCGCCGCATAGGTTTCACCCGCTGGCACTGAATAGCCCTCGGAGAACAGCTTGAAGTGGTGAATCAGGGCTTCCATGTCGTCCTTCATCGCTTCGCGGCGCGGCGGCGACACTTTCTTGTTGTCCAGCATCACCGGACCCGGGTTTTCTTTCAGCCACTTCACGCACTGGGCGATGATGCGGTTGGACTGGCGCATCTCGGCGATGCGCACCAGATAGCGGTCATAGCAGTCGCCATTGACGCCCACCGGGATGTCGAAATCGACCTCGGCATATTTGGCATAGGGCTGCTGCTTGCGCAGATCCCAGGCCACGCCCGAGCCGCGCAGCATGGCGCCAGTCATGCCCCAGGCATAGGCCTGCTCGGGCGACACCACGCCGATGCCGACGGTACGCTGCTTCCAGATGCGGTTATCGGTAAGCAGGGTTTCGTACTCGTCCACGCGCTTGGGGAAGTCGCGGGTAAAGGCTTCCAGATAATCCAGCAACGAGCCTTCGCGGGCTTCGTTGAAACGCTTGAGCTTGCCACCCTTGCGCCACTTCGATTCCTTGTACTGCGGCATGCGCGCGGGCAGGTCGCGGTACACGCCGCCGGGGCGGTAATAGGCCGCATGCATGCGCGCGCCACTGACCGCCTCGTAGGCATCCATCAGTTCTTCGCGCTCGCGGAAGGCATACAGCATCACCGCCATCGCACCCAAGTCCAGCGCGTTGGAGCCGACCCACATCAGATGGTTCAGGATGCGGGTGATTTCGTCGAACATGGTGCGAATCCACTGCGCGCGTTCAGGGGCTTCCACGCCCAGCAGGGTTTCGATGGCACGCACATAGGCATGCTCATTGCACATCATCGACACATAGTCCAGCCGGTCCATATAGCCGATGGACTGGTTGAACGGTTTGGACTCGGCCAGTTTTTCCGTGCCGCGATGCAGAAGGCCGATATGCGGATCGGCGCGCACGATGGTTTCGCCGTCCATTTCCAGAATCAGGCGCAATACGCCGTGCGCGGCCGGGTGTTGCGGACCGAAGTTCAGCGTGTAATTGCGGATTTCCTGACGGGCTTCTTCGGCATTGCTGGCCAAGAGGCCATGCGGCGGCAAATGCGAGTTGGCGTGATTCATCGCGTAGCGCCCCCCAGTTTCAGGTCTTTGTCTTCGCCCTCGGCCGTGGCAAAACGCGCATCATCGCGCACCACGCGCGGCACGCCCACGCGCGGCTCCACCGACGTTACCGGCTCGTACACCACGCGCTGTTTCTCGGCGTCGTAGCGCACTTCGACATTGCCAATCAGCGGGAAGTCCTTGCGGAACGGATAGCCGACAAAACCGTAATCGGTGAGGATGCGGCGCAAGTCCGGGTGGCCACGGAAGATGATGCCGAACAGGTCAAAGGCTTCACGCTCGAACCAGTTGGCGCCCGGCCAAACGCTGGTCAGCGAATCAACCATCGGCATGTCATCGTTGGCGCAGAACTCGCGCAGACGCAGGCGCTGGTTGCGGCTGATGGACAGCAAATGCGCCACGGCGGCAAAGCGTTGCGGCGGGCGGGCATCGACGCGCTCGATGGCCTGCGGCTGCGGGGCTTGCTCGCTCATCGCCTGCCCCCATTTGAAGCGGCCGACATTGGCGCCTTCCACGCCCCGGCTGAAGCCGCGCGAGGACACATCGGTATCCCACTCGTCGCTGCCATAGCCCATATAGTCGATGCCGCTGATATCGATGCACTGCTCAAAGCCAAACACATCGCGCAGCGTGCGCGCCACCGTCAGCCACTGCCCTGCTGGCGCGTCCAGAGTGATTTCACCACGCGGCTCGGCCACCCGCACATGACAGTCCGGAAAGCGCTCACGCAGGGCATCTGCGAAGTTCGCGGAATTGGAATTCATGCCTTTGATGCTCAGGAATGCACAAGGGAGTGCGCAGCTTCGGCCTGCTTCTTGCCAAATACCGTGCTGCGGCGGATTTTCTTTTGCAGCTGCAAAATGCCGTAGGTCAGCGCCTCGGCCGTGGGCGGGCAGCCCGGCACATACACATCCACCGGCACCACGCGGTCACAGCCGCGCACCACCGAATAGGAATAGTGGTAATAGCCACCGCCATTGGCGCAGCTGCCCATGGAAATCACCCATTTGGGGTCGGGCATCTGGTCATACACCTTGCGCAGCGCAGGCGCCATCTTGTTGACCAGAGTGCCGGCGACAATCATCACGTCCGACTGCCGCGGCGAGGGGCGGAACACCACGCCAAAGCGGTCCATGTCGATACGCGCACAGCCGGCATGCATCATTTCCACCGCGCAACAGGCCAGACCAAAGGTCATCGGCCACATCGAGCCGGTGCGCGCCCAGTTCCAGAGCGCATCCATGCTGGTGGTAACAAAACCCTGCTGCATCACCGGATTGTCATGCTCGGGGCGCAGCAAGTCATCCAGCCGCCCTTCCGGCAGCGGATTGAAGAATGGCGTATGGCTTACTCCCATTCGAGCGCCCCCCTCTTCCAGACATAAACAAAGCCCAGGAACAACATGCCGACAAACAGCCCCATGGTCACCAGGCTACGCGCGCCCAGCTCCATGAATACCTGTGTCCACGGCACGATGAAGATGATTTCCAGGTCAAAGACGATGAACTGGATGGCGATGAGGTAATAGCGCACGTCAAACTGCATGCGCGCATCCTCGAAGGGCAGGAAGCCACATTCGTAAGGAGAGAGTTTCTCGGCGCTGGGCTTTTTGGGGCCCACCAGGTTGCCGATGATGATCAGCGCAACGCCGATCCCGGTGGCAACGATCAAAAACAGCAGAGTCGGCAAGTATTGTGCCAGCACGGCTAGTCTCGTCGGCTAGGCCGCGCGAGGTACGCGGCGTGGCTAATAAGCATCGGGCCTCTGGCGAGACCCGATACGGTACAAGTGGTGCCCAAGAGGGGACTCGAACCCCTACGACCTAAGCCGCTACCACCTCAAGGTAGTGCGTCTACCAATTCCGCCACCTGGGCAAGTTTCCCGAAGTACTCAAGTGCGCTGCGGGAAGCGCGATATTGTAATCCGAAATTATCCTTCTTGTGCGCTTTTTTCAGCAGAATTTTCTGCTTTGGGCGCATCAGGCGTTGCTGCCGGCGACTCGGCAGGCACAACCGGCGCACTGGGGATGGCAGGCGCGGCATTTTCGGCAGGCGCTGCCGCTTCCTGCGGCAGGTTTGCCATCACGCCCAGGTCGCCGCCTTGCTGCCCGGCATTGCGCGCGCCCTGCATATGCAGCCAGGCCATGCCAAGGGTCATGCTGAAAAAGGCAATCGCCAGCCATTTGGTGGATTTGGACAGGAAGTTGGAAGCCCCGCGCGCACCAAACACGGTAGCCGAAGCACCTCCGCCAAAACCCGAGCCTGCCGCAGCGCCTGCGCCGCGTTGCATCAGGATGAGTGCAATCATCGCGATGGCGACCAGCACGTAAACAATATTGATAATCCAGAGCAGCATGTATCAAACTTCCGTCAGGCATTCGCTGGCTGCGATGATGCCGTTGAATTCAGCGGCCACCAGCGAGGCGCCGCCCACGAGACCGCCATCGACATCCGGCTGCGCAAACAGCCGGGCGGCATTGTCGGCCTTGACACTGCCGCCGTAGAGAATCGGCAGCAAGCTGGCAATATTAGCATCCCGGCGGGCGGCTTCGCTACGGATGAAGGCATGCACCGCCTGCGCCTCATCCGGCGTTGCCGTTTTCCCGGTACCAATGGCCCACACCGGTTCATAGGCGACGATGGCATCGGCCAGGGCTTTTTCACCCAACTGCGCAAATACCGCATCCAGTTGCTCGGCGATGCGCGCCTGGGTCTGTCCGGCTTCGCGCTCGGCCAGGGTTTCGCCCACACACAGCACCGGCACGATACCGGCGGCCTTGGCGGCGGCAAATTTCTGCGCCACCACGGCGCTGCTTTCGCCGTGATATTGGCGACGCTCCGAATGCCCCACCAGGGTGTGGGTAGCTCCGATGTCTTTAAGCATCTGTGCAGAGATTTCGCCGGTATAGGCGCCTTTTTCATGCGCGCTGACATCCTGCGCGCCAAAACCGATGCCCGGATACTTGCCGACCAGCTCGGCCAGATACAGCGCCGGCGGGAACACCAGCACCCCGGCCTTGCCGCCTGTGGACGCGCCCAGCGCCCCCAGCAGTTCATGGGCAAAGCTGCGGCTGCCATTCAGTTTCCAGTTACCGGCAACGATTTTCTTGCGCATGTCAGTTTCCTCAAAGTTCAGGCCAGTTTGATTTCACGCAGGCGCTCCATCAGATAGCCATGCGCAGTAATGGGTTCGGGATAGCGGTTGGGATTGTCGGCGCTGATGCACTGCGGCAGCACATCAATCAAAAAGTCCGGGTTCGGGTGCAGGAAGAACGGCGTGGAATAACGCGGCTGGCGGGCTTCATCGCCTGGCGGGTTGACCACCCGGTGCGTGGTCGAGGGATACACATGGTTGGTCAGGCGTTGCAGCATGTCGCCGATATTGACCACGATGGTGCCCGGCGCAGCGGTGTACGGCACCCACTCGCCCTTGCGCGAGAGCACTTCCAGCCCGGCGGCGCTCGCCCCGACCAGCAGGGTGATGAGATTGATATCCTCATGCGCACCGGCGCGCACATTGGGGATATCGGGCGTGGTAATGGGCGGGTAATGAATCGGCCGCAGGATGGAATTGCCGCTATCGGTCTTGTCGGCAAACCAATCTTCGGGCAGACCCAGCGAGAGCGCCAGCGCCGAAAGCACCTGCGAACCGAGCTTGTCCAGTGCCTGATACAGGGCATAGCCGTTTTCCCGGAAGCCCGGCACTTCTTCTGGCCAGACATTGGCGGGCATCACTTCGGCATGCCTGGATGCGCGGTCGATTTCCCGGCCGATATGCCAGAACTCCTTCAAGTCGTGATGCTGCGCGCCCTTGGCGGTTTCAATGCCAAACGGGGTATAGCCGCGCGCCCCGCCCTGGCCTTGCAGCTGATAGCGTTTTTTGATGTTTTCCGGCAATGCGAAAAACGCTTTGAAATCAGCATAGGCCGCATCCACCAGTTCGTCGGCAATATCATGGCCGCAAATACCGGCAAAGCCCCACTCGCGATAGGTGTCCGCCAGCTCCTGCACGAATGCGGCGCGGTCTTCGGCACTTGCAGGCTGATTGAAACGGCGGATATCAAGCGTGGGGATATGGCTCATGGGGATGGTATTCAAAAGCAAAACAGGCGCGCTATTCTAGTCCGTACGCCCCGATCCGGATTGCGGAAAATCAAGCTGCGGCGGCTGCGGCCTGCACTGCCGCCGCCAGCATATCCAGGGTGTCCTGCATCAGCGCGGCCTCATCGGCCTCCACCGTCACCCGCACCACCGGCTCGGTGCCAGAAGGCCGCAAAAATGCCCTGCCGCGCCCGGCCACGCGCTGCTGTGCATCGGCAAGCGCGGCCTTCACCGCAGCCGCTTCCGTCACCGCCACACCGGGCGTGATGCGGATATTGCGGGTTTCTTGCGGCAGCTTCTCCATCCCGGCCAGCGCATCGGCCAGCGAACTATCACGCTCGCGCAATACCTCCAGCACTTGCAGTGCGGCGATGATGCCGTCCCCGGTGCTGGCGCGATCCAGGCAAAGCAAATGCCCGGAGGCCTCGCCGCCCAAAATGCCCTGCTTTTGCAGCAGCATCTGGTGCACATGACGGTCGCCGACCTTGCTGCGCAAAAAACCAATCCCGGCAGCAGCCAGCGCACGCTCCAGCCCGTAATTGCTCATCAGGGTGCCGACCACCGGGCCTTTCAGGCGGCCAGTGTTTTGCCAGTGCGAGGCCAGCACCCAGAGCAGGTCATCGCCATCGCGCACCTGGCCTTGCCCATCCACGAACAGCACCCGGTCGCCATCGCCATCAAAAGCGATACCCAGCGCCGCGCCGCGCGCCTGCACTTCGGCAACCAGCGCCTGCGGGTGGGTGGAGCCGACACCGTCATTGATATTCAGACCATTGGGCGAAATGCCGATGGCATCCACCCGCGCACCCAATTCACGCAGCACCAGCGGGCCGAGCTTGTAATTAGCGCCATTGGCCGCATCCACCACCAAGTGCAGGCCGTTGAGGTCAAAGCCGCGCGGCACCGAGTTCTTGCAGGCTTCCACATAGCGGCCAATGGCGTCCTCGGTGCGCACCGCCCGCCCCAGCCGCTCTGAGGGTACGGTGGAAAACGGTTTTTCCAGCGCCGCTTCAATCGACAGCTCATCGGCATCGCCGAGCTTCTCGCCATCGGCAGAAAAAAACTTGATGCCATTGTCATGATGCGGGTTGTGCGAGGCAGAGATAACGATGCCGCCATCGGCGCGCAGCGAGCGGGTCAGATGCGCCACCGCAGGCGTGGGCATCGGCCCCATCAGCTCGACATCGACACCAGCAGCGGACAGCCCGGCCTCAAGCGCCGCCTCGAACATGTAATTGGAAATGCGCGTGTCCTTGCCGATAACCACTTTCGGCTTGCGCCAGCCATCCCCACGGCGCTCGCGCAGCGCATGCCCATAGGCATTGCCAAGGCGCAGCACGAAATCCGCCGAGATTGCGCCCTCCCCCACCCGGCCACGGATGCCATCAGTACCGAAATATTTGCGTGCCAAAAGCCTTCTCCGCAGTTAGAGCTTGTTCATGTCATTCATGCGACCAGTTCGGTGTCTTCCGGCGGATGCGGCTGCTGCATCAAAAGTGCCGAAAGCTCGGTGATGCGCTCGCGCATTTCACGACGGTCGCAAATCTGGTCGATCGCACCGTGCTCAAGCAAAAATTCGCTGCGCTGGAAGCCCTCGGGCAGCTTCTCGCGCACGGTCTGCTCGATGACACGCGGCCCGGCAAAACCAATCAGCGCTTCGGGCTCGGCGATATTGATATCGCCCAGCATGGCGAAGCTGGCCGACACCCCGCCGGTGGTCGGATGGGTCAATACCGAGAAATACGGCAGCCCCTTGGCGCGCAAACGCCCAAGCGCGGCTGAAGTCTTGGCCATCTGCATCAGCGAAAACAGGCTCTCCTGCATGCGCGCGCCACCGCTGGCGGAAAAGCATACGAACGGCGCGCCGATTTCTGCGGCGCGCTCGGCACCCAGGGTAAAACGCTCACCGACCACCGAGCCCATCGAGCCGCCCATAAAGGCGAAGTCGAAGGCGCTGACCACAATCGGCCGCCCCTTGAGCTTGCCTTCCATGGTAACCAGTGCATCACGCTCGCCGGTGGATTTTTGCGCAGCCTTGATGCGGTCGGCATAGCGTTTTTGGTCACGGAACTTGAGCACATCGGTCGGCCCCAGTTTGCCGCCCAGCTCGCGGCCACTGCCGGTATCCAGAAACGCCGCCAGGCGGGCGCGGGCGCGAATCGGCATATGGAAGCTGCATTTGGGGCAGACTTCCTGATTGGCCTCCAGCTCCGGGCGATACAGCACTTCGCCACAGCGTCCGCATTTCTCCCACAGACCCTCAGGCACGCTGCGTTTGCGCTCGCTGGCGGTTTCGGTACGGATGCGGGGACTGGTGAGTTTTTTGAGCCAGGACATTGCATGGACTCCTGCAAGTGAAGCGCGGCAGTTTAGAGCTTGCTCAGGGCCTTTGCCTAGTACCCACAGGACCCATGCTACTTTCAGGCACATATACAAAACCGTATAAAGCTTGATGGAGTGGTGCAACAAGCATCCAGTGGGTCAAGTTCAACAGCATATCTGCGCTATATCCAGCCCAGCAAGCTGAACCAGAACGCTTACATTCATTGAACGATTCAACAAAACCTATCGCACTGAAGTGCTAGACACGCACCTGTTTCGAAGATCTTGAGCAGGTGCGTGACATCACCGACCTTTGGCTGCAAAGCTACAACGAAGAACGCCCGCATGAGTCGCTCGGCAACCTGCCACCGAGCGTCTTTCGCCAACAATGCGAACGGGAAAATTCTCCTTTACAACTGTCTGCTTGACGGGGAAGGCTACGCTTCTGCCGGTCTTTCAGCTTCATCAGGTAGTTGGTCACCACGTCCTGGCGGCGGGTGGCCAGCAGGTCGAGCAGGGTTCGCTCCTCAATGTTGGTCAGAATGCAGCGGTAGCGCTTGTTCAGGTATAGCTCGTCAATGCCCAGGATGCGGGGCGTCTCGAAGCGGTGCCAGCGCCCCAGGAACTCGGCGCGGGCGTTGAAGATGTCGCGCACCGTCTTCTCGTCCAGGCCGGTCTGTGCCGCCACAAAGGTGTAGGGGTGGTTGAAGGATTCCTTCTCCACGTACTCATGCAGCCGCAGTGTCATACGGAATCCGTCCACCATCTCCGGTAGCTGGGGCCTGAATGTTGTCTTGCAGGCCCGGCAGGTGTATCGGCGGCGGACCACCCAGAGAGTGACCTATTTGCCGTGGATGGGCAGATCACGATAGGGAACGTCACGCTTGCCGAACCGTACGAACTCACCCTGCACGCCGCATTCCTCGCAGGCGATGGGATCGGGCACGTCCACCTGGAAGTGCATTTCGTCGTCGGTTGATTTGCAGCCCAGTACTTGGTATTGCGGCAGGTGAAGGATGTTGTCGGGAAGTTCGGTCATGGTGTTGTATAGGCGTAGGTGTCAGTCAGATCCATCCGACTCGGCATTGGTGTTTGCTTTTTTACCCAACAAGCTGCTGGAAACGAAAAGTAAGGCACCGAGGACAATTGCAATATCAGCCAGGTTGAAGGCCGGCCAATGCCAGTCTCGCCAATAGAAATCAAAGGAATCCACAACATAGCCGCGAAAGACCCGGTCAATCAGGTTACCCATGGCGCCACCGAGGATAAGACTGTAAGCGATGGCTTCTCCTTTATGACGATTTTCAAGGATCAGCTTGATCAGAAAAATCGAGACCACTACCGTGATTCCGATAAAAAAGTAGCGCTGCCAGCCTCCACCATTCGCAAAAAGACTGAATGCGGCACCGGTGTTCCATAGGTGCACCCAGTTAAAGAACGGGGTCACCGAAACATACTCGCCATAGGCCATTGATTGCTGCACCAGCCACTTTACAGCCTGATCAGACGCTGCCAGCAGGCCCGATATGGACAATAGGGCATACGGCGAGAGCTTTTTGCCAATAATGAGCATTATTTAACCCTTCAACGCCAAAATGCGTCTGGCACCGTTAAGTACAATACCCCCCGCGATGGTGCCGATAATCAGATCCGGATAATTGGAACCGGTCCACGCGACCAGGGCGCCGGCGGTGATGACCCCCAGGTTGATCACCACGTCGTTGGCCGAGAATATCCAGCTTGCCTTCATGTGCGCCCCACCTTCCCGATGTTTGGATATGAGCAGCAGACAACTGGTATTGGCAATCAATGCGACGAATGCGATAGCCATCATCACCAGCGATTCAGGCTCACTACCGAATACAAAGCGTCTCACCACCTCTACGAGCACGCCCACAGCCAAGATCAGTTGCAGTACACCAGCAAGATGCGCGGCACGTACCTGCATTTTCACGCTATGTCCAACCGCATAAAGGGCAAGCCCGTACACCGCCGCATCGGCAAAATTGTCCAGGGATTCTCCAATCAGGCCGGTGGACCGGGCGATCAGACCGGCAGTCATTTCCACCACGAACAGAAGTGCATTGATGCCGAGCAACCAGCGCAGGGTCCCGGATTCTTGCTTAGCAGAAGCTGCCGAAAACTCGGCGGCCTTGATGGTCTCCGGATTTGCAGCGACGGTTTCCTGAAGCGAGGCGCCTAGCCCCAAGGTCTTCAGTTTCGAGGTGACGGGCTCGACCTCGCCGTCATGCACGACCTTCAGCCGGCGGTTCGACAAGTCGAAGGACAGCGCCCGAATCTCCTCAAAGCCGTTCAGGGCTAGGCGAATCATTCGTTCTTCTGATGGACAGTCCATCTTCGGCACGGCATAAACACTGACCCATCTCCCTGGCGCCTCGGAGGAGGCCTGTATATCGGTATCCGCTGCGGACGTTGCATCACCGCCACAGGCGCCACCACAGGATTTGCTCATGATACGACTCCACTTGAACAATGTTGTGGTACCATTTCAAACTATAAAGCTACTATAAGGTCAATAGAGTAAAGAATCCGTTGGGGAGGAGGCTGATGCGCATTGGTCAGTTGGCGCAGTTGGTAGGGGTCGAAACACAGACGATCCGCTTCTATGAACAGCAGGGCTTGTTGCCGCCGCCTGATCGGCAGGACAACGGTTACCGTGTCTATACCGAGAAGCATGGTGAGGGGCTGGCCTTCATCCGTCGCTGCAGAATCCTGGGCCTGTCACTGGCTGAGATTCACGAACTACAGAGCTATCAGGACGACCCTCATCAGCCTTGTACCGCCGTCAACACCTTGCTCGATGATCACATCTCTCATGTGCGGTCGCAGATAACCGCTCTGCAAGCGCTTGAGAAACAACTCGTTTCACTGAGAGCGAGTTGCAACGATGACCGGGAAGTTGAGGCGTGTGGGGTTCTTGCTGGAATTAGCGAAGGAAACATGCACCAGCAGTAGGTGAAGCATCAACCAGATAATCCGATGAGATGCCGGTCTGTCTCACTCTCATGCAAAGGCAAGATCAACCATTTAATCCGCTTACCCACATTCTATTTTCACTTTTTCTTTTGGTGGGCTGCACTACACCCATAAATTCAAAAGAAACGCTATCAAAAAAGCTAGCACGAGTAAGTGTGGCGTTAGCAGATGAAATTAATAAGGATGGAATAAGCGAGTCTGAGTACGCCAGAATTGTCAACACACATGGGCTCCGCAAGTTGAAAGGGGTTGCTTTATCAACTGGCTCTGCCGTTTCCTTTGATCTTGAAGAGATGCACTGCATCCCTTCAAATCTGCTAGAAAGTGAACTAAAAGCATCTGGATACCAAGTGCTTGAATTCTCTACACCCTACCCTAGTCCTCCAAGCAGACGAGTCAGCTTAGGCTCCAGCGATTCAAATATTCATATACATATATTTCAGAATATCGGCATGAATTGCGTGAAGTCAGTTAGCATCAATAAATAAGGGGCTTAGGAAGTCATCGAAGGATTTGATGACATGCCCTAAGCCACCCACAAAGTGACCCGCAAGCTTCCCCGTCAAACATACATTTCAAAAGCAGGACTTTCGGCAAGGTGATTGCGGCACTCTCCGGGGGGCAGGCGCTTTGTGATAACGAGCGACTACCAGACGTGTTGGGAGGATTACATTTTGTGGTCTTTGCCATTCTTATGCTACCCAATGGGTTGCATTGCAAAGGCCAGCAAGAAGAACCCTTGAACAGGCTCTAAGCTTCCAAACAAGCATCCAGCGCCGCGCGCAAGGGGGCAAGAAAATCCCTGCCGCGCCGACAGGCTTCATCGACACTGGCGCTGCCGGCCAATGCGGCCACCAGGGCGCTGCCAACCACCACGCCATCGGCGTTTTCGGCCATGGCCGCTGCGCTTTGTGCATCCTTGATGCCAAAGCCTGCCACCACCGGCACCGGGCAATCCCGGCGAATGGCGGCCAGTCGTGCGCCTGCGTCAACAGGGCTCAAATGATTGGCGCCGGTCACACCGGCATAACTGACGTAATACAGATAGCCCGCTGCGCGGGCATTGAGCGCTGCCAGACGCGCCGCATCGGTGGTTGGCGATGCCAGCCAGATCAGCGCGATGCCATATGCCTGCAATGCCTGTTGCAAGCCATCGGCTTCCTCCGGCGGCAAGTCCACCAGCAGCACACCATCCACGCCGGCATCGGCGGCGCGCTGGGCAAAGATTTCCGCCCCCAGAATCTCCACCGGATTCAGATAGCCCATCAGCACCACTGGAGTTTGACTATCGCTGGCGCGGAAAGCCTTGACGCTTTGCAGCGCATGGGCAAGCCCTGCCCCACGGGCAATGGCGCGCTCGGAAGCCTGCTGGATGACCGGGCCATCGGCCATCGGGTCGGAAAACGGCACGCCCAGCTCCAGCACATCGGCACCGGCTGCCACCAGGGCGTGCATCAGCGGCACGGTGGCCTGCAATGCTGGGTCGCCCGCAGTCATGAACGGAATCAGCGCCTTGCGGCTCTGGGCTTGCAGGTTTTGAAAGGTAGTCGAAAGGCGGTTCATGATTGCATGGCAAGTAGTTGCATGGCAGATGGCAGGTCGTCGGCCGTGTGTCGATCGGGCGTTTCCCCCTGGCATTGTTCATCGCAGTCGGCCAACAGGCCGTAGATGGCACTGCACAGATGCGAGGTAATCAGCCCCTTGGGTTCGAAGTATTCGACGCCAGCCCGGCAAATGGCACACATGTAGTCGGCATCGGTATTGCCACCAGGGTGATGGCAGGCGTACTTGAGCGCCTGCCCGAGCGGGATTCTCACCGGGGCAAAACCCAGCGTAGCTGTATCCATGACAATGCTCACGGCACCTCCGGAGTGGCCGACTGTTGCTGCAACTGATACCAGGCTGCTCGGATGATCCTTCCGGAAAGATCATCGGGATGGCAATAGATTTCCTTGCACATAGAGTCGCTCAGAGCCCGATTGCCACGCCAGAGGCCAAATTCATTGCGAATCCACAGTCCCAAACCGAAATGAAGTCCGGCAAGGTCATCCTCTGGTATCCCCCTTATCTTTTCCCGCTCCTCCGCTGACAAGGTTTCAAGCAGCCGCTTGACTGCTTTATCCACATTGCGCGGCCACGTCATGCTGTCTTCCGCTATGACAGCAATCCGTTCTATCTCGCTTCGATCTTTTGTGGTCAACAGCGACTTACATTTTTTATAACTGACCGTGACAGCTTCCAACTGCTGCCGTGGGTATTCCTCATAGCCCATCACAACATTCTGGTAATTTTCCAGAATATCGATAGCACTGCAGCTACTCTCCAGCGTCCCCGCAGCCGGCGTATCCGTTTGTGCCACACACTGCCCGGACAGAGCCAGCAGCACCCCTGTCAACGCGCAGAAACCGGGACGCCTCATAATTCAATCCCTTGGTGAGCGGCGATGGTGTGGATGTCCTTGTCGCCACGGCCGGAGAGATTGCACAGTACCAACGCATCAGGCGGCAGCTCGCGCGCCAGCTTCAGGGCTTGGGCGATGGCATGGCTGGATTCCAGCGCTGGCAGGATGCCTTCGGTACGGGTCAGCATATGAAACGCCGAGAGCGCCTCCTCGTCGCTGATGCCCAGATACTGGGCGCGCCCGGTTTCTTTCAGGAAGGCGTGCTCCGGGCCTACGCCGGGGTAGTCCAGACCGGCTGAAATCGAATGGGTTTCGGTGATTTGGCCATCGTCATCGCAGAGCACATAGGTACGGTTGCCATGCAGCACGCCGGGGCGGCCTGCGGCCAACGATGCCGCATGCTGGCCGGTATCGATGCCCTGCCCGGCCGCTTCTGCACCGACCAGCCGTACCTGGTGGTCATTCAGGAAGGCATGAAAAATGCCGATGGCATTGCTGCCGCCCCCCACGCAAGCGGTCACCGCATCAGGCAGGCGGCCATATTCGGCCAGCATCTGCGCGCGCGCCTCGCGCCCGACCACGGCGTTGAAATCGCGCACCATGCGCGGATACGGGTCGGGGCCGGCCACGGTGCCGATGATGTAGAAGGTATTGGCGACATTCGTTACCCAGTCGCGCATCGCCTCGTTCAAGGCGTCCTTGAGTGTGGCCGATCCGGACTTGACTGGAATCACCTCCGCCCCCAGCAGCTTCATGCGCCAGACATTGGCCTTTTGCCGCTCAACATCGGTGGCGCCCATGTACACCACGCATTCGAGCCCCAGACGCGCAGCCACGGTGGCACTGGCAACACCATGCTGGCCGGCGCCGGTTTCGGCAATGATGCGCGGCTTGCCCATGCGCGCGGCCAGCAATGCCTGACCGATGGTGTTGTTGATTTTGTGCGCGCCGGTGTGGTTCAGGTCTTCGCGCTTCAAAAGAATCTGCGCGCCGCCGTTTTCCCGGCTCAAACGCCGGGCGTGATAAATCGGGCTTGGCCGCCCCACATAATGGGCAAGGTCGGCATCAAAGGCGGCCTGGAAGGCCGGGTCGGCACGCGCGGCATCATAGGCGGCGGCCAGCTCCTGCAAAGGGCCAATCAGGGTTTCGGCGACAAAGCGCCCGCCAAAACGCCCGAAATGGCCGCTGGCATCGGGATAGCTGTGGAAATTTTCAGGTGCGTGAGCAGTCATGGCATTGCCGGAAAAGTAGAAGCCGCCCTATCGCGATTGGCGCGATGCACGGCAGCGATGAAGGCACGCATCTTATCGCCATCCTTGATGCCGGGCGCAAGCTCCACGCCCGAGGCCGCATCCACCGCCCAAGGGCGATGCGCCCTGACCAAGCCATAGACATTCTCCGGGGTGAGACCGCCGGCCACCATCAGCGGCTTTGGGCTTTCTTTGGGCAGGCGTGACCAGTCAAAGGACTGGCCGCTGCCCCCTGCCGCTCCCACGGCATGACCATCCAGCAAAAATGCGGCTGCATGGGGAAAACGGGCGCAAAGCGCTTGCATATCCAGCGACGCCACCCCCGCCATGGCAATGGTCTTGATATACGGCAGGCCAAAGCTGTGGCAGAAATCATCGTGCTCATCGCCATGAAACTGCAAAAAATGCGGGGCGATACGCGCCACTACGGCGGCGACTTCCGCGTGCGGGTTGTCCATGAACAGCGCCACCGCAGCGGTCTGCGGAGTCATCGCCGCACGCAATGTTTCAGCCTGGGCAAGGCTCAGGCAGCGCGCGCTTTTCCTGGCAAAAATCAGCCCCAGAAAATCCACCCGCAAATCGCAGGCCAGCGCCACATCGGCTGCGCGGGTAAAGCCGCAGAGTTTGATGCGGGTGGGCTCAATCGCGCTCATGCATGGACAGTGACTTCGTCGGGCAGGCCATGGCTTGCCGCATACAGCGGATGCAAAAAGCACAGGCCAGAAGCCGCTGCGGTCGGCCCGGCGCGGGTTCGGTCGCGGCCTGCCAACAGCTCGGCGATCCATTCAGGCGGCTTCTCCCCTGCCCCCACCGGAATCAGCGAGCCGACGATATTGCGCACCATGTGGTGCAGGAAAGCATTGGCCTGCACTTCCACCTGCACTTCATCGCCATGGCGATACACACGGATATGCTGCATTTCCCGGCGCGGGTGCGCGGCCTGGCAGTGCACGGTGCGGAAGGCGGAAAAATCCTGCTCGCCAAGCAGCGCCTGTGCTGCCTGGTGCATGCGCCCGGCATCCAGTGGGCGGCGCTCCCAGCCCAGATAATCGCGCTCGATGCCGGGGCGTACCGGGCGGTTCAGGATGCGATAGCGATAACGCCGGGCGTGGGCAGAAAAGCGGGCACTGAAATCATCGGCCACCGGCACGCACCAGCGCACCGCCATGTCGGCGGGCAATTGCGAGGTGATGCCCAGCATCCAAGCTCGCGCATCACGCGCGGCAGCAGAATCGAAGTGCACCACCTGGCAGCGCGCATGCACGCCGGCATCGGTACGGCCTGCGCATACCGTATCCACCGGATGATTGGCCACGCGGGCGATGGCGTCCTCCAGCGTCTGTTGCAGCGTCGGGCCGTTATCGCCCAGCCGCTGCCAGCCCAGATAGCGGCTGCCCTGATATTCGACGCCCAGCGCCCAGCGCGCCATCAATCCAGCTCATCCAGCAATTGCCGTGCCTGCTGCGCCTGCGCGGCTTCGCCCTCATCCACCACCTGCTGTAGCAGCAAGCGAGCAGTGCCATGATCGCCCAGCTCGATATAGGTACGCGCCAGCATCAGGCGGCCATCTTCCGGCGGCGCCCCTGTCAGGCTGGCTCCGGCTCCGGCTTCGGCAGCACCGCTACGCTCGGGCACGGCGGGTACGGCATCGGGCAGTACCGGCTGTGCCTGGCTTGCAAAACCTTCGGCACGCGGCTCGCCACCATCCACCGGGAATGTCCATGCCCCGACCCTGGCCGGATCATCGGTCAGCGGCTTGAGCGCCACGGTATCTTTGTCATCGCCATTTTTTTCCCACTCATGGCTGGCGCTGCCGACCCATGAAGGCAGATGCCACAGGGTATTGGCAGTGTCCGGGCTGCGGGTTTCAGCCGTTTTTTCGCCGCCATCCTGAAACTCGTCCCAGGCCGCAGCCTCGCCGTCACTCAAGGGCAGTTCCGGGGTGATGGCGGCATCGTCAGTGTCGGCCTTGTCCGGCTCGAAAGCCGTCGCAGGCTCATCGGCCAGTGAATGATTGCCCACCGGCACTGCAACCGGCGCGCCAGCCCCGCGCTTGACAGCGGCCTCCCAGGCAGCCTGCTTGCGCTGGCGCTGCAGCCATGCGGCAAACACGACGCCCGCCAGCAGCAGCACGGCAAACGCCGACCACAGCAGTGCTTGCCCGCTGCCAGTATCCGCACGGCTTTCGCTCTGTGCCTTGAGCTGCTGCTGCACTTGCGCCAGCTCGCCGTCTTTCATCTGGATCAGCTGGTTTTGCTGTTCCTTGAGCTTTTCAAGCTCTGCCACGCGCGATTTGAGTTCGGCCACTTCCGCATCACGGGCAGCGATGGTTTCCTGAGCTTCTTGCAATTGTTGTGCCATCAGTGAATCTCCTTTGCCGCCGGTTCCCGACTGGGTGGCAGCGGCGCCTGCCGAGGCGGCAGCCGGCGCAATTTCAAGTCGCGCACTGCGGCGCGTGTTTGCGTTGTTCTGGTTGCCGCGCGCGGCAGGTGCATCGCTCACTGCGCTTGCCACATCCACCGCGCGGCCACGACGACCGCTGCGCGAGCGCCATTGCGACCACTGTGCGGCCATCGCCTTGACTTCGGCAGAGTCAAAGCCGCCGCTGGCCGCATCGGCTGCCGGCAGTTGCAGCACTGCGCCTTCGCGCAGGCGGTGCGGGTTGCCATTGATGAAGGCCTCTGGATTGGCCAGCAGCAAGGCCGCCATTATGGTCTGCAAGTCCTGTCCCGGCTGTTTCATGGCAGCGGCGATGCCCGAAAGCGTCTGCCCGCGCTGCACCGCAGGCAGGGTTTGCCCAGCTGCACTGGCAGGCGCTGCAACGGCAGCATTATTGGCAGGGGCGGCGGTGGCCGGGCTGGCGGCAGTCGCCACCGGCGCTGCCGCTTCGCTACCGGCATTGGCCGTCGCTGCGGTATTGGCTTCCGGTAGCGGCGCCTGGCTGCTGGCAGCTTCTGCATCACGCACGATGGTATTGGAGGGCGCGCCTTCGGCCACTTCGATGTCCGGCACTGCGGCCGCTTCCACGCTTTCCGGTGCCGCCACCAACACTGAATACTCGCGCACCAGACGGCCTTCGCCCCAGTCCACTTCCAGCAGGAAGGTCAGCATCGGAATCGCCACAGGCCCTGGGCTGCTGACGCGAATCACCGGCTTGCCCTCGGCATCGCGTACCAGCGAGAACTGCAAGTCCGACACCAGCCTGTCCGGCAGTGGCAAGCCTACGCGCAGGAAAGTTTCCGGCGAGGCCAGCCGCGCCTGCAGGCGCTCCAGCTCGGCAGGGTCGGTGGTAATCACCGGGATTTCGGCCAGCAATGGCTGCCCTTGTCCGGATTTGAGTTTCAATTGCCCAAGACCGAGCGCCCAGGCAGGCGCCGCCAGGGCAACAAATGCTGTCAAGACAAGTGTTTGCAGTAACTTCTTCATAATTGGCGGAAACTCTAGCCGGACTTATGCCTCATTTGCAATCAATTCAGCTATCTGTACCGCATTGAGCGCCGCACCCTTGCGGATATTGTCAGCGACAATCCACAGATTGACCGCGCGCGGATGCGACTCATCCTGGCGGATGCGCCCCACATACACCGCATCATTGCCCGAGGCATGGGTGACCGGCGTGGGATAACCGCCAGCGCGCGGCTCATCCACCACTTCCACCCCCGGCGCCTTGCGCAACAACTCGCGCACCGCCGCCGCCGTGAGTGGCTCGCGGGTTTCCACATTCACCGCCTCGCTATGGCCGTAGAACACCGGCACGCGCACTGCGGTCGGGTTCACCTGGATGCTGTCATCGCCCAGAATCTTGCGAGTTTCCCAGACCAGCTTCATTTCTTCGCGGGTATAGCCGTTGTCCAGAAACTCGTCGATATGCGGAATCAGGTTGAAGGCGATCTGTACCGGGAATTTTTCAGGCGCGGCGCCCTGGAAATTCAAAAGCTGCGCGGTCTGCCTGCCCAGCTCCTCCATCGCGCTGCGCCCGGCACCGGATACTGACTGATAGGTCGCCACATTGATGCGGGTGATGCCAAATGCGTCGTGGATGGGCTTGAGCGCCACCAGCATTTGCATGGTCGAGCAATTGGGGTTGGCGATGATGCCGCGCGGACGGTTTTTGAGCGCCTCGGGATTCACCTCGCTCACCACCAGCGGCACATCCGCGTCATAGCGGAAGGCCGAGGAGTTATCAATCACCGCCGCGCCTTTTGCCGCAAACTGCGGCGCATATTGCTTGCTGATGCTGCTGCCCGCAGAGAACAGCGCGATGTCCACCCCCGCCGGGTCGAAGCCCGCCAAATCCTGCACTTCCAGCTCATCATCGCCAAAGGCCAGCAGACTGCCCGCCGAGCGTTCACTGGCCAGGGCAATGACATTGGCCGCCGGGAAACGGCGCTCGGCCAGAATCGACAGCATGGTTTCGCCCACTGCGCCGGTCGCGCCAACAACGGCGATATTGAATTGCTTGTTACTCATTGTGTTTCACTCACGAGAAGAAGGAATACGCGGGGCGACCTCACCCACATCCGCGCACTGGGCGCGATGGCGCAGGGCGTGATCCATCAGCACCAGTGCCAGCATCGCCTCGCAGATGGGCGTGGCACGGATGCCCACGCAGGGGTCATGGCGCCCGGTGGTGATGATGTCCACCGCCGCGCCCGTAACATCCACACCGGGCGCTGCCAGCCGCAGGCTGGAAGTCGGCTTGAAGGCGACCTGCACCCTGATTGGTTGGCCGCTGCTGATGCCGCCGAGAATGCCGCCGGCATGGTTGCTGGCAAAGCCGTCCGGATACATCAGGTCACGGTGCTCGCTGCCCTTTTGCCGGACAGAGGCAAAACCATCGCCGATTTCCACGCCCTTGACCGCATTGATGGAGAACATCGCCGCCCCGATATCGGCAGACAGTTTTCCGTAAACCGGCTCGCCCCAGCCCGGCGGCACGCCAGTGGCTTCGACGGCGACCCGCGCGCCGACCGAATCGCCGGATTTGCGCAGCGCATCCATGTACGCCTCAAGTTCGGACACTTGCCCCGCATCCGGCCAGAAAAACGGGTTTTGCTCCACCGCCGCCCAGTCATGCAGCGCCGGGGTCAGCTCGCCCAGCTGCGCCAGATGGCCGCGCACCAGCACACCATAACGCTCGGCCAGCCATTTCTTGGCGATGACGGCAGCCGCCACCCGCATCGTGGTTTCGCGCGCACTGCTGCGACCGCCGCCGCGTGGGTCGCGGATACCGTATTTCTGCCAATAGCTGTAGTCGGCATGTCCCGGCCGGAATTGCCGGGCAATGGCCTCATAATCCCGGCTGCGCGCATCGCTATTGCGGATCAGCAAGGCCAGCGGCGTGCCGGTGGTTTTGCCCTCGTACACGCCGGAGAGGATTTCCACCTCATCCGCTTCGCGGCGCTGCGAGGTATGCCGGCTGCGACCGGTGGCGCGGCGCGCAAGGTCGGCCTGGAAGTCTTCGGCAGCGATGGATATTCCGGGCGGACAGCCGTCAATCACGCAGCCAATCGCCGGGCCATGCGATTCGCCAAAGGTGGTGACTCGCAGCAGCCGCCCGAAGCTGTTCATGCGCGCGCGGCAGCCAGTTCCGCAATGCGGGCGTGATGCGCCACCAGGTCGGCGCGCTCGACCACGAAAATCCCCATCTGCCCGACGCGGAATTCCACCCAGGCCAGCGGCAGCTCCGGCAGCAGCTCGCAAAGCGCCTTTTCGGCCTCGCCGACTTCGCAAATCAGGAGGCCATCCTCGGTCAAATAGTCCGGGGCATCACGCAGGATGCGCAGCGCCAGATCCAGACCATCATCACCGGCGCGCAGCCCCAGCTCCGGCTCGTGGGCGTATTCCGGCGGCAGTGCATCGGTCTCGGCATGGGTGACATAGGGCGGATTGGTGACGATCAGCTGATATTTCTCGCCCGCCACCGCGCTGAACAGGTCGGAGCGCAACAGGCGTACGTTGTCGGCCAACAGCCGCGCCTTGTTTTCTTCGGCAAGACTCAGCGCCTCCGGGCTGATGTCCACGCCATCCACCTGCCAATCCGGGCGGTAATGCGCCATGGCGATGGCGATGCAGCCCGAGCCGGTGCAGATATCCAGCGCGCGCGTCACTTCGCGCCCGCCCAGCCACGGCTCGAAGCCCGACTCAATCAGCTCGGCGATCGGCGAGCGCGGCACCAGCGCACGCTTATCGGTCTTGAATGACAGCCCGGCAAACCAGGCCTCGCCGGTCAGATAGGCCGCCGGGATGCGCTCCTCGATACGACGGCGGAACAACTCAAAAATCGCGCGCTTTTCGGCTTCCACCAGCCGCGCCTGCCCATACACCGGCGAAAGATCATGCGGCATGTGCAGCGCGTGCAGCACCAGCTGGGTGGCCTCGTCGATGGCATTGTCATAACTGTGGCCGAAGGTCAGCCCGGCAGCGTTGAAACGGCTGGCGCCGTAGCGGATGAAATCAATAATGGTGCGCAACTCGGGCGTGCTTTCTGGATTCACGGTATCAATCAGGGCATTGGGGGCGGTGCGAAAGTATAGAGCCGGGAGTTGGCAATGGGGATTGCGCAAAGCAAAAGCACTTGACAGCCAAGCCCGGCTGTCGATGCTTTCCCTGACCCCTGACCCCTGACCCCTGACCCCTGACCCCTGACCCCTGACCCCTGCTCAACCGCACCTCCCTGATCGTGCTGGCACTGGCCGCAGCGCTGGCCGGTATTTTCGTCGGCTTCAAAGTGTTCAACACAGCACCCAGCGCCAGTTGTCCGCCCACCGAAGCCTTGCAGTGTTTCGCAACCCCTCGCCCGCTGCCGCCTTTTGAACTGCTGCGCCATGATGGCAGCCCGCTTACCCTGGATGCCCTCAAAGGCCACTGGACGCTGGTATTCATCGGCTTCACCCACTGCCCGGATGTCTGCCCCACCACACTTGCCGAGCTGCGCCAAGCGCAAAAGCAATGGCAGGCACTGCCTGAAACCACCCGCCCGCGTGTGCTGTTTGTTTCCGTGGACCCCGAACGCGACAGCCCGGCGCATACCGGCCGCTATGCCCATGCCTTCCATGCCGACACCATCGCCGCTACCGGCGATCTGGCTGCGCTGCAGCGCTTTGCCCGCAGCCTGTCGCTGGTATTCATGAAGCAGCCGCCCAACAATCCCCAGCATCCGCAGGTCTATGCTGTTGACCACTCGGCCGCGCTTGCCGTCATCAATCCCGATGGCCAGATGGCGGGCGTGATTCAGCCCGACCCGCAAAGCCACAGCTTCGATCCGGACAAGATTGCCCGCGACTTCATTCTTTTAAGCCAGAACCTGCCATGAGCCTCATCACGCAACTGACCTATATCCTGCCGCATCGCCTGCTCTCCTCAATGGCGCGCCGCCTGGCGTACTCGCAAAACCCGGCCATCAAGCAGCGCCTGATTGATACGGTGATCGACAAATTCGCCGTCAACATGCAGGAAGCCGCCGAACCCGATGCCAGCGCCTATCCCAGCTTCAATGCGTTTTTCACCCGCGCGCTGAAGCCCGGTGCCCGCACCCCGGATGCCGACCCCAAGACCCTTCTGATGCCTGCCGATGGCCATATCAGCCAATGCGGCGCGATTGAAAATGGCCGGATTTTCCAGGCCAAGGGGCAAGCGTTTACCGCCGCCGAGCTGCTGGGCGATGCCAGCGCAGCCGAACCCTACGCAAACGGCCTGTTCGCCACCGTCTATCTCTCGCCGCGTGATTATCACCGTGTGCACATGCCCTGCGATGGCCGTCTTGTGGAAACCGTGCATGTGCCCGGCAGGCTGTTCTCAGTCGGCACCGATGCGGTGGCCAATGTGCCACGCCTGTTTGCCCGCAACGAGCGCTTGGTTTGCCATTTTGAAACCGCATTCGGCCCGATGGTGCAGGTAATGGTCGGCGCGCTTCTGGTATCCGGCGTGGAAACCGTCTGGAGCGGCGTGGAAATCCCCGCCTATGCCGAGCGCATCACCCGCAAGGACTACCGCGACCAGAACATCCAGCTAACACGCTTTGCCGAAATGGCACGCTTCAACTACGGCTCCACTGTCATCACCCTGCTGCCACCGGGCATCGCCACCCTCAACCCCGCCCTGCAAGCGCAAACCCCGGTGCGTCTGGGGCAAGCCCTGGCACGTCTGGCTTGACTGCGCAAACGCGCATCACCAACCGATGCGCGATGCGCCGCTGACCACCATTTGCTTCTGCCTCAAACCGCAATCCCGGCGGCATGTCGCCACAGGGCATGCCGCAGTGGTGCAATCGCATCGGCGATGCCCAGTGCGCGGCCGCGCAGCAGGGTCAGTGGCAGGCTGTCATTGGAATACACCCGGTTGATGGCTTCAAAGGCATGTGTTGAAAGCACATTGTCGCTGCGGCGCTCGCGCGCCCAGCGTTGCAGGCGGGCGTTGGAAGCAAAATCGGCGCCTTTTGCCCGGGCACGCTTGACGCTTTGATAAAACGCGGCCACATCGCGCAGGCCAAGGTTCACGCCTTGCCCGGCCAATGGATGCACGGCATGCGCGGCATCGCCCATCAGCAACAAGCGCCCCTGGCATTGCTGCCCAGCCAGCCGCCGCTTGAGCGGAAACGCCACCCGCTTGGAAGCAAGCCTGATTTGCCCGAAACGCCCGGCAAAGGCATGGGCAAGCTCCAGGGCAAAGCTGTCCGCATCCAGCGCCAGGACGCGCTCGGCCTCATCATTGGGCAGGCTCCAGACGATGGAGCACAGCCGTTCATCATCGCAAGGCAAAAACGCCAGCGGCCCGGTCGGCAAAAACCGTTGCCAGGCGGTATGCTGATGCGGCTTTTCAAGCTGCACATAAGCCACTACCCCCCGCTGTTGGTAGTCGCATTCGGACACAGGGATGCTGGCGAGTTCGCGCAATCGGGAATTGGCGCCATCGGCGGCCACCACCAGACGCGCGTCCAGGGTTTCGCCACTTGCAAGCGTGAGCCGGATGCCATCGGCCAGCGGCTCAAAGCCGCTGATGCGGGCATCACTCAAAGTTTCCACCCCGGCTTCCTGTGCACCCTGCCACAACCGCTCGGCAAGCAGGTTGTTTTCCACAATCCAGCCCAGTTCCCGGCGGGCAAAGTCATCGGCAGAAAAAACCAGCGTATCCGGGCGCGCCGCATCACTGACCCACATCTTGCGATAGGGCTGCGCGCGCGTTTTGCAAATCTCCTGCCATACGCCTATTTCATCCAGCAAGGCGGCATTGTCCGGTGCCAGTGCATACACCCGCAGATCCCGGTTCTGCACGGAAAAGCGCGCCGGTGTACCCGCCTCGACCAACGCCACTTCAAGCCCTGCGCGGGCGAGCGCAAGCGCGCAGGCAGCGCCCACCACGCCCGCGCCCACAACAATGACATCACGCCTCATGCGACGGCTCATTGCCTCACCTCCCGGCACAGTTCCGGCAGGTCGCCGCGATAGCCCATGCCGCCTGCCGCCAGTTGGCCGCGTAGCCCAGGCGTATTGGCCAAAATACCCATGCCGATGCTGCGCATCAAGCTCACGCCCAATCCCGGATTGGCGCTGATTTTTGCCATGCCGTCGGAAAAAGACAGAGTGCGCTCGCGATCTTGCCCGCGGCGCTCGGCATACGTCTCCAGTAATTGCGGCGTATCCAGGCCGTGCCGGCTGATTTCTTCCACCAGGGTCAGCGCATCGCGCAGGCCAAGATTGAAGCCCTGTGCGCCCAGCGGATGAATGCTTTGTGCCGCATTGCCCAGCAACACTGCGCGCGGCGCCATCAGACGCTCGGCGACCACGCGCAGCATCGGATAGCGGCTGCGTGCACCGGAGGCGAGAAAACGCCCGGCACGCCAACCAAAGGCCTCTTGCAGGCGGGCAAGCCAGGCCGCCTCATCCAGCGCTGCGACCGTATCGGCCTCATCGGCGGCCACGCCATGCACCAGCCCATAATGGCGGTCAAGGCGCGGCAGCAGCGCCGTGGGGCCATGCTCACCCAAACGCTCCCAGGCCGTACCATCGGGCGGGCGCGAGGTACGCACCCGGCAAACAAACAGCACCTGCTGATAATCATGTTGTCCGGCGGCAATGCCCAGCGCCTGCCGCACTGCGCTTTGCATGCCATCGGCGCCGACCAGAAGACGCGCCTGCACACGCTGCCGCTCACCGCCCGATTCGATTTCCAGCTGTCGCAGACCGTTTGCAGCAAGCCAGCTACCCACAAAGCGCGCCGGACGATAGCGCTGAAGATTGCCGACTTGGGCGATGCGTGTTTCCAGCGCCTGACCAAAATCGCTGGCGGTCACCACATGACCGAAGGCTTCGCGCCCATACTCGCGCGCTGCCATCACGACCGTGCCAAAATCTCCACGGCGCGTGGTGTGGATGCGACGAATGGGCGAAGCACTGCGCAAATGCTGCCAGACACCGAGCCGCGCCAGCGCCTGGCAGGTGGTTTCGGCAAAGCTCAAATTGCGCTCGTCAAATACCGGCGGCAGCTCGCCCGCAGGCGCGGCCTCGACAAGGGCGACATCAAGACCGCTTGACTCCAGCGCGATGGCAAGACTGGAACCGACCAGCCCGCCACCGACAATCACCACATCATGCTGTTTTTCCATGCGCGGATTTTAAGCCCCCCAGCGCCTGTTCACAGGCGCTCACGCTAAGATTGCGCAACAACCTGCTTTCCGGAAATTGGCAAATGGGCAACCGGCTTTCCAAAATCTATACCCGCACCGGCGATGATGGCAGCACCGGCCTTGGCGATGGCAACCGGGTGCCCAAAGAATCCCTGCGCGTGGAAGCTTACGGCACGGTGGACGAGGCCAATGCCTGCATTGGCCTGATTCTTGCCAGCGATTTTCCTGATGATGGCGCCAGCCTTGGCGTGCGCCCACTGCTGATTTCCATCCAGCATCAATTGTTCGACCTCGGCGGAGAGCTGTGCATCCCCGGTCACGCCGCCATCTTCGATGCCGACATTGAGCAGTTGGAGCAGCAGCTTGACCACTACAACGACAGCCTGCCGCCACTCAAGGATTTCATCCTGCCCGGCGGTGGCGAAGCAGCAGCGCGCTGCCATATGGCGCGTACTGTAGTGCGCCGCGCCGAACGGCTTTGCGTGGCGCTTTCACGACTGGAAAGCATCCGCCCACAAGCCCTGCGCTATCTGAACCGCCTCTCCGACCTGATGTTCGTACTCTCCCGCATCCTGGCGCGCGCCAGCGGCCATGGCGAAGTGCTCTGGAACCATCAGCGCCGTCATGGCTGAGTCAAGCCTCAAGCGCAGCAGAAGCCGATAGCTCGGCAAATTGGAGGCTTGATTGCAGCGAACTCATGCGCCTGTGCAATACTCAGTTGGCGCAGCGCTCACACAGGCCGTGGACTTCCAGCACTTGCCGCTGCGGCATGAAGCCCAGTGCGCGGGCACGCGACTCCAGCGCCGTAACGATTTCCGCATCTTCCATTTCCACCGCCTTGTGGCAGCGATTACAGATGAGAAACGGCACCGAATGTTGCGCGCTATCGGGATGATGGCAGGCCACGAAGGCATTGATGGATTCGAGCTTGTGGACAAAGCCATTCATCATCAAAAAATCCAGTGCGCGATACACCGTAGGCGGGGCGACAGCGCCGGGGCCATCGCTTAGACGCACTTTCTCCAGCAGGTCGTAAGCCTTGATGGGCTGGCCGGTTTCTTCGGCAATCAGGCGCAGCACATGCGCCCGAATCGGCGTCAGCCGCAGGCCGCGCTGCGTACAGGCGCGCTCAACGGCGGCGATGAAGTCCGCCGCGTCATGGACATGATGCTCGGGCGAAGTGCAGTGCAGGTGCGTCTGGCTCATGCCAAGCATAATGCCGTGAGCTGTCCGGTGACTCAAGCCGGGATTTTGGCCAGCGCCGCATCAATCCGGCGCAGCGCCCCGTCCTGGCCTGCCAGATACACGGTATGCGAGATATCCGGGCTGACCTGGGTGCCGGTAATGGCGACCCGCAGTGCCGGGGCAATCTTGCCCATGCCAAGCCCCAGGCCTGCTGCGGTGGCCTTGAGCGCCTCTGCCACGGCTTCCTGCTGCCAGTCGCTCACCGCTGCCAATTGCTCTCGCACCGCAGTCAGCGGCGCACGCGCGCTTTCCACCAAGTGCTTGGCAACTGCCGCCTCGTCGTATTCGCTCAGTGGCTGGTACCAGACTGCGGCCTTCTCGGCCATGTCCTTCAAGGTCTGCACCCGATCACGCAGGGCGATGACCACGTCTTTAGGCGCCGGGCCCTGCTGCAGGTCATAGCCACATTGCTGGAGATGCCAAAGCAGGTGCCGGGCCACATCTTCAGGCGCATCGTTTTTCAGATATTGCTGGTTGAGCCAGCCAAGCTTGGCCGCATCCAGACGCGAGGCCTTGGCATTGACATCCTTGAGCTCAAACAGCGCCACCATCTCGTTCATGGAGAAAATTTCCTGATCGCCATGCGACCAGCCCAGACGCACCAGATAGTTCAGCAGCGCATGCGGCAGATAACCGGCATCGCGGTACTGCATCACATCGGCCGCGCCAGTGCGCTTGCTGAGTTTGGCGCCGGCTTCATCCAGAATCATCGGCAGATGCGCAAATACCGGCGGGGTTTTGCCGAGCGCCTGATACAGGTTGATTTGCCGGGGCGTATTGTTGACATGGTCATCGCCACGCACCACATGGGTGATGCCCATGTCCATATCGTCCACCACCACTGCGAAGTTGTAGGTGGCGTAGCCATCGGGGCGGAAAATCACCAAATCATCCAGCTCGCTGTTCTGCCATTCGATACGGCCTTTCACCAGGTCGTCGAACACCACGCTGCCGCTGTCCGGATTGCGGAAACGAATCACCCGGTTGGGGTCATCCCGCCAGGGCGCGTTTTCATCCCGGTATTTGCCGCGATAGCGCGGCTTTTCGCCAGCAGCCATCGCCGCCTCGCGCATGGCGTCGAGTTCTTCACGGCTTTCGTAGGCGTAATAGGCCTTGCCCTCGGCTACCAGCTGCTCGGCCACTTGCTTGTAGCGTTCAAGGCGCTGCGTTTGATAAATCGGGCCTTCGTCATAAGAGAGCCCCAGCCAGTCCATCGCCTGCAAGATGGCATCAATCGCCGCCTGGGTGCTGCGCTCGCGGTCGGTATCCTCGATGCGCAGCACGAACTGCCCCCCGGCGCGGCGCGCGGCCAGCCAGCAATACAGGGCAGTACGGGCACCGCCAATATGCAGATAGCCGGTGGGAGAAGGCGCAAAGCGGGTACGGATGGTCATGGCAAGGTCTTGTACAAAACAGGCCGGGCATTTTAGCTGCACTTACAATGCCGGCATGACTTCTTTCTTTATTTCCGACCTGCATCTGGAAGATGCCCGCCCCGAAACCACGGCGCTTTTTCGCCGCTTTCTGCACGAAGAAGCGTCCCATGCGCGCGCGCTTTATATCCTGGGGGACTTGTTCGAGGCCTGGGTCGGCGATGACGACCCCAGTGCCACCGGCGCGGAAGTGGCCGAGCTATTGCGGCAAACTGCTGAGCGTGGCACGGCACTGTATTTCATCCACGGCAACCGTGATTTCCTGCTGGGCGAAGATTACGCCCGGCGTTGCCGGATGCGCCTGCTGCCCGACCCGGCGGTGATTATGGTGCAGGGCATGCCCATCTTGCTGGGACATGGCGACTTGCTGTGCACCGACGACGCTGCCTATCAGCAATTCCGCGCCATGAGCCGCAACCCAGCCTGGCGGGCAAATTTTCTTGCCCAGCCGCTGGCTGCACGTCTGGCGTTTGCCGAGCAAGCGCGCCAGGCCAGCCGCGCCCGCTATGGCGAGCTGCAAGCCAGCGGCACGGCCGAAGCCATTACCGATGTCAGCCCGGCAACTGTGAATGCCAGCTTCGAGCGCTTTGGCATCCGTCACATGATTCACGGCCATACCCACCGCCCGGCCATCCATGATGAAGACCAAGGCCGCCAGCGCATCGTGCTGGGCGACTGGTATGGCGAAGGCTTCTTTTATGCCCGCGCTACAGGCGGGCAACTGCAACTAGTGCCATTTGGCTAAGCGCCTGTTCAAGGTACTCCGAGAACAGGCTGACCTCCCGATAGGGCAGCTACATCTGGCTGCGGCTGCCAAAGGCATGCAGCAAGGTGCCGCGATCGACGTACTCCAGCTCGCCGCCAATGGGTACACCATGCGCCAGTCGGCTAGGCTGGACTCCGGCAGCACGCGCCAGTTGCGCCAGATAGTGCGCAGTGGCCTCGCCTTCCACGGTGGGATTGGTGGCGATGATGAGTTCGCGCACATCCCCTTCGGACAGGCGCGCAGCCAGCTGCTCCAGTCCCAGTTCCGCAGGGCCAATGCCATCGAGCGGGCTCAGCCGACCTTGCAGCACAAAGTACAGGCCGCGAAAGCCGGTGGCCTGCTCGATCGCCAGCCGGTCAGCCGGGGTTTCGACCACACATAACTCACTGCCATCGCGGCTGGCACTGGCACAAGTGGGGCAGATTTCGCTCTCGCTGAAATCGCGGCAACGCTGGCAATGGCCGATTTTCGCCATCGCATCGCTCAGTACCTGCGCCAGTCTTGCACCACCTTCGCGGCCTCTTTCCAGCAGGTGATAGGCCATGCGTTGCGCAGATTTCTGACCAACGCCCGGCAATACCCGCAGGGCGTCAATCAGTTGTTCCAGCAAGGGCGCACTCACCGATGTTGCGCCATCAGAACAGGCCGGGAATTTTCATGCCGGGCGGAATCGGCATCCCGGCGGTGGCGGCACTCATTTTTTCGCCGCTGGCGGCATTGGCCTTGTTGACCGCATCGTTGAAGGCCGCAGCAATCAGGTCTTCGAGCATCTCGGCATCATCCAGCACGCTCGGGTCAATCCGCACCTTGCGGCATTCCATCTTGCCGGTCAGGGTGACCATGACCATCCCCGCACCGGCATTGCCGGTGACTTCCAGATTGGCCAGTTCTTCCTGCGCACGTTGCAGATTTTCCTGCATTTTCTGCGCCTGCTGCATCAGTTGGGCGATATTGCCACGCATTTTTGACTCCTTGAAGGTTTACACATTCATTCTTGCAATGGACGAATCGAGCCGGGCACCAGTTCTGCCCCCTGCGCAATCAGCCGCTGCACTTCGGGATGTTGCCCGAACAATTGCTCCGCCGTGCCATAGCGCGCCTGTTTTTCCTGCTCCTGGCGCTGCTGCAAAGTTTCCGTGGCCGCTTCGGCCTCCTCAAAGCGTAGCTTGGGGGTTACCCCAAGAACGCTGCCCAGCGCATCGGCAAGCTGGCGGGTAGCCGCCGGGCCTTTCAAAAAGCCCTGCTCAGGCGTTAGCGACAGGCATAGCACGCCTTCGGCATAGCGGACAAAGCCTGCATTCAGGGCCAGTTGCCGCGCAGGCCCGGACAAGGCCAAATCAGGCACGATTTTCAGCCATTGCTCCTTGTCCAGATCAGCCAGTACCGGTGCCGATTTTTGCGGCACGCTTGGCGCAGGCGTTGGCGACGGCGTGGGGACAGCAGGCATGGGCTCTGCCCGGGATGAGGCCGGCGCCGGCTGCGCGGCCGGTTTTGCTGGCACATCCGCCACGGCAGCCTGTGCGGAATTGCGAACGGTGTTTGCAGGTTTTGCCGCCGGCGCTGCTGGCATCGACAAGGCATCGGCACTGCTGTGTGGGCGAAATGCCAGCATACGCAGCAGGCTCATTTCAAACCCGGCACGGGGGCTGGGCGCCAGCGGCAAATCACGCCGCCCGGCAATCGCCATCTGATACCAAAGCTGCACCAGTTCCGGGCGAATCGCGCCCGCCAATGCCGGCACATCCAGTCCGGGCGATGCCTCCTGCGCCACGCCCGGCACCAGTTGCTGCAACTGGATGCAGTGCAATGCCTCGGCAAGTGCTTCCAGCACCTGTCCCCAGTCCGGAGATAGCTCGGCCAAGGCCGCCACCTCACTCATCAACTGCTCGCCATCGGCAGCAGCCAATGCCGCCAGCATCGCGCCCACGCGGCTGCGATCCACCGTGCCCAGCATCGCTGCGACCGCAGCATCGGCCACTTCACCGCCGCTATAGGCGATGGCCTGATCGAGCAAAGACAGGCCATCGCGCAGGCTGCCATCGGCCGCGCGCGCCAGCTGGCGCAGTGCGGCGTCTTCAAAGCCGATGCCTTCGGCATTCAGAATTTTGCGCATCTGCCCTTCGATCTGCGCAATATCCAGACGCTTGAGATTGAATTGCAGGCAGCGCGAGAGCACTGTCACCGGCAGCTTCTGCGGGTCGGTGGTCGCCAGCAGAAACTTGACGTGCGCGGGCGGCTCTTCCAGCGTTTTCAGCAGTGCATTGAAGGCCGACTTGGACAGCATATGCACTTCGTCGATCAGATAGACCTTGACCTGACCGCGGCTTGGCATGTACTGGGCATTGTCAATCAACTCACGCACATCATCCACGCCGGTATTGCTGGCCGCGTCGATTTCCAAAAGGTCGATGAAGCGCCCGGCATCAATATCCTGACAAGTACGACATTCACCGCAAGGCTCGGCAGACGCACCACGCTCGCAGTTCAGCGACTTGGCAAAAATCCGGGCGATGGTGGTTTTGCCCACGCCACGGGTGCCGGTAAACAGGAAGGCATGGTGGACGCGACCCGAATCCAGGGCATTGGACAGAGCACGTACCACATGCTCCTGCCCGACCAGTTCAGCAAAACGCTTGGGGCGCCATTTGCGCGCAAGAACGAGGTAACTCATCCGGGCATTTTGCCATGCCAAACCATCGGCTTGGCTTTCGATTGCGCACTCACCCGGCCAACTGGTTGTACTTTCGGCCAATCAGCATGGCCGTTTCCAGTGACTGTTCGTAATTAAGCCGCGGATCCACCGTGGAGTGATACGCACGTTCAAGGTCGGCATCACCCAAGTCACGGGCACCGCCCGTACATTCAGTGACATCCTCGCCAGTCAATTCCAGATGCACGCCCCCCAGGCGCGTTCCGGCCGCAGCATGCAGGTCGAAGGACTGCTCGATTTCACTGCGGATATTGGCAAAACGCCGGGTTTTGTAGCCGTTGGAGCTGTTTTCGGTATTGCCATGCATCGGGTCGCACACCCACAACACGCGCGCACCTTCGCGTTTTACTGCATCGAGCATCGGCGGTAGCTTGTCGGCAATCACATCCGCCCCCATGCGGTGAATCAGGGTCAGGCGACCGGGCTCATTGTCAGGGTTCAGCACTTCCAGCAGGCGCAACAGATGCTCGATTGACATCGATGGGCCGACCTTGACCCCCACCGGATTGCAGATACCCCGGAAGTACTCCACATGCGCGCCATCCAGTGCCGCAGTGCGCATGCCAATCCACGGGAAATGCGTCCCCAGGTTGAACCAGCCTTGTTGACGCGGCACCTGCCGGGTCAAGGTTTGCTCGTAAGGCAACAGTAACGCTTCGTGCGATGAGTAAAAATCCACCCGGTCAAGATTGTGCGCAGGCTCCCCCGAGAGCGTCTCCATGAAGCGCATCGCCTCGGAGATGCCCTCCACGATGCGCTTGTACTCATCGGCCAGCGGCGAATGCCTGACCCAGGCCAAGTCCCAGTTTTCAGGATGATGCAAATCGGCAAAGCCGCCATCAATCAGCGAGCGCACAAAATTGATGGTCAGCGCCGAGCGTGAATGGGCAGCAATCATGCGCTGCGGGTCGGGAACTCTGGCTGCCGCGCTGAACTCCGGGGCATTGACAATATCCCCCCGGTAACTGGGCAGCTCCACGCCATCACGCACTTCCGTCGCCGACGAGCGTGGCTTGGCGTATTGCCCGGCAAAGCGGCCAACACGCAGCACTGGCATCTGCAACGAATGCACCAGCACCAGACTCATTTGCAACAGTACTTTCAGGCGATTGGAGATGACCTCGGGCGTGCAATAGGCGAAGTTTTCACAGCAATCTCCACCCTGCAGAAGAAAGCGCCGGCCTTCTTCGGCCTCGGCCAACTGCCTGCGCAACGCCAGGATTTCACTGGATGTCACCAGCGGCGGCAGCGCGCGCAGCTCATCCAGTGCACGACTCAAGGCATCTGCATCGGGATACCGTGGCTGCTGCTCGGCCACATGGCTCCGCCAGGAATCTGGGCTCCAGGGAGCGGCCAAATGCGTTGAAACGGCAAAGGGCTGTGCCTTCATGATGATTTCCTTGAGGCACGGACAGCCAGCACCGCCCAAAGCCCCAGCCCCAGATACCAAAGCAAAGTCCAACCCGGCATCCCAAGACCCAGGAAAGTCCAGTCAATCATGCTGCAATCGCCACTGGCAGTCAGCACTTTCTGGATGGCACCCAACCAGCCCTGCTGCGCCACGCGAAACTCAAGTCCGGCACCACAGGTGGGAATTTCCGGCGGAAAGAGCTGTACCCACAAATGCCGCCCGGCCACCACGGCACCGGCCAGCGCGGCAAGACTGGCAAGCCCGGCATACACGCGCCGCCCAGCCTTGGCCTTCGGCGCATGCAGCCCGCCCGCCAGAAACACCCCGCCCAGTGCAGCAAAAGCAATGCGCTGCAAGATGCAGAACTCGCATGGCATCAAGCCTTCCACAAACTGCACATACAGGGCATAAGCCAGCAGAGCGGCACATGCCAGAAAGCCTGCCAAATAACGGCTACGGAATGACCAGCGCAAGGGATTCATCGCAAAACTCGCAAAGCCAATACAGGGCGGGGCAACATAACAGATGTGCACTGAAGATGGGCAGAGCACGATCAGCCCATTTGAGCTGCACCCCAAAAGTTGGACAGCCATCCGGCCTTTGGTGTGTTTTTCATGGCCAGACAGTGAGAGCCTGTTCAAGCTGTACACAGTGCAAAGTTACGCATCAGGTAAGCGTCAGGCTTTGAAACCACAGCGGCAGCGCCATGGCCTTGACCATGCGACGGTCAGACACCAGGCAAGGCCTGGCAGCTACACGGTGTGCAGGGGTCTGGCAGGAAACTCAGTGACTACAGTACAGGGATCAAGTTGTCGGTGCTGCAACGCATGGCGCCAGCAGCTCGCCCCCAGAGTAAACAATGCCGCCATGGGGTGACTCTTTGCCGCCTTGAAGTCGGAATTTTTTACTTGAGACGCCTCGAGTGCATCGGGCAACTTCAGGCTGCCATCTGCCAATATATTGACGACTAAGCCGTGAGCGCATCAGGACAAAACTCAAAGGCCTGAGTCCGGCGCACTACCGGACTCAGGCCTCGAACACTTAACCCGTAACTGCCCAAATTTTGGGGATCAGTCCAAATGTCGGGCTTCTGATATTTGGCGGAGAGAGGGGGATTCGAACCCCCGAAGCGCGGTTTAGACGCTTACACACTTTCCAGGCGTGCTCCTTCAACCACTCGGACACCTCTCCGGATCCACACAAATCTCATGCGGCCGCACATTCTAACCGCAGTATCGCCACAAGGCAAAGCCTTTTATCAACTGCTGGCCGTTTGGAATATTCCACCCAAAGCATGACTTCACAACAGCCAGTACCAGCCCTCTTGATGGCTGGAATGGCGCAAAAACAAAGACCGGGCATATATCCCGCCCGGTCTTCTGCGCAAGTTGCGAATATTGCTTAACGAGCCGGCTCGCAGCCCTTGTAAAGGATTTCGCTGCGCGGCGAATAGATGTTGATGCCGTCACTATGGGCGTAGTTGTTTATATCCAGATAACCGGCGCCGATACGATAGCCGCCGCCGGCGAAATAGGTTTCGACATTGCTGGAGGCGCCCTGGTCATAGTTCAGGACACGGTTGGCGCCTTGCAGGTTCGCAACCGCTTGGGTCGGGATGCCCTGGGCGTTGAAGCGGTACTGCACCGTCACGCGGCGGTTATTCTGGCAGCGGTAGGCGACGCTGCCGCTGTTGCGGCTTTGGGCTGGGGCGGCCGGGCGCGAAGCTGTGCCCGCATTGCGGCTGCTGTTGGGCAGGCAGCCCTTGTAGAGGATCTGGCTGGAGGGCGAGAGCACCGTCACCGGCGACTGGCGGTAGTTGTTCAGATCCATCTGTTCGCCGCTCAGGGTGTAGCCGCTGAGATCCTTGAAGGAGGTTTCCACATTGTCGGAGCGGTTCATGTCATAGCTCAGCACACGGTTGGCACCGTTGAGGCGCAGGCGTGCCTGGGTCGGGATGCCGGCGGAGTTGAAGTGATAGGTCACGCCGAGATTGCGGCCACCTTCACAGGTGTAGGACACTGTGCCGCTATTGGCCTGGGCGGATGCTTGCGGGGCGCTGACAGCAGCCAGGACAGCCAGGGCCAGAGCTTGGGCGATGATTTTCATGAAATTCTCCTTGCAGAGTTGATGTGATAAAAGCCGGAACAGGCATCAGCCAAACAGCAGCTGCCGGGCTGGCACGAGGCATCTTCGTGCCTTTGGAGTGTATGAAAAATGAACTGCATCAAGGGCGCAAGGATTTCTGAATGGGACGACTGGCGGCCATTCAGGAATGACCGCCAGTTGATGGTTCAGCCTTGCCGCGAGGCGCGTTTGCGGTCGGTTTCGCTGCGCAGTTTCTTGCGCAGGCGGATTTGCTTCGGGGTCACTTCCACCAGCTCGTCATCGTCGATGAACTCCAGCGCCTGTTCCAGCGAGAATTTCACGGGCGGGGTCAGGGCGAGCGCATCGTCCTTGCCCGAAGCGCGGAAGTTGGTGAGCTGCTTGGCGCGCAGGGCGTTGACGGTGAGGTCGTTGTCCTTGGCATGGATGCCGACCAGCTGGCCTTCGTAGATTTCTTCCTGCGGCTCGACAAACAGCCGGCCACGCTCCTGCATCGCCATCTGCGCATAGGCGGTGGAGGTGCCGGTGTCGTTGGAAATCAGCACGCCGTTCTGGCGCTGGCCAATGGCGCCTTCGGTTTTCGGGCCGTAATGATCGAACACATGGAACAGCAGGCCGCTGCCGGAGGTCAGGGTCTTGAATTCGGTCTGGAAGCCAATCAGGCCGCGCGCCGGGATGATGAACTCCATGCGCACCCGGCCCTTGCCATCGGGCACCATGTTTTGCAGCAGCGCCTTGCGCTCGCCAAGGCGCGCCATCACGCCGCCCTGGTATTCCTCCTCCAGATCGACCACCAGTTGCTCATACGGCTCCTGCACCACGCCGTCGATTTCGCGGATGATGACTTCGGGGCGCGATACCGCTAGTTCATAGCCTTCGCGGCGCATGGTTTCGATGAGAATCGACAGGTGCAACTCGCCGCGACCGGACACCTTGAACTTGTCGGCATCATTGGTGTCTTCCACCCGCAGCGCGACGTTGTGCTGGGTTTCACGCATCAGCCGGTCGCGCAGCTGGCGGCTGGTGAGGAATTTGCCGCCGCTGCGATCCTTGTTGCCGGCAAACGGTGAGTCGTTGACCTGGAAGGTCATCGAGATGGTCGGTTCATCCACGCTCAGTACCGGCAGCTGCTCCACGGCAGCGGGGTCACACAGGGTTTCGCTGATGCCGAGCTTTTCGATGCCGGAGAAGGCGATGATGTCACCGGCCTGCGCCTCGTTCACTTCGATACGGTCCAGCCCCATGAAGCCCAGCACTTGCAGCACTTTACCGTTGCGGGTCTTGCCATCGACATCAATCACCGTCACCGGCATGTTGGTGCGTACTTTGCCGCGCTGGATGCGGCCAATACCGATCACGCCGACATAGTTGTTGTAATCGAGGCTGGTCACGCGCATCTGGAACGGGCCTTCCTCGCTGACCGGCGGCACCGGCACATGCTCGATGATGGCCTGGAACAGCGGCGTCATGTCACCCTCGCGCACGCTCTCATCCAGCCCGGCATAACCGTTCAGACCCGAGGCATACACCACCGGGAAATCCAGCTGCTCGTCGGTGGCGCCGAGGCGATCGAACAGGTCAAAGGTTTGATCCAGCACCCAGTCCGGGCGCGCGCCGGGGCGATCGACCTTGTTGATCACCACAATCGGCTTGAAACCCATGGCAAAGGCTTTTTCGGTGACGAAGCGGGTTTGCGGCATCGGCCCGTCCATGGCATCGACCAGAATCAGCACCGAGTCCACCATCGACAGCACGCGCTCGACCTCGCCGCCGAAGTCGGCGTGCCCGGGGGTATCGACGATATTGATGCGGTATTCCTCGCCTTCGGGCGACTTCCATTTGATGGCCGTGTTCTTGGCGAGGATGGTGATGCCGCGCTCTTTTTCGATGTCGCCGCTGTCCATGACGCGCTCGGCCAGCACGGTGCGCTCGTCAAAGGTGTGGGATTGCTTCAGCAGCTGGTCAACCAGAGTGGTCTTGCCGTGGTCAACGTGGGCAACGATGGCGATATTGCGAAGATTTTTGATGGACATACAAAAAGGCCGCACACGCGGCCATCTGAAATAAAAAGATGGGCACCAATTATACGCGACTGTGCTTTTTGCAGTATGCGCAGGCTCAAGATGCGACGGCACAACAAGGCGCACAATGACCTTGCACCAGGTATCTGGCATCACTCGAAGGAGAACTCATGATTCAAAACGTTTCCGGCGACATTCTGCTCAGCCGCGCCCATGCCATTGCCCATGGCATCGCTCCCAATGATGACTTCCATCAGGGGCTGGCGCTGGCGCTGCGCGAACATGCGCCTTCGCTATACAAGGATTTCCGCCATTATTGCCATACGCAAAGCCCCAAGCCCGGCGAGTTGTGGGCATGGATGGGGGCGGACGGCCAGCGCGTGGTCAACCTGTTCACCCAAGAAGGCGCCGAAGGCCATAGCGGCGGCAAGCCCGGCAAGGCGACGCTCTCGCAAGTGCGCCATACGCTCAAGGCACTGCGCAAATTTGTTGAGGACGAAAAGCTGACCAGCCTTGCCCTGCCCAAGCTGGCAACGGGCGTGGGCGGCCTTGACTGGGCTGATGTCGAGCCGCTGGTACACGAATATCTGGGTGATCTGTCCATCCCGGTCATCGTCTATACCACCTTCCAGAAAGGTGAGGCGGCTGCCGAAAAACTCTGATGGGGAGAGGGATGGGACGGCCTTGAATCATGACAGGCGTGTCCCCATCCTGAAAGACACGCCCGCCTTGCTGGCAATTTCCACAAGCGCGGGCGTGCTCTTTCATCACCCTAAGGAAAAGGCATGTCCCTGACTGCAATCATCGATACCGACCGCGGCGCCATCAAACTGGAGCTGTTTGCCGACAAGGCGCCGCTGACCGTGGCCAATTTCGTCAACCTCGCCCAGCGCGGCTTCTATAACGGCCTCAACTTCCACCGCGTCATCGCCGACTTCATGATTCAGGGCGGCTGCCCGGACGGACGCGGTACCGGCGGCCCTGGCTACCGCTTCGAGGACGAAACCAATAATGGCGTGCGCCACGAGCGCGGCGTGATTTCGATGGCGAACGCTGGCCCCAACACCAATGGCAGCCAATTCTTCATCACCCATATCAAGACCGACTGGCTGGACGGCAAGCACACCGTGTTCGGCAAAGTGCTGGAAGGCCTGGAAGTGGTGGACAGCATCCAGCAAGGCGATGGCATCAAGTCCATCCGCATTGAAGGCGATGCCGAGGCCGCCCTGGCCGCCAAGGCCGATCGCGTGGCCGAATGGAACAAGATTCTGGCTACCTGAGTGCATTGCACGCCTATCCCGACAAGGCCGGCAACATGCCGGCCTTGTTTTGTCCGGCATCTGCCAGCTCGACAAGGTAAACTCGCCACACGCAAGCTGCTGATGTGTTGTCAGTGCCAGCCGAACCCCATCCACTTCGGCAATGAGGCAAGACAATGCACGAGAAGAAAATTGCAGTCCTGGTCGGCAGCCTGCGCAAGGGCTCATACGCACGCAAAACGGCGTTGAACGTCATCGAAATGTTTCCGTCTGGCTATCTGGCGGAAATTGTCGAAATCGGCGACCTGCCGTTGTACAACTTCGACTATGACGCCCCCGATGAGAGCGAAGTAACGCTGCCTGAACGCTATGTGCAGTTTCGACAGGCCATCAAGGCGGCCACCGGGGTGTTGTTTGTCACCGCAGAAAACAATCGCACCATTCCGGCCTGCTTGAAAAACGCCATTGACATCGGCTCCAAGCCCAATAGCGATGTAGCGTGGAAAAGCAAACCGGCAGCCATCATCAATCACTCGGTCGGCAAGATGGGCGGCTACAGCGCCAGCAAGAATCTGCGTCTGGCCTTGTCGTATTTCGATATGCCCATTGTCGGCCAACCCGAGGTATTTCTGGGCAACTCTCCCAGCCTGTTTGATGCCAACGGGCGCATCCATGTCGAATCCACACACCAGTTCCTGCAAGGCCATATCGACCGCTTTGTGGCCTTGCTGGAAAAGCAGCTTGCTTGATGGGAGAGGATGATGAAAACCAGTCTGAGCGGCGTACCAGAAACCACGCTCTGGCCTTTGCATAACCGCGCCAGCGAGGCGGCACGAACCGATGGCTGCATCCGCGATGAAAAATGCCTGGAGATTTATCGTGCCATCGACTATGACTATGTGCGCAGCTTCGGCACATACAGCGGCACACGCTCGTGCTTGGGCAATCGTTGTTTGGCTTTGCGCCGCAGGTTGAGCTGCATGGCGGTGTAGACCCGATAAATCCGTTTGTGACTCCAGTCCGGTCGCGCACGCCGCAAGACCTGGCAGCACTTCCAAAAGCCGCGACTGGGACGTGTGGCAACCTGCTCGGTGAGTGCCGCGATGATCTCGGCATCGCGCACTGTCCAGTGCAGCGGCGGTCGATACCAGGCGGCTCGTGACAGGCCGACGCATTCGCAGGACCGGCTCAGGGGGCGGGCGTGTACCTGGGTCAGATACCGCACCGCCTCGCGTTTCTGCGCCGGCCCTACAGTTTTTTTGCGATCAAATCCTTCATCGCTGCGTTGTCCAGTGCCAGCTCGGCATACAGCCGCTTGAGCCTGGCATTCTCCGCTTCCAGATCCTTGATCCGGCGCAGCTCGGAAGCCTCAAGGCCGCCGTACTTCGACTTCCACTTGTGAAGTCGGCATGCTGATGCCGGACTGCCGACAGATGTCCTTGACGGGGACACCGGCATCGGCTTGCTTGAGGATGGAGACGATCTGGGTTTCAGTAAAACGGGACTTCTTCATGAAAACGCCTGGCTGGGGAATCAGGCCAGAAAGTTCTACTTATGCAGTGTCTGGCGATTGGGGAAGCTTACGTCAAAAGCTCACCGCCTTGGCAGTGAAGAGCGCCAAGCCGGGGAAACACTTTGACGGTGGCGAGCTTTATCTCGGAGGTGACAGCCAAAGGCGGCAAGCGCTGGTATCTAAACAAAGTACCGGCGACCTGATGACCGGGAGAATCGCCTATCGCTGGGGGCAGGGCTGTCTTTGTCGGATGCACGGATGCTCGAATACAACCAAACCCGTCCCCACGACGCACTCGGCCATCTGACACCCACCGAATACCGTAATCACCTCGCCGGAAGCTCTACTTCTGAAATACATGCTTGACAGGGAAACTTACATATGCAAATTGACTATCGGTAGCAGGCTGTTTTTAGCGCACCCCAGCCTTTTATGAACAACTGTTCAGCATACATCCATGCTCGAATTTGAATTTTCCGACGCCCTTAAACATGCAGCTTGAGTGCGCTTGGAATTTACTCAAAACCCGCTAAAACCCGATACGGAATGCCGACTCAGTCACTACGTTCAAAGACAATCGCCATATGACAAGCATAAAAATATGCCAAAAATGTAAAACGTCATTCATCTTTTATTCTGTTTCTTCCTTCTAACTTCCGCCCACCTCTCGCCACCCCCTATTCAGCTTCACTCGGGTGGCTCCCCGGCGGCAGCGTCTTTTCATTCGAGACCCCCGCCCAGGGTAGATGCAGCGCCAACAGCCAAGCGCCGCCGCCCTCCCCACAACGCCATGCCGCTTTCGCCAGCATCCCATGTGGCTGCCAGCATGCGGCGCAACGAAACAAGGAGTACGACGATGAAATTGGATTGGATTCTGTGGTTCGCCTCAATCCTTCCCCCGCAGGCCAGCGATTCTTTATGCCTGTCTGCCACGCTTTATCTTGAAGCCCGCAATCAGCCGGTCATCGGCCAGCAGGCCGTTGCCGAGGTCGCGCTGCGGCGCGGGGATAGCGGTCTTTGGGGCAATACCCTGTGCGAGGTGGTAACTGCCCGCAAGCAGTTCGCCCCCACGCTGGTGTCGCCGCAGACCAGGCTCAGCAATATCCAGGCCTGGTCGCAGGCAGTCAATGTGGCACTGGATGCCCAGGCCAATTGGGCGCTGCCGCAAGGCCAGCGTCAGGAAATCGTGCCTGGCGCCAGTCATTTTCTGGCACACAATATTGCCCGCCCCAGCTGGCGCAATGCCTATCAGGTCGCCACCATCGGTGATCACACCTTTCTGAAGGTACAGTCACTGCAGCGCCGCGATTGATGCGTTAGCCATTCACGTTATGCTTGGCAGCCCTTGATGTTGCGAGCTGCGGATGAAAGCCTTACCACGCATCAGCCTTGTTTCGAGTTTGCTTCTCGCCCTGCTGGCAGGCTGTGCCAGCACCGGCAGCAAGCGCGTTTCCGAGCCTGCGACCAGCATTCAGCAACTTGCCATTGATGCGCAAGGCCAATGGCAAGTTGAGCTGCGGCTGCAAAACTACAGCAGCGTGGCGATGCGTTTTGACGAGGTAGCGCTTGCCCTCAGCATTGAGGGCAAGGAAGCCGGCCAGTTGCAGGCCACCCCTGCGCTGACGGTTGCGCCCGAGTCTGCCGAGATTCTCTCCATCACCCTGACCCCCAGTTTGCCGGCCAAGCTACAGGCGGCCGATGCGCTCGCTACCGGGCGCGGCTTTGGCTACCACTTGAAAGGCACGGTCAAGGCCAGTGTCGAAAACGGCAAACCGCGCAGTTATTCATTGCAGCGCAATAGCGCGCTTAGCCCGGCTCCCGGCCTGCCCGGTGTGCTGCGCTAAACGCCTGTTCAAAGCCCCTTCCCGATATCCGCAGTACGACCAATGTAGCGCCGCAACCAGGACTGGCTGGCTTGCGGCTATATCTACAACCATGCGGCAGCGCCGAACAGCAGCACAGATACGCCTGCCGCCGAGAATTTCGGCTAATCTCATAAAGCCGGAAACATCAATTAGCCCATTGTTTTCCTTGAAAAAATATGGTTATCAGTTCACCCCCCCCCCCGAAATGTGACGAAAATCACGATTTACTTGAAATTGCTCGAAATCATCCACATTCCAGACCCACTGCTTACACTCCGCCGCCTGCTGTAGAGGGCTGTTGCTGATGCGTACCCTGGGTTTTGCTGGAATGGACTCCAGAACACATGCTTTGTTGCATGAGGCCTTTCTGGCTGCCGCAGAGCGCCTGCAACTTAATCTCCACCTTTGCTCCGATGCCAATGCCGACTTCGTCGTCGTCGATATGGACAGCCTGTATGGGCCACTGAGCTGGCTGCAGCTCTATAACGCCGGGGTCACCGTGATTGGCTATACCGCTGCCGCACGCAGCCAAACCCATTTCCGGCTCGCCCGGGACTTTGATGAGGCAGCCCTGGAAAAGCTTCTGGATGAGCTTGCCATCCCGCCCAAATCAGGCAGCGCTGCCGCCCGGCATGCCGGTGCTGCGCAAACAGCAGTGACTGCAAGCCAATCCGAGCCACTTGAAGTGGAAGCCGACACTCGGGCAAAGCTGCTTGGCCACTGGCTTGACAGTGACGAGCTGCACGGCCTGGTTCGCTTGCAGCATGAGGCAGCTCCGGCACTGGTGCTGGACATGGATACCGGGCATTACTACGGCCCGCTGACCTTGAAACCGTTGCTGCCGCTGTTTGCAACCCCGCTGCGACAAGAAGATTTCGTGCCCTTGCCGGAGAATTTCGACATCGAATCCGCCGGGCATGAACAACAAATCTCCCGTCTGCTCTGGTTTGCTGCCTTGTTGCGCGGTGACGGCAAACTGCTGCCGCCACACGATGCCAATGCCCGCTACCGGCTCAGCAAATGGATTCAGACCGAACGTGAATACCCCAAACACTTGCGCATCGCTTCGGTATTGATGAAGGCGCCTGCCAGCATCGCGGAAATCGCCCAGGCCACCACTGCCAGCCAGGCCGAGGTCGCGGACTTTCTCAATGCCTGTCTTGCCATCGGCAGCGCAGAAGCGGTTCTGCCAAGCGAACCAGCCCCTGAGCCACCCCGCCCAGGACTCCTTGAAAGGTTGGGGCTGCACTGACTTTTTGGTAATGACACAGCCACTGGACAGGCTATTGACGCAAACTCGCCGTAAAATGCCCGGATGATTGATTCCTCGCGCTACCCCCGCCTCTCGCAAATCAATACCCCCGCCGACCTGCGCCGCTTTCCTGCCGAGGAACTGCAAGCGGTGGCCGATGAATTGCGCGCCTATCTGATTGAATCTGCCGGAAAATCCGGCGGGCATTTTGGTGCCAACCTGGGCGTGGTGGAGCTGACCTGCGCCCTGCACTATCTGTACGACACCCCCCATGACCGCCTGGTCTGGGATGTCGGCCATCAGGCCTATCCGCACAAAATTCTCACTGGCCGCCGTGATGCCATCCACACGGTCAAGCAAAAAGACGGCGTGGCGCCATTCCCCAAGCGCGAAGAAAGCGAATACGACACCTTTGGCGTGGGTCATTCCTCCACCAGCATTTCCGCAGCCCTGGGCATGGCCATTGCCAGCGCCCGGACAGGCAGCGACCGCCATGTGGTCGCCATCATCGGCGATGGCGCAATGACCGCCGGCATGGCCTACGAGGCTCTGAACCACGCTGGCGGCATGGATGAAGAGCCCAATATCCTGGTGATTCTCAACGACAACCGCATGTCGATTTCCGAGGCAGTCGGTGGCCTGACCCGCATGCTCGGACGCATGAGCGGCAACAAGACCCTGAACGCACTGCGCGAAGGCGGCAAAAAGCTGCTGGGCGACAAGGACAACGCCCCGGCAAAATTTGTCAAACGCTGGGAAGAACACTGGAAAGGCATGTTCGTGCCCTCCACCCTATTCGAGGAAATGGGCTTTCATTACACCGGCCCCATCGACGGCCACGACATGAACGCCCTGCTTGCCACCCTGAGCACGCTCAAGGGCTTGAAAGGCCCGCAGTTACTGCATGTCATCACCACCAAGGGCAAGGGCTATGAACGCGCCGAAGCCGACCAAATCGGCTATCACGCCGTATCGCCCTTTGACCCGGCCGAGGGCATGGTGAAAAAGCCCGGTGCGGTGAAAAAACCCACCTATACCGATGTCTTTGGCGACTGGCTCTGCGAGATGGCCGCCGCCGATAACAAGCTGCTCGGCATCACCCCGGCCATGCGCGAAGGCTCCGGCCTTGTACGCTTTTCAAAGGAATACCCCAGCCGCTATTTCGATGTCGCCATCGCCGAGCAACACGCCGTGACACTGGCCGCCGGCATGGCCTGCGAAGGCGCCAAGCCGGTGGTGGCGATTTATTCCACCTTTTTGCAACGCGCCTACGACCAACTGGTTCACGATGTCGCCCTGCAAAAACTGGATGTGCTGTTTGCCATCGACCGTGGCGGCGTCGTCGGCCCCGATGGCGCCACCCACGCCGGTAATCTGGATTTGTCCTTCCTGCGCTGTGTACCGAACATGCTCATCATGGCGCCCAGTGATGAAGCCGAATGCCGCAAAATGCTCTCCACCGGCTATCAATATCCGGGCCCCGCCGCCGTGCGTTACCCGCGTGGTGGCGGCACCGGCGTGGCAGCAGGCGATACCCTGGAAACCCTGCCCATCGGCAAGGCACAACTCAAGCGCCAAGGGCAGCGGCTGGCACTGCTGGCCTTTGGCGCAGTGCTGCCCGCCGCCGAACAGGTCGCCGCAGAATTTGGCCTGTCCGTCGTTGACATGCGCTTTATCAAGCCGCTGGACAAGGCGCTGATTCTGCAGCTGGCACAAAGCCATCAGGGCTTTGTCACGCTGGAAGACAATGTCATCGCCGGTGGTGCAGGCTCGGGCGTGGCCGAACTTCTTGCCGCCGAGGGCATCACCCTGCCGATACTGCATCTGGGCCTTCCTGATGCCTTCCAGCAACATGCCAGCCGCGAAGACCTGCTGGCCGAAGCCGGACTGGATATTGCCGGTATCCGTGCCGCCATCCTCAGGCGCTGGCCGCAATTGGCACAGGACAACACGCAGGCAGGCAGCGCATGAAGATCAACCTATCCGCCGCGCTGCTGGCCGCCTGCGCCCTGTTTTCCGTACCCGCAGCAGCACAGCAGGCCGAAACGCCATTCGTGGTCGAACAAACCTACTGGCTCAAGCCTGGCCGTACCGAGCAATTTATCGCACTGTTCAAGAAAACCCGGCTGCCCCTGCTGGAGGCCGAACGCCAGGCAGGCCGTCTGCTGTCCATCCGCATAGCGCAGCCGCAATTGCTACAAGGACGCGAGCAATGGGATTTTCGCCTCACCCTGACCTGGAAAGACCATGCCAGCGCCCAGCAGTTTTCTGCATCCCAGCGCAACCCCGAACCTGCTGGCACCCCCCGCCGCGCAATGGAAGAACAACTGCGCGATGAGCTGGTGATTGAACGCAATGACACCTTGCTGAGCGAAGAAATGCTGTAAATGCCAGCTGGCATTGCAGACAGGCACCATTAGCCTCATCCCCACAGCCATGACAACGAGGCGGTCACGATGAGTCCGCCTCAAAGCTCTCCTGCTCGAAGCTCACCCAAGCATCATTATTCATCCCAAACAACGATTGCAGGGCAAAGCCCATTTCCCTGCCACATACAAGAAAACGGCCGGAAAAACCGGCCGTTTTCTTGAGTGACTGCAACGGGCAATCAGAAGGTCAGGCGGAAGCCCACCTGCGCCATCCAGCGCGATTCCAGGTTGCGGTACGGCATGTACGGCGTACTGGAGCGGCCGGTCGCTTCGTTGTGGAAGCTGCTGACGTCATAGACGTATTTGCCATCCTTGACACCGGCATAGTCAACAACGCCCATGGTGTACGGGAAGCCGGCTTCCTCAACCTGTCCCCACTTCTTGTTGAGCAGGTTGCCGAAGTTTTCGATGTCAAGGAACACTTCCGCCTTCAAACCGGACATGCCCAACGGGATATCCTGCTGGATGCGCACATCAATGATATTGCGCCACGGGCTGCGGCCATAGTTGCGTGGCAACACACCGGCCATGCCCTTCAGGTATTTGTCGTTGGCAAGATAGTTCCAGAACACGGCCTGATCTTCGGCACTGGAATTGGCGGTGAAGCTCACATCCGCCGCACTGCCCGGCACATAGAACAAATCATTGCCGCGCACGCCATCGCCGTTGGCATCGTTCTTGAACACATAGCTGTACGGACGACCGTGGCGGCCTTCGTAGAACATCGAGAAGCGGGTCGGCGCACGTTCGCCAAAGAAGTGGAACTTCTTGCTGAGCGCCAGGGTCACGCGGCGGTCAATCTCGTAGTTGGAGCGATTGGCCATATCCTCGTTCTGGTTCAGCACGGTACGGTTCTGCCAGTTGGAAAGCGCCACCGAGGAGGTACCCGGGCTGACTTCCGTCGAGCGCCCCCAGGTGAACGCCAACTTGCCGAACCAGCCGTCAGCCCAGGGTTTTTCCAGCGAGAAGGTCACGTTCTGGCTGCTGCCGCGGCGGGTGTTTTCCAGCACGATGGCATTGGTGTAACGGCAAGGGTTGCGGCTGGCGTGGAAAGCCTGCGCCGGATTCACCAGCAAGCAGTTGGCACGGATACGCGAGCGACTGCCACTGAGGTCGGCCCAGTAGTGCACGCGGCCATCAGGCAGGGTGCCATTGGCATCGCCCAGGGCGTAATTGACGTAGTTCACGCCGCGCTCGGTGCGTGCGGCCAGGAATTCCACACCGCCGGTCAGCCCCCACCACGGCAGCTGCTGGTCGATACCGAAGTTGGCCTTCCATACCGTCGGCTGGCGGAAGTCATTGGCCATGGCATTGACGTACTGGGCAGCCGTGGCATTGGCCGGCACATAGGGGTTGTTGGGATCCAGCGCACCGGCTGCCATGCCGGCGTTGCGGATATCGTAGCTATCCACCAGCACGCCGGCGTTGGAGAAGCTGTTGGAGAGCCAGACACCCGGCGCAGAGCCGACGAACAGGCCAATACCGCCACGGAACTGCGTGGTCAGGCCATCGGTGTCAAAGGTGTAGTTGAAGCCCAGGCGCGGCGCAATCGTCCATTTGCCATCCGGGGTATTGCGGTTATCAATGCCGAAATCGGCCAGGAAACCGGCGTTGAAGGCAGGCGTGCCCGCTACCCGGGTCTGGTCGGCGCGCAGGCCGTAAATCAGGGTCAGGCGCTCATTGACCGTCCAGGTGTCCTGCACGAACAAGCCGAGATTGCCCACCTTGAAGCGCGAAGCAGCGTCCTGGTTGTTGCCGGTACGGGCGCGCTGGTAGCGGTAACGGGCGCCGTTTCCGGAGAGGAAATTGCCAAGGGCATCATTGCCGGTGAATTCGTAGCTGCCCACCGCGTCCTGCAAGAACAGGTTGTAGATGTCGGAAGACTCGTAATCCACGCCGAACTTCAGCTCATGGTCGCCCACGTACCAGTTGGCAGCGGCAAATGCCGTCCAAGTATCCACCGACAGGCGGTTGGCCTGACGCGAGCGTTCCTGGCCGAACGCGATGGTGCCATCGTTGCCGCTGGGCGAAATGCCCGGGACGCGGATGGTGACCTGCGGAATGCTGGAGAACGAAGTCGGCGCCGAGCGATATTCGCTATAGGAGACATTCAGCTCGCTGGAGAAATTGTCCCCCCAGTTGCTGTAAAGCATCGCCGCCCAGTTTTCAAAGGTGATGTTGTCCTGGAAGCGGTTGCTGCTGGCTTGCAGCGTGTTGCTGCTGTTGTTCTGGCGCAGCACACTGCCATCGGTCTTGTTGTAGCGCAGGCTGGCGCGGTGGTCATCGTTGATGTTCCAGTCCAGCTTGACAATCACTTTGCTGTCGGTATTGGCGATATTGTTGATTGGCGCAAAAGAGCCAATCGAATCTGCCGATGCGCCCAGCGCCGCAGCCCGGGCGGTGACCGCATCCAGCTCGGCCTGGGTCAGGCGGAATTCATTGGTCGCCCCGGAGCCTGCCACGCCGGTGGAAACGGCTTCGGCATCGCGGCGGAACTTTTCATAACCGGCAAAGAAGAACAGGCGGTCCTTCACCAGCGGGCCACCCAGATAGCCGCCCCAGTTGGTTTCGCGCTTGAACGGCGAAGGCCGCTCGCTGCCCGCGACCTTTTTGCCAATCATGTCCGAATCACGATAGGTGCCATACACCGCGCCATGGAAGTCGTTGGTACCGGACTTGGTCACGGCATTGACATTGGCACCGACAAAGTCGCCCTGGGTGACATCGTAATTGGAAATGCTGACGTTGAATTCCTGAATCCAGTCCATCACGATTGGCTGGTTCAATGCCGGCATGCCCGAATCGTTGAGGCCGAAGTTATCGTTGGTCGGCACCCCGTCGATGCGGATATTGTTGTAGCGGTTGTTCTGGCCGGAAGCGGAAATACCACCGCGCTCCTTGTCCACCTGCACGATGCGCGGGTCAAGCCGCACATAGTCTTCCAGCGAACGGCGCACCGAAGGCAGCGCCTCGATTTCCTGGCGACCAATGATGGTGGCAGCGCCGGTGCTGTCGGGGGTAAACACATTGGCCATCGCCGTGCCGACCACGGTGATGGTATCGAGCGTGCCAGCAGCGGCAGCGATATCCAGATTCACATTATTGGTGGTATCCAGCGCCAGATAGACGTTTTCTTCGGTATCGCTCTGGCCGTTATGGCTGACCGAAATGGTGTAGGGACCGCCTACACGCAAGCCGCGCGCCACATAGCGGCCATTGCCATCGGTGACGGCACGGCTGACACTGCCCGACTCAACGTGGGTGATGGTGACTTCGACACCCGCAAGCGGCTGGCCGTTGCTGCCTGTCACCTGCCCGCCGACACCGGAGGAGGTGCTCTGGGCAAAAACGGGTGCCGCAGCCAGGGCGGCAATCAAGCCAAGCGTGAGCCTGGAACGCTGAAGAGTACGAGTACTGTTCATCGGATTTATCTCAAACATGGGGAAGGAAAAACAGGAATGACCCGGCAGGCATACCGGGTCGAATGGTTAACATCAGTTTAACAGCATGCCCCAGGTTTGTGAAAATTCCGCTGCCAGAAAACAGACAAGGTTCACAACCTGAGCGACTTCTGAGCCTGTTCAAGGTCTCTTCTTGGCGCCCGTTGCTCCGCAAAAGCAGCAGATGCAAGGCGAAAGCGCGGGTGGCTTTGTCGCGCACGGTGGGCAAACATGCCCGCCCTACTGTGGTGCAATCCATTGGGCAAGGCACCCCATGCACAGGGGCTGCACTTGCGGGTACCGAGAACAGACCTTGAACAGGCTCTTACTTCACCGCATTGAAATACGAGCTCAAACCATCCAGCAACATCTGGATGGATATCGCCACCAGCAGCATCCCCATCAATCGCTCCACCGCGGTCAGCACCCGGTGCCCCAACCATTTGTAGAGCAGGGGTGCCATCAACAAAATGCTTGCTGTCGCTCCCCAGGCCACCAACAGCGCCAGACTCCATTCCCACATCCGGTCGGGATATTGCGTGCCCATCAGCATCACCGCTGCCATGCCAGAGGGCCCGGCAATCATCGGAATCGCCAGCGGCACAATGAAGGGCTCTCCACCGTGCTGGTCGCCCATAATGCCCTCGGCCGGCGGGAAAATCATGCGGATGCCAATCAGGAACAGCACGATGCCCCCGGCAATCGACACCGACTCCTGGCGCAGGTGCATGGCATCCAGCGCGTATTTGCCAAACCACAGGAACAACATCAGCACCAGCAGTGCAATCAGCACTTCACGGGCAATCACGATAAGCTGGCGCTTGGGCGGCAGCGAGCGCAACAGGCTGAGCACCACCGGCACATTGCCAAGCGGGTCGAGAATGATGAAAAGCAGCAGGGCAGCAGAAGCGATGGTCATGGCGATATTATGCCTGCTATGGACATGGCAGACAGCCTACAATGCCGTCCATCCTGTCCCCGCACTTGATTTCACCCATGGAAAACCTGCTTATCATTACCACCGGCGGCACCATCGACAAAGTGTATTTCGATGCCAAATCCGACTACCAGGTCGGCGAGCCGCAAATCGGCAAGATTCTCAGCGACCTGGGGGTTGCCTTCCGTTTCCATGTCATTCCGCTGCTGCGCAAGGATTCACTGTTCATCGACCAGGCCGACCGCGAGCTGATGCGCGCCACCATCGCTGCGCAAAGCGAGCGCCATGTACTGGTTACCCACGGCACTGACTCGATGGTGGAAACGGCCAAAGTGCTGGCCAGCATTCCCGACAAGACCATCGTGCTGACCGGGGCGCTGAATCCGGCGCGTTTTGCCGGCTCCGATGCCGAATTCAATATCGGCTGCGCGGTCGGCGCCGTGCAGGCGTTGCCGCCGGGCGCCTATCTGGCCATGAATGGCCGCATCTGGCAGCCGGACAAGGTGCGCAAGAACGTCGATGCCAACCGCTTCGAGGCAGCCTGACTCTTTTTTGAATATAAGCTTGTTTGCAACGAAGTATTGAAGGCTCAAGCCTTAACTTCTTGTCCGCACATCCCGATATTGGCACAGGATGTGTGTCTCGCATACGTAAACGCCTTAATTTTCCAGGGGGTATGCCTGGAGTTTGGGTGACTGCCACTTAAGCCTGTTCAAGGGTTCAAAGCCCTTGAACAGACTCTCAGAAAGCCAATCACCCAACCGTCTATTGCCCAAAATTTTTGCAAAGCTGGAAGTGAGACAATGAAAAACCCTGCCTGAAACAGGCAGGGTTTAAATTTGGAGCGGGAAACGAGGCTCGAACTCGCGACCTCAACCTTGGCAAGGTTGCGCTCTACCAACTGAGCTATTCCCGCAGAGGTGAAGCGCGCATTTTACGCATTTTTTTGAAAATGCCAATACCTTTGGTGAAATTTTTTGCCCTTACTTCGGGACTGCCTTGTTTTCTTCAGCACGCAGGATGGGCCAGGCGGCGCGCAGGTATTGCAGACCCGACCAGAGTGTCAGCAAGGCCGCCGCTGCCAGCAACCAGTCGCCAATCAGGAATACTTCGCGCCCCATCCACAGCCATTCCGGTGCGCTCTTGGAAGGCGAATACAGCAGGCAGGCAATTGCCACCATCTGCACGATGGTCTTGAATTTGCCAAGCGCCTGCACTTTGACAGCGGCGCGCTGGCCAAGCTCGGCCATCCATTCGCGCAGGGCGGAGACGGCGATTTCACGCCCGACAATCACCGCTGCCCAGAAGGCCATCCACGGTGTGGGATGGGTCTGCACGATAAGAAACAAGGCGGTGGCGACCATCAGCTTGTCGGCCACCGGGTCAAGAAAGGCGCCGAATGCCGAATACAGGTGATAGCGGCGGGCAATCCAGCCATCCAGCCAGTCGGTCACCGCTGCCAGCACGAATACCAGCATCGAGGCGACGCTGGTCCATTTCCAGGGCAGGTAGAACACGGCAATCAGCACCGGAATCATCACGATGCGGGCGAGTGTGAGCCAGGTAGGGATGGTCAGCTTTGCTTTCATTGCGCGCTATTGTCACCCAAACCATGCAGGGCGGTGTAGATGCGTTCGGCCAGTGCGCGGCTGATGCCCTCTACCCGGCTGATTTCATCCATGCCTGCGGCTTTCAAACCTGCAAGGCCGCCAAAATGCTTCAGCAAGGCGGCGCGACGGCGCGGGCCGATGCCGGGAATTTCTTCCACCCGGCTGCTACTGCGCGCTTTTTGGCGGCGTCCACGGTGGCCGGTGATGGCAAAGCGGTGCGCCTCGTCACGTACTTGTTGAATCAGTTGCAGGCCGGGCGAATGTGCGCCGGGCTGGATTTCCCGGCCATCGGGCAAAATCAGGGTTTCCGCGCCAGCCTTGCGCTCCGCACCCTTGGCAACGCCGACCATCTGCACCTGGCTGATGCCAAGCTCGGCCAGCACTTCATGCGCCTTGCGCAACTGCCCCACGCCACCGTCAATCAGCAGCACATCCGGCAGCACGCCGTCTTCCTCGACTGCGCGGCGGAAACGCCGCTCCAGCGCCTGGTGCATCGCCGCGTAGTCATCGCCCGGCGCAATGCCGCTGATGTTGTAACGGCGGTACTGGCTGCGCACTGCGCCCTCGCCATCGAACACCACACAGGAGGCCACAGTCGCCTCCCCCTGGGTGTGGCTGATGTCGAAGCACTCGATACGGCCGGGCACGCTGTCCATGCCCAGCATCTGTTGCAAATCCGCAAGCCGGGCGTGCTGCGCCATCTGGCTGGAAAGCTCGCCGGCCAGGGCAATGGCCGCATTGCGCCTGACCAAATCCAGATAGCCAGCGCGCTCGCCACGCACTGCATGCTTGATTTGCACCTTGCGCCCGGCGGCACTGCCCAGCGCCTCTTCCAGCAGCGGGATGTCGGCAATGGGCCTGTCCAGCACGATTTCGCGCGGCGCCGGTTGCTCGGCGTAATACTGCGAGACAAACGCCGCCAGCACTTCTTCGGCGCTATCTGCCCCATTCAATTTGGGAAAGTAATTGCGTGTGCCCAGGTTGCGGCCATCACGGAACATCAGCAGCACCACGCAGGCGCGCCCGGCCTCCAGCGCGCAGCCCAGCACATCCAGTTCCGCGGCATAGCCATCGACAAACTGGCGTGCCTGCACGGTACGGATGGCGGCGAGCAAATCGCGCAGCCGCGCGGCTTTTTCAAAAGCCAGCTCGGCGCTGGCCGCCTCCATGCGCGCGGTCAGCTCATGGGTCAGCTCATCACTGCGGCCATCAAGAAACAGGCTGGCCTGGCGCACCGATTCGGCATAATCGGCCTCGGTGATGCGCTCAACACAGGGCGCGCTGCAACGGCCAATCTGGTGTTGCAGGCAGGGGCGGCTGCGGTTTTTGAACACGCTGTCCTCGCAATTGCGCAGCTGGAACAGCTTTTGCATCAGGTTCAGCGTTTCACGCACCGCCCCGGTACTCGGATAGGGGCCGAAATAACGCCCCGGCACGCTGCGGCTGCCGCGCTTCCAGCCCATGCGCGGCCAGGTTTCGCGGGTAATCAGCACATACGGATAGCTCTTGTCATCGCGCAGCAGCACGTTGTAGCGCGGCTTGTGCGCCTTGATCAGCTGGTTTTCCAGCAGCAGCGCCTCGGCCGGGGTGCGGGTGACGGTGATTTCCATGCGCGCGATTTGCGCCACCATCCGGGCAGTACGCGCCGACAGCGCCTTGTTGAAATAACTCGCCACCCGTTTTTTCAGCGAAGCCGCCTTGCCCACATACAGCAGGCCACCATCAGCGGCATACATGCGGTACACCCCCGGCGCTGCGGTCAGCGCACGGGCATAGGCTTTGCCATCAAAGGGAGCAGGCGTCTCGGACACAGCGGGATTATCGCTTGAATTTCAGGTCATCAATCCACTACACAGAGCCGAGAAAATGCCACTACGAGCTCATTCAGGATGGCTTCTTCTACCTCAAACCCGCCTTGGTGTTGATGCACCATGCAATCTTTTATCGCCCCCAGAGCGAAACGCAGCATCACCCGCCTGCCCTCCCCCTGAAATGCAAGCCATGTGCCCTCCGTGCCTTCCAGATGCGGCTGCAATTGGCGATTCAAAATAAAAGCATCCAATTGCTCGACAAATTTCTTCAATGCAACAAAATGCACATCCTCAAGCTTCGAGCACATCTGCATCCAATCGCATCGAATATCAGCCAACACCCAAAAGCTGCTGTAACCCGCCACTGCCTCATTCCTGCCAACCTCAAGGCTGCACTGGCTTCCTTTGGCCTGAATTTTCACAAGCGGAGCCATTTCGCAATCAAAGCCCACGCCTGATGCGGGCAAGAATCGCCCGGCCGCCTTCGGCCACCTGCTGCCAGCAACGCTCAAAATCCGCCTCGCTGCCGTAATACGGGTCAAGCACGTCCTGCGCGCCCAGCCCTGCCCATTGCAGGTACAAGCCGGTTTCCGCCCCGCCCTGGCCGCGTCCGCGCTCGCGCCCATCTCGCAAGGTGGCCGCATCGGCAAACAGGATCAGGTCAAAACGGGCAAAGTCCTCGGCCTGCAAAAAACGCGCGCGCTGGGCGGAAATGTCCACACCATGCCGCGCGGCCACTTTGATGGCGCGCGAGTCCGGCGCATGCCCCACATGCCAGCGACCAATCGCCGCAGAATCTACTTCCACCCGCCCGGCCAGACTGGCATCACGGGCGATTTCCGCCGCAAGCCAGCCCTCCATCATCGGTGAGCGACAGATATTGCCAAGACAGACAGCAAGAATTCTCATGGGCAGAAGACCAAAACCTGGACTGGGAAGTGAAGGACAGCCGAAGAAACAGCCAGCCTCGTTAAACAATGAGGTGAACTATCGTACAGCGCCCATCAGGGAAGGTCTGAACAACGCCCTCCTGGCGTTGTCAGCCCACGCCAAGCCCGGCACCTCAATAGACAAAACTATCCACAATGAAACTAATTATATTAGCTGCGTATAATTTCATCTAATCTTTCTCTGCTCGGGCATCCGGATGCAAGACCCTCTGTATTTCCCCCGTACCGAATATGCCAGCAAACTGGTCAGCAGCTTGCAAAATGGCATCACGCATGCTTTTACCCTGTTTGCCCCGCGACGCATGGGAAAGACCGAGTTTCTGCTGAAAGACATCCGACCACTGGCCGAGCAGAACGGCTTCAATGTTCTCTATTTTTCCTTCATGGACAGTGCCACCCCGGCAGCAGACTTTCAGGCTGTCCTGAGCCGCTTTGCCACCGACATCCAGACCGGCGGGAAGGCCAAAACCCTGATTGGCAGCATCAGCAAAATCGACATCATGGGGCTTGGCATCGAGCGGCAGCCAGCAGCCGAAACCCTGCCGCGCCTGTCCGAGCTGATTGGACGAATTGCCGCCGACAACCGCCCCAGCCTACTGTTGCTGGACGAGGTACAGGAGCTGGCGCGCATCAAGCACACCGAGAGCCTGATAAAGTCCCTGCGCACTGGCCTCGACATCCACAAAGACCGCATCAAAACCATCTTCACCGGCAGCAGCACCAACGGCTTGCGCGCCATGTTCAACGACAACAAAGCGCCGTTTTTCCACTTTGCCCATGCGCTGGATTTCCCGCTTTTGGGACGGGAATTTACCGATTTTCTGGCCGATATTTACCATCAACGCACCAGCACCCCCCTGAACAAGGAGGCCCTGTACCGGGCGTTTGAAGCCATGAACCACACCCCGCTGTATATGCGGGCAGCCATTCAGGACATGATTCTCAACCCCGCACTGGACATAGAACAGGCAAGCCGTGCACGCATTGAACAGATGCACGAAAACAGCAACTATCCTGCACTATGGCAAAGCCTGACTGCCATGGAGCAGCTGATACTGCAACAGATAGCGCAAGGCAACACCGCCCTTTACAGCGAGACAACCCGCCAAGCGATTGCCGAGCGAGCAGGGTTGGCCCGTATCACACCGGCTGCGATACAAGGCAATGTCCGCAAACTGGAGCGCAAGGATTTGCTCAGCAAAAGTGGCCGTACATGGGGCATCAATAGTCCGCTGTTTCAGACATGGATTGCCGAGCAGGCGACGTAACACCCCTGCAACTACGCGCAGGGTGACAGGGGGCGGGTAAAGCTTGCACAAGGCGACGTGGTTTGTTGAATCTGAAAAAATCAGCCCGTCATTCTGCGCAAGCGTAAGCGCGGTCGCAGAATCTTCCTGGGCTCATCAACAGACCCTGCGGCTGCGCGCAGGGTGACAAGGCATATTTCATGACCCGAGCAACTCAGCCCCGGGTTTTCTGCCAATGCGCTTGGGCGCGCGCCAGGTCCTCGGGGGTATCCACGCCAGGCGGGAAAGCCTCCGGGGTGAGGCTGACCAGGATACGATGCCCGGCTTCCAGCACGCGCAATTGCTCCAGCGACTCAAGCTGCTCCAGCCGGCCCGGTGGCATCGCGGCAAAGTGGCGCAAGAAGCCTGCGCGATAGGCATAGATACCAATATGCCGCAGCCAGTGCTGCCCCTGCGGCAAGTCATGGCCGGGACTGGAAGCGGCGAAGCTCTCGCGGTGCCAGGGAATCGGCGCGCGGCTGAAATACAGTGCCGTGCCATCGTCCGCGCGCACCACTTTCACCGCATTGGGATCGAAAACTTGCTCGCGCTCAGTGATAGCGGTGGCCAGCGTCGCCATCGGCGCATCGCCCCCCGCCAGCAACGCGGCCACGGCACGGATGCCGCTGGCCGGGGCAAATGGCTCATCGCCCTGCAAATTCACCACCAGCGTGTCATCGCTCCAGCCAGCGATAGCCGCACACTCGGCCAACCGGTCGGTGCCGGAGGCATGGGTTGGCGCCGTCATCACCACCTGCACGCCGGGCAGCTGCACCGCCTCGGCGATGCGTTCATCATCGGCGGCTACCCAAACCTCGCGCGCACCGGCGGCCAGCGCGCGGCGCGCCACATGCACCACCAAAGGCGTACCGCCAATCAGCCGCAAGGGTTTTCCGGGCAGGCGCGAGGCCGCGTAACGGGCAGGGATGGCTACGACAAAATCAGTCATCAGAAGGCTTCCGCAATTGCGCCAGTTTTTCTTCCACCGCCAGCCAGAAGGCTTCCGGCAGGCGCGCCTCGATCGCCACGCACCAGCTGTTTTCCGGGGCGAAGCGGGCGCATTTCACCGCGTCTTTTTCAGTCATGAAAATCGGCAAGGGGCTGTCGAAGTCCAGGTCTTCTGCCGTATAGGCATGATGGTCAGGGAAGGCATGCGGCAGCACGCCCAGCCCCTGTGCGCGCAGCAGCTCGAAGAACCTCTCAGGCTTGCCGATACCAGCCACGGCATGAATACGCTGCCCGGCAAATTCGGCAAACGGCCGCGCGCGCGCACCATGCAGCGGAAAAGGATGACCAAAGACCAGGCGCTGTGGCCACTCACCCAGCACGGGCTCCGGCAGCGCGGCACTGATGCCATGGTTGATGACGCGAAAATCCACCTCGCCGGGCGGCTCGCGCAACGGTCCGGCAGGCAGCAGGCGGCCATTGCCATAGCGATGGCGGGCATCGACCACCTCGATGCGGATATCCGGCAGCAGGGCCAGATGCTGCAAGCCGTCATCGCAGACCACCACATCGCAACCGGCCTCGGCCAATGCAGCCACTGCGGCTACGCGGTTATTGTCCACTCGCACCCGGGCAGCAGTACGGCGGGCAATCAGCACCGCCTCATCGCCATGGGTTTGCGGATGACTGTCCGCCTCCACCCAGCGCGCAGTCGCGGCATCTTCACGGCCGTGCCCACGGCTGGCCACCCCCGGCGTCCAGCCCGCCTGTTTCAGGCGGTTGACCAGGGCAATCACCAAGGGTGTTTTGCCGCTGCCGCCAGCGGTGAAATTGCCAACCACAATCACCGGCACCGCCGGCTTGTGGCGCTTCAAAAAACCTTTCTGGTAGAGCTTGCGGCGCAGGCTCACCGCGCCGCCGTACAACATCGCCACCGGGCGCGTGTACCACGGCGGCTTGCTATCGCCATACCACCAGTGCGGCGTGTGGGGCAGTTTGCGGCTCATGCGCTTTCACGAAATTGCAGTCGGTGCAGATGCGCGTACAGGCCATCGCGGGCGATGAGTTCGGCATGGCTGCCCTGCTCCACCAGCCGCCCCTCATCCAGCACCAGTACCTGGTCGGCGTGTTCAATGGTGGAAAGCCGGTGCGCAATCACCAAGGTGGTGCGGTCGGGCATCAGTTGTGCCAATGCAGCTTGCACCAGGCGCTCGGATTCGTTGTCGAGTGCGGCGGTGGCCTCGTCCAGAATCAGAATCGGCGCATCTTTGAGCAGTGCCCGGGCGATGGCAAGACGCTGGCGCTGGCCGCCGGAAAGCTTGCCGCCGCGCTCGCCCACCGGGCTGTCGATGCCCTGCGGCAGACGCTCGACAAACTCCATGGCATTGGCGCCGCGAATCGCCGCTTCAATCGCTTCGCGGCTGGCCGCATGCAATTCGCCATAGGCCACATTCTCGGCAATGCTGCCGTCAAACAGCATCACCTGCTGGCTGACCATGGCAATCTGGCGGCGCAGGTCGGCCAGGCGGTAATCATGCAGTGGCCTGCCATCGAGCAGGATCTGCCCTGATTCGGGTTCGTAAAAGCGCGGCAAGAGCTTCACCAGGGTGGACTTGCCACTGCCGGAGCGGCCGACAATCGCGGTCACCGTGCCGGGGCGGGCGACAAAACTCAAATCGCGGATCGCCGGTGTGGCCTGACCCTCGTAACGGGCACTGACATGGCGGAACTCAATCAGCCCCTTGGCGCGCGGCAGGGCATGCCCCCCATCATCGGCCTCGTCGGCCTGGTCGAGAATGGCAAACACCCGCTCGGCCGAGGTGATGCCGCGATTGAGCATATTCTGCACATTGGTCAGCTGCCGCAATGCCGGCACCAGCGCCACCATCGAAGTCAGCAGCACGCTGAAATCCCCTGCCGAAAGACGCCCGGCGCTGGCCTCGAAGCCGGCCACCACCAGCATCGAAGCCAAAGTCACCGCCCCCAGGAACTGCACGAACAGCGAGAGCATGCCGCGGGTGACTTCAACCTTCATCTCCAAGCGTACATTGCGCAGGGTCTGGCCGCCATAACGCTGCATTTCCAGCGCATGCCCGCCATAGGTCTTGACCTCCTGCTGCGCGTGCAAGGCCTGATCGGCGCTCTGCAATGCCGCTGCCGAAGCCTCCTGGATGGCGTGGTTGAGGCGCCGGTAACGCTTGCCAATGCGCCCCATGGTCCAGGCCATGATCGGCGCCAGAATCAGCAATACCAGCGATACCCGCCAGCTGGTCCAGATCATCACTGCCAAAAGCGCCGCAACCTGCAAGGCATTGCCAATCATCACCTTCAGCGCATCCACCGCCGCACGCGCCACTTGATCGGCATCGCTGCCAAGGCGGGTCAGCATCGACGGTACCGGCTCGCTGTCGAAATGCTGGCCGGGGATGCGCAGGTATTTGTCCATCAATTGCAGTCGCAAATCGCGCGCCACATTGCGGCCACTGCGGGCGATGGTGTAGTCGCCAGCCAAACCAAACAGGCCGCGCGCCAGCAGCAGCAACACCATGGCCACCGGCAGCCACCATTTGAAGGTCTGCGCCACCAACAAATCGTCAATGATGGGCTGCTGCAATTTGACCACAGCGGCGCTCACCAGCGCTTCGAGCAGCATGGCCGCCGCCGCGGCCAGCAACAGCCCACGATAAGGCCGGGCATAGCCCTGCAAGCGCCGCCAGGTTTTTCTGGATGCCACCGTGCTGCTGTCCATCATTTTTTGGCTGCCACCTGTGGCGCCGTGGCAATCATGATTTGCTTGAAGCCAAGCTGCCCCAGCGCCTCGTAAGCGGTCACCACCGCCTGATGCGGGGTGCGGGCATCGGCGCGCAGCAGCACCGGGCGCTCACGGTCATCGCCTGCCGCCTCGCTGATGCTGCGCTTTAAGCTTTCCACATCGGTGCGCAGTACTTCGCGATCGGCCACGAAATAACGGCCATCGGCATTGACCAGTACCGACAACGGCTGCACCTGTGCAGGCGCCGGGCTGCCATCGGCGCGCGGCAGTTGCAAACGCAGCACGGCGCGACTGTCAAACGTGGTGGTGACCACAAAGAAAATGATCAGCACCAAAATCACGTCGATCAGCGGCACCAGGTTCAATTCCGGCGCATCCTCGGCGCTGCGGTCACGGATACGCATGGTTCAGGACTTCCGGCCACTGGCAAGCACATCCAGCAATTGCGCGGCCTCGTGCTCCATCTCGACGATATAGCCGTTGATGCGCCCCTTGAAATAGCGGTGGAACATCAGTGCCGGAATCGCCACGATCATGCCGGTGGCCGCACATACCAGCGCCTTGCCGATGCCGCCTGCCAGCTGGTTGACATCCCCCACGCCGTGATCGCCAATCACCAAGAACATCTGGATCATGCCCACCACGGTGCCGAACAATCCCAGCAAGGGGCCGGCCGAGGCAATGCTGCCCAGGGTGTTGAGATATTTTTCCATGCGGTGCACGATGCGCCGGCCGGTATCTTCCACGCGCTCACGGATGATTTCGCGCGGCTGCTGGCGGGCATCCAGTGCTGCGGCCAGTAGCTCGCCCAGCGGCGATGTGGCGCGCAGCGACTCGATATGCGGCTGCTCCATCTGCCCACGCTTGGCCCAGTTGCGCACTTCATCGCCCAGCCCCTGCGGCAAGACTTCAGAGCGGCGCAATGTCCAGAAGCGCTCGGCGATGATGGCGATGGCAACCAGGGTCAACAACAGCAGAGGAATCATCGGCCAGCCACCGGCCTTTACCAGTTCAATCATGAGCTTGTCAGGATGCGGGTCAAATCGGGCATAAGCATAACTGATACGGCACCGGCGCTTGAGCGATAATCGCAAGCCCTTTTTCTACGCCAATGCCCGTGAGCCATTCCGATTTTCCTGCCACCGCGTCGATTCACCGCGCCGGGGTGGACATGGGCGGACTGATGTCCGTCCTCAGCAAGCATCTGTATTCCACGCCGATGGTGGCGCTGCGCGAGCTGGTGCAGAACGCCCATGACTCGATTCTGCGCCGCAGGCTGGAAGCGCCCGGCTGGACAGCACCGGCGCGCATCGACATCCTGCCCGATGCCGCTGCCAACACGCTGCGCATCATCGACACCGGCGCTGGGCTGACCGAAGACGAAATCCACCAATACCTCGCCACCGTAGGCGTGGGCTATACCCGCCGCCTGCGTGAGGGCGGCCATGAGGAAAGCGGGCTGATTGGCATGTTTGGCCTGGGCTTTTTGTCGGCCTTCGTGCTCGCCAAGCGCGTCACCGTGCGCACCACCTCATGGCAAAGCCCGGACAGCGGCTGCCGTTATGTCTCCAGCAATGCCGAGCAATACAGCGTGGCGGCGATGCCCGCGCGTGCGGTCGGCACGGAAATCGTGCTGGAGCTCAAAGACGAATATCACGCACTGACTCAACCGGTACATCTGCACGAGATTCTCGGCCATTACTGCGCCCTGCTTTCCGAGCCGATTCATATCGCAGGTGAAACTGAAGCCATCAATCCCGAGCCGCCGCCATGGCGCAGGCCAGCCGATGCCCCGGCCTTGCTGCCACTCCAGCAGCGCAAGCAGGAACACGCCTTTGCCGCACGCTTCGAACACAACTTCGAGCCGGTATGCACCCTGCCGGTCAAACCCGACGGGCAAAGCGATGCCATCGGCATTTTGTGGGTACAGGACGGCGCCACCTATGGCACCAGCGACAACCGCAATCTGTCGGTATTCCTGCGCGGCATGTTGCTCGACGATGATGCCCGCGACCTGCTGCCGCACTGGGCAGGTTTCATCGGTGGCGTCATCGAGTCACAGCGTCTGACCCCCACCGCCAGCCGCGAGGATTTGCAGCGCGACGATGCCTACGAGGCCACCCGCCATGCATTGACCGAGGCACTGATTGCCGGCTTGGCCGAAGTCGCCCGCAGCCAGCCCGAAGCCTGGCGACGGGTACTGTGGCGGCATAACGAAGCCCTGCTGGGTGCAGCGCTGTGTGACGAGCGCCTGTTCGAGTTGCTCAAGGACAATCTGCGCATCCCCACCTCGCACGGCGACTTGCCGGCCAGCGAACTGCTGGCGCGCGGCGCAGTGCATGTGATGCTGGATAACAAGGCCGGATTTGAAGGCATGCTGTTCAATACCCTCGGCATTCCGGTGGCGCACGGCAATCGCTATGCAGTGGTGCCGTTCCTGCGCCGCTGGGCCGAGGCGCGCGGCGTGCGCTTGGCCGAGCTGGGCACCGATGCCGGCAACCGGCAACTGTTCCGCCCCGCGCCTTTGCCCAACGAAAAACAGGACTGGCTGAACCAGCATCTGGGCGATGGCGAAGAACTCATCGCCGCACATTTTGCCCCGCAGGAGCTGCCACTGGTGGTGGTACCCGACCGCGACAGCGCGCTCAAAAAGCGGCTGGAAGAAGACAATCACGACAAGCAAGTCTCGCTGGCCGCCCTGCGCCTTGCGCGGCAATTCACCGCCCAAATCGACGATCGCCACCCGGCGCGGCTTTATCTGAATCTGGACAACCCGGCGGTGCAATCCCTGCTTGCCGCCATCGACCGCCAGCCCAGCCAGGCCGCCACCGCCGCCGCCCTGCTGCGCGCATTCAAAACCATTCTTGCCAGCAACACCCCCGGCAACGCCAATGCGGCGCAATCACGCGAAAAGCTCAGCGCCGCCCTGCACCAGCTGGCCGACAGCATCCAGCAACTCACCCGCCACAATCCCCAGGAGCAATCCCAGGCATGAATATCTGGCATTGGATGGAAAAGCTGCAGCAAGACCTCGCCCATGCAGGTCAGACGCACAGTGCCCAGCTGATTGACGATTTCAGCAGCGAAGTCTGCGACCTGCAGGTCGAGCGCGCCGAAGCGCTGCTACCGGAGGCCAAAGCGCTGGCACGCACGCTGGAAAACCCTTGGCTGGAAGTGTTCATCGGCCACTGGGAAATGCGTAACCGGCTTGGCAACAAAGGCGAGGGCGAAAGTGCCCTGGCCGATGCCGTGGCACTGTTTGAGCGCGCGCACCGCAGCGACACCCATGAATGCCCGCAGTCGGTGTGCATTACCCAAGACCTGTCTGCCTGCTATGCCAATATCGACGGCCCAGGCTGGGCAGCCGAGCGCATCGAAGTCTGCGATGAAACGCTTGCCCGCATCACCCCCAAATGGGGCTGCTTCCAGTGCATCTCCATTGAAAAGAGCGAGGCGCTGCTTGACCTTGGGCAGGCTCAAGCCGCTTACGACTATCTCGAACAGCAAACCCGCGCCATCGAGGCCGCAGGCGAAGAAGTCAATGCCGGCATCACCGAATTTCGCAACAAGCTGCTGCTGGCGCTGGGGCACTACCAGGAAGCGCTGGAGCATATCGCCAGTGAAGAAGCCAAAGCCGATGGCGCCCCGGAATGGGCCAATATCAAGCAGCCGCGCGATATTCTGAAAGCCCGCGCCCTGGCCGCACTGGGGCGTGACGACGAAGCCCTGGAGGCCCTGCCTGCACTGCGCGACATCCATCCCGGCACCCTGCACCGCTGGCTGAATGCCATCTTTCCGGTGTTGCAGCGCCGCCCGGAACTGAACAATTGGAGCCTCGGCAGCCGCCTGCAACACGGGCTGGACACCCTCGCCCGCCATGGCGCACATCGCCATCTGCTCGACATGGCCGCGCAGTGCATTGAACTGGCACTGACACGTGGCGCGCTATGGACGGCCAGACGACAAATGGCACAGGCGCGTCAGGCACACAGCAAACTGCGCGTGGATGCCGGTGCCGCGGCCAAACTCGATGCCCTGCAAGCGCGGATGGAGGCACAGGCAGCGATGCCACTGCCCACCGCCCCGGAAAACCTGCTGGCATGGCTGGACGCGCAAGATGCCGACAGCGCCCGCAACCCGGAGGCAGAAGTCGAATGGCTGCTGGCCGCCCTCGCCCAGTGCCCGGATGATTTGGCGCTGCTCAAGCAAAGCGTCGAAGCGCTGGCCGCCATCGGCGCCCCTGCCGAAGCCATTGACCTGCTCTGGCGCAATGTCCGGCAGAACACCGATGGCGAATATCTACCGGCCTACTTCCTGCTCGAATTGCTGCTGGAAAACGGCCGCAGTGAGGAAGTCGAACCACTTGCTGAGCTTTATCAATCCGGCGCGCCCGGTGCCACCTGCTGGATGCGCGCGCAATTGGCAAAACACAACCGCGACTGGACAGGGTGCGAGCTGCATTGCCGCAAGCTGCTGGCACACGCCCATCCCCCCATGTCACACGGCGCCAAGCGCCTGCTGGCGCAAAGCCTGATGCAGCAGCAACGCTTTGCCGACGCTGCCGCCACCTATGCCGAACTTATCCAAGACTTGCCCGAAGATGGCGCAGCGCACTGGGACTATCTCACCGCCGCCAGCGCCGCCCAGGACTGGCAGGGCGTGCGCCGCATGGCCGCCGCAATGGGCATGGCACTGCCCGAAGGCGATGGCGCCCCACAGATGCAGCTGGGCTGGGTATTGATTCGCAGCATCGAAAACGGCGAGCCCATTGATTACTACGCCATGCGCTCAGGCCCCACCGATGCCCGCATCATGGAAAACGCCCCGCCGCGCTTTCCCCAGCGCAGCGGCGACCATGTGGCCTTTGATGCCCAGCCCTTGTTCCCGCCACCGGAAGACGATGAGGCGAAGCAATATTTTGTGCCGACCTTCATGGCCGTGCATACCCTCCAGCCCGGTGGCCGCGCCCGCAGCATCGTCGTCGAAGGCCCAGACCCCGGCGATGAAGCCATTGAAGCACTGCGCCAAACCCTGCAGGCGCAGGACGCACAACTCTGGGTACACCGCCGCGACGGCTACCAGCTTGAAGACCAGGAAACAGGCGAAGAACTGCCCGGCATCCTGTTTACCGTAGCGGCCCGCCAGGGCACCCCGGCTGCCGAAATCGACCAGCAACTGCGCCAGGCCACCGCCCACTGGCCAAGCCCCATGTGCTGGCTGGCACTGGCCGAAGCCGCCGGCGCCAACCCCGCCCCCCACCAGGCCATCATTGACCGCTACGGTTTGTAAATCTGGTACACCGCGTCATTGATTGGCTCATCCTGAAGTGACCAGTGTCTGCTGGTCACTCCGGGCTACCAGCAATCCATCAAAAATTAACCCGCCGTTCTGCACAAGCGCAGCGCAGCTGCAGAATATCTTTTGGCGCTTCCGACAGACCCTGCGACTGCGCGCAGGGTGACAGGTTGTGGATGCACTGGAAGGCAGCTTTTCAGCCGCCTTTTAGCGCCAGAAAATCAGAAACAACCGCTACCGCCACCACTGGCGCTTTTCGCACCCGTATGGGTAATGCGCAACGTGCCGCAACTGGTGTCTTTTATGGCCTGGACGCCTTGCGGCACGGCCTGCAAAGTATAAGCCGTTGCCGTGGGGCTACTCTGAAACGAGAACGCATAATGACCGGCCAATTCAGAACGGCAGGCGGTATTGGGCAGTGCCGCATCATTCAGGCCGGAATAGCTCATTTTGGTGGTGTGGTGGCGTTCGGCAAATTGCGCCATTTCCATCAGGCAAGCCGCGCCTGCCGAACGGCGGCTCTTCACCACAAAGCGGTCATAGGCCGGCAGGGCAATGGCAGCCAATATGCCAATGATGGCAACCACAATCATCAATTCAATCAGGGTAAAACCCGCCTGGTTGTTTAAACCTTTCATAAAATTTTCCTGTTTGATATAGCCGGAGGCATACGCCTCCGGCTAGCCATCACCATCAGTTGGAGCGTACCAGCTCGCGCCAGTTGACACGCTCACCCCGGCTGCCACCCCCCAACAGTTTGGTGGTCAGCAGGCTGCCATCCAGACCCGGTGTCACCGCCGACAAGCTGCCATCTTCATTCCTGTAGAGCCTGACGCCGCCGGTGCCCCTGCCCAGATCCACCGAGCTGATATGCCCCTGGGTTCCGGGAATCTTGTCGCCCGCGCCATCCCCATTGAAATCGAAATAGCCGCCATCTCTGGGATTGGTGCCGGTAAAGACATTCAGCGCAGTCAAATAACCACCAATCTCCGAAGAGCAGCCCTGTGATGCTTTCGGCACTAGCGAAGTGACCGCCAAAAGCTCACCTGAAAGCTCCGGCCGGGTCACAATGCGCTCACCCCGGTTAAGCGAGGCCGGCACCCCCAGATCCAGATACCAGCCACGCGCACTGGCAGGCAGCTCGGAATAGTTTTCTGCCCCGCGTACCGCCCGGCCATCAGCACTTGTCCCCAGATAGGGGAAAGTGCGCTGTTGTAGCTGTGCTCGCCCGGTAACCGGCGTGTCTCCATCAATCAGCGTGTACAACGTCTGGGTTTGCAGCGTCCCTGAGACATCCTTGTCCTGTTCCGAGAGATATTTGCCCGTACCAAAGCTGACAAATGCCCGCCCGGTTCTGCGCTCCACCGTGACCGTCAGCCCGCCGGTAATCGGCTGCAACGCGCCCGATGCATCACGCGCGGTAAACATGGGGCTACCGCTATTGGCTACCCCCCAGCTTGCCGCACTGCTGCCACTGAGGTCGATTTTCCAGACATTACCCTGGATATCACCGGCATAGACAATATCCACCTGGCCATCGGCATTGCGGTCATAGGCGGTAAAGCTGGTCATGCCATTGCCGCTGCCGCCGGTCTGCCCAAAGGCATGGCGCGCTGTCACCCGGCCTGCGGCATTCAGCTCATATACCAGCACTTTGGCATTGCCTCCCTGGCTTTCCAGGCCATTGGCGGTAATCATCAGCGTGCCGCCATGATTGCCGGGCACAATCAACGGCTGGGAAAGGATATAGCCGATATCGGCATTGACTGTATGGTCTTCATCCCAGAGCACGTTGGCAGCCGCAAAGCTGGCCGGGTGAGTCACATCCAGGGCAAACAGCCCCCTGCCGCCACGCCCCAGGGACGAGACCAGGATATTCTTGCCCGCCGTTATGCTGCGCCGGGAAACTCTCGGGATACCATCCACAAAGAAACGGTGCTGATAATACGGGTCACTCAGGGTGGCCAGCGCCCGGTAGTCAATACCGCGCGGCATATAAGAAAACAGCGGCCTGCCATCGGCGGCATTGATGGCATGCAGCATGCCATCATTGGCGCCCACAAACAGGCTGTCATTTTCGGCCACATACTCCGGCACCGAGTTGACGATATCCCCAATCAGCGAACTTGAGCGGTCACGCAGGCGACCACCATTTACTTTTTCAAGGCTACGGTCACCCTTCAGGTAGTTCAAATTATCAATCGCCGATACCGCAGAAGAGCTACTGGTACGCGCCAGCAGTGCTGCCTTGCTGCCCAAAGCCGCCAAGGAAAGCGGCGCACCGCCACCACCCTGCCCCCAGGTGAAAATGGGACGGGTGGCAAAGCCCTGGCCTGTAGCGAACAAGTCCGGGTTAAGCGTGTGCTGTGCCAGTGACCACAGCTGCGGCGCATTGGCAGTATCGCCACTGCTGAAAGCAAACGCCTGCACATCTCCATCCCAGCTGCCAGACTGGTAACGTCCCTGATATATCCGGCTACCACCGCCAATCTTGCGACCAGTATCACCCAAGCCACCGCCAGCACCACTTTCTCTGGCAATTGTACTCAGCGCCCTGATTAATGCTTCAGAAAATTTATCCGCATCATCTGCTGCAACGAAACCACCTCGGCTATTGATGGCAGCATGCCAAAGATCATCAATACGGGTTGCATCTTCTCTAAGCAGAGGATTCGGCCAATTAATGACCCCCGAACGTAGCCTTGCAAGAGTTGCATCCGTCGGCTCCAAAGTTCCCTGCAAGCCAATGGAAATGGGGAATGTCACCATATGCTGCCAAGTGGCCGGATTATCAATGCTTGCTGCCACATCATTGACAAGATCCGGTCGAAGATCCGTTTTCCAAAAATACATGGCAATATCAGCAAGCGTGTCCGAATGACTATCCATATAAGGTCGTGCCGCCGCATAATTTGGCGGAGAACTAGTTCCATCCGAATTCCCATAGGGGCTACCTTCTCCATCCATCCCCAAATATCTTGGTCGACCACCTATCCCAGTATCATTCCAGTAACCATCAGTTGTCAGTATGGCGTAATTCCTGCGGCAGCTATACTCCAAACCAGTCCCATTAACGGTCCATATTTTCTTGGTATCCCTGAAATAAACACCCGTCCTATGCAGGGAATTTCTCAACGGAGTCCAGCCATTCGCATTAACCCTGTGCAACCTATTAAACCACCTGGATTTGTTTACACCCCTAAACAAGCCAGAATCGGTTTCAACCGGAATCCCCATATTAGGAGAACTCCCGGTTCTATTGATAACATCAAAACCCACACGATACTGCTCTCCCAAATCAGAGAACGCCTCACTCGCACCCGCCTTTGCAATTTTTGCGCGTGTACGATGATAGGTATACCAGGTTGCATAATTGACGTAAGGATCAACACCCGGCTTGGTTGGCGGATCTATAGTAGTATGGTTCCACCAGTTATATACCCCGCCGGGACGCAACACATACTCACGACGAATCCATTTCCCCGTATCTTTATCAATCGTATAATACCAATAGTTCTTTCTATCGAGCTTTTCATCATCCGTAACCAATACTCGCTTTGGAATAAAGAATGCCGCCGCATCCTTACTTCCCAGCAAACTTATCGCATATGGATATGTACCATGCTCACCCTGGCGCCTTTCACTATATTCACCCTCGAAGGTTGTCGCATCAACATCATGATTGGAAACCTGATGAATGGTAGTCCCGGCAGTCAACCTCCCGCCATTCGCAGTCCTCCAGGGCTTGTATTCTTTCATTGGATCATAAGCGATAGCATTTAAACCCAGAGCAAGCCTGTAAAAATAAGCAAGATTCTTGCGCTCATCCTCCGGGAGATCCCAATTTGAACAACGAGCATTCTGCTCACTATCCCAATATCTGGCACTCCAGACACATGCCATAAAGTCCAATGTTGGGCCAATTGGCATATAGTTAAGACGCATTGAGCCGGAGTCATCCAGAATAAACATGATATTAGGAGGAACCCGAGTCACACTGGTTTGCAGCGGGTAGTCCGGAAACGATGTCGCGGCCTGGCCTGCACCGGTTGCCACTGCAACCGCCAGCCCCAATGCAAAGGATAGCCGGGATGGCCTGGGCAGGCGCATGCCATGTTGCAGCGGGTTTTCTTTGGATTTTTGCATATTCATGATCGACCTCACTGGATTCTGTAGGTGGATTGCAGGACAACTTCTGTGCCATTGGCGGTCACGGCGCGCGCCACGATGCGGTAAACCTGCTCAGCTGGCGGGCAAATGCTCGCCGTCAAGTCCACCTCTACGCAGGTATTGCTTTTACCCATGTCCTGAATGATGTATTTGGCCTCAACGCCCTGGTATTCCGCCCCCAGGCTGACGCTTGCAGTACTGGCATTAGCGCCCCAAAAGCCATTGGCCTCCCATACTGGCGCCGCAGCCGGCCCGGGCTGCGCACAAACGCCCGCGTCACAACCGGAAGCAGGCAAAGCCGGCTTGGTCTTGGCGTGCGCCTCGGCAACCCGCAACGCGGTTTCTGCGGCGTTGAAGGCCACGCTGCGGGCATAGGCGGCACCGGCCATACGCTCTTGCAGCAGGGCGCCACGCATGCTGGCCAGCCCCAATATCGTGATAACCAGCAACAAAATCAGCACCACCACCAAGGCTGCACCGGATTGTTTTTTCATGTTCATCATGTTCACAGCACTCCTTTCCTGTTGCGCAAGGTGATGGTTGTGCTGACTTCACGGCTCAGCACATTGCCATCAGTCCCTTGGGCATCATCCGAGCCTTGCAGCACCAGCCTGACCTGTACGGCAATCACTTCTTTCCAGTCATCGTCGCCCCAGCCGGCATAAGCGGTTTGAAAAGCGGCATCGCCAGCACGGCGGAATGCCAGTGTCATCTGGGTCACATTTTCGGCCACTTCAGCGGCGCCCCCCATGTTGACAAAGCCGCCTGAGGCAAATTTGGCTGTCTGGCGATACAGGGACATGCCGCCACGGCCATTATCCCGAACCTCCCAGCGATAACGCACCGGCTTGGCGACATAGGCCAGGGACTCGCCTTTCATGCCGCAATCACTATTCCATATTGCCCCTGTTGCAGGACGCCAGAAGCACAGGTTTGCGCCGTACCTGTTTTTCAGTGGCTGTGCCGGGGTCAGGTCCGCCCCGGACATGGACTGTACATTGAACAGCACACTGATATCGGCATTACAAACCAGCAATGTGTCATTTACGCTGTACTCGCTGTTTCCTGCCGCCAGTGTGATGGCAGCCGCCGCCTTGATATGGTCGCTTACCGCAGTCATGTACTGGTTTCCGGCATAAATATCCAGCACTGCGCCTGTGGCCGAAATGCCGCGTTTCAACGCGGACAGCAACAAGGCGGGCTCGCCTTCCAGATGGTCTGCGCCATTACAGGCAATGGCGCCGGCCTCGCGCACATCGCGGCTCATGATTTCAAAGGCAGAACGGGCATTTTCCTGAATCCGCCCAACCGATTCCGTGCTTCGATACACCTGGCTGTTGGAAAGGAACACCCCGCCTGCCGCAGCCACGACAATCAGGCCAATCAGCATGGCTATCATCAACTCGACCAGGGTGAAGCCCTGTTGCGTAGCAGGCCGCAAGTTCATTTTTTTGATGCTGGCGTTCATTGGTCCACCCTGCTGGTAATTTCAAACACTTGATCTGCCGAGCCGCCTGTTGCGCGGCTTTCATCCCAACGGATACCCACCGTGCATTCGGCTGTACTGGTGCAGTTGATACGGCCTTGCGCCGAGGGGCTGACCATGCGCAGCAGGTTGGAGCGCCAGCCATCTGCCGTATTGAGGTCAGGCGATACATTTGCCGAACCTGCTGCCCAGCCGGAATTAAAGTCTCCCTGTTTTGCTGCCTCCTTGTTTGCACGCAGCATGTCCAGCGCCCCGTAAGCCTGAATCACTGCCTGGCTGCGCTCAACCGAGTTGCCGCTATTGCGCAAAGTCACCGCCTGCAGGGCGGCAACCCCCAAAAGCCCGACGGCAAGCACCAAAACGGCAATCAGCACTTCTATCAGACCCACGCCTTGCTGATATTTTTTGGGTGCAAGATAAAGTTTTGAATGAGAAAAAGTTTTCATTAGCTGTTTCCTGGTGCGTCACAAGCCGTATTGGTCACGCGAGTGATTGAAACCCGCCCCATGTTCAGATGAATATCCCTGGCGTTTTCATCTGGCAGGTCCTTGGTGCACACTCTCAAAGCACCGACTTGTACAGGTGTATTGGCATTGCCCATGCGTACAAAGCCATCAGGCAGATACCACACCCGGTTGGTGGAAATTGAATTGCTGGAAAGGACATCAATATTGGCTGCATCAATGCGGATATCACGCAATACCGTGCTTGTGCCGTTTTTGTTTGCCACCATAATCATCCGCTTCCAGCTGCCACCACCACAGGCGTTGCCATTGGTGCTGGGGCATACATCTACCCGGCTATTGGTACGCAGCGCCTCCATACGCGCGCTTTGGAAAACGGCGAGCATTTCATTGCTGCTGGCTGTCAGGCGGCTTCTTTGCAACATGTTGCGGAAGCTGGGTACGGCAATCCCGGCGATAATGGCAAGCACCGCCACTGTGACTGCCAGTTCCACCAGGCTAAAGCCCGCTTGCTGCTGGCCGGATTTGTATTGGGTGTGTTTGATAAGCATACGCCCTCCCTTCTTGCCTGCGAGTCTAGACAAAGACGGCATTGCCGGCGGATCAAGCTGACCAACGGCCACCCAGATGGCGTTACCGGCGTTATGCTGCCGGTCATGCCGAAAAGTCCTGCCCTACCCTCCGGGAGCCCGCTGCTTTTACTGTGGCGTTCAAAGTCCATTTTGCTGGCCATGTTGCTGGCCGAAACGCTGGCCATCATCCTTTCACTCACCCCCGGCCTGGTGCTGGAGCCATTGGTTTACCTGGGCCTGATGTCGCTGCTGCTGCAATGGATTGCGCTTTCAACGCTTTGTCTGACGCGCTTGCTGCTGCCCTGGCTTGGCCGCCTTTCCATCACTTCGCTGCTGTGCTCACTGGTTGCACTGCTGGTGCTTTCTGCCATTTTGATGTCGAGCCTGGTCAGATGGCTGTTTCCCGAGATGCTGTTCCATATCTATGGCAAAGCCTGGTATGGCTGGCTGCAAATCCCGGCGCTGATATTGGTGCTGGGCACCCTGGGGGCGCTGGCATTTCATCGCCACTGGGAGTCCAAGCAACTGGCATTGCGCGCCAAGCAGGCCGAGCTGGATGTGCTGCGGGCGCGGGTTGACCCGCATTTCCTGTTCAACAGCCTGAATACCGCCGTGGCACTGGTACATATTGCGCCGGATCAGGCAGAGCAGGTACTGCTGGACTTGTCCGACCTGTTCAGGGCAGCACTTGCAAGCAATGAGCTGCATCCATTGTCACGCGAGCTGGAGCTGACACGGCGCTATCTTGAAATTGAAAAGCTACGCCTGGGTGAGCGCCTGCAAGTGCAATGGCATTTGCCGAGACTGTTGCCAGAAACGCCAATTCCGTCATTGAGCCTGCAAACATTGTCCGAAAACGCAGTGCGTCACGGGATTGAAAAAATGCCGCATGGCGGACGACTTGCAATCCGTGTACTGATGAATGCCAGAAGACTCCGCCTTCAGGTCAGCAACCCCATGCCGCAACGCCCCAACCGTGCCGAGTCCACAGGTCACAGTGTAGGAATTGCCGCAACCCGGGCACGGATTGAGGCCATCAGTCAGGGACAGGGCAGGCTGCTGACCTTCATTGAAAATGGTGAATATGTGGCCGAAATTGTTCTGCCGCAATGAAGGCCATCCCAAGCAAGTTCAAGGCGGCATTGACCTGATGTTTGCTGACAGCCGTCGCCGTCTTGCAAATTCATGAAAAAATCAAATGAGAATGATTTCCTTTAGCAATCAGCACATGTAAGCTCGCCGCCCCGGGTTGTCCAAGCCTTTTATGCGCGCTATCCAGCCGTATCGGCTGTGTATCTGCATGCCTGCCCGGATTCCCCCCACTGCATCAAGACTGTCATGTCCAAACATCAAAAAAACCCGCTTCCGCTGCTTGCGCCTGAGTTCTTCCAGGCCAGTTTCAACAAGAAAGTGCTGGCCGGTATCGCCCTGGGCAGCGCCGCCACACTGGCTGCCGGCACTGCGCTGGCCGAATCAGCTGACAAGAAAAAGTCTGACGATATCGACCGTGTGGAAGTGCTGGGCTCGCGCATCAGTGACAACCCCAAGATCAGCACGCCGCCGGTGGATACCCCGCGCACCATGACGCTGATGAGCGAAGAACTGATGCGTGAGCGTGGCGCGACCTCGTTGCAGGATGTCTTGCGTACCACGCCCGGCATCACTCTGGGCGCTGGCGAGGGCGGCACGCCCAATGGCGATCGTCCGTTCGTGCGTGGCTATGAGGCCAGTACCGATATTTTCATGGACGGCGTGCGTGACTACGCCCGCAGCTCGCATGAAATCTTCAATCTTGAAGCGGTGGAAGTCATCAAGGGGGCAAGCTCGGCCTTTACCGGCCGCGGCGGCACTGGCGGCAGCATCCATATGCAAAGCAAGCGTCCGCGTGCGGGCACTTTTACCGAAGTCACCGGCAGCTATGGCACTGCCGGCCAGTGGCGCGCCACTGTCGATACCAATCTGCATGTGGCCGATGCCATCGCGCTGCGCATCAATGCCATGCGCATGGGCGGTGGTGTGGCCGGGCGTGATGTACTGACCGTGGATCGCTTCGGGTTTGCGCCTTCTTTGACCTTTGGCCTTGGCCTGCCCACGCGGCTGACGCTTTCGCATGCACTGGTGCGCAACCACGATATGCCCGACCAGGGGATGCCGTTCAACAATGCGGCCAAACCATCGCGCAACACTCCGCCGAAAGTGCGCCGTGAAAACTTCTATGGCCGCGCGCATACCGACTTCCGCGAAAACAATAACGAGTCCACCACGCTACTATTCGAGCATGAGTTCAACGATGCGTTGCAACTGCGCCATATCAGCCGTGGCAGCACCACACTGAATCACTATCTGGTTTCGCGGCCAAGCTTCAGCCACTGCACGGCAAGCTCCGGTGCGCCTTGCTCGGACGAGTCGCCCAATGTCCAGTTCCAGCGTGCATCGCGCGCCTGGTGGCGTGAGAGCAAATCCGTCATTCACCAGACCGATTTGCAGGGTCATTTCGCCACCGGCCCGATCCAGCACGATTACAGCCTGGGTTTTGAGGCCGGTCGCGAGCAAATCTTCACGCGCAGGATTTCCGGCACCCCGCGCACCGATCTGGATTCGCTCTACAACCCCAATCCTTACCGCAGCTATGACTACACGCTGAGCTATGGCGAGCGCAGCGCCTCGGGTGAAATCAAAACCCGCGCGTTCTATCTCATCGACACCATGAAGATTGGCGAGCAGTTCATTGTCAATCTCGGCGCACGCCGCGACCGTTTTGAAGTGACCAATTTCAATGCCGGCCGCAAGGATGCGTTCTGGAACTATCAGGCTGGCCTGGTTTACAAGCCGCTGCCGAATGCCAGCCTCTATGCCAATTACTCGACATCTTCCAACCCCGCCGGCGAAAACCTGGGACAGGGCGGCGGTGCCGACGGTGTGGCGGGCGCTGCGCAAATCCGCGATGTCGCCCCGGAAAAGAGCCGTAGCATGGAGCTGGGCAGCAAGTGGGATTTCAATGACGGCAAGCTCTCGCTGGCCGCATCGGTATTTGAAACCAAAAAGACCGATGCCCGCTCCACTGACCCGCTGACTGGCGAAGTCACGCTCAGCGGCAACAACCGGGTGCGCGGCGTGGAACTGTCGGCGAGCGGCGCGGTTACCGAGCACTGGCATATCTGGGCTGGCTATACCTGGATGGATCCGGAAATCATCCGCTACCGCAGCGGCAGGAATGTATTCGATGGCAAGCAGATGAAGTTCATCGCCAAACAAAGCGGCACGGTGTGGACGACGTTTGAAGTGCTGCCCGGCCTGACGCTGGGGGGCGGCGCCACCTATATGGGCAGCCGCTTTGCCAACGATGCCAATACCCTTGTGCTGCCCAGCCATGTACGCTATGACGCGATGGCACGCTATGCGTTCAGCAAGGACTTCTCGCTACAATTCAATGCCAACAATCTTGGCAACAAGCCGCTGTACGATGCCTCGCATGTGGGCTTGTTTGCCAATATCGCGCCGGGACGCGCGTATACGCTGAGCGCCAGCTACCGGTTCTGACCGCGCCGGATACTGGCTACACTCGCCGACAGCCCTGCACCGGGCTGTCGGCTTTGTTTTTGATGAGGGCGCAACATCATGATGCTGGTGATTCCCGATTTGCTTGATTCGGCAAGCCTTGCCCATATCCGTACAGCACTGGCGGATGCCGCCTGGCAGGATGGCCGCGCAACTGCCGGTTACATTGCCCGCGGGCAAAAAACCAATCAGCAACTGGCGCCGGGCAGCGCGCTTGCACAAACCCTGGGACAGCCAATACTGGATGCACTCGCCCAACACCCGCTGTTCATCTCCTTTGCATTGCCCCTGAAAACCCTCTCGCCGATGTTCAACCGCTACATGGGCGGTGGCGAATACGGTTTTCATATCGACAATGCGCTGCGTATCGACCCGGTAAGCGGGCAACGTATCCGCGCCGACATTTCCACCACGGTGTTCTTGAACGACCCGGACGATTACGACGGCGGCGAGCTCATCATCCAGGACAGCTATGGCACGCAACAGGTGAAACTGCCCGCAGGTCATGCCGTGGTCTATCCCGGCAACAGCCTGCACAAGGTCACGCCGGTGACGCGCGGCGAGCGGCTGGCCTCGTTCTTCTGGAGCCAGAGCATGATTCAGGACGATAGCCTGCGCGGCATCTTGTTCGAGCTTGACCAGAGCATCCAGCAACTTGCGCTGCGCGAGGAGAATCTGGCCGAAGTCACCCGCCTAAGTGGCAGCTATCACAATCTGCTGCGGCGCTTTGGCGATGTCTGAAAGCATCGACATCGCACGCCTGGGCTGCCTTGCCGATTACCAGCAAGCCGCGGCCGCGCTACTGCCGCCCGAGCGCTGGGCCTATCTGAACGCGGGTAGCGCCGACGGCCTTGTCGCCCGGCGCAACCGGGAGGCGCTCGACAGGCTCACCCTGATGCCGCGAATGCTGCGCGATATGCAGGGCGCCCATACCCGCATCGAACTGCTCGGTCGCAGCTATCCGCATCCGCTGTTGATTGCCCCCACCGCGCAACACGCCCTGGCACACCCGCAGGCTGAAATCGCCACTGCCCTGGCCGCTGCCGCCATGCAGACGCCGTACATCGTCAGTTGCCAGGCCAGCACCCTGATTGAAGACATCCGCATGCGCGTGCCGCAGGGCGAGCGCTGGTTGCAGTTGTATCTGCATTACCCGCGCAAGGCATTGCAGGACTTGTTGCGCCGCGCAGAAGACACCGGATTTTGCGCCATCGTCATCACCGTGGATGCGCCCCTGCAAGGGTTGCGCAACGAAGACACACGCCAGGGCTTTGCGCCAGTTGCGCATGCAGCGGCAGTCAATCTCGCCACCTATCCGGCGCCGCCGGAAATCACCCTGGCCGCCGGGGAATCGCTCCTCAAAAGCGCCCGCATGGCGCAGCTGCCAGGCTGGGAAGATGTCGCCTGGCTGGTATCACAAACGCCACTGCCGGTTTGGGTCAAAGGCATCCTGAACCCACTGGATGTCGCTCCAGCAATCGCCGCAGGCAGTGCAGGCATCATCGTTTCCAACCACGGTGGGCGCGCGCTGGATGCTGTTCCTGCCAGCATCGAGGCATTGCCCGCCATTGTGCAGGAAGTCGCCGGACGCATGCCGGTACTGATGGACGGCGGCATCCGTCGTGGCAGCGACATCTTGAAAGCACTGGCACTGGGCGCCGATGCGGTACTGATTGGCCGGCCGATATTGCATGGCCTGGCCGTGGGCGGCGCATCGGGCGTGGCGCATGTGCTGCATCTTCTATTGCGCGAGCTGGAGCACAGCATGGTGCTGTGCGGGCTGCGCCATCCCACCGAAGCGACAGCCACATGGCTTGCCTGACCGCCCCAGCCAGCAAGGCGCGATAACGGCTGCTAATATCGCTGCGCACTTCCAGGAGACGCGCCCATGAACATCATGAATTTTGTCCGCAAGCAGCTGATTGAGATCATCGAATGGACTGATGACTCGCGCGATACGCTGGCCTATCGCTGGCCGGATGATGACAGGGAAATCAAAAATGGCGCGCAGCTGATTGTGCGCGAATCACAGGCGGTGCAATTTGTGGCGGCCGGGCAGTTTGCCGATTTGTTCGGGCCGGGCAAGCATACGCTGACCACGGAAAACATCCCGGTTCTTTCCACCATCTATGGCTGGAAATACGGCTTTCAATCGCCGTTCAAATGCGATGTCTATTACGTCAATACCCGCCTGTTTACCGGCAATCGCTGGGGCACCTCCAACCCGGTGATGATGCGCGATGCCGACTTTGGCGTGGTGCGCCTGCGCGCTTTTGGCACTTACGACTTCCGCGTGGTGGATGTGGCCAGGTTCCTGAAGGAAGTCGCCGGCACCGACCAGAACTTCCGCCTGGACGAGTTTGCCGACACCATGCGCTCGCGCATCGTCAGCATCTTCACCGAAGCGCTTGCCCGTGCACATGTGCCGGCACTGGACATTGCCCAGCGTTATGGCGAGCTGGGCGAGGCGCTCTTGCCCATCATCAATCCGGCGATGATTGAAAAATACGGGCTTGAGATTTCCAGCTTCATTGTGGAGAACGTCTCGCTGCCACCGGAAGTGGAAAAAGCCATCGACGCACGCGCCAGTATGGGGGTGATTGGCAACCTCAACGAATACGTCAAATACCAGATGGGCGCCACCATGGCTCAGGGTGGCGAGGGCGCAGCCGCAGCTGCCGTGCCTGCGCAAATGGCCGTCGGCTTTGGCCTTGCCCAGGAGATGATGAAGGGCATGCAGCCACAAACCCCGCAAGCCGTCCCGCCGCCGCTGCCGCCAACCGCTACAGCTCCGGCAGCCACTTCTGCGCCTGCCGCCGGCATTGATGTACTGACCCCGGAGCAGGTAGCGCAGACTTTGGGCGTCGCCGTCGAAGATGTCATGGCCGCCATCGAATCGGGCGAACTCAAGGCACGCCAACTGGGCAGCGCCTGGCGCATCTCCCGCAGTGCACTGGAAGCGTTCCTGAACGGTTGATTTTCAGGCGGACACATGGTCACCCCACCGCCACTGCCCGAGAGCGTGCAGCACAGCACTGCCATCGGCAAGCACCCCTGCGCCGAGTGCGGCGCCAATCTGGAATGGAGTGCCCGCAAGCAGGCTCTGGTCTGTCCTTATTGCGGCACGACGGCTCCATGGCAAGGCGCGCATGCCCAAACGGGCGATGCCATTGCCGAACTTGACCTGGAGCGGGCACTGCGCGACCCCGCCATCACCCGGAAAAACTGGGGTGCTGAGCTTAAAGAAGTGAAATGCCAAAGCTGCCATGCCGTTTCGGTGTTTGTGGATAGCCGGGTGGCACAGCGCTGCGATTTCTGCGGCTCGCCCGCCATCGTGGCCCACGAGGATCAGGGCGATGCCATCACCCCGCAGAGCATACTGCCATTCAAAATCAGTGACGGACAAATCCGCGACCTCATCAAAAAATGGTATCGGACCCGCTGGTTTGCCCCCAACCGCCTCAAGACTGCTGCACTGACCGACACCCTTCACGGCATCTATCTGCCCTATTGGACATTCGATGCACATGTCGATGCCCACTGGCGTGCCGAAGCCGGGCATTACTACTACGTGACCGAATCCTACCGCGACAGCAGCGGCCATAGCCAAACCCGGCAAGTGCAAAAAGTGCGCTGGGTACCGGCTTCCGGGCGGCTCAGGCATTTCTTTGACGATGAGCTGGTACCGGGCAGCAGTGGCGTGCATCAACAGCTATTGCGTGCCGTGGAACCCTTTCCCACCCAAACTGATCTCAAGCCCTATTCCCCGGAGTACGTCCGCGGCTGGACGGTGGAGCGCTATCAGATAGGGCTGGCCGATGCCGCCGCACTTGGCCGCAGGCAGATGGACAGCAAGCTGCACACGATGTGCGCCAGCCAAGTACCCGGCGATACCTATCGCAATCTGCAAGTTCATGCCGACTACCAAGGGCGCACGTTCAAGCACATCCTGGTGCCGGTCTGGCTGGTCAGCTATACCTATGGGCGCAAGACTTTCCAGATTCTCGCCAATGGCTATACCGGCCAGATTGCCGGCGAACGGCCTTATAGCTGGGTCAAGATTTTCCTTGCCTCACTGGCCGCGCTCATCGTGCTCGGCATCGTGCTGTATTTCATGCAGTAGCCGGATTCAGGCCTCAAGGCCTGAATCCCCATCGCAAACCCGGATTCCAAGGCATGAGTGCCTGAACTTAGCAAGTGCGCGTATCCGTGCACTCGCTCCAGCGGCCTGCCACTTCGCGCGCCGCCTGCTCAAGCTGGGCTTGTTCCGTGCTCAACGAGAGTTTGTCCTTGGCTTGCAGCCAACCAGCCCAGGCCACGCGCCGTGCCTCATCGGCCATGGCGCTATCCGGGTGGGCATCGGCAATGCCATTCAATACTTTGATGAAGAACATCTGCACTTCGAACATGCCGCCGGCATCCCGTTGCAGCGGGATGAAGCTGTCACGAATGAAGTCTGCCTCGTCCAGAGACGGCACGAACACGCGCGGATAACGGATTTCAGCCGGCTCCACTGCCTCGGAGGCACTGCCACAGTCTGCCAATACGCGCGCCAGGGCACCGGCCACGGCAATGGCCGTGCCACCATCGTTGACGGCCGCGGACAATGCCCGCTGACCAATCTCGCCCAGCACCACAACGCCAAAGCGCGGGTCTTGGTTGAAGTCCCGGTCGGCTGCGACCTCGATAAGCGCTCGGAGTTTCTCCTGCCGGTCTGCATCCATTTCCGGGGCGTATCCGCGATGCTCCGCCTCCCCATGGCCTGCCACCCATTTGGCGATTGGCTGGCCGACACAGACAAAGCTGCCAGGTCTCACCAGGACATGAATATCGGCATGCCCCGCCTCGGCCAGCTGCTGCAAGCCCTCCATATCGATATGCTGGACATGGCCACTGCAAGCGGCACGCACCTGCACACCGGCCGTTTGCCCGCCTTCTGGCAGCGCCTGCCCGCCCAGCAGTGGTTGCGCCTGATAGGCCAGCATCGCCTCGGCGGCAACATGTTCGACTCGGTCAATGGTGTAGCCCATCCGTCCCAGCCGCGAGAGTGTATTAATCCAGCGAATCAGCATGATGATGACGTTGATCATCACCACCACCGTAAATAACAGCAGTACAAAGCGCCCGGCTGCACCGTAATAGCCTACGCCCAATGCCATCAATGCAATCACCGAATAGATGAAGGCGGAGATGAACGCCGCAATCGCAGTCTGCGCATTGTCGTCCGCCATGATGACCCGCAAGGCGCGCGGTGATGCGCTACTGGCTGCTGAGGAGAACGCCTGCACCAGAATCGACAACGAAAATGTGCTGACCGCCAGCATGCTCGAGGCAATAATCGTCAACAGTCCCTGTAGCGTGTCCCTGCCGATATCAGGCACCAGGTCTTCTGCAATGAAGCGGTTGGCAATCGACCCCATCAGCGCGACTGCCGTTGCCAGCACCCCCCACCAGGCGGGTTTGAACCACAGTTGTTCAGACAGTCCCTTCCACAGGCGCTGCAAGCGGGCAATTGGCATCATGACTCATCTCTATATACAAGGGGGAAGCACGACCTTTCTGAAGCCGATATCCTCCAAGGTCGTGCGCCGAAAGCATGGCATTGTTTTTGTGGATACCGTGTATTTCATGCCTCTGGCTCGAGTGAAACGCATCCGCGCCAAGCGCATGGCGCTGTTGGCCGGGTCTCAAGCCGGCGACACATGCACTTCGCCGCGCATCAGGACGCGCGCACTGCGGCTCATCACGGCTTTTTTCACTGTCCACTGACCATCAATGTTTTCCACTGCTGCACCGACGCGCAAGGTGCCGGAAGGGTGCCCAAAGCATACGGTTTCGGGCATACCGCCCCCTGCGGCACGATTCACCAGCGTCCCCGGCACCGCGGCAGCGGTGGCGATGGCGACCGATGCCGTGCCCATCATGGCGTGATGCAGCTTGCCCATCGACAACGCCCGCACCCGCAAATCAATGTCGGCAGCGTGGATGGTCTTGCCGCTGGAAGCGGTGTAATCGGCAGGCGGCGCGACGAAGGCGACTTTGGGTGTGTGCTGGCGCTTGGCTGCTTCTTCAGGACTTTGAATCAGACCCATGCGCAAGGCGCCGGCAACACGAATCGCCTCGAACTGCGCAAGCCGCGCGGCATCGGCATTGATGTCCTTTTGCAGCTCGCTACCGCTCAGGCCAATCGCCGCCGCATCAATGAACACTGTCGGGATACCGGCCGCAATCATCGTGGCCTCCAAACTGCCGACACCGGGAACCTCCAGCGTATCGACGACATTGCCGGTCGGAAACATCGCACTGCCGTCTTCGCCATCATCGGACGGGTCGATGAACTCCAGCACGATTTCCGCCGCCGCAAAGGCCACGCCATCGAGCATGAAATCCCCCAGCTCCAGTACCTGCCCGTCCTTGACCGGCACATGCGCGAGGATGGTCTTGCCGATATTGGCCTGCCAGATGCGCACCTCCACCATGCCGTCGTGCAGCCGCTCGGCCTCAATCATGCCGCTGGCAATGGCGAACGGCCCGACCGCGCTGGAGAGGTTGCCGCAATTGCCACTCCAATCGACAAACGCCTCGCCAATCGCCACCTGGCCGTAGAGATAATCGACATCATGGCCAGGACGGGTCGATGGCGAGATGATCACGCATTTGCTGGTGCTGGAGGTCGCCCCGCCCATGCCGTCGATATGCTGGGCGTAGGGGTCGGGCGAGCCGATCACCCGCATCAGCAGGGCATCGCGCGCCGCCCCCGGCTGCTGCGCCTCGGGCGGCAAATCGTCAAGGCGAAAGAACACCCCCTTGCTGGTACCGCCGCGCATATAGGTGGCGGGGATGCGGCGCTGTTGATGTGAACGCATGACACTCTCCTGAAGGCAGAGCGCCATTATCGCCGCAGCGCGAACGCCGTGCCGGGTGGCTCGGCAATGCCCCGCCAAAAAATATATCGCTTCATACGTATAAAGCGATTTACTTTTTGCAAAAGATGCGGCAAGATGCGCGCCCTATTCAGCTATCAGGCTGACAGCACCCCCTCCCCCACTCTTCTGAATACGTGAGTCCTTCCATGTCTCTTGCCCCTTTCTTTTCCCCGCCGCTGAAAAAACCACTGGCCGCAGCCGTGCTTCTTGCCCTGACGCTGCCTGCCGCAGCTCAGGAATCCTCCGAGCAGGCCACGATTGACCGCATCCAGGTCACCGGCAGCCATCTGCGCCGCACCGACATCACCGGCGTCAATCCCATCCAGAGCATCAGCCGCGAAGAAATTGCAGCCAGCGGCAAAGTCACCGTGGCCGACCTGTTGCGCAGTACCACGCTCAATACCGGCAACAGCTATAACGAACAATTCACCATCAGTTTCGCCTCTGGCTCGGCCGGACTGTCGCTGCGCGGACTGGCGCAGAAAAACACGCTGATTCTGGTCGATGGTTACCGCGTGGCGCCGTATGGCTTTGCCCAGAACACCCAGGACAATTTTGTTGACCTCAACGCCCTGCCGTTGGCGGCAGTGGAGCGCATCGAAGTCTTGAAAGACGGCGCATCGGCACTGTATGGCTCCGATGCCATTGCCGGGGTCGTGAACATCATCCTGCGCAAGGATATTGAAGGCATCGAGGCCGACCTGTCCCTGGGCGCAGCCACCCGCGGAGGAACCCGGCAGGGCAAGCTGGCCTTGACTGGCGGTCATGGCAATCTGGCCGAAGACGGCTATTCGCTGCGCTTTGGTCTGGATATCCTCAAACGCAGCCAGCTGGATGCCGATGAGCGCCACCTGACCCGCAGCGGCGACTATCGCCACCTGCCCGGCGGACGACTGTCGGGCTGGTCCACTGCTGGCGGCAACTGGCTGCTCAATCCCGGCAAGCCACAACCCTTTGCCAGCTGCCCCGCAGGCAGCCAGCTGCGTCCCTATGCCGATTTCGGCAGCAACCTGCCCGGCCAGGCTTGCGCCTTCAACACGCAGAACTGGCGCACCCTGTTGCCAGAGACACGCCGTATCCAGCTTTCGCTCTCCGGGGACTTCAAGCTCAATGACAGCGTGGAAGGTTTCGCGCAACTGCTCTATAGCCACGGCCAAAACTCCCAGCATTTCGCCCCGCCACTGACTGTTGGCGCCGGGCTGCGTGCCTATGACGCCACTACCGGCGGCCTGGCGCTGGTGCCGGTGACACTGCCTGCCGGACACCCGAGCAACCCCCACGGTGTTGATGCGCCGTTTGAATACACCTTCTTTGATGTGGGCGGACGCAAGAAATGGACGCATTCGGACTTCACCCGCCTGCTTGCCGGACTGCGCGGCACGGGCGAGGTCTGGGACTGGGAAGTAGCCGCCAACTTCTCGCAAAACCAGCAACGCGAGTTTGCGGACAACTTCATCAACCGCTATGCCCTGCAACAGGTGCTGCAAGATGGCAGTTATGACTTTCTGAACCCGGCCAGCACCCCGGCTGCCCGTGATGCGCTGCGTCTTGCCACGCGCCGCCCCGGTACTGCCCGGGTGGCGCAGGTACAGGCGCGTGTTTCCGGGTTTCCCTGGCAATGGCGCGCCGGTGATGTAGGCATTGCCGCCGGTGCCGAGTGGCGGCGCGAGGGACAGGATTCGCGCACCAGCGCGGTCGTGCTTTCCGGCACCGAACTGCGTCCGGCCATCAACCTGATTGACGGCCATCGCCAGGTCACCGCACTGTTTGCCGAAGCCAGCCTGAAGCCATTTGAATCGCTGGAGCTGCAACTGGCCGCGCGTGGCGACCGGTACAGCGATTTCGGCACGGCCGTTTCGCCCAAAGTCGGCATCCGCTGGCAACTGGCACCAGAGTGGCTCGTGCGCTTCAATGCCTCACGCGGCTTCCGCGCGCCTTCGCTGCCGGAAATCACCCGCAGCACCACCATTTCCTATAGCCCGGTCATCGACCCGTTCGACCCCTTGCTGCCCGGTGGCTCACACGGTGTAACGATACTGCGCACCGGCAATCCCGATTTGCAGCCCGAACGCTCCAGCAACCTCAATCTGGCCGTGCTCTGGGCTCCCGGCAGCAATACCAGTATTGGCCTGGACTTCTACCGCATCCGGCAGCGCAATCTGATTCAGGCCGACAGCCTGACACAAATCGTTGCCAACCCGCAGCTCTACCCGGGGCGGGTGACGCGTGATGCCCAGGGCCGCCTGCAACTGGTGGAAAACCGCTATACCAACCAGGGACAGCGCACCACCAGCGGCGTGGATATCGAACTGCATCAGGGCTGGCAGGCATGGGGCGGACAGTTCCAGCTCAATGGTGTTTACAGCCGCCTGTTCAGCTTCAAGCAACCGCAGACACTGGGCGGCGCAGAAGTCCAGGGGGCAGGCAACAACCGGCTGGGCTCACTGCCGCAATGGCGCGGCCTGACCACACTGGCCTACCAGCGCGGTGCATGGAACGGACAACTTGCCTGGCAATATGTGGATGGCTACCAACAGCAGGCAGTCAACGCGCGCAGCAATCCCGGCCTGAAAAACAGGGTTGCCAGCTATTCGCAATGGGATGCCTACCTGGGCTGGCAGGCGCATCCCAGGCTGACGCTGTATGCCAATGTGCAGAACCTGTTTGACCGCGACCCGCCATTTGACCCGGCAGGCAATACCCTGCCCTATGACATCAGCCAGTACAACGCACTGGGCCGCTATCTCAGCATCGGCGCGCGCTACAGCTTCTAAACTGCCCCCCGGCTGATGACTCACGCCCCCTGTACCAATGCAGGGGGCGCTGTAAACAACCCTCAGACGGCAACTCGCCTTGCCGGGCAGAACATCCTGCACATTCAAAATTGGTGAGCCAATCACCGGGCATCAGGCTGAAGCTACCGGAAGCCTTGCCGCCAACTCATCAGGTGTGGCGTCGGCAAACCCTTCTTCGATGGTTGTCGCATCCCGGTCATGCATTGAGCTCATCAGGCACAAACGCGGTGCCCTGATGAAAGCGCATGACCCAGCCATCGGGGGTGCGCGTCCACAGGGAGGAACGATGCGTGTATTCAATCGCTCCGTTTTCTTGCGTCAAGATACTGTCGTACAGCAGTTGCGCGGTATCGGCATCCAGAAGACGCACTTGCAGATTTGGCAGCGGCAGGCGGCAATTAATGGGTTGCGGCGCTGCGGCCAGGCACTGCGCCCGGTTGTAGATTCGCCCGGAGCGCCCCAGTTCGATGAAGTCGGCCGCCAAATGCTGCTGCATGAACTTCAAATCGAACCGGGTTTCCGCGCGCCACATGGCTTCTTCCAGCGCGGTCAACAACGCGGCATCTGCCGGACTCAGCTCGCTCTGCCGCATGGCTTCCCCCGTGTCTTTCATGCGCAATCCCCGTCAAAATGCCTTATTTTTCAGAAAGCCTTGCAATCCGTGCAGCGACATAAATTTCCAGGGCGCGGTCTTCAATTTCATACTCGCCCGCCTCTCCTTTTGGAGCAAGCACCATGTTTTTCACCATTCGATTGACGGCTGTTTGAATCCGCTGCGGACTGTACGGCTTTTCCTCTCCGAGCAGCTTTGTAACCTTTGCACTGAACTCGGCACTGAAAAGGCTTATTGGCTGCTTGCTGGCCAGGTGTTCCACGATGACTTTATCCACTGGCTTGAGTTTCACCCATTGCTCGTATGCGCCTTGGTCACCCAGTGCTTGTTGCCAGAGGCTAAAACCTTCCCACGGGTCAGCGGTTAGACTCACCATGGTATGCAGCACAATCTGGTTGAGATACATCGGAACGCGAGCAATTTTGTTGAAAACTTTGCCCAGCTCGACGGCATCCATCCGCTTCCCTGTGATTTCTTCAAATATCACTGCACGGTCCTCGACAAAATCGGCACCAAGCTCCGGCAGCGGCAACGGCATTGCTGACTCAAACAAAGGTGCTTTGCGTTTTCGGAACATACTGTTCAATGCATCGCGCGATGAGCCGGTAAAAAAACAGTTTTAGCCGCAGCTGTAGTTCCTGCATCGTCGCGCGGAAAGTGGAAACAAAGTCCTCGTGCTTTCCTGCCGCCAACGTCTGAAACTCATCCACAACCAACAATACTGATTCATTTCCCTGTCCAACCAGAGCTCGCATCGCCCGCTTCAAGCGACCTTGGAGGTCAATCTCAAGGTTAGATGCACCGCTCCATTCAGCCTGAATACCGGTACTGCCATAACCGGCTTTTGCCAGCAGCTTATCTGGCTTTTTCAGTGTTTGCTCCCGTTCTACAAAGCCCTCAAGTTCTTCGACCAGCCCAAGCTCAGGGTTGTCACGCCGCACCCATAAGTCGATGTAATAAGCACGCCAGCGCCATGTTTCTGCTGCGGGTAGCAGCTCCTGTTTAACAAAGAGGGTTTTCCCCATGCGCCTTCCTGCAAACATTGTCAGCGCATGGGTAAGACCCGAGGTCAGCAGACCATGAATCGTCTCGACCAAATCCTTCCTCGGGAAATAGCGGATACTGTCCTGACTACCCATCACGAGCCCCACCATTATTCATAATTATGAAATTTATCATAATTTTGCATAAATCGAGGGCAAGTCTCGCATGTAGCTGTCAGCCCGCCTCAGCAGACAAAAAATCCTGGGCGAAGCGTTGCAGCACGCCGCCGGCTTCGTAGATCGAGACTTCTTCGTCCGAATCCAGGCGGCACTTCACCGGCACCTGCACCGTGCTTCCATCACGGCGGTGAATGATGAGGGCGAGTTCCGCGCCGGGTTTGCGCTGGCCGGTGACATCGAAGGTTTCGCTGCCGTCGATGCCGTAAGTCTTGCGGCTTTCGCCGGGCAGAAACTCCAGCGGCAGTACGCCCATGCCGATGAGATTGGTGCGGTGGATGCGCTCGAAACCTTCGGCAACGATGGCTTCGACGCCGGCCAGGCGCACGCCCTTGGCCGCCCAGTCGCGCGAGCTGCCCTGACCGTAGTCGGCGCCGGCGATGATGATCAGGTTCTGGCCGCGCTGCATATGGGTTTCGATGGCCTCCCACATGCGCATTACGGTGCCGTCCGGCTCCAGCCGGGTCAGCGAGCCTTGCTTGACTTCGCCATCGACCACGGCCATTTCGTTGATGAGCTTGGGGTTGGCGAAGGTGGCGCGCTGCGCGGTGAGATGGTCGCCGCGATGGGTAGCGTAGGAGTTGAAGTCCTCCTCCGGCAGACCCATTTTGGCAAGGTATTCACCGGCGGCGCTGCTGGGCAGAATCGCGTTGCTGGGCGAGAGGTGGTCGGTGGTGATGTTATCGCCCAGCACCGCCAGCGCGCGCATGCCCTTGAGCGTGCGCTCACCGGCCAATGCGCCTTCCCAATACGGCGGGCGGCGGATATAGGTGCTTTGCGCTCGCCAGTCATACAGCGGCTTGGCGCGCTCGCCGCTATCCAGATGCAGTTTGAACATCGGCTCATACACGGCGCGGAATTGCTCAGGCTTGACGCTGGCTTTCACCACCGCGTCGATTTCGGCATCGCTTGGCCAGATATCTTTCAGGCGTACTTCATTGCCCTCAGCATCCACGCCGAGCACGTCTTTTTCGATATCAAAGCGCATCGTCCCGGCAATGGCATAGGCAATCACCAGCGGCGGGCTGGCCAGGAAGGCCTGCTTGGCATAGGGGTGGATGCGGCCATCGAAATTGCGGTTGCCGCTGAGCACGGCGGTGGCATACAGGTCGCGCGCGATGATTTCGTTTTGAATCGCGGCATCGAGCGCGCCACTCATGCCGTTGCAGGTGGTGCAGGCAAAGGCAACGATGCCAAAGCCGAGTTTTTCCAGTTCCGGCAACAGCCCGGCTTCTTGCAGGTACAGCTCGACCGCGCGCGAGCCGGGGGCGAGCGAGGTTTTCACCCAGGGCTTGCGCGTGAGTCCGCGCGCATTGGCATTGCGGGCGAGCAAGCCTGCGGCAATCACATTGCGCGGGTTGGAGGTATTGGTGCAGCTGGTAATGGCGGCGATGATGACCGCGCCATCGGGCAATTGTCCGGCAGCTTCTTCAGCGCGCGCGGCGGCCAGTTTCTCGGCATCGGCAATACCGCGCTCGGCCAGCGCCGTCACCGGCAGGCGGCGATGCGGATTGGACGGCCCGGCCAGCGTGCGGGTGACGCTGCCAAGGTCGAACTTCAGCACGCGCTCGTATTCGGCCGTGGCCAAATCATCCGCCCACAGCCCGGCGGTCCTGGCATAGGTTTCCACCAGCTTGACCTGGCTTTCTTCGCGCCCGGTCAGGCGCAGATAGTCCAGGGTTTGCGCATCGATATAGAACAGCGCCGCAGTCGCGCCGTATTCCGGCGTCATATTGGCGATGGTGGCGCGGTCGCCAATGGTCAGATGCGCCGCACCTTCGCCAAAGAATTCCAGATACGCCCCGACCACGCGCTCGGCGCGCAGGAACTCGGTCAGCGCCAGCACGATATCGGTGGCGGTGATACCCGGCGCCGGTTTGCCGGTCAACTCCACGCCGACGATATCCGGCAGGCGCATCCACGAAGCGCGCCCCAGCATCACGTTTTCGGCCTCAAGACCACCAACGCCAATGGCAATCACCCCCAGCGCATCCACATGCGGGGTATGGCTGTCGGTACCCACACAGGTGTCGGGGAAGGCCACGCCATCCTGCACATACACCACCGGCGACATCTTCTCCAGATTGATCTGGTGCATGATGCCGTTGCCGGGCGGAATTACTTCGACATTACGAAAAGCGCGCTTGCACCAGTCGATAAAGTGAAAACGGTCGGCATTGCGGCGGTCTTCAATCGCACGATTCTTGGCAAAGGCATCCGGGTCATAGCCCGGCGCTTCCACCGCCAGCGAGTGATCCACAATCAACTGCGTGGGCACCACCGGATTGATTTGCGCCGGGTCGCCACCGGCTTCGGCAATGGCATCGCGCAAGCCCGCCAAATCCACAAATGCCGTCTGCCCGAGAATGTCATGGCAAACCACGCGCACCGGGAACCACGGGAAATCCAGGTCACGGCGGCGCTCAATCAATTGCCCCAGATAATCATTCAAGCGCGCAGGCTCGGCACGACGCACCAGATTCTCGGCATGCACGCGCGCGGTGTAGGGCAAACGCGCCCAAGCCCCCGGCGCGATAGCATCGACCGCAGCGCGCGCATCGTAAAAATCCAGCGAGGTTTCAGGCAAAGGTTTGCGAAAAGCAGCGTTCATCGGGTCTGGCATTGGGCTGGGATGAAAGATAGGCAGCATTTTAGCTGCCCCCATCCATCGATGCCCCTACCTTGTTTCAAACCCCGCTTAATGACAGCGCAAAACCAGTACGGTGATATTGTCGCTGCCGCCACCATCGAGTGCGGCGGCCACCAGGGTATCGGTACACTCCTGGGCACTGATGCCAGGGCGGGCGAGGATTTCTGCAATCACGGCATCATCCACGTCTTCGGTCAGGCCATCGCTGCATAGCAGTAGCTGCATACCGGGGCTGAAGCGGCCACTGATATGCGCCACATCCAGCTGTCCCGGCGCAGTCACTCCCAGCGCCTGCGTCACCATTTTGCGTTGCGGATGATGACGGGCTTCTTCGCTGGTTAGCGTGCCCTGCGAAATCAAATCCTGCACATAATTATGGTCATGCGAAAGCTGGACAAGCCTGCCCTGATGCCACAGATAGGCGCGACTGTCGCCAACCCAGGCAACCTCAAACTGGTCATTGATGATGCGCACAGCCACCACCGTGGTGCCCATGGGGAGTTGCTCGCCACGGCGGCGCGAATTGCGCAGGATTTCCTCGCCGGCCACGGCAATGGCCTGGGTCAGCGACGTGCCTGCGCGGGTTTCACTGACAATGACCTCACGCGCGATGGCGCTGGCGACTTCACCATAATCATGCCCGCCCATGCCGTCGGCCACCAGCCACAGGCCGAGTGCGGCATCACCGTAATAGGTGTCCTCGTTGAGTGCGCGGCGCAGGCCGCAATGGCTGAGATGACCGAATTCAATCATGGTTATGACTTAGAAAATAAGTCATGCATCATCGCTGTACTGCGCCATATCAGCAAGTCGGGTGACGATGGGCTTGTATGCATGTCGCACACCCCGTATCATGCACGGCTCACTGCACCCGGAGAGGTGGCAGAGTGGTTGAATGTACCTGACTCGAAATCAGGCAGGCGTTTATAGCGCCTCGGGGGTTCGAATCCCCCCCTCTCCGCCAGCATTGATGATTTTGCTGTAGCTATGGCGGCTCCGTTGGCCCCTCGCGACGCTAGTTCGAAAACCCCGCCAGGGCCGGAAGGCAGCAACGGTATCGGATGATGCGGGCGCCGAGGATCGTCGGCGGAGCCGCCGCCTTTTGTGCCGCCACACTTGCGACAGACCCAGGAGCCTTGCGATGTCCGAAATTTCCGTCCCCGTTTCCTTTGGCGAGCTGCTCGACAAAATCGCCATTCTTGAAATCAAATCCGAACGCATGAGCGATGCCGCCAAGCTCGCCAATGTGCGCAGCGAACTTGCCGCGCTTGAGAAGACCTGGGCGGCACATCCGGCCTCGGCGCAGGATATTGCCGCGCTGCGCGCCGCACTGAAGGCCGTCAACGAACGCCTCTGGGTGATTGAGGACGACATCCGCCTGAAAGAAAAAGCGCAGGCCTTTGATGATGAATTCATCAGACTCGCCCGCAGTGTGTACTTTGAAAACGACGAGCGTGCACGCATCAAGAAGGACATCAATCTGGCGCTGGGCTCGACTTACGTTGAAGAAAAGTCCTACCAAGATTACCGCGCCTGATTTTACCGGTAACCAGCTACTTGCAGCATCACCTGGAGCTGAGCTGCCGAGCTTTGTATGGAAGCTTATGACTGAAAGATGGGCAAAAGCATGAGCAGCCAATAAAGAGAAAGCCCGAAGCAGCGGGCTTTCTCGATATTTCCTGCGAAATGGCAAGGTTACGGGCTTATTTGCACCGCACCGAATCAGCGCGGTCTTTCAAGCCTGTGACAGATGCGCATTTTCAGGCTTGTCAAACATCCCGCCCCGCCTTTAAGTAAGGTTCATGAATATTAAGGACGAGCCGCAGCAAAAACAAGCGCAGGCAAAAATCCCGGTTTTCATCACCTGCCGTGCGCCAGACACATGCTTCCCCATACAATAAGCGGCTTTCCCAACCCACCGGAGTTTGCATGAGCCTGCTCGATACCCTTGCGCCGTTGCGCGCCCACGGCAATGCCCGCACCACCGGCCTTGACGATGCCACTATCGAACGCTTTGCCAAGAGCCATCCGCAGCTGGCCGAAGCCATCGAAGCCGCTGCCACCGAATACGCTGCCATCAAGGCCGAGTTCCCGGAGCTGCTGGCGCTGGATGAAAACACCCAGATTGAAAAAATCCAGGCCGGCTTCGTCAACTTCTATTCTGCCGATACCGTCAACCCGTATGTGGCCATCGCCGCGCGCGGGCCGTGGATTGTCACCCTGAAGGGCGCGGTGCTGCATGACTCCGGCGGTTACGGCATGTTGGGTCTGGGGCACACCCCGAAGGCGGTGCTGGAAGCAATGGCCAAACCGCAGGTGATGGCCAACATCATGACCCCGTCGATTGCGCAGATGAAGTTCACCCGCGCCATGCGCCGCGAAATCGGCCAGACCACCGGCAAGGACTGCCCGTTTGTCGCCTTCATGTGCCTGAACTCCGGCTCCGAATCGGTCTCGCTGGCTTCGCGCATCGTCGATGCCAATGCCAAGACCCAGACCGACCCCGGCGCCCGCCACGCCGGCAAGACCATCAAGCGTCTGGTGGTGAAAGGCGCCTTCCACGGCCGCACCGATCGCCCGGCGCTGTATTCGGACTCCACCCGCAAGACCTATGTGCAGCACCTGGCGAGCTACCGCGATGAAACTTCCGTCATCAGCGTGCCGCCCTATGACGTGGACGCACTGAAGCAAGTCTTTGCCGATGCCGATGCCAACGGCTGGTTCATCGAAGCGATGTTCATGGAGCCGGTGATGGGCGAAGGCGACCCCGGCCGCAGCGTGCCGCGCGACTTCTACGATGTGGCGCGCGAACTGACCGCTGCTCACGGCGCCCTGCTGCTGGTGGACTCCATCCAGGCCGGTCTGCGTGCCTCGGGTTACCTGTCCATCGTCGATTACCCCGGCTTTGAAGGCATCACCCCGCCAGATATGGAAACCTATTCCAAGGCACTCAACGCCGGCCAATACCCGCTGTCGGTGCTGGCCGTAGGCGAGCGCGCCGCCGAAACCTACAAGCGCGGCCTGTACGGCAACACCATGACTGCCAACCCGCGCGCCCTGGATGTGGCCTGCGCCGTGCTGGGCAGCCTTACCCCGGAGCTGCGCGCCAATATCCGCGATCGTGGCGCCAAAGCGGTGCAGAAACTCGAAGCCCTGAAGGCCGAGCTTGGCGGCCTGATCACCAAGGTGCAAGGCACCGGCCTTCTGTTCTCCTGCGAACTCTCCAAGGAATACAAGGGCTATGGCGCAGGCAGCACCGAAGAATGGATGCGCGAGCAAGGCATCGGCGTGATTCACGGCGGTGAAAACTCGCTGCGCTTCACCCCGCACTTTGCCTATGACCAGGCCGAGCTTGACCTGCTGATTGAAATGATTCGCCGCGCCCTCAAGGAAGGCCCGCGCAGTCACTGATCTGCCAGCACTACTGCAAGCAAAACGCCGGGGAAACCCGGCGTTTTTGTTTATCAAGAAGGCTTGGCAAGCCCCCCATCAGAGCCAGCTTTTGCAAAGCCCTGCTCCAAACAGGAGCAGAGCTTTGCTTTTACTTCTTTTTGGGCGCAATCATCATCACCATCTGCCGGCCTTCAAGGCGCGGACGCGACTCGATGACCACATCTTCACCCAAATCGGCTTCGATGCGTGCGGCCATTTCCCGACCCAGCTCCTGATGGCTCATTTCACGGCCACGGAAGCGGATGTTGACCTTGACCTTGTCGCCTTCTTCAAGGAAGCGGCGCATATTGCGCAGCTTGATCTGGTAATCGCCCTCGTCAGTGACCGGGCGGAATTTCAGCTCCTTGATTTCGACCTGCTTCTGCTTTTTCTTGGCCTCGGCCGCTTTCTTTTGCTGTTCAAACTTGAACTTGCCAAAGTCCATGATTTTGCAGACCGGCGGCTCGGCATTGGGCTGGATTTCCACCAGATCCAAGTCTTCTTCCTCAGCGCGCGCCAAGGCTTCGTCACGGGAAAGAACGCCGATCATTTCCCCGTCGCTGCCAATCACCCGCACGCGGGGCACACGGATTTCGTGGTTGCGGCGGTTCTGTTTCGAGTCGAACGTACTGATGTTGCAATCTCCAAAGAGGGATGGGGTGGCGCGCGTTTTTCATGGCGCGCCACGGTTTCACACCGCGTGTTGCACCGCCGGAACGTGCTCGATACGCAGACGTGCGATGAAATCCTGAAGGCTCATGCTGCCCAAGTCTTCCCCCCCACGGGTACGCACCGCGACCTGGCCGTTTTCCTTTTCGCGGTCACCCACGACCAGGAGATACGGCACGCGCTGCAAGGTGTGCTCGCGAATCTTATAGCCGATCTTTTCATTGCGCAAATCAGAAGCCACGCGGAAGCCTTGGTCTGCAAGGGTTTTGCGCACTTCCTCGACATAATCGGCCTGCGCATCGGTGATATTGAGCACCATCGCCTGCACTGGCGCCAGCCAGGTCGGGAACACCCCGGCATGATGCTCGATAAGTATGCCGATGAAGCGCTCCATGGAGCCGACAATCGCCCGGTGCAGCATCACCGGATGGCGGCGCTGGCTGTGCTCATCCACATATTCTGCGCCCAGACGTCCCGGCATCATGAAGTCCACCTGCATGGTGCCAAGCTGCCAAGTGCGGCCGATGGCATCTTTCAGGTGATACTCGATTTTCGGCCCGTAGAACGCGCCTTCGCCGGGCAGCTCTTCCCATTCCACACCGGCGCCGCGCAGCGCCGAGCGCAGGGCGTCTTCGGCCTTGTCCCAAGTGGCGTCATCGCCCAGCCGTGATTCCGGGCGCAGTGCGATTTTGATCTGGATGTCATCAAAGCCGAAATCGGCATAGACCTTCAGCGCCTGACGATGGAAGGCGGCCACTTCCGATTCAATCTGCGCTTCGGTGCAGAAGATATGGCCATCGTCCTGGGTAAAGCCGCGCACGCGCAGGATGCCATGCAAGGCGCCGGAGGGCTCGTTGCGGTGACAGGCGCCAAACTCACCATAGCGAATCGGCAGGTCGCGGTAGCTGTGCAGCCCCTGATTGAACACCTGCACATGGCCGGGGCAGTTCATCGGCTTGACCGCATAGGTGCGCTTTTCCGACTCGGTGAAGAACATATTGTCCTGATAATTGTCCCAGTGGCCGGATTTCTTCCACAAGGTTACATCCAGAATCTGCGGGCAGCGCACCTCGCCATAGCCGGTGGCGCGATACACGCCACGCATGTACTGCTCCACCACCTGCCAAATGCTCCAGCCCTTGGGATGCCAGAACACCAGCCCCGGGCCTTCTTCCTGCAAGTGGAACAGCTCCTGCGCCTTGGCAATCTTGCGATGATCGCGCTTTTCGGCTTCCTCGATGCGCTGGATATAGGCCTTGAGCTGCTTGGCATCCGCCCAGGCGGTGCCATAGATGCGCTGCAATTGCTCGTTCTGCGAATCACCGCGCCAGTACGCGCCGGATACCCGAGTCAGCTTGAACGCTTTCAGAAAGCGGGTATTGGGCACATGCGGGCCGCGGCACATGTCCACGTATTCCTGGTGGTAGTACAGCCCCATATGGCTGACTTCCGATCCCATGTCTTCAATCAGGCGCAGCTTGTAGTCCTCGCCACGCGCCTTGAACACTTCAATCACCTCGGCGCGCGGGGTCATTTTCTTGATGACGTCATAGTCCTGGGCAATCAGCTCGGCCATGCGCGCCTCGATGGCCGCCATGTCCTCGGGCGTGAACGGGCGCTCGCTGTAGATGTCGTAATAGAAGCCGTCCTCGATCACCGGGCCGATCACCATTTTGACCTCGGGATAGAGCTGCTTGACGGCATGGCCAACCAGATGCGCGCAGGAGTGGCGGATGATTTCCACGCCTTCCGGGTCTTTGGCAGTGATGATGCGCAAGCGGGCATCGGCCTCAATCACATCGCTGGCATCAACCAAACGTCCATCGACCTCACCGGCGATGGTGGCCTTGGCAAGGCCGGTGCCGATATTGGCGGCCACCTCCATCACCGAAACAGGCTGGGCAAACTCGCGCTGCGAGCCATCAGGTAGCGTAATCTTGATCATGATTCTCTCCCCTCCCGTTGACGGGAGGCTTGGCGGCAACGCCGCCATTGGTCATTGGGTATGCCCGGCGCTGCAAACGGGCAAAGCGCATCGCAGCATGGAGCTGCAGGTTGATTCAGGCGCAGATGCTAGTGCTCATGTCACACACTCGACCGGCGTTGCCGCGGGCCACCTTGCAGGCTTTTGTAAAGGGATTGTGAATTCTAGGCTGTCAGAGACAGTGCCACAAGCACAGCCTCTCATGTCTCGCTTCATTGCGGCCAGAATGCCCGAATGGCCGCTATCCCCTGCGCACCGTGCCTGCGTGCCTGTATCAAATCGCGCCGATTCAGACCGCCAATGGCATACATCGGCAAACTCGTGACTTCACGCAGCCGGGAAAAGCCCGGCCAGCCTATCCCCGGCGCGCCGGGATGGCTAGGGCTGGGTTTGATTTGTCCGACAACCACGTAGTCACAACCAATCGCCTCGGCATGACGCAAGGCATACTCGTCATGACAGGAGGCGCTGAGCGCAAGCCCATCGGGAAAGTCTCGCGTCATGCGTGCACGCAACAGTTTCTCGGGCAAATGCAGGCCGATATGGTGCTGCAAGGCAAGTGCCGGCTCACCATTGACGCTTAGTTGCACATCACTGCTCTGCGCCAAGGCCACAGACTCGGCTACCAATGTCCGCCAACGATTTGGACTGCAACCTGGCGCACGCAACTGAATGCGCCCAACACCTGCCGCCACTGCAGCCTCCACTCCGGCCAGCCACTCTGAATCACGCATCGCATCCGGCGAGGGCGTCACCAAGCAATACTCCGTTTGCAGCAATGCCGCAACGATCGGCCGATCAGCAGGCGGCATCGGATATTGCTGCAAATGTTCGAGCCAAACCCATTCAAACGCCTGCCCTTCCAGGCCGCATATCTGTCCTTGCCATTGTTTGATGCAGTGCGCTTCGAGCACGATACGCTTGTGCGGCATGGCCTGCGGCACGGCAATCAAGAATTCCCCGGAGCCAATCTCGACCCCCAGCTCCTCGCGCAGCTCACGCTGCAATGCGGATGCCGCATTTTCGCCAGGCTCCAGCTTGCCGCCGGGGAACTCCCACAGACCGGCCATATCGCGCCCCTGCGAGCGCTGTGCAAGCAATACCCGTCCCTGGGCATCGCAAAGCACACCGGCAACCACATGCAGCGGCGGGGACAGGAGATTTTCACTCATGCCGCTTGCCTGCACATCAGGTCATCACCTGATATACCGGCTTGTATTCGCCAGAAATTTTCATGCGCCGCTGTTCAACAAAAGCACGCAGCAAGGCATCGAGTGAAGCCATCATGTCCGTAGCGCCATTGATTTGGAACGGCCCACGCTCGGCAATCCTGCGCATCCCGGCTTCCTTGACATTGCCAGCGACAATACCGGAAAACGCCCGACGCAAATCTGCGGCCAGCTCATGCGGTTTGCGTTCATGATGCAAATCCAGCCCAGCCATCGCCTCATGGGTAGGATCGAAAGGATGCTGAAAATCCAGTGGAATATTCAGCCGCCAATTGAAGAAGAACGAGTCCTTCTCTGCCACGCGTTGCTCGCGCACGCGGCGAATGCCATCACTCATGTGACGCGCCACTTCTGCCGGCTCACCGATGATGATGCGGTAATGCCCGGTGGCGGCCTCACCCAGGGTCAGACGGATGAATTTGTCGATTTGCTCAAAATAACTGGCCGCCGAGGCCGGGCCGGTGAACACCAAGGGCAGCTCGATATCGCGATTTTCCTCTTGCAGCAAGATACCCAGCAGGTAGAGGATTTCTTCAGCCGTCCCCACGCCGCCCGGAAACACGATGATGCCGTGCGCCATGCGCACAAAAGCCTCCAGGCGCTTTTCGATATCCGGCATGATGACCAGATGGTTCACAATCGGGTTGGGAGATTCGGCAGCAATGATGCCCGGCTCGGTAATGCCGATATAACGCGAACGTCGCTGGCGCTGCTTGGCATGTGCGATGGTTGCGCCCTTCATCGGCCCCTTCATGGCACCCGGGCCGCAGCCGGTGCAAATATCCATGCCACGCAAGCCGAGCTGATAGCCCACTTCCTTGGTGTAAAGATATTCTTCGCGGCCAATCGAATGCCCCCCCCAGCACACGACAAGATTGGGATCACCCGGATGCAATACGCGCGCATTGCGCAATACCCGGAAGACCGCATCGGTAATCCCGTTGCTGCTTTCCAGTTCGCTGGCATATTCAGGACTGAGCTCAATGGCGGCATAGGCCAGGTCTCGCACCGTGGCAAACAAAAGTTCGCCCACCCCGCGGATGATGCGTCCGTCGACAAAAGCCATGGCAGGCGCATTCTGCAGCTCAATGCAAATGCCGCGGTCTTGCTGGGTCACCTGAATATCAAAATCCGGGTACTGCTCACTGGCCGCCGTCGGGTCATCGGAATTGCTGCCTGTAGTCAAAACAGCCAGGGCGCAACGTCGCAGCAACTCGTGCATCCCGCCAGTGGACGCATCTTTGAGCCGGGCAACCTCTTCGCGCGAAAGGATATCCAGCCCCCCTTTGGGATAGATATTGGCGCAGACCGTGGGCAGAGTGGAACGGGAAGGTTCTTTTTGTAGGTTGATTCTAGTATCCATGCGCTGACTTTAGCGCATGATTGTGACAATCATGCAAAGCCACCAACAAGAACCTGCTCAACGTCTAACTGCGCCAAAGGGCGTGCCAGTTCTGCAACAGCGCCAACACGGCCAGGTCAGCGCGGATGGGGGTGCGCAGCAGGTTACGGCATTGGTTGGCCTCATCAAACCAGTGCGCGAGTTTCTTGATGCGTTCGGCATCGGCTTTGCTGGCTGCCTGCAAGGCGATATCCGCCGCAAATGACAGTCGTTGCGCGGCGTTTTCATCGGCCACCCATTGCTGTGCCAGGGTGCTGATGGCGCTGACATCGCGGCGCAGGTTTTGCAGGGCTTCGGCCACTTCGGTGCGCAGGGCCAAAACACCATTGCCGAGCCACTGATCGGCAAGACCGGGATGGCCACGGGCGATGGCAAGGGCATTTTCGGCATCACTCTGGCTGTGTCCTTGGGCGATGAGCCATTGCAGGGCTTCGGCCTGCGCGGGCAGGCGAAATTCCAGTTTCTGAGTGCGGCTGCGGATGGTCGCAGGCAGCCGCGCCGGATGGGCGCTGATGAGCCAGATGAAGCGTCCCGGCTGGGGCTCTTCCAGAGTTTTCAATAGCGCATTGGCCGCCGCGTGGTTGATGGCATCGGCCGGGTCCAGCAGCGCCACCTGATGCACACCGTACTGTGATGTCAGTGCCAGCTTTTCCGACATCTGCCGGATTTGCTCAATGACGATTTCGCCGCGCATCTTCGGTGGGCTGACTTTTTCATTCCAGCTCTGGCCGATGAACTGCACATCCGGGTGGGCGCTATAGCCAAATGGATGCACCAGCTCGCCATCGGGACGAGTTTCGGGCATTTCGCTCAATTCGCCCTTGTCATTGCTGCGCGTCCATTGCCTGCGGCTGTCGAACAGCTGGCAGCTGCGGCATTGCCCGCAGGCTTCTTCACCCATGCCGCGCTCAAGACAAAGTGCCCGGCGCGCCAATTTTTCCGCCACCTGACGTTTGCCAAGCCGCGCCGGGCCTGCAAACAGCAGCGCGTGCGGCAGGCGCGCCTGGTCAAGCGCATCCGCGGCCTGCTGGTAGATGCGTTGCTGCCAAGGGGCAAGATTCATGGCCAGTACGCCTCCAGCGCTGCTACTGCGGCAGCGGCGACCTGTGTCGCGCTGCGTGAGGCATCGATCACGCAAAAGCGCTCGGGTTGCCTTCGCGCGCGCTGCAAAAAGCCTTCGCGCACGCGCTCGAAAAAGGCATCCTGCTCGCGCTCGATACGGTCGGGCGCGCCGCCGCGCAGGCGGGTACGCGCGCGGCCTGCGGCCACATCCAAATCCAGCAGGAAGGTCAAGCCAGGCTGGATGCCGACCACTTCGCGCTCCAGCGTTTCAATCAGCGATAGCGATACCCCACGGCCAGCGCCCTGATAGGCGTAGCTGGAGTCGGTGAAGCGGTCGCACAACACCCAGGCACCGGATTGCAGCGCCGGGCGAATATGCTGCTCGACATGCTGGCTGCGTGCGGCAAACATCAGCAGCAGCTCGGTATGCACGGTGGCGGGCTCATGTTCGGGATCGAGCAGCAGCTGGCGGATTTTTTCCGCAAGCCGCGTACCGCCCGGCTCACGGCTTTGCACCACACGCTCGCCACGGGCGCGCAGTGCTTCGGCCAGGGCACCAATCACTGTACTTTTGCCTGCGCCCTCGCCGCCTTCGATACTGACAAAGCGTGGGTGATTAGCAATGGTTGGATTCATGGTCTGGATGATTCCGTAGCGGGCATGGCTGTGCTCTGGGCTGCACGGCGGTTGGCCAGATAGGCCGCGACATTGCGCTGGTGTTCGGCATAGGTTCTGGCAAAGCGACTACGGCCACTGCCATCGCCCACGGCGACAAAGAACAGGGCATCACCCGCGGCCGGATGGGCGGCCGCCTGTAGTGAATCACGCCCTGGCATGGCAATCGGGGTGGGTGGCAGCCCGGCGCGGGTACGGGTGTTGTAGGGGCCATCGGTGCGCAGATGCGCCCAGGTGAGGTCGCCATTCCAGGCATCGCCCAGGCCATAGATGATGGTCGGGTCGGTTTCCAGACGCATGCCGACATTCAGGCGGCGCACGAATACCCCGGCAATCTGGGCGCGCTCATCGGCAAGGCCGGTTTCCTTTTCCACAATCGAGGCCAGGGTCAGCAGCTCATACGGGGTTTTCAGGGGCAGCCCCGGCTCCCGCGTTTGCCAGACTTCATCCAGGGTTTTGCTCATCGCCGCATGGGCGCGCTTCAATACGCTGATATCGCTATCGCCACGGTTGTACTGATAGGTTTCCGGCAAGAACCGCCCTTCCGGGTGCTCGCCCGGCTGGCCGATGGCGGCCATCAGCTCGGCATCGCTCATCTTCGCGCCCTGCTGCTGCAAATGCGGCGCGCGTTGCAAGGCGCGGCGCACATCGCGCATGCTCCAGCCTTCCACCAGGGTGAACTGGTAGCGCACCACCTTGCCATCGCGCATTTTGGTGAGCAGCGCCTGCGGGCTGATACCCGGCGTGAGCGCGTATTCGCCCGCCTGAATTTTGCCGGCCGCGCCAGTGCGCCTGGCCAGCAGCATCCACTGCCAATCCTGCCCTTCGCGCACGCCCGCCTGCCGCAATTTGCCCAGCATGGTACGGAAAGAATCGCCACGCTCGACCAGTAGATAGCCTTCCTGCTGCGGCAACGAAGCCATCGGCGAGACGGAAAACTGGCGCAGCTGGTAATAGCCCGCCATCAGCACCACAGCCAGCAGTACAGGCACAAGCAGCAAGATCGCGAAGATTTTTCGACAGCCTTTTTTCACGATGCCTCCGGATGAGTGAGCAGCCCCGGATGCGTCGCGGCAAGCCGGGCTTGCAATGTAACGATAGCCGGATGAACCTGCGACCAAAGCTGCGTCCCCAGCTGGCGCACCGGCTGGATGCCGCGCAGCGCATTGCAGATGAAAACCGCCTCGGCGCTTTCCACTTCGGCGCGGCCCAGCTGCGTGATTTGCGCATTTGTTTCGGCAAGCAGATGCGCCCGGCAAATGCCTGCCACTCCGGCACTTTGCAGCGAGGGCGTATGCCACTGACCGTCTTTGAGTACGAACAGATTGGCGCTGGTGGCGCTGATGACATGCCCCTGGCTATCACAGACCAGGCCTTCATCCGCGCCCTGCTGCTGTACTTCGCGCCGCGCCAGAATCTGCTCCAGCCGGTTGCCATGCTTGAGCCCGGCAAGCTGTGGCTGCAAACCCAGCTGTGTGTCACACCAGACCAGCCGTAGTGGCGCTTGCGGCGCAGGTAGCGGATGCACCGAAAGCATCCACAGCGGCGCGCCCTCATCCGGAGCGGCATAACCACGGCCACCGCTGCGCGAGAGCCGCAGTTTCAGCGCCGCGTCCTGCCCGGCCAGCAATTGCATGGCTTCGGTCTTTACCCGTGACGCATCCGGCAATGGCAGGCCGAGGCGTTCGGCACCGGCTACCAGCCGCGCCCAATGCTGCGGCCACCACGGCAGGCTGCCCTGGTGACTGCGCAGGGTTTCGAACAATGACTCGCCATAATGCAGGCCACGCTCATCGGCAGGGATGGCCGCCAGTGGCGCATCGCCCTGAAACAGCCGCCAGGTCATTCGCTCATACCCAGCGCGCGCAGCATGCCGCGCGCCTTGGCACGGGTTTCGGCCAGCTCTTTTTCCGGCTCCGAATCCATCACGATGCCGGCGCCGGTACGAAAGCGCAGGGTATCGCCCTCCAGCTCGGCACTGCGAATGAGGATGTTCAAGTCCATATCGCCATCGCGCCCCAGCCAGCCCATCGCGCCGGTATAGGCGCCACGCCCGACGCCTTCAAGTCCGGCGATGATTTCCATGCAGCGCACTTTCGGCGCGCCGGTGATGGTGCCGCCAGGGAATACCGCGGCAATCACGTCCACCGGGGTTTTGCCGGGCACCAGTTTGGCGCGCACATTACTGACGATGTGATGCACATGGGCATAGCTTTCCGCCGTCATCAGCTCATTGACTTCCACCGTACCCGGCTGGGCAACGCGCCCCAGGTCATTGCGCTGCAAATCGACCAGCATGATGTGCTCGGCACGCTCCTTGGGATGGCCAATGAGCTCTTTGATGCGCGCGATTTCATCATCGCCGGGCAGGCGTGGGCGGGTGCCGGCAATCGGCCGGGTTTCCACCACGTCCGCGCGTATCGATACCAGCCGCTCCGGCGAGGCACTGACCAGTGCCCAGCTGTCATCGGCCAGCACGCCGGCAAATGGGGCTGGATTGGCCTGCGTCAACTGCCGTGCCAGCAATGCCGGGTCCAGCGGCGTTGCAAACCGCGCCTGCCAGCCACGGGAGAGATTGACCTGGAATACATCGCCTGCGGCCAGATAGTCCAGCGCCTGCTGCACGGCGCCGGTAAACGCTTCCGGCGCATCCTCGTGCAGCTCAGCGGGCGGCTGCCAGGCAGGCAATTCCGGCAATGTTGCGATGGCGGCGATATCGGCCAGCACCGCATCGCGCAGTGCATCGGCACCCGGCTCGGCAAGCAGCCAGATTTCGCCACTTTGCTGATTGCGCAAAACCGCAACCGGACAACGCCAGGCCTGCGCGCGCGGTAGTCGCCCCAAAGGCGCGGGCAGCCGCAGCCGCGGCTCGATTTGAGCCGCCACCTCATAAGCCAGAAACAACGCCCAGCCGCCGCGAAATGGCAAGCCCTGCAAGGCAGGCAGCGGGTTTGTCCGTTCGGCCTGCCAGCGTGCCTCCAGTGCAGCCAGAAAGCCGCCAGCCAACGCCTGGCCGCTTTCATCGCAAAGCCTGCCGTCCTGGTGTTGAATCAATTTGCGGCCATCGCTGACCAGCAACAAATCCCAACCTGCGTGCTGGCGGGCCGCAGGCTCCAGCGCCGCAGCACTGGAGGTCAGCAATAACGGGTAACGCTGCGGACAGACCCGCCGCAGCGCCGCCATATCAAGCCCGGCATCCAATACCTGCAGGTGAAAACCCGCACCATGGTGTACATGAGCGGCCATCACTCAGGCAGATAGCGCGCGACATCGTGATAGCCGACACCGTAGTTCCTGCGCATGAAGCCTGCCGGGTCTTCGGCAAGTTGACGCAGTAATTCGTCGCTGCTTTCGGCCACCTTGATGCTGTAGCCGCCATCATGCTCATGGGTGAAGATGCGGCCACGGTGCACGCCTTCGGTGGCGATGAAAAACCGCTCCGGCGCATAGCCAAAACCGGCAAATACCACGGCACTGCGCCACCATTCGGGGATGCCGTAGAACGCCTGCCGGCCGCTTTCATCCAGGTGCTCGACATAGTCATGGGCTTGTTCAAGCCCAAGCTGCATCCAGTCTTCAAGCTGCGCTTTTTCTTCTGCCATATCGCTGATGGGCAGGAAATAAAAGCAGGTATCCATATCGTGCTGGTCGGCAAAAAGCCGCATGCCATCCCAGCGCCGATACAAGGCCAGCAGGCTGTCGGCACTGCCGGCCAGCGCCTGGGCAAGCCAGGCCAGGTCTTGGTTTGAAGCTGGCAAGCCGGCTTCCTTGGTCAAGCCGGTGACATGCCCGCCTGCCGCCTCGCTGTCAATGAACTTCGGCGCAGGCGCCTCAAGCAGGCGCTCGATACCGGCCAGCAGGTCTTGGCTCATCATCAAACCCGCTTGAACACCAGCGTGCCGTTGGTGCCGCCAAAACCGAAGGAATTGGACAGCGCCACCTCCACCTGATGCTGGCGGGCGGTGTGCGCGACGTAATCCAGGTCGCAGCCTTCGGAGGGGTTGTCAAGGTTGATGGTGGGTGGAATCACGCCATCGAACAGCGTCATCGCCGAATACACCGCTTCCACGCCACCGGCCGCGCCCAGCAGATGCCCGGTCATCGACTTGGTGGAGCTGACCATGACCTGGCTGACCGCCGCGCCCAGCACCGACTTCACGGCCATGGTTTCGGCCAAATCGCCTGCCGGAGTGGAGGTGCCATGGGCATTGATATAGCCGACTTGTTCCGGGTTGATACCGGCATCGCGCAGGGCGTTTGTCATGCAGCGCGCCGCGCCTTCGCCGCTCTCGCTGGGCGAAGTCATGTGATAGGCATCGCCGCTCATGCCAAAGCCGACCAGTTCGGCATAGATGCGCGCGCCACGCGCCCTGGCGCGCTCGTATTCTTCCAGCACCAGCACGCCTGCGCCATCGCCCATCACAAAACCATCGCGCTCGGCATCCCAGGGACGCGAGGCGCGCTCCGGCGCATCGTTACGGGTGGACATCGCCTTCATCGCACAGAAGCCACCCACTGCGGTCGGCGTGGTGGCGTGTTCGGCGCCACCGCAAATCATCGCATCGGCATCGCCGTACTGAATCATGCGATAGGCAAGGCCAATATTGTGGGTGGCCGTGGTGCAGGCAGTGACCGCGGCGATATTCGGCCCCTTGGCGCCGGTCATGATGGAAAGTTGCCCGGACACCATATTGATGATGGTGCTGGGAATATAGAACGGCGAAATCTTGCGCGGCCCGCCGTTGGCAAGTTTCAGCGTGGTGTCCTCGATACCGGAAAGCCCGCCGATGCCCGCGCCGACTGCCACACCGATGCGCTCGGCCGCTTCGCCCTCAATCACCAGACCCGCATCTTCAATGGCCATCAAGCCTGCGGCCACGCCGTAGTGCACGAACGGATCCATTTTCTTCACGTCCTTGGGCGTGATGAAGCTGGCAGGATCAAAGCCACGCACTTCGCCGGAAATCTGCGTGGCGAATGCCGAGGCATCAAAATGAGTGATGGGGCCAATCCCCGAGCGTCCGGCCTTGATGGCCGCCCAATTGCTTTCCAGGTTGTTGCCCAGCGGCGAGAGAATGCCAAGGCCGGTGACGACGACGCGACGATGAGACATGCGGACTCCGGTTTGTCGTTTTGCTTAAAGTGTATGTATGGCTGCCAACATGCCAAGGGCCGCACAAAGCGGCCCCGACATGGATTCACACCGAATCAGGTTCAGGCCTTGACGTTGGCCTTCACGTAGTCGATAGCCTGCTGAACGGTGGTGATTTTTTCAGCATCTTCGTCCGGAATTTCGCATTCGAATTCTTCTTCCAGTGCCATCACCAGCTCAACGGTATCCAGCGAGTCCGCGCCCAAGTCGTCCACGAAGGAAGCGCTGTTTACAACGTCTTCTTCCTTGGCACCCAGTTGTTCAACCACAATCTTCTTGACGCGTTCTTCGATATTGCTCATGTGTGACCCCTCCGGGGGATTGGTTCAAGTGAAACGAGTTGCGTAGTGTAAGGGAAACTTGGGCTCACGCACGACACTGGCGTATGGTCGGCGCGGCCACCTGGCGCATCTGCCATCAGGGCATGTACATGCCGCCGTTGACGTGCAGGGTTTCGCCGGTGATATAGGCCGCATCCGGGCCTGCGAGAAAGGCCACCGCGCGGGCAATGTCAGAAGGCTCGCCAGGGCGCCCCAGCGCAATCTGCGCATTCATCGCCGCCTTGGCATCCTCGGGCAAGTCGGCGGTCATGTCGGTGGCGATGAAGCCCGGTGCCACCACATTGACGGTGATGCCGCGGCTGCCGATTTCCTTGGCCAGCGACTTGCTGAAGGCGATGATGCCGGCCTTGGCGGCGGCGTAATTGGCCTGCCCGGCATTGCCGGTGACCCCTACCACCGAGGCGATATTGATGATGCGACCATGGCGCGCCTTCATCATGCCGCGCATCACCGCCTTGCTGGCGCGATAAACACTGGTGAGGTTGGTGTCGAGAATCGCCTGCCAATCCTCGTCCTTCATGCGCATCAGCAGGTTGTCGCGGGTGATGCCGGCATTGTTGACCAGAATCGACAGCCCACCGTGATCTTTCTGGATGGCCTCGACCAATGCCTCGATGGCGCCTTCTTCATTGACATTCAGCACCCGGCCTTCGCCGCCTTGCGCAGCAAGACGCGCACCGATGGCCGCAGCCCCCGATTCGCTGGTCGCAGTGCCAATGACTTTCGCGCCACGCGCCGCCAGCTCATCGGCAATCGCCGCGCCGATGCCGCGGGAAGCGCCGGTGACCAGCGCGATTTGGTTCTCAAGCGGTTTGCTCATCGTTTTTCCTCAAAATCAAAATTTCAACGCCATTCTTCCAGCGCGCCGGTAAAGCCCGGCATATCGCCCAGCGCGCGAGCATCCAGCGTTTTGTCAATCCGCCGCGCAAGACCGGTCAGTACCTTGCCCGGACCACATTCACCAAGCCGCGTCACACCGCGCCCGGCCAACGCTTCAACGCATCCAGTCCAGCGCACCGGCAGATACAGCTGGCGCACCAAGGCATCACGGATATCGTCCCCCCCCTCATGGATACGGGCATCGACGTTTTGCACCACCGGAATGGCCGGTGCCTTCCAGTGCAACCCGCGCATGGTTTCGGTCAGGCGGTTGGCCGCCTCGCGCATCAGCGGCGTATGCGAGGGCACACTGACCGCCAGCTTCACAGCCTTTTTCACGCCACGCTCGGCCAAGAGCGCCAGCGCCTTGTCCACTGCCTCGGCATCGCCGCCAATCACGATTTGACCCGGCGAGTTGTAATTGGCCGGCACCACCACGCGGGTATCGGAAGCGGCCTCGCAGACCTCGGCCACCAAGGCATCTTCGGCGCCAATCACCGCCGCCATCGCCCCGGTACCCGTTGGCGCCGCTTCCTGCATCAGTTGCCCGCGGATACGCACCAGATGCGCCCCTTCTTCAAGGCTCAAAGCGCCCGCAGCCACCAGCGCGGTGTATTCACCCAGGCTATGCCCGGCCAACAGTACCGGTTGCGCGCCGCCCGCAGCCTGCCAGGCGCGCCATACTCCGATACCTGCGGCCAGCAGCGCCGGCTGGGTGAACTCGGTACGGTTCAGCATTTCCTCGGGGCCGCCCTGCGACAGCGCCCACAAATCGAGCCCGGCGCCTTCGGAGGCCTCATCAAATGCCTGACGGATTTGGGCATGGACCTCGGACAACTCGGCCAGCATGCCCACACTCTGCGAGCCCTGCCCCGGAAAAACAAATGCCAACTGTTCGCTCACGCGCTCACCTTTGCTGGAAAAGTGTGCAGTTTAGCCGCCCTGCCCGACTTGGCAACAAAAACGGGCTGCCGAAAGCAGCCCGCAGGAGTATCAATAGCGCAGCAGCACCGAGCCCCAGGTAAAGCCGCCACCAAAGGCTTCCAGCAACAGCAGTTGACCGCGCTCGACCTTGCCCGAGCGCACGGCCGTGTCCAGTGCCAGCGGCACCGAGCCGGAGGAGGTATTGCCATGCTTGTCCACGGTGACAATCACCTTGTCCATCGGCATTTCGAGGCGCTTGGCAGTGGCTTCGATAATGCGCAGATTGGCCTGATGCGGAATCAGCCAGTCGATATCACCGCGGGAGAGATGGTTGGCTTCCAGGGTTTCTTCCACCACCGCATCCAGTGCCTTGACCGCATGCTTGAAGACTTCGTTGCCGGTCATCAGCACCCGCACCCCGGCATTGTGTTCTTCGGGCTTGAAGCCTTCGGACACGCCCACCGGGTTCCATAGCAACTCTTTTTTGCTGCCATCGGCGTGCAGATGGGTGCTGAGAATGCCGGTTTCGGCATCAGCTTTCAGCACCACCGCGCCGGCGCCATCGCCAAACAGCACTGCTGTGCTGCGGTCTTCCCAGTCCAGCATCCGGGTCAGGGTTTCCGCACCCACCACCAGGGCGGTTTTGACATCGCCTGTGCGGATGAACTTGTCGGCAATGCTGAGCGCATAAATGAAGCCGGAGCAGGCGGCATTGACATCAAAGGCCGGACAGCCGGAGCGGATACCCAGCTCGGCCTGCAAAAGACAGGCGGTGGAAGGGAAAATCAGGTTCGGGGTAGTCGTACCCAATACCACCAAGTCGATATCGTCAGCACCGACACCGGCGGCCTGCATCGCCTGCAATGCCGCCTCGCGCGCCAGGGTAAGCGTGGTTTCACCTTCAGCTGCAACATGCCGCTGCCGGATGCCAGTACGGGTTGCAATCCATTCGTCGCTGGTATCCATGCGCTCGGCAAGGTCGTGATTGGTTACCACTTGCTTGGGCAGCGCGCTGCCAGTGCCTGCGATACGGGAATAGATGCGCGATTGGGCATTCATGCGTGGACTCCGGAAAATGGCGCTATGACGAGCACGAAAAGACGATACCGGCTTTCACCGGCATCGTCAGCAATAAAGCAGATTCTCTGAGACATGTGCGCTTTGGGCAGCGCAGCGCTCAAATCACTCTTCTTCGACCACCGAACGGCGGGTTTCGATAACCTTCTTGCCACGGTAGTAGCCGTCGGCAGTGATGTGATGACGCAGATGCGTTTCGCCCGTGGTCGGGTCGGTGGCAAGCTGCTTGGCCGAGAGTTTGTCGTGGGCACGGCGCATGCCACGCTTGGACGGGGTAACACGGGACTTCTGGACTGCCATGATTTAACTCCAATGAAACTGGGTAGTGCGTGAAACGAAATATATGGGATGCCCTGCAATCATTCCTTGCCTTGCTTGAGCGCGGCCAGGGCGGCAAACGGGTGGCTGGCGGCAGCTTCCGGCGCGCTGACCGGCCAGTCATGCGCTACGGCTTCGGAGCCGGGTGCGACCGCGACCACTGGCAAGGCAAGAATCAGCTCATCCTCGACCAGTTCTGCCGGCACGATGCGTGCATCGGCAGGCAGCAGCAAGGGCTCGTAACCCGGTGGCAAGGCAGCCTCGTCAGCTTCTTCGCGAATCAGCCCGAGGTTTTCCCGGAGCGTGATGGGCAGAAGAAACCTTTGCAGGCTGCGCTGACACTGCAACGGCAACTCGGCCTCGACCTGCAAAGCTACATAGGCCACGCCAAGTGCATCACGCCCGAATTCCATCCGGTAGCGCGCAATACCCTCGGCATCCAGCAGGGCTTCGCACAAGCGCGGCATCGCAGCCAGCGGCAGCTCGCCTTCAAACACCCGTCGAGCCGACACCATGCGCCAGACATCAACGGCAGTGGACGATTCAACGGTCATAAGGTGCGAAATAGTATGGACTTCGCCGTGGCTTGTCAAACCTGCCCCGCATTACTCCGCTATCTCCACAATTTGCTCTGTCCAGTCTTCCACCACGCCATCACGGCCATGGAGGCGCAGACCCAGCCAGTGCCGGCCTTTGCGCAGATGCCCGGCATTGACTTCGGCGCGAAAGCCCAGCGCCATCTGGTTCGGCTCGTTGCGCAGCCCCCAAAAATTATCCAGTCCGTGGGCAGGAAGGCCGTATTCGGCACGTGCCACGGGCTCGCCATCAATCAGCACTTCCACTGCATCAATGCCAATGCCTTCGCGGAAAGCCCAGCCCTCCACGACAAAACGCCGCCCCAGCTTTGCAAGAGGACGCGGGTTATCCACATAGGCCAGTGCCGGGGTGGTACAGACCATGGTCTCTTTGACCGGCAGGGCGGCAAGAATGAAACGGCGCTCGCCATGGTCGACATTCACAACGCGCCTGGGGACCACCGCCCCCACTTGCCGGCACAGATTGCGGTATTGCGCCAGCAGGTCACGGAAGCGCACCTCGCTGCTGTCCACCACCAGCAAGGCCGGGCGCTGGCTGCCGGGTATGGGCGTGGTGCGTGTCAAGCCCCATAGCTGCAATTGCGCGGCGCGTCCATGTTTGGCATTGAGCGGATGCTCCAGCACGCGGATATCGGCGCGATTCATGGCAAAGCCAAGTTCCGCACCCAGCTTGAAGTTGTCCACCACCAGCTCGGTGTTCTCCGGCATGGCGGAGAGCTCTTCATGCACCGCAGCGGCCAGCTCGTCCCAGCCGGAAAAATTGCTCGGGTAGTGCTTTTGCCCGGCCATTTCCCGGCGCATGGTGGGCGATGCCAGCAGCAGATGCCAGCCCAGCATCGCAATCATGCCCGCCACCAGCATGCCCCAAGTCAGTTGCCGCCAGCTGCGCGACCAGCGCCCGATCACCAGCGGCGCGACTGCAAGCAGCGCCAGATAGCCGGGCAAGGTCCAATGAAAGCTGACGCGCTCGTTGTCGGCAAAAAAGCCCAGCACGAACAGCCCGATCGTCGAAATCCCGCCCAGCAGGCCAAAGTAGCGCCATTGCATGTTGTCACCGGCACGGATAGCCTGCGCAAAGGCCTGCATCAAGGCCACAAACAGCAGCGGCGTGACCAGCAGCATCTGAATCAGCACAAAGGACACGCCGCCAACATCAAACCGCCAAGGGTGGCGCTCCAGCAGGTGAAATTTCAAGCCGGCATCGGCATTGGCAAGATTCCAGAAAATCAGCGGCAGCCAGCCAGCCGCACCTATCACCAAGGCCACGATCACCTGCTTGTTGCACAACAGCTTGCGCCCTTCGCGCATCAGCAGCAATGCCACAAAGCCGGTCACGATGACACCGGCAAAGCGGTAATGGCTGAGCGCCCCCAACACCAGTCCCAGCGCCAGCATCGCTGCGCCTGCCGCATCGACCCGCTGCAGCAGGCGCGCACCGGCGGCAAGACACAGGGCGGCGGCGGCGGCCATCGGCACATCCGGCAATGCCAGCAACCCAAGGGTGGCGGTAAGCGGCATCAGGCAGGTCAAAAGCCCCGCCTGCCAACCGGCCACAGCGCCAAACCAGCGCGTGGCGATACGCGCCACCAGCCACGGCAGCGCTGCACCCAGCAGCAAAAATGGCAGGCGCACCGCCCAAAGCTGGTGTCCGCCGATACTTTCACCCAAATGAATCAGCCAGGCGGTCATGCCCGGCAAGTCGGAATACGCCCAGGCCAGATGCCGGCTTTCCTGCCAGTAAAAAGCCTCGTCCACAAACAGCGGCAGGCGCGTGGCGATCCACAGCTTGGCCAGCGACACCAAGCTCCAGGCCATCAGAAAATTACGGCGCCAAGTCCGCGCCTCATCCATCGACACCGTTAAACTCTCGGGCTGTAATCAAAAGACCGCCAAGGTTACCCGAGTTGAATACCATGCTGAATGAACAATTGCATACGCGGCTGCGTGCAGCAGTAAGCCAGGTCAACAGCCTGGTACTGGGCAAGCCGCTGGAAGTGCGACTGACCTTTGTGGCGCTCCTGGCAGCGGGGCATGTGTTGATTGAGGACTTGCCCGGACTTGGCAAAACCACACTGGCACATGCGCTGGCGGCGACACTGGGACTGAAGTTCCAGCGCGTGCAGTTCACCTCCGACCTGTTGCCTGCCGATGTGGTCGGGGTATCGGTGTATGACGCGCCGGCACGGCAGTTCGAGTTTCATCCAGGGCCGGTGTTCACCCACATCCTGCTGGGCGATGAAATCAACCGCGCTCCGCCGCGTACGCAAAGCGCGCTGCTGGAGGCCATGGCCGAACAGCAAGTCACCATCGATGGCGTGACTCGCAAGCTGCCGCTGCCGTTTTTCGTCATCGCCACGCAAAACCCGGTGGATCTGTCCGGCACCTATCCGCTGCCCGACTCGCAGCTTGACCGCTTCTTGCTGCGGCTGTCGATGGGCTATCCCGACAGCCAGACCGAGCGTGCGCTGCTGATGGGCGAAGACCGCCGCGACCTGATTGCCAGCGCTCGCCCCATGCTCTCTGAAGCCGATGTGCTCAGCTTGCAGCAGGCAGTGCTGCAAGTGCATGCCAGCGAGGCACTGGTGGCCTATGTGCAATCGCTGCTGGCGCGCAGCCGCCAGCATCCGGGGGTACGGATTGGCCTGTCGCCGCGTGCCGGCCTTGCCCTGTTGCGCGCCGCCCGCGCCCATGCTCTGCTGCTCGGTCGCAGCCATGTCCTGCCCGAAGACGTGCAGACGCTGTTCGTGCCACTGGCAGCGCATCGCCTGGTTGGCGAGGGCGATGCCGATGGCAGCACGCTTGCCAAATCCATCCTGCTTGCCGTGCCACTGGATTGAACACGCCCATGCGCCCATGGTGGATGCGACTGATTGCCCGATTTGCGCGCCCGCGCACAACCGAGGCGCTGCCGGTCACCTTTGACCGTCGCCGCGTCTATGTGCTGCCCACCCGCTTCGGGCTGTTCTATCTGCTGCTGGTTGCCACCATGTGCATCGGCGCGCTGAACTACAACAACAATCCGGCACTGCTGCTGGCATTGCTCTTGGGCGGCGCCGGGCTTGCCAGCCTGATGAGCAGCCATTTGCAGCTTTCTGGCCTGCGCACTGAACTGATTGCCGCAGAGCCGGTGCCAGCCGGCAGCCCGATGCCGGTCAAAATCAGCTTTTCCAGCCAAGACAGCCGCGCCCGCCACGGCCTGCAACTGCGCATCGACGACAACCGCACCGGGTTTTCCCTGCCCGCCCAGCAAGGCTGCATCGCCAGCATTGAACTGCCCACCGAAAAGCGCGGCTGGTTGGCACTTTCGCGCATTGAAATCTCCACCACCCGCCCGCTTGGGCTTGCCCGTGCCTGGGCCTGGCTGCAACCAGATGAATGGCTGCTGGTCTATCCGGCCATCGAGGCCGATGGCCCGCCACTGCCGCTTACCGCCGAGGACGGCAATCTGCGCAAACCGCATTTTGCCGGGGATGAGCTGCACCTTTTGCGCAATTACCAGCCCGGCGATGCCTTGCGCAGCATCGCCTGGAAAGCCAGCGCCCGCCGCGACCAGCTGATGTCGCGCACCTGGGAAGACAACCATGGCGACGACCTGGAGCTGGACTGGTTCGCGCTGCGCCTGCCGCATGAAGCGCGTATCCGCCGTCTGGCGCATTGGGTCGAGCTGGCCGAGCGCGAAGGCCGCCGCTGGCGCCTGAAACTGCCCATGCGGCAAGAGCTGGGGCCAGACAGCGGCCCGGCACACCGCCACGCCTGCCTGCGTGCCTTGGCATTGTTACCGGAGCATGGCGATGCTTGATGTCCATACCCGGCGCTTTCTGCTGCTGACATTGGCACTGGCATTGGCGCCGCTGCTGCCACAACTGCCCTGGTCACTTGCCGCAGGCACGGTTGGCACCGCGCTCTTGATGGCCTGGGCAGGCCAGCGCGGCGCCCTGCCCGCCTGGCTCAAGCTGCCGCTGACCCTGGTCGCGATTTTTGCAGTCTTTGCCAGCTTCGGCTTTCGCTTAGGACGCGATGCCGGCTGCGGCCTGCTGGCGATGATGCTGGCCTTGAAGCCGCTGGAAACCCACAGCCTGCGCGATGCCCGCAGCCTGGTCGGCTTTGCCCTGTTCGCACCGTTTTCCACCTTCCTGCTGGACCAAAGCCCGACCACCTTGTTGCTGGGACTGGCCGCCAGCCTGGCCTCGCTGGCCTGCCTGCAACGGCTGGCCGATGTCGAAGCCAATCTCCCGCCCCTGTCCGTTTTCAGCGGCATTCGCGGGGTTGGCAAACTGGTGCTGCTCGGCCTGCCGCTGACACTGGCCGTGTTCTGGCTGTTTCCGCGCATTTCCTCGCCACTTTGGGGCATCCCCGACCGCGCCAGCAGCAAGCTCGGGCTGTCCGACAGCATGTCTCCGGGGGACTGGCTGGATTTAATCGTCGATGACACGCCCGCCATGCGGGTACGTTTTCAAGGTGCAGCCCCGCCCAGCTCGCAGATGTACTGGCGCGGCCCGGTGTTATGGGATTTTGATGGCCGCAGCTGGAGAAACTCCCGTCCCCCCGTCGCTGACATCCAGCCCAATGCCGAGCCGCAGCCCGTGCGCTGGAAGTATCAATTGGAAATCGAGCCCAGCGAGCAACACTACATCACCGCCCTGGACTTGCCGCAGGCAGCCCCTACTGGCAGCCTGATGAGTCCGGACGGCAACCTGCTGGCAACAGCCAAACTGCAATCCTTGAGCCGCTGGCAGCTTGAATCGGCGCCACCGGCGCGCTTCCAGGCGCAGCTTTCCGATGCCGAGCGTCTGCGCGCCCTGACCTATCCGCGTTATTCCAACCCGCGCGCGCAACATCTGGCGCAGCAATGGCACCGGCAAAGCGGCGGCCGCCCCGAGGCCATCGTCGAGCTGGCGATGGCGCTGATAAACCGTGAGCTGGCGTATTCACTGGATGCGCCGATGCTCGCCCGCGATACCGTGGACGAATTCCTGTTTCAAACCAAGGTCGGCTATTGCGAGCATTTCAGCTCGTCCTTCGTATTTCTGATGCGTGCCGCAGGCGTGCCCGCGCGCGTGGTCACCGGCTATACCGGCGGCTACCACAACCCAGTCGGCGGTTACTGGGTGGTGCGCAATTCCGATGCCCATGCCTGGGCCGAAGTCTGGCTGCAAGAACAGGGCTGGGTGCGCATCGACCCCACCGCTGCCGTCGCTCCCGAACGCATCTACGACACCGTAGCCGACCGCATGCCGGGCAACTTTGCCGGTGGCCTTATCAATTTCAATCAGGCCTGGAATCTCGCCGACCTGCTTCGCAGCAACTGGAACGACTTCGTGCTCAGCTTCAACGCCGAACGCCAATCCCGCATGTTGAGCCAACTGGGCATCGACCGAATCAGCCCGGAGCAGCTGATACTGCTGTTGGCCATCGCCATCGCGCTGTCGCTGGCCGCCATGTTCTGGTGGCTTTCCCGTGGCGAGCGCGAACCCGACCCGCTACTGCGCGCCTGGCACCAACTCTCCGCCCGTTACCAGCGTTTCGGGCTTGCGCGCGAACCTCATGAAAGCGCCCTGCAATGGAGCCAGCGCATCATCGCCGCCCGCCCGCAAGATGCCGAAGCCATCCGCAGCCTGGCAGAAGATTTCAACAAGGCTCGCTATGCGGCGGATGATGGGAACCCTGCTGCACTGCGCGAGCTTGTACGCCGCCTGAGGCGATACCGCCCTGGCTGAGGGGCGCTCACTTCATCCTGCCGGGCACTCGCCGATGCGGCTGAACTCAAGATCCTCAAAGTCGTCGCTGAAATCGCCATCCGGGTCGAGCTTGGCCATCAGCAGCTTTTCACCCTGAGGCCGCAACCAGGCTTCGGTCAGGCTGGCGCCCTGCCAGGCCACCAACCAGCCGTGGCGGCTCGCCATTACCTGCCCGAACATGCTCGGCGATTTTTGCGAGCGCCAGCGCACTGCCTTGCCTTCCGGGCAGATGCTCACTTCTCCAAACCACGGATCGCGCCACTGCCCCAGCACGGCGGCCAATTGCCGGGGGCTGGCCGGACGCCGGTCGGAAGTATCGGGCAAGGCCCTGCCTGCCGGGCTTTGCTTTTTGACAACCGCTTCTTCGGCCAGAAGCCTGGCATAGCCCGCCACGCCGGGGTTGTTGCCGGGCGCGGTAAAACGCTTGGTCAGCGACTGCATCAATACCGTGCGCGCTTCCGAAGCATCGCCATTGATAAGCACCACGATGCCGGTGTTTTTCTCCGGCAACAGGGTCAGCGCCGAATACATGCCATTCAGGGTGCCGGTATGCGCCACCCGCGCCGCGCCATCCATATCCGACAGCCGCCAGCCATAGCCATACGCGTGATAATGGCTGCCGTCCCAGGCACGCATGCGCGTACTCAACGGCATCGGCATATGCGCCTGCCAGACTTCAGCACGCTGCTGCGCCGAAAGCCAGGGCTTGCCCGCTTGCAGACCATGCTCATCCGCTGCCAGCCACATCCCGGCCCAGCGCAGCATATCGTTCAGGCTGCAACGCACGCCGCCTGCGGCCGCCATCGGCGTATCGGCAATGATTTCGCCATCTGCGCCGCTGAGCTCAAAGCGGCCATCGCGCAGGCGATGCGGCTGGGCGACATTGCCAAGCTCGGCCTGCCGCCATTCGCCCACCCGGCAGCGCGCAAGCCCAAGCGGGGTGAATACTTCGCGCTGCATCAGAGCCTCGTAACTATCGCCGCCTGCCGCCGCAGCCACTTCACCGGCAACGATATACAAGGTGTTGTCATAGGCATAACGCGAACGAAAGCTCCATCTGGGCTTCAAATAACGCAGGCCGTGCAATACATCGGCACGGCTGAAGCCATTGGGCGAAGGCCAGAGCATCAAGTCCCCTGCCCCGGCCGGCAGGCCGCTGTTGTGGATGAGCAGGTCGCGTACCTGGATTTCCCGTGTCACCCAATCTTCGTACATGCGGAAATCCGGCAGATGCCGGATCACCGGGTCATCCCAGGCCAGTTTGCCCTGGTCAACCAGACGCGCCAGCAATGCGCCGGTCATGGCCTTGGAGTTGGAGGCGATTTTGAAGATGGAATCGGCATCGATCTTCTCGCCCGAGCCAATCCGGGTTTCGCCGCGCATCACGCGGGCGATGACTTCGCCATCGCGCAGCACCCCCACGGCAATGCCGGGCAACTGGTAGCGGGCAACGACCGCATCCACTTCGGCTTCGATGAAGGCCGCATCATCGCCTGCTTGCACCGGCATGGCAGCAAACAACGCCAATGACAGGGCGGCTTTCAAATCCCAACGCTTGCTTGCGGGCATTTTCCCCCCGGAAATCTTTCTCACCGAAACTATGGCGGTAATTTATGCTTGAAACCCCCGATTTCGAAATACCCCGGAGCAGCAAACGGATGATGAGCAAAATTTTCCGCACCGGCACACTGGCGACTTGCCTGGCGCTGATGATGGTTGCAAACGGTGTACAGGCAGGCGACAAGCTGCATGTCATCCCCCATGTAGCACCTGCCCAGCAAACTGCCGAATACTGGATTTCACGCAGCCAGCAGCCCGACGCCCTGCTGCTTTCTGCTGCCCAAATCAATGCACAAAACCAGCGCCTGCGCACCCAAGACCCGAGCATGCACGAGCTGCGCCGTCTGCCGGCGCAAATGAGCGACAAGGAAGTTCGCGCGCGCGTGGAAAAGCTGTCCGCACGCCCCCGGCGCAGCCTGTATGACAGTCAGGGGCAGCGCATCAGCGACAGCATGATTGATGGCTGGCTGGCCGACCTTGCCCTGGAATCGCTGCCCGCACAGGTGCAGCCGCGTTTTGCGCTGGTCATCGCGCGCGCCGACCTGCGCACCTTCCCCACCGCCACACGGGTGTTCAGCCGCGTGGGTGATACCGATATCGACCGTTTTCAGGAGAGCGCACTGTTCCCCGGCACTGCCGTGGCGATACTGCATGAAAGCCGCGACCGGCAATGGTCGTTTGTAGTGTCTGCCCGTTATGCCGCCTGGATGCGCAGCGACTTGCTCGCCACTGGCGATGCGACCACGGTGCTGGCCTATGCCGAGCGCAGCCCGTGGCTGGTGGTGACCGGCGCGCGCGCAGAAACCGTCTATACCCCGGAAGCCCCGCAGCTTTCACGGCTGTCGCTGGACATGGGCACCCGCATCCCGCTGCTGGCCGACTGGCCGCGCGAGGAACCGGTCAATGGCCAGTTACCCGCGGCCGCGCATGTGGTGCAGCTACCCAGTCGCGATAGCGAGGGTCGCCTGCAATTGCGCCCTGCCCTGCTGCCGCATTCGGCCGATGTCAGCCGCCACTATCTGCCGCTCAACCAGCGCAGCCTGCTTGAGCAGAGCTTCAAATTCCTAGGCGAGCGCTATGGCTGGGGACATAGCTACGAAGCGCGCGATTGCAGCGGCTTCGTCTCCGAGGTGTATGCCGGCTTCGGCTTGGAAATGCCGCGCAATACCGGCGACCAAGGCAAGAGTCCGGCATTCAATATCATCCCCTTCACCGCAGAAATGAACCGCGATGCACGCCGCGAAGTGCTGAAAACCCTGCAAGTAGGCGACCTGGTGTATATCCCCGGCCATGTGATGATGGTCATCGGTCATGACAAGGGGCTTACCTATGTCATCCATGACACCCCCGACGTGCGCTATGCGGATGTTGCCGGTAGCTGGCCGGTCAATGGCGTGGCCGTCACCCCGCTGGAGCCGCTGGGCAGCGACGACGACACGCTTTATATCGACAAAATCTACAGCGTGGTGAAAATGCGGCCATGACCCTGATAGCCAAGCACCTCCCCTGCTGCAACCCCGGAAGCTGCCAATGAAAATCTGCTCGTTTGAACTGGGACTTTTGCGCACGCCGCTGAAAACGCCGTTCAAGACGGCACTGCGCAGTGTTGACCATGTGGAAGACATCATCGTGCGCATCCGCACCGACAGCGGCGAGTCCGGCTGGGGCGGCGCTCCGGCCACGGCGGTGATTACCGGCGATACCCACGGCAGCATCGTCGATGCCATCGAGCGCCATATCGCCCCGCAGCTACTGGGGCGCGAAGTGGCCGACCACAACCGCAATATCGCGCAGGTACAGTCGGCCCTGATTCACAACCACAGCGCCAAGGCAGCGGTGGAAATCGCGCTCTACGACCTGTTCGCGCAGCTTTACAACGCCCCCGCCTATCAACTGCTGGGCGGCGGTGACCCGGTGGTCAGCACCGACATCACCATCAGCGTGGACACTATCGACAAGATGGTGGCCGACTCCCTGGCCGCCGTTGAACGTGGTTTTTCCGCACTGAAAATCAAGGTGGGCAAGGACATCGGCGTAGACATCGAGCGCGTGCGCGCCATCCATACCGCGGTGGAAAACCGCGCCCTGCTGCGCCTGGATGCCAATCAGGGCTGGACAGCCAAACAGGCGGTCTTTGCCCTGCAACAACTGGAAAACAGCGGCGTGCACCTGGAGCTGGTGGAGCAGCCGGTAAAAGCCAACGACCTTGCCGGTCTGAAGTTCGTCACCGAGCGCGTCCACACCCCGGTGATGGCCGATGAGTCGGTCTTTGGCACCAGAGAAGTCATCACACTTATCCAGATGCGCGCGGCTGACATCATCAATATCAAGCTGATGAAGACCGGCGGCCTGTCTCAAGCCATCCAGATTGCCGACCTTGCCGCGTTGCACGGCATCGACTGCATGATGGGCTGCATGCTCGAGTCCTCGGTCAGCGTAGCGGCAGCCGCGCATCTTGCCGCAGCCAAGTCACAGGCCATCAGCAAGATTGATTTGGACGGCCCTTCACTGTGCAAAGCCGACCCGGTGGTGAGCGATACCCTGTTCAACGAGGCTGAAATCACCCTGGGCAAGCGCCCCGGCTTTGGCGTGGTCGATGTACCGGGGCTGATTGCCATCAAGGAAGTCAAATAAGCCCGCTGATGTCACTTCCCCATGTCACACTGCGGACAACGCACTGAAGCCTTGTTCCCCCACATTTCTGACAAACATTCGCTCCCATGAAAAAAATCATCCCCCGTCTTGCTGCTGTCATCGCCACCGTTATGCTCGCCGCCTGTGCCAGCACTGCCACCCGCCCCACTGCATCGCAAAATGTGCTGCCTTGGCACGATGCCGGACAAATGATTGTCGTCACCAGCAGCGGCTGGGACGAAATCCACGGCCAGATGCGGTTCTTCGAGCGCGAAAACGGCCAGTGGCAACAACGTGGCGAAGCGCGCCCGGTGATGCTGGGGCGCGCCGGCTCGGCCTGGGGCATTGGTCTGCATCCGGCGCAGGCAAGCGGCCCGCAAAAACGCGAGGGAGATGGCCGCAATCCGGCAGGCGTGTTCAGCATCGGCCCGGCATTTGGCTATCAATCCACCCTGCAAAGCGGCCTGCCGTATCAGCAAATGCAGGGCAGTCACTGGTGCATGGATGTCAACGACTCACCGCTCTACAACCAGATTGTCGATAGCCGCGAAGTGGGCGAGGAGGCCGTCAAGGCCTCCAGCGAGCCGATGCGGCTGGACATCCACAACAGCGGCGACAGCCGCTATCGCTACGGCTTCGTGATTGAGCACAACGCCCAGAACATCCGCGGCATGGGCAGCTGCATCTTCGCCCATCTGTGGGGTGAGCCCGGCAAAACCACGGCTGGCTGCACCGCGATGGCCGAGCCGGTCATGGTGGCACTGTTGCGACAGCTCGATACCAGCAAACGCCCGGTATTCGTGCTGATGCCCGAGCATGAATACGACCGCCGCCAGCAGCCATGGGCGCTGCCCAAGCGTGCCGATTTCCGCTGATAACTGCCCGTCATGAAACTCACCCTCTCTGCCCCCGTCCGCATGCTGCTGGCCTTGTTGCTGGCTGCCGTCATTGGCCTGACCTTGGCTGCACAGTCGCCCGAGCTTGGCAAACAGGTGGCGGCCATCGCCCAGCCGATCGGCAAACTCTGGCTCAATGCACTGCAAATGACCGTCGTGCCGCTGGTCGGCACGCTGGTGATTCTCGGTATTGCCACCGCGCGCGATGCCGTCACTTCCGGTCGCATCGCCCGCCGCGCCATCATCACCTTTCTGGTACTGCTGGCTTTCTCCGCCAGCTTTGCCGCCTTTATCGCCCCACTGCTGCTGTCCTTTATCCCGGCAAGTCCGGAGCTGACCCAGGCGCTCAGCGCCAGCCTGCAGGACGGCCATGCCGTGAGTGTGGAACGCCCCAGCCTTGCCACTTGGCTCACCGGCATCATTCCCAATAACGCCATCCAGGCCGCCGCCAGCAATGCCATGCTGCCGCTGGTGGTGTTCTCGCTGTTTTTCGGCTTTGGCCTCACCCGCATCGAGGACAGCCGCCGCCAACGTCTGCTGGAGCTGGTGCAGGCTATTGCCGATGTGATGATTGTCATCGTTGGCTGGATTCTGCTCATCGCCCCCATCGGCGTATTTGCCCTGGTGCTGGCGGTCAGTGCCGAAGCCGGCACCGCCACCTTGCGCGCACTCGGCATCTATATCGGCCTGTGCTGCGCGATGTTCCTGCTGGTGACGGCGCTGGTGTATCCGCTGATTCGCCTATGGACTGGCCGCCCGCTACTGCAATTTGCCCAATCCGTCTTCCCGGCACAGGTGGTGGCGATGAGCACCCAATCCTCGCTGGCCTCACTGCCTGCCATGATTGATGTCGCCCACCGCCGCCTCGGCCTGCCACTGCGCACCGTGTCGCTGGTGCTGCCGATGGGGGTATCGCTGTTCCGCCTGACCAGCCCGGTGCAATACATCACCGTCGCCGCCTTCATCGCCTGGGTCAGTGGTGCCGATATCAGCCTGATGCAATGGGTCACGGTGGTGCCGCTGGCGGTGATCATCAGCCTGGGCTCGGTTGGCCTGCCCGGCCAGGTCAGCTTCATGGCTACCAATATGCCGGTCACCCAGGCGCTTGGCCTGCCTGTCGCCCCGCTGGGGCTTCTGGTTTCGGTAGAAACCATCCCCGACGTATTCGCCACCCTCGGCAATGTCACCGCCAATGTCTCAGCCACCACCATCGTCGCCGGCAACGAAACTGAAACCACCCCCGCTGACAGCACCCCGGCAGTTGGGTAGAATCCGGCCTACGGGGCGGTAGCTCAGCTGGGAGAGCGTCGCGTTCGCAATGCGAAGGTCGGGAGTTCGATCCTCCTCCGCTCCACCACTATTCAAAAAACCAACCGTTCTCGGTTGGTTTTTTTTCGCCCGTTCCCCCAGTGTTGGCGCGGGTTCAGGCCTTGCTGCGACGGACGCCGCCGCCCCGGACAGCCCCCTGTCGGGCGGTTTTTCGTTCTCAGCTCCCGCCCATTCTCTGTTTCTGCGGAGGAGGACTTCGCAACCGCTCCAGCAATGGCGCAGGCTTCCGGCTGCTTGTTCGTGATGGAACCCGCCGTCACGCGGGCGACCCGACGCAATCCGATGTCTGGCGCCCTGCTACTTGTTCCAGCCGAACTTCCAGATAAGGTAGGCAACGACGAGCCCCCCGACCACAGTCACAAGCCAGGGGTTGCCTGCGAACCTCGCCAGGGGTGGCAAACCAGCTGCGGCTCCTGGGTGGCCAGTGATGAATTTCCTCGTTACGTCTTCGCCAGCCTCTAAGATATCTACCGGGTCATAACCGAAGCCGGGACTAATAAATACAACCCCGCTGGATTCACGATTCAGCCTGTCAATCTCGCGAACACTCTTGCTGTGCAGGTCTTCTCGTTCAACTTCGTTACGGTGAGTAGTCCGGACGATGTGAATCTTTCGAATCTGTGAGACTGGAATGACCTCGTTTCCACAGATCAGGCTCGTGCCTTTCTTGTAGGGAATAACCAATTTCGGTTTCAATTCACTCTCATCGAGGTCTTCAAAGACCTGACGTAACTTGTTAGGCTCTTGCTCGACCGCTATCAGCACTTGGTAAAACGCCACTCGATCCTCCGTCTCAACCATTCGTGACAGGCCGCACATCCCAAACGATGGGCACCTCAGGTCGGTAGCCCACCACGTCGCCACGCTTGATGCTGTTGTCTAGGTGTTCTGCCAGCGGCTTGTCGTACTTCGCAATCTGCTTGATGGCACGGTCGACGGCGTTGCGGAAGGCGTCCCGGACGTTCTTCCGCTTGTCCCCAGCCTTGCGTTGCCGCCCTCCGAGGCCTTTGCCACCTTCCATCGCTTTGGTCAGGAAAGCCATTTCCTCCTCGATCTCCTCGATGCGGGCGTGGTCACCGGCATCGCGAGCCTCCTCAATCTCGCCCAGCAGCTCGCGGGCTCGCTGCTGCCACTCGCGTAGGGCTTGCCTGTCTGCGACGTCTCCCGCATCGCCCAGAGGAACGCCTTGGCTCACTTGGAAGCCCTCCTCAATATCTTCCGGTGCCACCCCGGTGTTGGCAGGCAGATCAATGGCGTTGGCCGCGCTTCCAACAGCAATCTCATAGACCGATGTCTCCCGATCCGGGAACGCCAGCAACAGGTTGATGTACTCGGCCCCCTTGTCTACGCCCTGGATCAGGATGGTGTGTCGTCCCCGACCTTGAAAACGTGCCTCCCAGACACCACCGCGCTTTCGGAAGATGTTGTCTGGCAGCTTCTCGGCCGAGACAACGGCGGGCATCGAGACCACCGAACCGGACTCATAGGCAGTCCGAAGCAGGCAGTCGCCTGGGAGCGTGCGTTCACGAATCTCCTTGCTGTAGCGACTGAGCAGATCATCCAATGCCCCCATCACCTCGTTGGCATGCCGCTTGTAGAGATCGAACACCCGCTGTGCAGCCTGCCCAGCTTTGTCGTAGTTCAGATACTTGAAGACCCGGCCCACGTCGGGGTAGCTGGTGACGAACTGCGCCACGTCCGTGAGACCTTTCACCTGATTGGCTCGCTCTAGATAGGCTGCCGCCATGATCTTGTCCACGTTCTTCTTCTGATCTTGGGCATCGCGGCTCTGGGTGAACACGTCGAACTTGTAGTGTTCGGCCGGATCGTGCTGGTCAGCCTTGGCAGCGAGAACAGCAAATCTGCGGTCGATGCATTGCGAGCAGCCTCCGCAGTGGGTGTGCTGGTTCGTCATCTCCCAGGTGTGGGTGCAGGTCATCGAATGCTTGATCAGGTCGTGGCAACCAGCGTCCATAATGACCTTGACGATGTCCGCCTTTGTTTTCCAGATGTAGAGGTTCTCGACTGCGAAGGGCTCACCTGCCACCAATGAAAGCAGGTCTTGGAAGCCTTTCATCACTCTAGGGTGCGTTGTCCTTGTGGCACGGCCGCCGACCACCTGAGCGCACACCGGAAGATTCAGGCTGATCACGCCGTTCTCGTAGAAGCGGACACTCTTGAGGTTGAGCATCCGGGCAATCGTCGCGCCGATGGAGACGTACAGGAACGACCGGCTGCGCTGGGTGTACTCGCGGTTCAGTTCTTTGGTCTTGTGGACGCGAACGGTAATGCGGTGCGGCACGTTGTCGCCTGCTTTCGCGGCCAGCATCTCTTCGAGTACGCGGTGTCGCTTGTTTAGCTTGGAGGTCGACTTGTGGGTGACCAAGAGCACGCGCCGCTTTTGGTTCATAACCTCATCGATGGCGCCGGCAAGAGAGTCCAGTCCGCCGGAGAACATCACCACCTGCTCCGGCATCCCGTACATCTGCTGGGTGTCATTGAACTCTAGGTACTCCTGGAACTGGTGATCCTGGTCGAGTTTGACGAAGTCGAACTGGTACTGGTCGTCGGACAGGAACCCGAGCGTCGAGCACAGCGTTTCCTGCACCACCGCACTGTTCCAAAAATCGGGATTGCGCACCGGAACCACGAAGTGCAGGTCGCGTCGCCAGCCATCACCAAAGGAATCGACATCGTCCGCACCGCGTCTGACTACCTGATCAGCGCTGTAAACGTAGGTGGCGATCTCTAGCAGGTCGTGAAACAGCGGCGGAACGCCACGAAACATTTTGGTGTGGACGTCTTCGATGCGCAGGGTGATGTTGCCGTGCCCGGCCTTGCCGGAGAGCCGCAGCCGCAGGTCGCGTGAGGGATCTTCGCTGATGCCTTTTGCAGACGCATTGCCGCACAGAACGTATCGCTTATCTTGCATCGCTGCGCGCCCCCGCTTTCAACTCGTCCTTCATCTTTTTCAGCGCATAGCCTGCGAATCCGTCCGACGATTTTCTGGAAATATCACCGCCCTCATGAAACCGGTGCTTTGAGAACCACTCGCTTGAAAACTTCTCGACGATGACCGACGCCTCTCGGGTGTGGGTCTCCAGAGCTGCATTGAACTGGGCCGATTGATTCATCGTCGCAAAGCGCATTCCATCGCCAAGCTGGGTGTTTACGACCTTGCTCAGGAAATACTGCAGCCCTTCATTGGCCAGCCGGGCAAAAAATCGCCGGGAGAAGTCGCCAAACTCCTTCGGCTTGCCCAAGTCTGCGAGCGCCGCCCGCATTGTGTCCGGGTCGGACGAAAAGAGTGATTGCAGTTTGGGGGCGAGGACATCGTTGACGGCACCGACGATAGCCCGATTGGCAAGGTCTCCGAGGTCTGATCGCTGGCCATTGCCCTCTACGCGCCGATCAAGTGCCTCCGTGATCGCCGTGGTCACATCGATGAGGGAGGGGTCGGCAGGTAGATGGATGCCCACTGCCGCAAGGTGCTGGTGGATATCGGGTTTCTTGGCGGCAATGGCCATCTGGGTCATCAGCCAAACGGCCTCGGTGTAGCCCACATCGTCCATCACGAAGGAGAAGGCCTTTTCGGCCGCAGTGATGGTGGCATTGGCGATTTGGGAGACGTCAGCACCGGCGGCGATCAGTTCGATGACCTCCTTCCACGCCTTCGTTCTTGGTAGTACCCCGAGCCGAACATGCCCCATCAAGGATTCCCCTCAGTGAAATCAAAGCATCGCGATCACTCGTTGCGGTTCACGACCACGATGCTCCGCGCTTTTCTTGCCTCTTTCCTCAAGTACCCCTTGCGCACCAACTGCGCGATTTGTTCATGAGCGCTGGCATGGCTGATTTCCAGGGCTTCGGCCAATTCCTTGACAGTGGGCGGCAGACCCGTGGTGTCGAGAATTTGGCAAATCGCCCGCAGCGTTCTTGCCTGCGGCTCCGTAATGTCTTCGGTCTTTCGCTTGCTCATGGCATGGCTCCTCACCGATTTGAACAATATATGACCTGATGAACATCAGGTCAATTGAGGCGACCCGAGACGAACCACACTCTTTCGGCTGTGACTGGGATGTGTGTCGTTAGCCCTACGGCGTGGATCGGCGTCCCTCCTCCGTCCGGCGCAGTGACTACGCGCTTCTGTTCGACGAGCTCGCAGGCATCGACGTGCTCGGCGAACGGTTCCTGGGCGCACTGGCGCAGTCTCTACGCCATCCCGCTGCCGAGCCACGCCACTCTGAGAACCACAGTCTTCGGACAAGTGCTTGCGTCAACGTCGCCCAAAGAAATCTGTCTGAAATCTCGCTCTCCCTATCTGATGCGCGCCGAAACGGGATACCTCGACCACCTTGTGTACATATTCTTCGTAACGGTCTGACAACTCTAACTGGCTACCGAAATGACCGTCGAACAAACACTCCCTGAATTGATGTCCCCACGGCAAAGGGCACGCGAGGCAGCAGAAATCATCGCGACCGCCATTGCACGCTTGCATTCCACGCGTCTGCAAGAAAGCGACATTCCTCTTGGCTTCTCGGCACCCGAGCGCGTTCATACAAACCCCTCTACAGAAGGAGTTTTCAAATGAACGCACCGATAACACCACCCTCTCTGGCCGCGCAAATCGCGAATCTGCCCAAGTTGCCCATGAAGGATTTGTGGGCGGTTTGGGATAAGTATTTCCCGCAGCGACCGCCCCACCATAACCGGGCCTATGTTGAAGGCCGCGTCGCTTACAAGATTCAGGAGGAAGCGCTGGGCACCAAACTCGCCGTGCAGACGCAAATGGCACGGATTGGTGAAGCGCAATCCAACATCAAGACGCAGCGGGGCGTTGAAGTGCAAGTCATTCCCGGCACGGTTCTGGTACGGGAATTTGACAACCGCGAGCACCGCGTCACCGCGCAGGCGGATGGTTCCTTTGAATACGAAGGCCGCCGATTCAAGAGCTTGTCCGGAGTCGCTCGCCACATCACCGGCACCCAATGGTCAGGGCCGCTGTTTTTCGGACTCACCAAGAACAAACAGAAGCGAGGTGCCCAGTGAATACCGTCGTAACCAAGAAGCGCTGCGCCGTCTACACCCGTGTCTCCACGGACGAGCGCCTCGACCAGTCTTTCAATTCCCTCGACGCCCAGCGCGAAGCGGGTCAAGCCTACATCGTCAGTCAGCGTGCCGAGGGCTGGTTGCCGGTAGGCGACGACTACGACGACGGTGGTTACTCGGGCGGAAACATGGAGCGTCCGGCCTTGAAGCGCCTGATGGCCGACATCATTGCCGACCAGATCGACATCGTGGTCGTCTACAAAATCGACCGCCTGACGCGTAGCCTGACCGACTTTGCCAAGCTGGTAGAGGTGTTTGAGCGCCACAAGGTGTCGTTCGTGTCGGTCACCCAGCAATTCAACACCACCACGTCAATGGGTAGGCTGATGCTCAACATCCTGCTGTCTTTCGCCCAGTTCGAACGCGAGGTCACAGGCGAGCGCATCCGCGACAAGATCGCCGCCAGCAAGCGCAAGGGGCTGTGGATGGGCGGTTACACACCACTGGGCTACGAGATCAAAGATCGCAAGCTGGTCATTGAGGAGAAGGATGCGCAAACCATCCGGCGCATCTTCACGCGCTTCGCCGAAACGCGCTGCATCACGGACATCATCCGCGAGATGGCCCTGGAGGGCATCACCACCAAGCCAAATCGTCTGAAGGACGGCAGTGTGCGCAACGGCACGCCGATGGACAAGAAGTACATATCCAAGGTACTGCGCAACCCGATCTACGTTGGCGAAATTCGTCACAAAGGAGCGGTTTATGCCGGTCAGCACGAGCCGATCATCACCCGGCAGTTGTGGGATCGGGTCCAGGACATCCTGTCCGAGGACGCGCACCAACGCATGGGCAAGACTCAAACGCGGCACAAAACCGACGCGTTATTGCGCGGCCTGATGTACGGGCCAGATGGTGGCAAGTACCACATCACCTACAGCAAGAAGCCATCCGGCAAAAAATACCGCTACTACATCCCCAAGGCAGACAGCCGCTACGGCTACCGCAGCAGTGCCACCGGGATGATCCCCGCCGACCAGATCGAGGAAGTAGTGGTGAACCTGCTGGTGGGGGCACTCCAGTCGCCAGAAAGCATCCAAGGGGTCTGGAACACGGTGCGAATCAAGTACCCGGAGATCGACGAACCAACCACCGTGCTGGCCATGCGCCGCCTCGGGGATGTCTGGAAGCAGTTGTTCCCGGCCGAGCAGACACGTCTGGTCAACCTGCTGATCGAGCGCGTTCAGCTTCTGTCTGATGGTGTTGACATTGTCTGGCGTGAGTCGGGATGGCGGGAACTGGCCGGTGAGTTGGAGGCAAACAGCATTGGGGGCGAGCTGCTGGAAATGGAGGTTACCCCATGAATCGCTCGTCCAAGAAGCTGATCGGCGATGGGAAACCCCACGAGCGCCGCCACCCGCTGGAGGGCGGCGGTGTCCGGATCACGACTTTCGTGCCCCTCCATTTCAAGAAGCGCGGCATCAAGAAGGTGATCGTCGCACCGGAGGGCGTCAGCCAGCCGATTGCCGTCACCGATACGCCCGTGCTCACCCCGGAACAGGATCGCCCGCTGATCCGGGCTATGGGCCGCGGCATCTACTGGCAGCAGTTGATCGACAGCGGAAAACTGGCCAGCGCCACGGAGATCGCCGAGCGGGAGGGCATCCACCGCTCCACGGTCAGCGATCTGCTGCGGCTTGCGCTTCTCGCCCCCGACATCATCCAGGCCGCCTACGAAGGACGACTCCCTCGGGCGGTGTCCTTGGAGGCGCTCCTGCGTGCCAAGGTGCCCTTGGACTGGAATGAGCAACGCCGGTTGATTGCGTCCCTCGGGTAGCGGGGGGGAAAGCAAAAATATTTTTCCGCTACGCCAAAAGTAGCTGTTGCTACGCCGGATGTAGCGCCTTCCCCGATGAAGGCGTGAACCGGCGTCAACGGTCAGTACAGGACTGGCCACCGGTCACGCCCCAATCCCTGAAAGGGAAGGAGCATGGCAATGGCCTATTCAATGGCACTTTCAGGAGGCTTCGGTGGCACGCCGAGCCTCAATTCCGGCGTCGGACTCAGCCCGATGTCCACCCCTGAATCTTCGGCGCTGTCCCAGCGGCGATTCCTCAGCGAGGTCGAACTGGCCAACCGCTGGGGAATCTCCCCCAAGACACTGACGCGCTGGCGCGGTATGGGTCGGGGCCCTGTCTTCAACAAGTTTTCGAAGAAGGTAGCCTATCCCCTCGACGGCGAGAACGGCGTGCTCGATTACGAGAAGCGTCACGTCTACGCATCGACTTCCGAGCGTGTATCGGCGTGAGGAGAGCAGCCATGAAAGAACTGACTCTCTACCCCGCTGACCTCGCGAGCATGACCGTCGCCCAGCTTGTGATGCTGTCGATCACCGATTTCGTCGTTTCCGAGCGCAATGTCGATGAAGCCATCGCCTACCTCAAGCAGCTTCGCGTCAAGCTGGATGCCGCCAAGCTCCAGCGTTTCGGCGAACAAGCCCGTGCCGCACTGCGTGAATCGGGCCGCGACTTCGGTACTGCCCACGTCAACGATGGCGCGCTGCACGTCAAGTACGAACTTCCCAAGAAGGTGACCTGGAATCAGGCCGTCCTCAAGGAGATGGCCGAGCGCATCGCGGCTTCCGGCGAAAAGGTCGAGGACTACATTGACGTCAAGCTGTCGGTGTCCGAGTCCCGCTACTCCAACTGGCCCACGACGCTGCGCGAGCAGTTCGCCGCCGCGCGCACGGTGGAGGAAGGCAAACCCTCCATCACGCTCACGCTGGATGGAGGTGCCGCATGAGCCTGCCCATCATCTCCGCGCAGCAGCGCATGGCCGAGCGCAAGGGTGTGAAGTTGTTGATGCTGGGCAAGTCCGGCATCGGCAAGACCTCCCGCCTCAAAGACCTCGATCCCGCCACCACACTGTTTCTCGACGTCGAGGCCGGTGATCTGGCGGTGGCGGACTGGCCCGGTGACACCATCCGTCCGACTTCGTGGCCGGAATCACGCGATTTGTTCGTTTTCCTCGCGGGTCCGGACAAGTCACTGCCGCCGGAGTCTGCCTTCTCGCAGGCGCACTACGACCACGTCATCGAGAAGTTTGGCGATCCGGCGCAGCTGGATCGCTACCAGACCTTCTTCGTCGACTCGATCACGCAACTGTCCCGCCAGTGCTTCGCGTGGTGCAAGACGCAGCCCGGGGCCATCAGCGACCGCTCCGGTAAGCCAGACCTGCGTGCCGCCTACGGCCTGCTTGGGCAGGAAATGATCAGTGCGCTCACCCACCTTCAGCACGCTCGCGGCAAGAACGTGGTGTTCGTGGCAATCCTCGACGAGCGACTTGATGACTACAACCGCAAGGTTTTTGTGCCGCAGATCGAAGGCAGCAAGACCGCTCTGGAGCTACCCGGCATCGTCGATGAGGTCGTGACGCTGGCCGAAATCAAGGCCGAGGACGGTAGCTCTTACCGCGCTTTCGTCACCGGCACCCTCAATCCCTTTGGCTTTCCGGCCAAAGACCGCAGCGGTCGCCTCGACCTGCTGGAGCCACCTGATCTCGGCGCACTGATCGCCAAGTGCGCAGGCGCAGCCATCGCGCCTGTCAGCGCCGCCATCCCGAACACCACCGAACCCAAGGAGTAACCGCCATGTCGTCAAACTATTTCGATTTTCAGGATGCCGATCCCCAACAGTCAGGCTTCGACCTGATCCCCAAAGCCACGCCGGCCCCGGTGCGCATGACGTTCAAGCCTGGCGGCTACGACGACCCCTCACAGGGGTGGGACGGCGGTTATGCAACCCAATCTTTCGAGACCGGATCGATCTACCTCGCTGCCGAGTTCGTGGTCACTGCGGGCGACTACGCCAAACGCAAGATGTGGTCGAACATCGGGCTTTACTCGCCCAAAGGTCCGACCTGGGGCCAGATGGGGCGCAGCTTCATCCGCGCCATCCTCAACAGCGCCCGCAACGTTCACCCGCAGGACAACAGCCCGCAGGCCGCCGCTGCGCGTCGCATCCAAGGTTTCCATGAGCTGGATGGCATCGAGTTCCTCGCCCGCATCGACATCGAAAAAGACGCCAAGGGCCAGGATCGCAATGTGATCAAGGTGGCGGTCGAACCCGATCACCCCGACTACGCCAAGTGGATGGGTGTGCCGTTCAAGACTTCCGGCGGTGGCACGTCTGGCGCTCCGGCGCAGACAGCGCCCGCGTATCAGGCCCCGGCTCCGCAGCGCGCACCCGTGACGGGCAAACCGTCGTGGGCACAGTGAGGAGGTCGCCATGAACACATCCATCCTCACTGCCAGCCACTACGGCGTTGTGCAATTTGGTGATCTCGATTGCGAGGCCGTCGTGCTCACCACTGGCGAGCGCGGCTACGTCCGCAAGCAGGTGGCCAAGCTTCTCGGCATCCACGAGAACAACACGGGTCACCGTTTTCGCCAAATTCTGGCCGATTTCTCGCCTAACTCATTGTTGAATCTGGACAAATTTGAGTCACCGATTTTGCTTCCCAATGGTAGGCGGGCACAGTTTTTCCCGGCAGGTGTGATTACCCAGATCGCCTCAGGGGTGATTGATGCCGCACTCGGCAACACACTGCATCGTGCGCGCCGGAAGCTGGTTCCCAACTGCATGAAGATCATGCGGGCGCTGGCCACCACTGGTGAGGTCGCGCTGATCGATGAGGCCACCGGGTATCAATACCATCGCGCGCCGGATGCGTTGCAGGATCTGATCTCCAAGCTGCTGCGCCAGTCCTGCGCATCGTGGGAGCGACGCTTTCACCCGGATTACTATCGCGCCATCTATCGCTTGTTCGGCTGGAAGTACCAGGGCCACGACCAGAACCCACCGCACGTCGTTGGCCAGATCACGCTCCGCTGGGTCTATGGGCCGGTGCTGCCGGAGGACTTGCTGAACGAGATCCGCAACCGCAAGGGCATCTCGCAGAAGCACCACCAGTGGCTCTCCGATCAGGGGCTTGCGCATCTGGAATCGCAGATTCACGCGGTCACGGCGATTGCACGCAGCTCGACGAACTACGCTGACTTCAAACGCCGCTGTGAGGCGGCCTTCGCTGGCGCTGCCCTGCAGTTGGGCCTGCTGCTCGATGAGCTTGAGGAGGGAGCGTGAAATGCTGGGTCTGCAAACGACAGGCCCGGGGCTACGGCCACACCGACAACTGCCACGGTGTGGGCGACCCCCGGCGCTATCCCCTGGACTGGGTGTTCTGCTCTCGCCGTTGTCAGGACGCTTTTCACCTGATGTACGGCAATTGGGAGCGCGTACAAAAGGGCTACCTGGACAAGACGGAGGTCGCCATGATCAATCCGTCTGATGTCGAACTGGCTGCAATGCGCCAGTGCCTCAAGGCTTTTGGCGGGGCGGCGGGCGAGATTGGCTTCGACAAGCCACTGGGCGACTACTCGGAAAGCGAGGCGCTGCGCGTCATCGAAGCCATTGTCACCTGCTGGTCGGAGGCAATGGTGGCGCACCACGAGGCCACCAAGTTCCCGCCCGTGCGGGGCTTGCCTGCGACGCCTGATCCGCTGGCACCTGATGCCGCCAATCCGTTTGCGGATTTCAACGATGACATTCCGTTCTGAGGTGGCTGCGATGCTGGATTTCAACTCATCTTCAAGCCTCTCGGAACGTGTCACGGCGCTGGTCGATGCCGGGATGCAGCAGGCTCGCGAACGTCAGTCCGCACGCCAGTACCTTGGGGCTTCGCGTCTTGGGGTGGGCTGCGAGCGTGCGCTGCAGTTCGAGTACGCCAAGGCTCCCATCGACCACGGACGCGATGCGCAGGCTCGGCTGTTGCGCGTCTTCGAGCGCGGCCACGTCATGGAGGACTGCATGGTGGCGTGGCTGCGGGACGCGGGTTTCGACCTGCGCACCCGCAAGGCGGACGGCGAGCAGTTCGGCTTCTCGGTGGCCGACGGTCGCCTGCAAGGTCACGTCGATGGCGTCATCGTCGCTGGCCCCGAGGGCTTTGCTTATCCCGCGCTCTGGGAGTGCAAATGTCTGGGCAACAAGTCCTGGAGCGACCTGGCGAAAAAGGGCTTGGCCATCTCCAAGCCCATCTACGCGGCGCAAGTGGCGATTTACCAAGCCTATCTCGAACTGCACGAGCAGCCGGCGATCTTCACGGCCCTCAACGCCGACACGATGGAGATCTACACCGAGCTTGTGCCCTTTGACGCGGCACTGGCCCAGCGCATGTCGGATCGGGCGGTGAAGGTCATCACAGCCACCGAAGCCGGCGAGCTTTTGCCGCGCGCCTTCCACGACCCGACCCACTTCGAATGCCGGATGTGCGCGTGGCAAGACCGCTGCTGGAGGACGCCATGAATGCCTACTCACAAGCATCAGCGGCGGAACCAATGGTGGGCGCACGCCAAGCCGCCCGTCTGCTGAATCTCCCGCTGTACTACTTCACCAAGCCACGGTGTCGGGTTTCGAAGCGTATTCCTCACTACCGGATCGGCAATATGGTTCGCTTCCGGATGTCGGAGCTCATCAAATGGGCAGAAACACAAGGATGCGCACGCATCCCCTCTGATTTGTCATTGGAGGAGATCGCCGATGTGATCGGAGGTGCCGTCGATGCTTGACTTCAACGACACCCAACACCCCGTCCAGCCCCGGCGCATCTTCGATGACAGCGAACGCGAGGCGCTGCGGGCAGGCTTGATCGCTGGTTTGCCCTCGGTGCTCGCCACCTTGTTTCCGGCAGGCAAGAAGCGCCGGGGCAAGTTCCTGATCGGTGACGTGCTGGGTAGTCCCGGCGACAGCCTTGAGGTCGTGCTCGACGGTGAAAAAGCTGGACTGTGGACGGATCGCGCCACAGGCGACGGCGGCGACATCTTCAACCTCATTGCCGGACATTTGGCGCTCAATATCCACACCGACTTCAACCGGGTGCTGGATGCGGCGGCCGAACTGCTCGGTCGCGCCCGCGAAATGCCAGTGCGTCGATCCGGCAAGAAAGAGATGCCCGTCGACGAGCTTGGCCCCGCCACAGCGAAGTGGGACTACCTCGATGCGAGCGGCAAGCTGATCGCGGTGGTCTACCGCTACGACCCACCCGGGCAGAAGAAGCAGTTCCGCCCTTGGGACGCCAAGCGGCGCAAGATGACGCCGCCCGACCCGCGCCCGCTCTACAACCAGCCCGGGATGCTCAATGCCGCCCAGGTGGTACTGGTCGAGGGCGAGAAATGCGCACAGACCCTGATCGACGCGGGCATCGTCGCCACCACGGCCATGCACGGTGCCAACGCCCCGGTCGACAAGACCGACTGGTCGCCGCTGGCGGGCAAGGCCGTGCTGATCTGGCCCGACCGCGACAAACCGGGCTGGGAGTACGCCACGCAAGCGGCGCAGGCCATCCTGTCGGCCGGAGCCAAGTCCTGCCACATCCTGTACCCGCCTGAGGAAGCCGCCGAGGGCTGGGACGCGGCGGACGCCATCACCGAGGGTTTTGATGTCGCCACCTTCCTCACCCACGGCCCGCGCCTGCAAATGCACGATGTGGCCGATGAGGCCGAGCCGGTGGTCAGCAGCGACGAATCCGTCTGGGGTACCGAGGACGCGCTGGCGCTGTCCTTCACCCGGCGCTACCACCGCGACTGGCGCTATGTGGCGACCTGGGGGCGATGGCTGGTGTGGGACGGGCAACGCTGGCGCACCGAGGACACGCTGGCGGCCACCGACCTGATCCGAAGCGTCTGCCGCCAGGCTGCTGTGCGTGCCGACAACCCCAAGATTGCCGCCAAACTCGCCAGCGCCAGTACGGTCGGTGGTGTGGAACGGCTGGCGCGTGCGGATCGCAGGCACGCGGCCATCACCGACGAATGGGACGCTGATCCGTGGCTGCTCAACACACTCGGCGGCGTGGTCGATCTCAGGACTGGCCGGATGCGCCCGCACGAGCGCGCTGACCGGATGACCAAGATCACCACGGCCACGCCCAGCGGCGATTGCCCGACCTGGAAGCAGTTCATCAACGAGGTCACGGGCGGCGACAAGGCGCTTCAGGCCTACCTGCAGCGGATGCTTGGCTACGCCTTGACCGGCTCCACGCAGGAGCACGCACTGTTTTTCCTGTACGGCACGGGCGCAAACGGCAAGTCGGTGTTCGTGAACACCTTGGCCACCATCCTCGGTGACTACGCCACCAACGCGCCCATGGACACCTTCATGGAAACGCGCACCGACCGCCATCCGACCGACATGGCGGGTCTGCGCGGCGCGCGCTTCGTGGCGGCCATCGAAACCGAACAGGGCAAACGCTGGGCCGAGTCCAAGCTCAAGAACCTGACCGGCGGCGACAAGATCTCCGCACGCTTCATGCGTCAGGACTTCTTCGAGTTCCTCCCGCAGTTCAAGCTGTTCGTGGCGGGCAACCACAAACCGGCCATCCGCAACATCGACGAGGCCATGAAACGCAGGCTGCACCTGATCCCGTTCACGATCACCGTGCCACCCGAGCGCCGCGACAAAAACCTGCAGCAAAAGCTGCTGGCCGAGCGCGACGGCATCCTCGCATGGGCCGTGCAGGGCTGTCTGGACTGGCAGCGTCACGGTCGGCTTGATCCGCCACAGCGCGTGGTGGAGGCCACCGAGGAGTACTTCGAGGCTGAGGACGCGCTGGGGCGCTGGCTGGATGAACGCTGCATTCGCACCCCGAACGCCAAGTCTCTGACCGCCGAACTGTTCTCCGACTGGAAGCAATGGGCTGAAGCTGCGGGTGAGTTCACCGGATCGCAGAAGCGTTTTGCCGATCTGCTGCTCACCCGGGGATTGGACAAATGGCGCAACGGCATGGGCTTGCGCGGGTTTCAGGGCATTGGTCTCAAGTACCCGCCTGCACCTGCCTACACCCCTTACGCCGATAACTGAAACAAGCGCATCTGACGGATCGGACGGACTACGTCGTAACTCCTACACGTGCGCGTGCGCGCGCGCCTCATGGAGACTTTCGATACCACCCGTCCGATCCGTCAGACCCGCCAAAAACGAGGACTGACACCATGACCACGACCCTTCTTGCCCTGGATCTGGGCACCACCACCGGCTGGGCGCTGCGCGGCAGCGACGGTCACATCACCAGCGGCTGCGAGAGCTTCCGTCCGCAGCGATTTGAAGGCGGCGGCATGCGCTTTCTGCGCTTCAAACGCTGGCTTACCGAAATCAAGCAGGCGTCGGACGGCATCGACGCACTGCACTTCGAGGAAGTTCGCCGCCACGTCTCGACCGATGCGGCCCACGCCTACGGCGGTTTCCTTGCCACGCTCACCGCCTGGTGCGAGCACCACCAGATCCCGTACCAGGGCGTGCCGGTCGGCACGATCAAAAAGCACGCTACCGGCAAAGGCAACGCGGGCAAGGAGGATGTGATCGCTGCCATGCGCGCACGAGGTCACAGCCCTTCGGACGACAACGAGGCCGACGCACTGGCCTTGCTGCACTGGGCCATCCAGCACCACGACGTGGAACAGGAGGTGTGAGGTGACCCGCAAACACTGGACGATTGACGAGGTGGCCGCGCGCTACGAAGAAGCAGCCCGTACTGGACGACGCCTGCCACCCGTTCGGGTGCAGGGCTACTTCAACGTCTGGCCCGCCATCGTGCGCCAACAGTGGGAGCGTTTGTCGGCGGACGAGCAGCCGCGCCACTACTTCCCACCCAGTCCTGAAGCCGTTGACCGGATGCTGGAGACGATGCGCTGGATGCAGTGGCTGGACGTTGAGCAACGGCACCTCGTGTGGATGCGCAGCGACCGCCAGCCGTGGCGGAATATCTGTGGGCGCTTTGGCTGTGACCGCACGACGGCGTGGCGGCGCTGGCAGAAAGCCTTGCAGACGGTGGCTGACCGGCTCAACGGCGTCGTTGTCGCGGGATAGTCTTTGAGCACGAATGTGCGTGGATAAGCTGCCATGTGCTGTCATCAGCTACCACCAGCGACTTTTGAGCCTGCAACAAATCACCCCGGTCGGGGGTAGTATTTCGGCTATCTTCTGGACAGCGGTGGCGGTTCGGCGAGTGGCCCGGGGAAAACGGGTCCTTCCTACCCAAAATCCCATGCGGGGGGCGCGAGCGCGACGCTTTTTTAGCGTCAGGGCGCGGGCAAGGTTACCAGTGGGCAGGTTACCGGCCCCGGTTACCACCCCAAGGCGCAGTTACCACCCTTCCAGATTCATCATTCACTCCAACCCGTCCGGCGGCAACGCTTGGCGGGTTTTGTTTTTGGGATTTCCACTTTGAACACGCTCAACGTCGAGTACCGCAAGGTCGAGGCGCTGATTCCCTACGCCCGCAATCCGCGCACGCACGCCGAAAGCCAGGTCGCCAAGATCGCGGCCAGCATCGTCGAGTACGGCTGGACAAACCCGATCCTGGTCGATGGTGGCAACGGCATCATCGCCGGACACGGGCGTCTGGCCGCCGCCCGCAAGCTGGGGCTGGATGAGGTGCCGGTGATCGAACTGGCGCACCTCACCGTCGCGCAAAAGCGTGCCCTGGTGATCGCAGACAACCGGCTGGCGCTGGATGCCGGTTGGGATGAGGAAATGCTGGCGCTGGAACTGGCCGATCTGTCTGAGGCTGGGTACGACCTGGCGCTGATCGGCTTCGAGGATGCCGAGATCGAGGCGCTGCTCGCCGGTGATGTGCTGGGCACCGGGCCTGATGCCGAGACGGAACCAGACGCTGATGAGCCGGACGCTGCGGACGATGTGCCGGATGCGCCCGTCGTGGCGGTGTCACGCCCCGGTGATGTCTGGGGCATCGGTCAGCACCGTCTGATCTGCGGTGACGCCAGCGACCGGAGCGTGGTCGCCGCGTTGATGAACGGTGACACGGCGCAGTTGTGCGTCACCTCGCCGCCCTACGGCAACCAGCGGGACTACACCTCTGGCGGTATCAGCGATTGGGATGGCCTGATGCGCGGTGTGTTCGCACACCTGCCGATGGCGGGCGACGGCCAGGTGCTGGTCAATCTGGGCCTCATCCACCGCGACAACGAAGTGATCCCGTATTGGGATGCGTGGCTCGAATGGATGCGCCAGCAGGGATGGCGGCGTTTCGCGTGGTACGTCTGGGATCAGGGGCCGGGAATGCCCGGTGACTGGCAGGGCCGACTGGCTCCGAGCTTCGAGTTCGTTTTTCACTTCAACCGTGAAAGTCGCAAGCCCAACAAGACCGTGCCCTGCAAGCACGCAGGTCAGGAATCGCACCTGCGCGCCGATGGTTCCTCCACCGCAATGCGTGGCAAGGACGGCGAAGTCGGCGGCTGGACGCATGCAGGTCAGCCCACGCAGGACACGCGCATCCCCGACAGCGTGATCCGCGTGATGCGGCACAAGGGCAAGATCGGTCAGGATATCGACCACCCCGCCGTATTCCCGGTCGCGCTGCCGCAATTCGTGATCGAGGCTTACACCGATGCAGGCGACACCGTGTACGAACCCTTTGGCGGCAGCGGCACCACGATGCTGGCAGCCGAGCGCACGGGCCGCATCTGCCGCAGCGTGGAGATCGCGCCGGAGTACGTGGATGTGGCCATCAAACGCTTCCAGCAGAACCATCCCGGCGTGCCGGTGACGCTGCTGGAAAGCCGTGCAGGCAAATCGGGCCAGTCCTTCGAGCAAGTCGCCGCTGAGCGCGCTGCTGCCGTTGATGCAGAGGTGGCGGCATGAGTTGGCTCGCTGACAAGATCGAGCAGTGGCCGACTGCCAAACTCCTTCCCTATGCCCGTAATGCGCGCACCCACTCCGAGGATCAGGTGGCGCAGATCGCCGCCAGCATCGCCGAGTTCGGGTTCACCAACCCGATCCTCGCGGGCAGCGACGGCATCATTGTTGCGGGCCACGGTCGGCTCGCCGCCGCCCAGAAGCTGGGGCTGGAAATCGTGCCGGTGGTCGTACTCGATCACCTGACACCGACCCAGCGCCGCGCACTGGTGATTGCAGACAACCGCATCGCCGAGAACGCGGGCTGGGACTTGGACGTGCTGCGGATCGAACTGGAAGCCTTGCAATTGGAAGGCTTCGATCTGGATATCACCGGCTTTGACGCCGATGCGCTGGCCGACTTGCTGGTAGGCGATGAGCCGGACAACGAAGGCCAGACCGATGAGGATGCGGTGCCCGAGGTCGTCGAGACGCCGATCTCCCGCCCGGGCGACGTGTGGATCATGGGCCCGCACCGACTGCTGTGCGGTGATGCCACGGTGGCCGAGAGCTACGACCGGCTGATGCAGGGCGATGAGGCGGACATGGTGTTCACCGACCCGCCCTACAACGTGAACTACGCCAACAGCGCCAAGGACAAGATGCGCGGCAAGGATCGCGCCATCCTCAACGACAACCTGGGCGAAGGCTTTTACGACTTCCTGCTGGCGGCGCTGACCCCGACGGTGGCACACTGCCGGGGAGCCATCTACGTGGCCATGTCCTCATCCGAGTTGGACACGCTGCAATCGGCCTTCCGTGCGGCGGGCGGCCACTGGTCAACCTTCATCATCTGGGCGAAAAACACCTTCACCTTGGGCCGCGCCGACTACCAGCGCCAGTACGAGCCGATCCTGTACGGATGGCCCGAAGGCGCACAGCGCTACTGGTGCGGCGACCGCGATCAAGGGGATGTGTGGAGCATCAAGAAGCCGCAGAAAAACGACCTGCACCCGACGATGAAGCCGGTGGAACTGGTGGAGCGGGCCATCCGCAACTCCAGCCGCCCCGGCAACGTGGTGCTCGACCCCTTCGGTGGCTCTGGCACGACGCTGATTGCAGCGGAGAAGTCCGGCCGCATCGCGCGGCTGATCGAGCTTGATCCGAAGTACGTCGACGTGATCGTGCGCCGGTGGGAGGAGTTCACCGGCAAACAAGCTATCCGCGAGGTGGCAGACCGGGAGGCGTGCGCCAGTTGAGCGGGCGTTTGGATTCGGCAGTTTCCTTGGCTTCCTGCTCCCGGGCGATACGCTGCAGCGTTTGCAGCGTGGCGTGATCTGGAGTCAACACCCGGCACAGCACGCGTACCGTCTGCTCGATGGAGAGATCCGGACGCCGGGTGGCCAGGAGCCAGCGCAAGGCCTGCTCCCGTTCGGTGGCAGGCGTGGGCCTCATGCGTTCTTCTCCTCGCAGATGGCGCAGTGAACCACCAGGCCCGTGAGGTAAGGCAGGCCCACCGGGATGCCCAAATCTTTGTAACTGCGGCGGTCTGTCGAAAAGGCCATCCACTTCTGGGTGGCGGTGGTGATGGCCTGCTGCAGGGGCTGGCCGGTGTAGGCGGCGTTGTGGACTTCATCCGCAAAGTGGCGTCCGTAGCGGCTGTCGAGAAAAACGCGGATGCTGTCCAGATCCTGGCCGGTGGCGTCTGCGATGGCGTTCATGGCAAGAGGCCAGGCCAGAGAGGCGTATCCGCCCATCGTTCCCCAAAAACCCCAGCCTTCGTTCTGGGTGGCGGGGATGCTGGTGTTGGCGTTCATGTTGTGCTCCTTCGGGTGTGTTGCGATGCTTGTAGTAACGCGCTGTCCGGGGGAGAAGCCAAGCGTTTCATGCATCTTTTTTTGAGATGTTTGGGCTGGGCCTGTTGATCAAAACCGGCTGGTCTTGATGACCTCAAAACCGTTGGCGTGGTGGCGCACAAAACGCAGCCATTTGCCGCAACCGCTGCGCTCTGCGGTCACCCAGAAGCCGTTGCTGCGGCTCAGTTCGATTTCGTGGCCGGGGCGCAGGCTGTTGATGCGTTGATCGAGGGTTCGGGTCATGGTGTGCTCCTTCGGGTGTGCGTTGCGATGCCTGTAGTAACGCGCTGGTGGCGAGAGAAGCCAAGCTATCTCTGGCCTCTCTCACCATCTTTTTTTCAAGCAACGCGGTAGACCCGCTCGCCGCCCTGCGGCTTGTCGGATGTGAGGGTCAGGCCGAGCTTTTTCTTGAAGGCTCCGGCGAAGGTGCCGCGCACCGTGTGCGCCTGCCAGCCGGTGGCAGCGCAGATCTGGCTGATGGTCGCGCCCTCGGGGCGTTGCAGCATCCGGATCACTTCGGCCTGCTTGCTGTTCTCGCGCTTGCGCAGCGGCTTGGCGGGCGGCGTGAAGGATGCTTCGGCTTGCGCCACGGCGGCTTCCAGTTCGGCATCCGTGTCTGCGGCCGCGCCCTGCGGTGCTTGCGCGTTGCCAATGATCGTGTCGATGCTCGGGCGCTTCATGCCCAAGGCGTCGTAGCCCTCGGCGGCGACGCGCCAACCCTGGCCGTCGGGCGTGATCAGGGCGCGGTTGAACAGGCCGTCCAGCACTTTTTTGCGTGCGCCGCCTTTGATGTTGTCAGGGAACCATTCGATCTTGCCCGCGCTGGTGTTGATGGCCTTGGCGAGGATGACGTGCTGGGCCGGGGTGAGTTGGATGGTGGTCATGGGCTGCTCCTTCGTGGGTGGTGGATGACGATGCAATGAACGCGCTGTTTCCGATGGAAGCCAAGCTCAATTCGCAGGCCCAGTGGCAAATGAGCGAACAAATGATTGAAGGTGACCCTGAAGGCCATGAACGGACTCTCGATTCGCGCCTACGCGCGCCACCGTGGCGTGTCGCACGTGGCCGTGAAGAAGGCCATCGACACCGGACGGATCACCGCACTGCCGGACGGCACGATTGATCCGGACACTGCTGACGCGCAGTGGGCACAAAACACATTGCAACCACGTCGGGCTGTTGCACCGCAAAAGCCCGCCGCCCCCAAAGCGCGACCCGCCACCGCAGGCACAGCGCCGCCGCACGAAGCGCCCGAGCCGAGCGCGCCACCGCTGTCAGCGGGCGGCACCTCGCTGCTGCAGGCGCGCACGGTCAACGAAGTGCTCAAGGCCCAACTCAACAAGGTGGAGTTGGCGCACCGCAAGAAGGAACTGGTGGATCGGGCGCAGGCCGTGGCCCACGTTTTCAAGCTGGCGCGCATCGAGCGCGATGCCTGGCTCAACTGGCCCGCGCGCATCTCGGGGCAGATGGCCTCTGCGCTCGGCGTCGATGCGCACCAGATGCACGTCGCGCTGGAAGCCGCCGTGCGCGAGCACCTGATCGAATTGGGCGAACTGCGCCCGCGCGTGGATTGACGACGATGGACGATTACGAAGGTGCGCAGGAGATCGAACGCGCGTGGCGCGACGGCTTGACCCCCGACCCGTTGCTCACCGTCTCGGAGTGGTCGGATCGGCACCGGATGCTCTCCAGCAAGGCATCCGCCGAACCGGGGCGCTGGCGCACCAGCCGCACGCCGTACCTGAAGGACATCATGGACTGCCTGTCGCCGACCTCGCCGGTCGAGCGCGTGGTGTTCATGAAGGCGGCGCAGCTTGGTGCAACCGAGATGGGCAGCAACTGGATTGGCTATGTGATCCACCATGCGCCAGGGCCGATGATGGCGGTGTGGCCGACGGTGGAGATGGCCAAGCGCAACTCGAAACAGCGGATCGACCCGCTGATAGAGGAGTCGGCGGCATTGGCCGAACTGATCGCTCCGGCGCGTTCGCGGGATTCGGGCAACACCATCCTGGCCAAAGAGTTCCGTGGTGGGGTGTTGGTGATGACGGGCGCGAACAGCGCCGTCGGCCTGCGCTCGATGCCGGTGCGCTATCTGTTCCTCGACGAGGTGGACGGCTACCCGCTGGACGTGGAAGGCGAAGGCGATGCGATCTCTCTGGCTGAGGCGCGCACGCGCACCTTTGCGCGCCGCAAGATTTTTATTGTCTCGACGCCGACGATCTCCGGGGCGAGCGCCATCGAGCGCGAGTACGAAGCCAGCGACCAGCGCCGCTACTTCGTGCCGTGCCCGCACTGCAAGCACCCGCAATGGCTGCGCTTTGAGCAGCTGCGCTGGGACAAGGGCCAGCCGGAGACAGCGGCCTACGTTTGCGAGTCCTGCGGCACGGCGATTGCCGAGCACCACAAGACCTGGATGCTGGAGCGTGGTGAGTGGCGTGCGATGGCCGAAGGCAAAACGGCGGGATTTCACCTCTCGTCGCTGTACAGCCCGGTGGGCTGGCGCGCGTGGCGTGACATCGCCGCAGCGTGGGAAGCGGCGGTCAACAAGGAGTCGGGATCGGCCGCCGCGATCAAGACCTTCAAAAACACCGAATTGGGTGAGACCTGGGTCGAGGAAGGCGAAGCGCCCGACTGGCAGCGGCTGGTCGAGCGCCGGGAGGACTACCGGATTGGCAGCGTGCCCTCTGGCGGTCTGCTGCTGGTCGCTGGCGCGGACGTGCAAAAGGATCGCATCGAGGTGTCGGTGTGGGCCTTCGGGCGTGGCAAGGAATCCTGGCTGATCGAGCACCGCGTGCTGATGGGTGACACGGCGCGCGACACGGTGTGGAAAGCCCTGGCCGCGATGCTGGCCGAGCAGTGGACGCACGCCTGCGGAGCGCAGATGCCGCTGGCGCGCCTTGCGCTGGACACCGGCTTTGCCACTCAGGAAGCCTACGCCTTCGTGCGTGCCTGCCACGATCCGCGCGTGATGGCCGTCAAGGGCGTGGCACGCGGTGCGGCCTTGATTGGCACGCCAACGGCAGTGGATATGACGCAGGGCGGCAAAAAGCTGCGCCGGGGCATCAAGGTGTACTCGGTGGCGGGCGACATCGCCAAGCTGGAGCTTTACAACAACCTGCGCAAGACGCCTGAGGTGGACGAGGATGGGGTCGCGATTCGCTACCCCACCGGCTTCGTCCACCTGCCCAAGCTGGATGCCGAGTACCTGCAGCAACTGTGCGCCGAGCAACTGATTACCCGGCGTGACCGCAACGGCTTCCCCGTGCGTGAATGGCAAAAGATGCGCGAGCGCAACGAGGCGCTGGACTGCTACGTGTACGCCCGCGCCGCCGCATCCAGCGCGGGGCTGGATCGCTTCGAGGAACGCCACTGGCGCGAACTGGAGCGACAGATCGGGGTTGCACCCCCGCCGGATGAGCTAGCGCCCATCCACGACATCGAATTGAACGAGGCCACCCCCAGCGGTGGCCTCGCTGTTTCTGGCAACCGCAATACCGGCAGGCGCGTCATCAAGAGCCGCTGGTTGACTCGATGAGGACACCGTGACCTACACCAACACACAACTCAGAACGCTCCGGAAGGCGTTGGCCACGGGCGAGCGCCGCGTGAGTTTCGGCGACAAGACGGTCGAATACCGCAGCATCGACGAACTGCAGGCGGCCATCCGCACGGTCGAGTCCGAGATTGCACGCAGCCGGGGTACACCCGCCAAGCGCCAGATCCGCGTCACGACGGCAAAGGGGTTCTGATGGCCTGGGCAGCATCACGAACGCGAGCGACCTGGTTTGGCAAGCTGCGCAGCCTGTTCGGCCAGCCGCCTGTCCACGAAGCCGCAGGCCGTGGCCGCCGCGCACTGGCTTGGACACCCGGAAACCCCGGCGCAGTGGCAGCAATGCTGGCCACCAGCACCGAGTTGCGCATCAAAAGCCGCGATCTCGTGCGCCGCAATGCGTGGGCGCAGGCCGGTATCGAAGCCTTTGTCGCCAACGCGGTCGGCACGGGCATCAAGCCGCAAAGCCTGTCGGATGACGAAGGCTTCAAGACCGCCGTGCAGGCGCTGTGGCGCGATTGGGTGGAGGAAGCCGACGCGGCAGGCCAGACCGATTTCTACGGCCTGCAAGCGCTGGCGTGTCGGGCGATGCTCGAAGGCGGCGAATGCCTGATCCGTCTGCGCCCGCGCCGTCCGGAGGATGGTCTTTCGGTGCCCTTGCAGTTGCAACTGCTGGAGCCGGAGCATCTGCCGATCTCGCTCAACACCGATCTGCCCGCTACCGGAGGGGCTTCCAGCCCAGGCAACACGGTGCGCTCGGGCATCGAGTTCGACGCGGTGGGCCGCCGCGTGGCCTACCACCTGTACCGCTCGCACCCCGAGGATGGCGGTCTTGCGCCGATGTCCGGCCACGGCGGCATGGACACGGTGCGCATCCCGGCTGCGGAGATCGTTCACCTCTATCGCGTGTTGCGCCCTGGCCAGATCCGGGGCGAACCGTGGTTGTCGCGGGCGCTGGTCAAGCTGAACGAACTGGATCAATACGACGACGCCGAGCTGGTGCGCAAGAAAACCGCCGCGATGTTTGCCGGTTTCGTCACGCGCCAGAACCCCGAGGACAACCTGATGGGTGAAGGCGCAACAGATGCCGACGGCATCGCACTCGCCGGACTGGAGCCTGGCACCTTGCAGATTCTGGAGCCGGGTGAGGACATCAAGTTCTCCGATCCGGCGGACGTGGGCGGTTCGTACTCGGAGTTTTTGCGCACGCAGTTCCGGGCCGTGGCCGCCGCCATCGGCATCACCTACGAGCAGTTGACCGGCGATCTGACCGGCGTGAATTACTCGTCCATCCGCGCCGGGATGCTGGAGTTTCGCCGCCGCTGCGAGATGGTGCAGCACGGCGTGCTGGTGCACCAGCTGTGCCGCCCGGTGTGGGCCGCATGGATGAAGCAGGCGGTGCTTGCAGGGGTGTTGGATGCGCCCGGGTTCGTGCGTGGCGGTCCTTCGCGCCGTCGCCAGTACCTCGCGGCGAAGTGGGTGCCGCAGGGCTGGCAGTGGGTCGATCCGGAGAAGGAGTTCAAGGCGATGCTGCTGGCGATCCGCTCCGGCCTGATGTCGCGCTCGGAAGCCATCTCGGCCAACGGCTACGACGCCGAGGACATCGACCGCGAGATCGCCGCCGACAACCAGCGCGCCGACGACCTCGGCCTGATCTTCGACTCCGACGCCCGCTACACGACGCGGGACGGCTCCATCGCCAAACCCAGCCGCGACCCGCTCGCGCCCGATGACACCGGCGTCGGCTTGTCGGGCTGAGGGCCTGACGTTTTGCAAAGGAATCTCATGACCGTGCTGCCCCATCTGGCGGCGCGCCTGTTTGGCGTGCCGCTGGCGATCCATCGCCCCAAACTTGACGTGATCCTGGCCGTGCTCGGCCCCCGCGTTGGGGTTGCCGATCTGGCCGCTCCCCAGGGATTGCCCCCTGCTGCACGCCCTGTGGCCGCATCCAGTCCGGGCGTGGTCGTGATCCCCATCCACGGCACGCTGGTGCGCCGTACTGTGGGGCTGGAGGCCGAGTCGGGTCTGACCAGCTACGCCAGCCTTGCCGCGCAACTGGACGCCGCCATCGGCAATCCGACGGTGTCGGCCATTCTGCTCGACATTGATTCGCCGGGCGGCGAGTCGGGCGGCGTGTTCGATCTGGCCGACCGCATCCGCGCCGCCAGCCAGATCAAGCCGGTTTGGGCCGTGGCCAATGACATGGCCTTCTCGGCGGCCTACGCGCTGGCGTCCGCTGCCAGCCGGGTGTTCGTCTCGCGCACCGGCGGCGTGGGCTCGATTGGCGTCATTGCCATGCACGTCGATCAGTCGGTCAAGGACGCCAAAGACGGGCTTCAGTACACCGCCGTATTCGCGGGCGAGCGCAAGAACGACCTCAGTCCGCACGAGCCGATTTCCAGCGAAGCCCACGCCTTCCTCAAGGCCGAGGTCAATCGCATCTATGGCCTGTTCGTGGAGACGGTGGCCCGCCACCGTGGGCTGGAGCCGTCCGCCGTGCGCGACACCGAAGCCGGGCTGTTCTTCGGACAGGCCGCCGTGGCGATGGGGCTGGCCGACGCGGTCGGCACCTTCGACGACGCGCTGGCGCAACTGCACGCATCCCTTTCCCCCAACCCGATGCCGGTGGCCCTGACCACACGGGCGGGCTTTTCCTGCAACCACCCCAAGGAGTCACCGATGACTGATCAAACCGAAACCGCTGCACTTGACCGGCCTCTGGCCGCCCCTGCTGGCAGCGACATTCAAGCACCCGCTGCTGCCACCTTGAGTGTGGCTGACGCCGTCGAGATCGCGCAGACCTGCCAGCTTGCCGGTCGTGCCGACCTGATTGCGGGTTTTCTCGAAAGCAATACATCGCCCGCCCAGGTGCGCAGCCAGCTTCTGGTCGCACAGGCCGAGGCCAGTCCGGAAATCACCAGCCGCATCGCGCCCGACGCCGCGCAGCCTCAGGCCAGCAATCCGCTGATTGACGCGGCCAAACAACTCGCCGCGCAGTCCGCCAAGAAGGAGATCTGACATGCCTACCTTCACTGAACCGCTGAATCTGGGCGATCTGCTCAAGTACGAAGCGCCCAACCTCTACTCGCGCGAGCGCATCACCGTCGCCTCCGGCCAAAACCTGCCGCTGGGCGCGGTGCTGGGCATCGTCACCGCCAGCGGCAAATACAAGCAGATCGACCCCTCTGCCGACGACGGCACGCAGGTCGCCGCCGGTGTGCTGATCCAGCCCTGCGATGCGAGCGCCGCTGACCGCACCGACGGCCTGCTCATCAGCCGCCACGCCATCGTCTCCGAACACGCGCTCGCGTGGCCCGCTGCCATCACCTCCGCCGAACAACTGGCGGCCATTGCCCAGCTCAAAGCGCTGGGCGTCCTCGTCCGTCAAGGAGTCTGAGCATGCAGAACATTTTCGAGAATCCGGCGTTTTCGATGTCGGCGCTCACCGCCGCCATCAACATCCTGCCCAACAACTACGACCGTCTGGCCCAGATGAGACTGTTCGTCGACCGCCCGCAGCGTTTTCGCTCGATCATCGTCGAACAGCAAAACGGCGTGCTGACCCTGCTGCCGACGATGCCCGTGGGTTCACCCGGCGCCGTGGGCGTGCGCGGCAAGCGCAACGTGCGTTCGTTCCACATCCCCCACATCCCGCACGACGATGTGGTGCTGCCCGAGGAAGTCCAGGGCATCCGCGCCTTCGGCTCGGAAACGGAACTGCAGACGGTGGCGGGCGTGCTGGCGCAGCACCTGCAGACGATGCGCAACAAACACGCGATCACCCTGGAGCATCTGCGCTTTGGCGCGCTCAAGGGGCTGATCCTCGATGCCGACGGCAGCGTGATCTACAACCTTTTCACCGAGTTCGGCATCACGCCCAAGTCCTTCCAGTGGGACATCGCCGCGCACAACAGCGGCTTCAATGTGGGCGAGGCTTGCCGCGAGCTGCTGCGCTACATCGAGGAGAACCTGCAAGGCGAGCGGATGAGCGGCGTTCATGTGTTCGTCGGCAAGGACTTCTTCGAGGCGCTGGTCAAGCACGACGATGTCGTGGAAGCCTACAAGCGGTATCAGGATGGTCTGGTGCTGCGCTCGGATATGCGCTCTGGCTTCACCTTCTGCGGCATCACCTTCGAGGAGCATCGCGGCAAGGCGACCGCACCGGATGGCGGCGTGCGCCGCTTCGTCGAGGACGACGAAGGCCACGCCTTCCCGCTGGGCACGATGGACACCTTCGCCACCTACTACGCGCCCGCCGACTTCAACGAGACGGCCAACACGGTGGCGCTGCCGCTGTATGCCAAGCAGGAGCCGCGCAAGTTCGACCGTGGCACCGATCTGCACACGCAGGCCAACCCGCTGCCGCTGTGCCACCGCCCGCAACTGCTGGTGAAGCTGGAGATCGCGTGATGGGCCTGGTCGAGCAGGTCTACAGCGCCGCAGCGAACGCGGGCCTTACGGTGCGCTGCCGCTGGTTTCCTGCCGGTGGCGGGGCCGCCCAGACCCGGCAGGTCGGCTTCACCGCGCCGGACGACACGGCGCTCGATGGCCTGACCCTGAACACCGACTACGCGATCACCTATCCGGCGTCGGTGTTCGTGGGGCTGGCCGTGCGCGATACGGTCAATGTCAGTGGCGTGACCTATCAGGTGCGCGATGTCCGGGCGCTGGGCGATGGCACCGAGATGCGCGCCAAGCTCACGAGGCTTTGACCGATGGCTGCCAATTCGATCCGTGAGCAGATTCTGCTCGCGCTGCTGGACGCTGTCCGCCCGTCGGCCTTGGCGCTCGGGGCCACCTTGCACCGTTCGCCCACGGTGGCCATCAGCCGGGAGCAATGTCCGGCGCTGGTGGTGTTCCCCGAGTCCGAATCCATCACCGAACGCGCCAACGACCGCGTCACCCGCGTGCTGATCGTGCGCCTTGTCGCGCTCGCCCGTGCAGTACCGCCAGCCACCCCGGAAACCGAAGCCGACCGGCTGCTCACCGCTGCCCACGCCGCGCTGCTGGCCAAGCGGAATCTGGGCGATTTGGCGCTGGGCATCCACGAGCAGGAATGCGAGTGGGACATCGAGGACACCGACGCCGTGGCTGCAGCCATTCCAGCGCGCTACGCGATCACCTACCGCACGCTCGACACCGATCTTTCCACCAAGGGATGACACCCATGACTTCCATTGTTCTGACCCAAGCGCACACGCACGAGGGCAAGCCCTACACGGCAGGCGAGCGGCTCGATGTGGACAGCAGCAGCGCCGATTGGCTCATCGCCAACGGCGTCGCACGCCACGACCGCCAGCCCGACCCTGCGCCGTCACCGGAAGGCGGCGACAAGCCCACCGAACCCAAACCCACCACCTCTCATCGCAAGGAATCCAAATCATGAGCACCTACGCCAGTTTTCAGGGGCGCGTTTTCCTCGGCAAGCGCGACATCGACGGTTTGCCCATCGAAGTGCGCTCACCCGGCAACGTCGCCGAGTTGAAGCTCTCGCTCAAGACCGATGTGCTGGAGCATTACGAGAGCCAGACCGGCCAGCGCTCGCTGGATCACCGGATGGTCAAGCAGAAATCGGCCACGGTGAACCTCACCATCGAGGAGTTCACCAAGGAAAACCTCGCCCTGGCGCTGTACGGCAACCACGTCACCGGCAGCACCGGCACGGTCACCGCCGAACCCATCGGCGGCGCGACGCCCGTGGTCGGCGACCGTTACTTCCTCGCTCACCCCAAGGTGTCGGCGCTGGTGGTGACCGATTCGGCAGGCACGCCCGCCACGCTGACCGCAGGCACGCACTACACGGCGGACACCGACTTCGGTGCCCTCCAGTTTCTGGATACCACCGGCTTCACCGCACCGTTCAAGGCCGCCTACACCTACGGCGCGGCCACCGAGATCGGCATCTTCACGCAATCGGTGCCCGAGCGTTACCTGCGACTGGAAGGCATCAACACCGCGCAGGGCAACGCCAAGGTGCTGGTCGAGTTGTACCGCGTGGCCTTCGATCCGCTGAAGGAAATTTCCTTCATCTCGGACGAGTACAACAAGTTCGAGCTGGAAGGCTCGCTGCTGGCCGACACCACCAAACCCTATGACGCGCTGCTCGGCCAGTTCGGCCGCATCGTGCAACTGTGAGGGAGGCGAGCATGAGCGATCTGGATAAGCTGGTGCCGCAAGCCTGCGAGATCACGCTGGCCGGTGAAACCGTCAGCGTGAAGCCGCTGAAGGTCGGCCAGATGCCTGCTTTCCTGCGCGCCATCACGCCGGTGATGCAGCAGATCAGTGGCGAGGGCATCGACTGGCTGGCCTTGTTCGGCGAACGCGGCGACGACCTGCTGACGGCGGTATCCATCGCCGTCGGCAAGCCGCGTGCGTGGGTTGATGACCTGGCCGCCGATGAAGCCATTGTGCTGGCCGCGAAAGTGATCGAGGTGAACGCCGATTTTTTTACCCGGACGGTGATGCCCAGGCTCGACGATCTGTTCGCGCAGGCGAACGCGGTGACGGCGGCCACTGGTTCGACACCGTCCAGCACCTGATCGCCCACGGCCACAGGCTGCCGGACATCCTGGACTACACCTTGGCGCAGGTGCGCGGTTTTTTGGCCGCCACCGTGCGCGAGGATGCAGCCCGCGACGCACGGCTGCTTTCGCTGATCGCCATCGGTGCGCGCGGCGATGCCCGCCATCTTGACCAGACCCTCGACAGGCTCACCGATCAGGCAAACCGCCATGCGCATCTCCATTCGCATTGACAGCAAAGCCGCGCAGGCGCAGTTGCGCCGCTGGGGCGGCGAGTTCCGGCAAAAGGTCAAAAAGGCGGCAGCACGCGGCATCGCCAGCGAGGCTGCCGAATTGAGGCAGAACGTGCGCAGCCACGTCGCGGGCCGGATGACAGTGGTGAAGAAGTCCTTCGTCAAGGGCTTCACTGCCAAGGTGCTCGACAAGGACAAAAAGCGCCTGCCTGCGCTCTACGTCGGCTCGCGCATCCCGTGGTCTGGCATGCACGAACGTGGTGGCGTGATCGGTGGCCGGATGCTGATTCCGCTGCACGGACGCGTGGGACGCAAACGCTTCAAGGCGCAGATCGCCGAGCTGATGCGCGGCGGCAATGCCTATTTCATCAAGAACGCCAAGGGAAACATCGTACTGATGGCCGAGAACATCAAGGAACACGACCGGCCACTGTCCGGCTTCAAGCGCCGTTACCGCAAGGCCGAAGGCATCAAGAAGCTCAAGCGCGGTGCGGACGTACCGATTGCCGTGCTGGTGCCGCGCGTGCAACTCAAGCGGCGTCTGAACATCGAGCGTATCGTCGCAGGGCGCATCCCGCGCCTGTCCGCGAGCATCGAGAAGCAGTTGCGGCTGGTGGACTGAAGATGGCAAAACGCATTTCCATCATCGTCGCGCTTGAAGGCGCTGACGAGGGGCTCAAGCGCGCCATCACCTCTGCCGAGCGCAGCCTGGGCGGTTTTGGCTCCAGTGCCAAAAGCGCGAGCGACAAGGCGGCTGCCGGGGTGGCCGAGGTCAAGGCCGGGATGAGCGCCTTTGGCGATCAGGTCGCCAAGGCCAAGACGCAATTGCTGGCCTTTCTGACCATCAATTGGGTCAGCGGCAAGGTTCGGGAGATCGTCCAGATCGCGGACGCGTGGAACATGATGTCCGCGCGCCTGAAACTGGCCACCGCAGGCAGCCGCGAATACACGGTCGCGCAGAAGGAACTGTTTGCCATCGCCCAGCGCATTGGCGTGCCGATCCAGGAAACCGCCACGCTCTACGGCAAGCTCCAGCAGGCGGTGCGGATGCTGGGCGGTGAGCAGGAAGATGCGCTCACCATCACCGAGAGCATCTCGCAGGCTCTGCGCATCTCGGGGGCCTCGGCCACTGAGGCGCAGTCGGCGCTGCTGCAGTTCGGTCAGGCCTTGTCTGCCGGCGTGCTGCGCGGCGAGGAGTTCAACTCCGTCGTCGAAAACAGCCCGCGTCTGGCCAAGGCCCTGGCCGATGGTCTGAACGTGCCCATCGGACGGCTGCGCAAGCTGGCCGAGGAAGGACGGCTGACCGCCGATGTGGTGGTCAATGCGCTGATGAGCCAGAAGGACAAGCTGGCCGCCGAGTACGCGCAACTGCCCATGACCGTCGGTCAGGCTTTCACGCGCCTGTCCAACGCCTTCGGGCAGTGGATCAGCCGTCTGGACGAATCCACGGGCTTCACCAAAAAGCTGGCCGAGGCCCTGACCTGGCTCGCAGAAAACCTGGACACCGTGATGGAGTGGCTCAGCCGCATTGCCCAGGTCGGGCTGGCGGTGTTGATCTACCGCCTGATCCCGGCGCTGATCACCGCGTGGCAGACGGCGGGCGCAGCGGCGGTGACGGCTGCCAGTACCACGGCGGCGGCGTGGGCCACAGCCAACCTGTCCGTCTCCAACGCCATCGCCACGGTCGGCAAGCTGCGCGTGGCTTTTGGTGTGCTTGGAGCGGCCATCGTCGGCTGGGAGATCGGGACGTGGCTGTCTGAAAAATTCGAGATCGTCCGCAAGGCGGGCATCTTCATGGTGCAGGCGCTGGTCACCGGCTTCGAGTTCCTGCGTTATCAGTGGGAGGTGCTCGCGGCGGTGTTTACGTCCGACACCATTGCCGAGGCCACGCAGCGGCACAAGGAACGTCTGGCAGAGATGAACCGCATCTTCGCCGAGATGTATGCCGACGCCACGGAAGGCTCGAACGCGGCTCAGGGTGCGATGGATAGTGCTGCGAGCGCCGCCGAGGAAATCGCCAAACGGCTCGAAGCCGTGCGTCAAGGCACACAGGAGGCGATTGGGCGTGGCATAGAGGCGGTTCACTCCGCGCTGGAAAAGCTCAAATCCCGGCTGGGCGAGGTTGAACAGGCCGTCGGCAAGGCTCAGGGTGTGGTCAATGACGCCACCGCCAAGATGGGCGAGGCCTACAAGGGTTTTACTGCCCTCGTGGAGGCCAACCTGCAGACGCAGGTCACGGCAGTGAAGGCGCGCTACGACCAGGAGAAGGCCGAACTGGAACGCACCCAGCAGTCCGAAACCGCCAAGATCACCAAGTCCACCCAACTGCTCACCGAGGCACTGACGCAGCAGGCGACGCTGCACCGTCAGGCCACCACCGAAACGCTGGGCCTGATCGACCAGGAGACGCAGGCGCGCCGGGAGGCTGCCGCCCGCCAGGGCCAGACCGAGGAAGAACGCCGTGCCAATGTGCAGCGCGTGGAAAACGACATCCTGACCGCCAAGCGGCAGACGCTCACGCAGGCGCTGGCCGAATACCGCCAGCACATCGACGCGCTCAATGCCGAAGCCAACCGGCATCTGGCCGAGGTGCAGCGCATCGAGGAGGCCAAGCGTCAGTTGTCCATGTCCACGGAGGATCGCATCCGCGAAATCCGCCGCCAGGGCATGACGGAGTACGAAGCCACTGAGGATCGCAAGCGCCAGATTGCGGAGATGCAGGCTCAGGCACGGCGGGCACTGGCCAATGGCGAGTTGGAACTGGCCCGCCAGCTTGCACAAAAGGCAATGGATATGGCCGCGCAGGTGGCCACCAGCCAGACCAACGAGGCCAAGCGGGCGGCAGAGGCGCGCAAGCAGTCCGAGCAGGCGGTGTCGCAGGCCGCGCAGCTTGAAGCGCAGTCGCGCGAGGCCTACCGTCGGCAGGAATACCAGCAGGCCAACGACTTGATGCGGCAGGCCGGTCAGTTGCGGGATGAGTTGGCGCAGAAGGCCCGGGACGCCGATGCGCAGGCCGTACAGAGCAAACAGGGCGTGCGCGAGGCCATCGACCGCATCCGCCAATCCGAGGACATTCTCAATCAGGCGCTGGATGCCGAAGCCAGGGCGTATCAGACGGCGGCGCGCACGGCGCTGTCCGCACGCGATGAGATTCAGCGCACGCTCACCGAAACGACGCGCCAGGTCGACGAGCTCACGGCCAAGCTCAAGGACGGGATGAAGCTCACGCTCGACGCCGACACCACGCGCTTCAACAAGGCGCTGGCCGATCTGGACAAGGCGCTGTCGGAGAAGGAATACCTGCTGCAGATTCAGGCCGACCTGCAGGAGGCCGAGCAAAAACTCAAGGAATACGAGGCGCTGCTCAAAGAGGGCAAGACGCTGCCGGTCGATGCCGATGTGTCCAAGGCCCGCGATGCCCTGGACAGGCTCAAGACCTACGCCGACCAGAACGCGCAGTTCGAGCTGAAGGTGGCGACCGAGAAGGCGCAGGCCGCGATCACCAACGTCGAGGGGATGATCAAAGCGCTGGATCGCATCCAGACCGAGTCGCAGCATCAGGTGGCCAGCAACGTAAGCGCGGTACGCGCGGAGATCGACAGCCTCAACGGGCGCAATACCTCCAGCACCCACACCATCTACGTGAGAAAGGTGGAAACCAATGCCACCGGAGGCTTGGTCGGCGCAGGTGTGCAGAAGTTTGCCGAGGGCGGCGTGGTGGCAGCGGCATTTCCCCGGATGAGCGGCGGCACCGTGCCCGGCTCCGGCCACCACGACACCGTGCCGCGCACCTTGGAGGCCGGGGCCTTTGTGATCCGCAAGGCGGCTGTGCGCAAGTACGGTGCGGCGCGGCTGGCCAGCCTTGCCCGGGGTGTGGCGCATTTTGCGCGTGGCGGGCAGGTTGGCGGCGGCGAAGCGCCCAAGCGCAACCGAGAGGCCGTCGAGGCGCTGAAGATGATCGACCTTGGCCTGCAAGGCATGAACGAGTACACAAGCTGGCTGCAGCACAAGTACGGCGCGGCGGTCAGCTTGACCATGAAGTCCGACACGATGCGCTATTGGGGCCAGCTGGCACAGCAGGATCGGCGCAAGCTCGAGGAGTTCATCGACCGCAAGACCCTCACCGGCAACGAGAGCCAGAGCCTGCAACGCATCAAGCAAAGGTGGCGGCAGGCGATGGCGCAGCCCTTGCTCTGGGGCAAAGACCTGGAGCGCGAGCTGATCGACTACATGGAGCAGAACCATGGCCAGTTCTACAGGCTCGGGGGGCTGTCCCGATCCGACACGGTGCCCGCCATGCTGACACCGGGCGAATATGTGGTCAGGCGCGATGCCGTGGCGCGTCTGGGAGTGGGCTTCTTCGAGGCCATCAACAACCTGTCCGCCCCGGCGCAGGCGTTGGCAGGCCGCACGCTCGCCAGCGTCCAGGGTTTCGCCAGCGGCGGTTTGGTGCAGCCCATTGGCGTGAATGTGCCGCGTCCAGCCTTGACTGAGGCCAGCGCGCCCACGCGCACCGTGCGCGTCGAACTGGCTGCAGGCGGTCAACGGGTCACTGCCACCGTCGATGGCCGTGACGAGGCGCGCCTGTTGCAACTGCTGGACGCCGCACGCGCCCGCACGACCTGAGCTTGATCCCGATGCAACTGAAGAACCTCGCTACCGGGGTGGCGCTGCCATTGCCCGACGACTTGCTGTGGACGGACGAACACGCGTGGTCGCCCGCCGTCGCCTCCGTGTCCTACCTGCTCACCGGTGCGCTGCTGGTGCAGTCGGCCACACGACAGGCGGGTCGCCCGATCACGCTGGTCGGGCCTTCCGACATGGCGTGGGTGACGCGCGCAGCGGTGAACCAACTGTACGGCTGGGCTGCCGCGCCGCTCACGGCCAGCAGTGGTCGCTTCGAACTGACTTTGCGCGATGCGCGTGTGTTCACCGTGGCCTTCCGCCACCAAGAAGCCGCCATCGAAGCCGAACCCGTGCTGGGTTTTCCGGCACAGGCCGACACCGATTTCTACCGCATCACCTTGCGGTTGATGCAGATCTGACCCAAGGGAGAATTCCAATGCCCATTCTTGCAGGCGATGTGAAGCTGGTCGCCAGTCAGGTGATGGACGACGTCGCAGAAGGCGGCGGCGCACCCACCGCCAATGTCATCGTCGATGGCGCGAGCAACTCGCTGTTCAACGACATCTCGGAACTGGATCGTGCGGGTGGCCGCGTGAACCTGCGCAAGGTGTTCGCCAGCATCCAGACCGACACCACCGACACCTATCTGGGCGGCAACGTCATCGTCTCCGACCCGCCCAGCGATCCGCGCGTGGCGGTGACCATCTTCTCTACCCAGGAGGTGTTCGACCGCCGCACGCAAGCGCGCGACCGCATCGAGGCCTATCTCAACAAGGGCTCGCAGTGGAACGGCTATCTGCTGGAGAACCACATCGCGGGGCAGCGCAGCATTCAGTTGTTCCAGCGCGTGGGGGCAGAACTGCCCACCATCGGCAAAACCCTGTTTCTGGTGATGAACGAGGGGCTGGCCAACGAGTATTCGCAGTACGTGCGCATCACCCGCATCGAATCGGAAACCCGCACCTTCAGCTACGGCACGGGCAGCGGCATCCAGGACTATCAGGCGGTGGTGGTCAGTTGCGACCTGTCCGATGCGCTGCGCTACGACTTCCCCGGTTCGCCGCCGGATCGCCTGTTCACTATGGCCAACGGCAAGACCCGGACGCGCGACACCGTGGTGGCCGATGCTGCCAAGTACTGCGGCGTGGTCAAGACCACCCAGCCGGTCGCCATCGGGGATGTGGCCGCCAGCGTCAGCAGCGTATTCACCCAACTGGTACCCTCGGCCCAGACCGAGACGCCGCTGCTCGACCTCACCGCAGGCGGCACCGCCGAAACCCTGATCGAATCGGACAACGGCACGGTGTCCTACACCTCGGCGGCCGCTTTCAATGCCTCCACCGTGCTCTCGGTGGGTAATGCCATCCAGCCCGGTACGCTGTCCATCAGCGTCAGCGGTGCAACGCTCACCGACAACGGTGGCGATCTGGTGTCGGGCGCGACCGTGGTCGGCACCGTCAACTACGGGCGCGGCCAGATCACGCTGGCCTCCAGCGCACCGACCTACTCGGGCACCAAGACCATCAGCTTCCGGCCTGCTGCCGCGCCGATCCGCGTGGCCGATACGGCGGGCGTGCGGGTGGACATCGAGAGCCGCTCGTACAACTACATCCTGACCATCGTGCCCAGTCCGGCACCGGGCACCCTGCAGGTGAGCTACCGGGCGCAGGGCAAGTGGTACGACCTGCGCGACAACGGCGCAGGCGTGCTCAAGGGCGTCAGCCCGGAATACGGCGTCGGCACCGTCAGCTACACCACCGGCACCGTGGCGGTCACCCTGGGAGCCTTGCCCGACGTGGGCAGCGAGATCGTCTATGCCTGGGGCGGCAAGGCCAACTACTTCAATCGCGCATCCAGCGCCATCGCACCGCCGTCGGTGACTCTGCAACTGACCCATGCCGGTGTCACGCCGGGGTCGGTGACGATCACCTGGAACGATGGCACGGCGCGCAGCGCCACCGATGATGGCAAGGGCTCGATCAGCGGACATGCCAGCGGCAGCATCAACTACCAGACCGGCCTGATCCAGATCACGCCGACCGTGCTGCCCGCAGGCGGCCAGACCTACAGCGTTGCCTACACCTGGGGGCCACCCAACGAGGAGGAGTTCGAAGCGCCGCTGCGCAATGGCGATGGCAGCATCGATGTGGAGGTGGACTTCGACGGTCTGATTCCGGGCACGGTGGAGTTGGAGTGGAATCTGCTCATCGACCTGTATGAGTACATCTCCACCACCCCGGCCGAACTGCAACTGATCGCGCGGATCGACCCGATCAAGATCGTCAAGGACGACGGGCTAGGTGTGCTGCGCGATCCGCAGGGAATGGCTTTCGGGACGGTGAACTACGCCACGGGTGTCGTTCACTTCACGCCCGACACCACGGTGCGTATCCCGGTGGCACGCTACAACGTTACCCAGATCGGCTGGACACGCACCGACGGCAGGGTGTTGCCGGTGTACCGCAACCTGTTCTCGCATTGGGAGTACATCCCCGCGGGCGCGTCGATGCCCATCGACGACACCGGCTGGGCCAAGGTGCGCTACCGGGCAGCGGGCGCATCCAATGCCACGAATGACAGCTTCACGGCGGGTGCGCTGGCTATCGACCTGACACCGACTTTTGCCGAGAACATCGTCCCCGGCAGCGTCTGTTTCACGCTGGGCGGCAAGACCTACTTTGACCGGCTGGGCAGCCTGTACTACGACCTCGATCCGGTGACGGGCGCGGCAACGCTGGCCGGACAGATCAACTACGCCAACGGCGCGGCCAATATCACGGCGTGGGTTCCCGCTGCCGCAAACGCGGTGGCGTTGCGCTCTTTGTTGACCACGCTGGATGGCACGCCGGTGGACGAGGTGACCTTCCGTGTTCCTGCGTCTCCGGTACGTCCGTCCAGCCTGCAAATCCTCGCCACACGACTGAGCGGCGGCACCATCAACGTCAGCGCCAACAACAACGGCGACATCATCGGCACCGACGTACTTGGCTCCATCGACTACGAAACCGGCGTGGTGCGTGTGCGCTTTGGTGCGTGGGTGGCGGCAGCAGGCAACGAAGGGCAAAGCTGGTACGACCCGGATGCGGTGGTCACCATCGAAGGCGTTGCCAAGATCTTCAAGCCTGTGCCGGTGTTTGCCGACACCATCAAGTACAACGCGGTGGCGTACTCCTACCTGCCGTTGGATGCCGACATCATCGGCCTCGATCCGGTGCGGCTGCCGCAGGATGGACGTGTACCGATCTTCCGTGCGGGCGACTTCGCGGTGATCGGCCACACCGCAACCGTCGGGCCGTTCACGGCCACCAGCGGGCAGGTGGTGGACTGCGGCCGTCAGCGCCTCTCGCGTGTGCGGGTGCTCGATGGCAACGGAGAAGTCGTCACCACTGACTACACCGCCGATTTGGAAGCGGGAACCGTCACCTTCGGTGTGGTCACCGGCCTGGTGCAGCCGGTTACCGTCGAGCACCGCATCGAAGACATGGCTCAGGTGTCAGACGTGCAGATTTCCGGGCGGCTGACCTTCACGCGCCAGATCACCCACGACTACCCGGTCGGCTCGCATGTGTCCTCGGCCCTGGTGTCGGGCGATCTGCGCGCCTATGTCTCCAATCTGTTCGATCAGGCCAGCTGGAACGGCAGCTTTCTGGATGCGATTCAAGGCGCTGCGGCCACCGCCACCTACAACGACGTGCTGGCTCCCATCGTGGTCACCAACGCCGGGGCGATCACCGAACGCTGGGCGATCCAGTTCACCAACGCGACCTCGTTCAACGTCATCGGCGAGCACGTCGGCGTGATCGCCACCGGCAGCACGGGCAGCGACATCGCCCCCATCAATCCGGCCACCGGCAAACCGTACTTCACCCTGGCCGCTGTCGGTTGGGGCTCGGGCTGGGCCACAGGCAACGTGCTGCGCTTCAACACCACGGGTGCGCTGTTTCCGGTGTGGGTAGTGCGCACCATCCAGCAAGGCCCGGAAACCGTCACCAACGATGCCTTCACCTTGCTGGTGCGCGGTGACGTGGATCGCCCTTGAGGAGAACGTGATGAGCAACAAGGTCAAATGGATGCACCAGGGCTTTGCAGGCGCGCCGGTGCTCACCAACAACTGGGGCAGCCTGACGGCGCTGCTGGATGCCTGCCTCGTCACCGGGTTCAACCTGAAAACCGTGACGGCGCTCACCCGCACGGGCGACGTGGCCACTGCCACCATTGGCTCTGGCCATGGCTTTCTGGTCGATCAGGTCGTACTGGTCGAAGGCTGTGACCAGCCGTCCTACAACGGCGAGTTCACGGTTACCGCGATTACATCCACCACGGTGAGCTTCCGTATCGAAGGCGAGCCTGCCTCGCCTGCGACCACGCAAACCGGCGTCACGATGAAGATCGCGCCGCTGGGCTTCGAGATCGCCTTCACCGGCACCAACAAGCGCGCCTACCGCAGTCCGAATCCCTTGTCGAACCGGCACTACCTGCGCGTGGACGACAGCCTGCCCACAGGCTACACACCGACCTGGGCCAAGTTCGCCCGCGTGACCATCGCTGAAGGGATGGCCGACATCGACACCTTCGTGGGTGCGCGAGCGCCGTTCACGCCCGGTGCGCCGACGCGCAATGAAGTGCCGACCGGCAGTGGCGCGACGATGTACACGGGTTGGTTCAAGTGGTACTACGCGCGTCATTCCTATGCCGAGACGTCCGGCGACAACGGCAACTGGGGCCGAAGCTGGGTGCTGATCGGCGATGACCGGGGATTCTTCCTTTTCAACTCGTCGGGCTATTCGGGCGATTGGCGCGTGCTGCACGCCTTCACCGACTTCGACAGCTACAAACCCGGCGACAACTTCGCGTCCTATCTGATCGCCTCGGAACGCTACCAGCAGGCCAACTACACGGGCGGCAGCTACCCTTGGCAGGATGCGTACTCGGCCTATGCGCAGGACACCACCGGCAAGATCTGTATGCGCGATTACACGGGCATCGGCGGCAATTGCCGATTGGGGATGCTGTCCCTGAACGACGGCAATAACCAGAATATCTCCGGGCGTTCTGGAGCCATCCCATTTCCCAATGGCCCGGACTACGGCCTGATCCTGCATCCGATTTACCTGCGTGAAACCAGTGGTGGCCATTTGCGCGGCACTTTGCCGGGGATGTTCTGGGTGCATCAGAACCAGCCCTACGGCCATCTGACGAAGATCGACAACGTCATCGGCTACGAGGATCGAAAGTTCCTCTATGTGACCGTCAGTTCGTACTCGAGTGAAGCCAACAGCTGTGGCTTTTGTTTCGACATCACCGGGCCGTGGAGGCCGTGAGCGATGGCTTATCCGTTCGAGGAGAACTTCGCCACCGGCATTCCGTCCGGCTTCGCCAGCAACGGCGGTGGCGGCGGCATTACGGCAACGTGGAACGAAGGGCATCAGGCTGCTGATCTGGTGTTCAACCACGCCCAGAACTACTGGCGGCTGACGGATGCACCTTTGACCACCGACTTCTGGTTCGAGATCGACGTGGAGATCGTTGAAGCGGCCTACACACCGCCGCACTTCGGGTTCTGGCTGTGGACGGGGATGGCGGCCTACGAAGGGCATCGCCTGTGCGTCTACAACCACCACTGGGCGCACTCGTACTGGACAAGTGGTGGTTCCGAATACGAGCGCATCGCCTACGCGTGGGCGGGTTGGGTCGTGGTCGGTGCGCGGCGCACACTGCGGCTGGACGTGAAGCGCCAAGCTCAACTGGGCGTGTGGCTGCTGCAACTGTCGGTCGATGGCGAGGTCATCTGGCGCGACACCAAGCGGTGGTATGCGTCTCTGCGCCCCTGCATCTTCGGCTACGGCATCGCGCTACGCCTGCATCGCGTAGCAGGTGATGCACCGAGCGCGCTGGAGGATGCGCCCACTCCCGTGCAGCGGTGTTTGCCCGTCGCACTGGCGCATCGCATCCTCGTTCCGCGCAACGCGGCGATGGTGGGCTACCAGCACCGTGCCTTGCGCCTGCTGCTGGGCAAGCGCAACCACTACTACCACGGCGACCACCGCATCGCAGGCACGGTGAAGCACCGCGTGAGAGGCGTGATCGCCGATGAACCCTTGCGGCGGCGCGTGCTGCTGATCGACGAAGCCAACTACACCGTAGTGCGCGAGACGTGGAGCGATGCGGCCAGCGGCGCGTATTCGTTCGACCACATCGACGCCGAGCCGCGTTACCTCGTCATCGCCTTCGACCACGAACGTCAGCACCGCGCCGTCGTTGCCGACAACCTGCGCGCACAGCCCATGAGGGAGATGCTTCCGTGATCCAGATTTCGACCGAACTCAACGACTATCGCCTCAACGCCGTCGTCAATTTCCTGGCCATCGGCACGCAGAACGCCAGCGTGCGGATTTACAGCGGCGTGCGTCCGGCCTTGGGCGCGCCCCCGAGCGGCGATTTGCTGGCAACCATCGTGCTGGTCGAGCCCATCGGTGATGTCGAGGATGGCCTGTTGAGCATTACGCCTACCGACGAGGCGTTGATCGAAACCGGCGGTGTGGCGACGTGGGCGCGCATCGTCAATGGCGACGGCGCGCTGGCCTGGGACTGCGATGTGTCCGATCTGGACGGCACGGGCGAATTGCGCCTGCCATCGACCACGCTGTACGCCGGGGGCTACACCCGCATCGTGTCCGGCCTGTTGGGGTAGTCCATGAGCGAACCCGGCGATGTCATCCTCGCCGCGACGCTGCCGGAACTGAGCTTTACCGCCACTGCGATCCCGAGCGCCCATGCGGCGCTGAACGGTACGCTGCCCGCGCTGGTGTTTGCAGCGCAGGCCGTTCCGCTGACGGAAGCGGCACTAACGGGAACCTTCCCGTCGCTGGCGATGGTGGCCGAGGCGCGCTACCAGTCCTACGCCGTGCGCCCGGTGACGGGTCAGAGCATCTCCCGTTGGCAGCACGCGGTTGAACACAGCGCCGGGGTTGAAGATCGGCGCGGGGCCACCGCGCACGAACATTCGCCCACACGCGCTCCGTGGCAGGCGGCTGCCTCACAGGTAGCGGGCGTGGCGTTTCGACGTCACAGCACGCGTGTGCGTGCGCCGGTGTCCAGCCGGTCGCGGCATCAAGAGGCCGTGCCCGTGCAAACCGCTGGGCGCGCGAGCCATGCCGACGCCATCCGGCTGCGCACGGCGCGTGTTTCTGCCTTCGAGGAGGCCATCCGTGCCGAGTGGCTGCGCTGGGCCATCGGGCATCAGGACACGTGGCGTGACCGCCGTTTCGCTGCCGTCTCCTTCTATCAGGAGGCACGGCGGCACGATGGGCATTTTCACGGAGAGCGCATCCGCAGCGCGAGCTACCTGCGTCGCTGGTGGGCCTCGCTCTGGCAGGCAGCGATGCGACCGCAACCGGGTCGCCATCCGCCGGTGCCGTTCGTGCCGCCGGAGGAACCGGCCTGCTACCTGCCGAACGCGCATCTGCTGTTCACCGAGGACGCTGCCACCAACGGCGATCTGTTGTTTGTCTGCGAGCACCACGACTACCCGGAAGCCGGATCGGTGCTCATTCCCAACCGGAGGGTGTATTTCGTGATCAATGAGGTGACGCTGACCCGCTGGCCAGACGGCACACCCGTGCCGGTGCTGGACCTGTCGCTGTCGCTGGATACCGATTCATGGGCGTGGGGCTTCGAGGCCACGCTGCCCGTGACTGCCGAATCGCTGGTTGTGCCCGAGGAGGGCGCTGCGCCGGTCGAGTTGATCGCCACGGTCAACGGCACCGCCTTCCACGTTCTTGCCGAGAACCTGAGCCGCGAGCGTGTGTTTGGCGACGCCAGCATCCGCATCACCGGACGCGGGCGCAGCGCGGCGCTGGCCGCCCCCTACGCGCCGGTCATGAATTTCGCCAACACCGAGGCGCGCAGCGCCCAGCAGTTGATGGAGGACGTGTTGACCATCAACGGCATCCCGCTGGGCTGGACGGTGGATTGGGCGCTGACCGACTGGTTGGTGCCCGCAGGCGTATTCGCCAAGCAGGGCACCTGGATAGAGGCGCTGAACACCATCGTTGGCGCGGCGGGCGGCTACTTGCTGCCACACCCGTCCGAGAAGATTCTGCGTGTGCGCCACCGTTACCCGGTCGCGTCGTGGCACTGGTGGAACGAGGTGACGCCGGACTTTGTGCTGCCGGTGGATGTTGTGGCGCGCGAGTCGCTGCGCTGGATCGACAAGCCTGCCTACAACCGCGTGTTTGTGGCAGGTCAGGATACCGGTGTGCTGGGCCAGGTCACCCGATCTGGGACTGCTGGCGATGTGCTTGCGCCCATGGTGGTCGATGCCCTCATCACCCAAGCGGCGGCGGCACGCCAGCGCGGTACGGCCATCCTGTCCGACACAGGCCGCCAGATCGAGGTGACGCTGCGCCTGCCGGTGCTGCCGGAAACCGGAATCATCGAACCGGGAGCCTTTGTGGCCTATCAAGACGGTGGCGTGGCCCGAATGGGCATTGTGCGCTCGACGCACATCGACGCAGGCCTGCCGGAAGTCTGGCAGACCCTGGGAGTTCAAAGCCATGCATAACCTCTACCAGCAGTTCCGGCAGTTGCTGCCCGACGCACCGCTGCAAGCGGGCACCGTGATCGAAGTCGGTGCGGGCGTGGCCTTGGTGGTGCTGCCCGGTGGCGGCCTGATCCGTGCGCGCGGCAATGCCACCGTGGGCGAAACCGTGTTCGTGCGCGACGACGTGATCGAGGGCGTCGCGCCTGCGCTGCCGATGGAAATCATCGACATCTGAATCTTCCCCTCAACAACCCCGTTCCCCCTGAAACCCGCTCTGGTGCTTCGGCATCGGGCGGGTTTTGCATTTTTGGAGAAAGCCAATGACCGAAGAGACCCAACCCGCCACCCTCGTGGAAAACATGCTCTTGCTGCGCCGCGAGGACTTCGACGAGCTGCTCGACCGCGCCGCAGAGCGCGGTGCCGAGCGTTGTCTCGCCCATCTCGGGCTGGAGAACGGCCACGCCGCAAAGGACATCCGCGAACTGCGCGATTTGCTGGAAGCCTGGCGCGACGCCCGTCGCACAGCCTGGCAGACCGCCGTCAAGGTCGTGACCACCGGCATTCTGGCCGCGCTGCTGATTGGGGCGGCCATCAAGCTCAAGCTGATGGGAGGTGCGCAATGAACGGCCGCATCTGCCTGCTCGATGACTGGCGGCGTGTGCTGCGCCGAGCCTGGAGCATCCGTTTCTCGCTGCTGGCCGCTGCCTTTACGGCGGCGGAAGTGGTGGTGCCGATCTTTGGCGATGTGCTGCCGCGTGGTGTGTTCGTGTTGCTGGCATTCGCCGCCAGCATCGGCGCGACCGTGGCGCGCATCGTGGCCCAGCCGGAGATGCACCGATGAGTAAGCCAGCATCTCCCCGTACTTCACCTACTGTGCGCCGCTCTGTGACGGCCCTGGCTCTGTCGGCGGCCGCACTGGTCAGCATCGTGCTGCACGAGGGCTACACCGACCGTGCAGTGATTCCGGTCAAGGGCGACGTGCCGACCATCGGCTTCGGTACCACCACGGGCGTGAAGCTGGGCGACACCACCACGCCGCCTCAGGCACTGGCGCGGGCACTCAAGGACGTGCAGCAGTTCGAAGGTGCCCTGAAAAACTGCGTGACCGTACCGCTGGCCCAGCACGAGTACGACGCCTATGTTTCCTTCTCCTACAACGTCGGCAGTCGGGCGTTTTGCCAATCCACCCTGGTGAAGAAACTCAATGCCGGGGACTACGCCGGAGCCTGCGCCGAGTTACCCCGCTGGCGCTTCTTCCAGGGCAAGGACTGCGCCTTGCCTGAGAACAGGCGCTTGTGCGGTGGTTTGGTCAAACGCCGTGAAGCCGAGTACCGCCAGTGCATCGGAGAAGCGCCATGAGCCTGATCCCGTGGCCATACCGCTGGCTTGCTCTTGCCCTGGCTGCCGCTGCCCTGATCGGTTTCGGCTGGATCAAGGGCGCAGACCACGTTCAAGCGCAATGGGACGCCGCCGTTCAGCAACAAACACTGCAGGCCGCCGCAGTCCGCGAGCGGCAGGCCCAAGCCACCGTCAAGGTCGTCACCCAGTACGTCGACCGCGTCCGCGTCGTCCGCGAAAAGGGCGACACCATCATCAAGGAGGTTCCCGTCTATGTCCCCGCTCAAGCCGACGCTGCTTGCACTGTCAACCGTGGCTTTGTGCGCCTGCACGACGCTGCCGCCGCAGGCGAACTGCCCACCCCCGCCGGAGATCCTGATGCGGCCGCCTCAGGCCTTGCGCTCTCTACCGTCGCCGGAACCGTCAGCGCCAACTACCAGACCTGCCACGAGACTGCCGAACAACTAAAGGCGTTACAGGAGTGGATCAAGCGCACCTTGATTGACCGCTAGTTTTCCAGCTTGTATAAAGAAGGATTGTCAAGCCTTCCGGGCTTCTTCTTTTCATACTTGGGATTCTATGGCCAAGAAAAAACCAAAATATGGCGACGCTGCTTTTCTTGAATATGCCAAGAAAATAGTCAACCACGCAAACTATGCCGGAATGCCGGACGTAATAGGAGAGCGCGGAGAAATTCAGTGGGAAGCACCGTCAAATAGAAAAACTGGAAAATTTAAGGACACTCATCATCGCCGTCGTGAATGGTGGCGCTTGAAAGCTATATCCATTGGAATTGATCCAAGCACAGATAGCACCTGGATCAGCAAAACCGCTAAAGCTATACATCCCTTTGGAAAAAAGCCCTGCAAAACCTGCGGAAAGGAATTGGATATTGCATACGCCTATCCAAATGAACATCTATTTGCTCGGATTCGCAAGCTTCCATACATTGACGAAACGTTTGAACTGTCGGAGGTGGAGCATATCTGTGACCTCATAGGCCGTCTCGATGAGCGCTTTGGAGCAAGAATATACAACGATCTTCCCCAGCTATTTGTCACGACATCGATAAAGATTCCAAATCTTGCTAAAGATTTCGACTCATGGGATGAGTTCTTGCGGAAGATCTACATCCCCCAAGAGCCGAGGATGCTGAGCCCGGGCGCGATGTCAAACCCACCTGACCGGCTCGACGGCTTTCATTCTTTCAATCGATGCTGCAGATCCACCGCCGATACAGGGCGCTCAAAAGAAAATCTTAAATCATATGTAACAGATAGGCGTGTATTTGAATACTGGGTGGATGGAGACTGGGTTGCAGCTGACCGACTGATGGGGCAAGTTAGATCTAACTCTATTTTCGAACAAGAAAATTGCTTTAACTCGGCGCAAGGCGGCATTCATCCAAGGCCATGCCAGGCTGATCATATTGGGCCGATATCCCTTGGATTCACACATCGCCCTCAATTTCAACTGTTGTGCAAAATCTGCAACAGCGGAAAAAACAATCGAATGTACGCAAGCGATGTCCGGCTATTGATTGATGTTGAGGCAACCGGGGAGTGTGTCATATCGTGGTTTGCTAAAGAAATCTGGGATCGTCGGAAAGCTGCAGTTAGAGACGCAGAGACTGGCCTTCGTCTGAGTAAACTTCTTCGAGACAACCGCCATACCTATATGCTCCTACTCAAGAAGCTCTTGGATCGTGGCTTCTATACATTTCTCACAAGCCTGCTGCACCTAGAAGCAGCAGACTTTGATCCAGCATTTGTTGGCCTGCGAGCAGTCAATCATCTTACGCATTTTGACTCCATAGAAAAGAAACCAAGAACCACAAAATACGCGAACGAGCAGAAGGCTCGGCGGATCCGGATAGCTTTCGCATCTCTGGCCGACTATCACAGAAAAGAGAATAGAAATGCATTTGTTATCTCGAATAAACGCTCCGAGTCGAATTTCTCAAAAGGCTTTTCGGAGCTCGAGAAGCTTAGGCATGCAACAAATGATCTTGATCAAAAGATTGCGGAAATCATAGGTGAGAAAAGAGTATCTGAGTCTGCGCTTCGAGCATTGGCGAGCGCGCTTCCTGAAGTCATTTCTGTCAATAGTGCAGCATTCTCGTCAGTTCGAGATCACTTTACTCGGGGGATGCGGGAAGTAGCTATTGAACTAGACAGCATGTGGAATTCCGACCGATATGTGCGATCAGCTCCCGGTGAAATTATCGAGTGACCTTGGAGAGATATTGTTCGGCAGTGATTTCACCACGCATTAGCGCCTGATAAGGCGTGATGGACTCGTGGCGATAGCCGAGATCGCCACCATCCTGCCCAGGCAAAAGTGCTGGTAAATCATCCAGCGCATCTTTGACGGAGGGCGGCTTCGGCAGGTCACTCACTAGGTCGCTAGCGGATAGGGTCGAAATCATCTGTGGAGGGGCTTCAGGGACTCGCCCAGTGTTATCGCCAATAATGATTACTCTGCTGCGTCTCTGTGGAATCGCATAATTTTCTGAGTGGAGCTTCCAAACCATCAACCTTTTCGCATGCTTCGATAGTTCGTCTTTAACCATTTCGAAGACACGCCCTCCCTGCATATTTAGTAGACCGGTCACATTTTCAAATACAAAAACATCGGGTTTAAGTGCCGCCAGCAGTCCACAGTAGTCTCTAAAGAGCCAGTTTCTTTCATCTTCCATAGAGCGCTTGTTACCCGCAGTTGAAAAGCCTTGACAAGGCGGTCCGCCAAGAACGCAAAGCGGCAAACCTTTGATCCTCACCGCCTCGACTTGTTTTAAGATCCGTTCCTTAACGCTGCGTTCCGTTATATCGCCGACTACGATGTCGGGGTGAACGTTCGTTCGATAAGTTTCGGAAAAGCTCGCTTCCAGTTCATTTCCGACGACCGTTTGCCATCCTGCCCATTTAAACCCAAGGCCTAGTCCACCAGCTCCAGCGAAAAGATCCACAGCCTGTCCGACCAAATTCAAATGCCTGGCAACCTGAAATGCCAGTAATGGGGGGACGGCATTTCCAATTTGCGTAGTGATAGCCCCCTTGTTGCCTTTAAAAACAAAGTTGTCAGGAAATGATTGCAGGCGGGCTGCCTCTCGATGGGAAAGCGTGCGGTGCTGCTTACCGCTGTAATCGTAGTGAATGTGGCACCCATTTCCAGGCCTGGTGAAATAGGTGTTGATGGTGTACGACGGCCTGTCTGGATGTAAGCGCCCATAGTATGTTGATCTACTACCTTCACCCTTGGCGAAACTAATGCGGATATTTTTTATTCGCTCAGAAGGAATGTCCTCAGGAATATCTTTCCAGTTCCCCCCGGGTGGAACAGAGTGACAGATACGCAAGTCCAGTTCACTAAGCGTTGCTGCATAATGATTTTCAATGCGCATGACGTCAACCTTAGGCGTTTGTCGACCAAGTGCCATCGCTTTTTTAATTTCAGGAACGTCTCTAGGGGAATGCTTTTCGAGCATGGTCAAAAGATCCAAATAGACGTCATCTGGCAACCCATACCAGCGAGCCACCTCAACATCTATCTGAGCCAAACATGATTCAGACGGATTTAGCAATTGCTGCTCTACCAGTTTCGAGACGCGATCAACATGCATTCCAGATGAAAGGGGGGGCACCCTGATTCTTCGGATGGCGCCCGCAGATAAGTGATTTGTGCTAATTGATGCCCGCACCTGTGCTTCAAATATAACGGAATTGAATATTCCCAAGAGTGCAAACAATAGAGCATCTGATTTTTCCCTTGGCACAAGCACATTAAGCGAGTTCCCAGTCACCACGCCAGGAGGAATGATTGTCGCTATTACTCGGCGAGCCGAACTTTGTCGTGCAACATCTCGCCAAACTAGGCGATGCAGATCAGAAGATTGCGGGGGCCTAATAGACCCTTTCAGAAAAATTGCATCTCCTGTCACCTGAGAGTAGCGAGAAATTTGCCTGCCTTTGATAAATCGATAACTTCCCGTATCTGAAAGCTTGCTTATAATCCCGGTTTCATCCAGCTCTCGACCTATTTTGAAGAGAGGGTTTGCTCCAACTTCATAGTCGCCTAGCTTTGGCAGATCTGAGAGATAAGATATTGCTTTTGCAATTTCTGGTGAGCTGCCAAATCCGATCGCATAGTGATTTTCTTCCAAGGAAGAGAGAGATAGCTTTAAGACTGGGGATGAATCTTTCTGCTCTTTTTCAAGGTGCTGAATGACGTCGAGTGCTATTTTCTTTTGACCTTCCCTATCTCTATTGCCAACGAAATATACAGCAGATTGATCAACCCCCTCAAAAAGCCTTGCTTCAGCAGGGTAGTGATGAATAGCATCCACAGTATTTTGTGAAAATAGCCATGATCGTAAAGGCGCGGAAACCTGATCGCCAAAAATGGTGGCAGGAGCAACGATGGCAAAGCATCCTCGAGGGGCAACTAATCGCACTGAAGCCTCAATTCCGCATCGAGCCAAATTGGCCCCCCACCCAGAAAACTTTCTTAATGGCTTGGAGTGGGGGTAGGCTCTCTCGAGTAGAAACACTTTTTCTCTAAGAAGAGAAACGTATGAATCTTTGGCTTCTTGTTCAAGCTCCATCAGCTCTCTGCTGTCGGGCTTAATCGTTTCCCAAGGCGGATTTGTTACACAGATATCAAAATATTCCAGATGGTTTAACGCACACTCAAAGGAATCAACCACCTGCACATCCACGTGTGCAACTGAGATGTTAAGGTTATTTATTTTTTGCGATATTGCCTTTTGCGCTGCATCAACAGCAGATTGATCGCAATCCCATGCGGCAATCTGAAGATAGTTCGATGGAATTTTTCCTTGTGCATACATAGCTTCAATGAGCCAGCATAGCAGTCTTCCATCACCGCAAAATGGATCGATAATCTTTAATTTCTCAGACGCGCCAAGGCGCTTGGCGATATCCATCGCCATTGCCTTACCAATTCTGGCGTGTGTATAGAATCTGCCGGTTAATCGCTGGTCTAGGCTTTTTCCTGCTTTGTATGTGGTTTCTACTCCCGATGTGAATTCAAGGAGTTGTTTTAAATTCGATGAAAACATTTTCATGCCTACAGCGGGCTCCTTTTCTGATCCGCAGATTTGGCACCGGGAGTCAAATCTAGAGGCGTTTGTGTTGCGGCTTTCATGTAGCTTTGTGCTTCGCGCAAGAACCAGCCCTTCAGGGTCATGCCCTCCCGCGCAAGGGTCGAGTAGAGCTGCCTTTTGACCTCGGGCTCAACCTCTATGACGATCCTGCCGCTGCTGCCGATACTCATGGAGAAACTCGTGACAATGTAATGTTATGGATGTCACATTACATCATAGGGAGACAGAAGCCAAGGCCAATCTTGACCGTTAGTCTGCTTGGACAGCACATCGGTCAGCGCCTTCTGCTGTAGGCGCTTATGGCTCGCCATTCAGTGCACGACACCAGCAGGATCTCGCTTTCCGTAGCTCGTGAACGAGGCGCTTGGCTGACCTGACGCCCAGACCGGTTCCGAGCTCGGAATTGAATCCGCGCCCGCAAAAGATGGCCAGACGCGACAAGGGAGGACGCACAAGGAGTGGTGATCCGCGTAGAATCACTCTTTCGAACGGTGCGCATTGCGGCTCACTGATGCCCATTGCAGCCGTATAAGGCCGCGTGGCGTCGCCTCACCACCACCAAATACGGGGGGACAGACTCGCTCTGTCCCCCTTTCTTTTTGCCCTGAAACGCCAGTACTGGCGCGGGTTCAGCCCTCGCTGCGAAGGACGCCGCCACCCCAGACGCCTTGGTGGCGAGGCATTTTCCGTTCTCAGAGCCTGTTCAAAATCTTCGTGCTAATTCGGCTATGCTCTTTGCATGAGAGCGAAATACCCAAGCGACATCAGCCCAGAGCAATTCGAGCATGTGCGCCCTTTGCTGGAGCGCGCGCATGCGCAGTGCTGTACTTGCTGCGCACAGGTTGCCAATGGCGGGCGCTGCCGAGTGACTTTCCCAAATGGCGCACTGTCCATTCGTATTTCCAGATTTGGAGCGAAGTGGATGATCAAGGGGTGAGCCTGCTGGAGCGGGCACTCAAAAAATCAGGTTGGCATGGTCCGCGAGAGACAGGGGCGCAACGCATGCAGCGCGCGCTTGTCGTGGACGCACAGAGCGTCAAGGGCAGTGACACCGCCCGCCACAAAGGCTATGACGCAGGCAAGAAAGTCTCGGACATCAAACGTCACATCGCAGTCGATAGCCAAGGCCTGTGCCCCACGCCATTGCTGTGACCACAGCCAATGTGACGGATCGCCAAGGCGCGCTACAGGCGCTCATGCGTTGTAGCCACGCACTCAAGCGCGTGCAAAGTTTGCTGTGTGACAGTGGCTACGTGGGCAAGCCTTTTGCACAGGGCGTGCAAGCCATTTTGGGAGCGCACGTCAATGTGCAGATTGCCAAGCGCAGCCAGCTGCATACCTTCAAAGTCATGCCAAAACGCTGGATCGTCGAGCGCAGCTTTGCCTGGCTGGACAAGAACAGACGCTTGTAGAAGAACTGCGAGCGCCTGCTCAATACCAGCTTGCAGTTCATCCACTTGGCTTTCCTGGCGCTCATCCTCAAAAGATTTTGAACAGGCTCTGAGAGCCTGAAAGGCGCTGGATAGTTTTGGGGCGCGGTAATGCCGCGCCACCCAATTCAGTCGCTACATTTGGCGATTGAGGTCAGCACTTCATTCCAGGCATTTTCTGCATTGAAGTCTTCAGCCAGCGCCTTGGAGCTGCCATCGCCAGAGCGGAAGGCTTCCATACCGTGTTGCAGCATGTAAGTAGGCGGATAGTCAGGCGCGCCCAGCTGCCTGAGCGTGGCGCAGATGCGGCTGTGCTCGGCCGCATTTCCAAACTGGGCTTTTATCGCTTCGTGCATTTTCTTTCCTGTATCTTCCGGGAATCCGGAAAATGCCTGCATTTGCAGTACCGATACCGCCTGATGTGCAGTCCGGTCGGTGACCCGCATCGTGTCAAAACCGCCATAGCTGCGCGCAAGGATGTACAAATCCGCAGCCTGGGCAAGCTTGTTTTCTTTCACACAGGCAGCGACTGCCGGGAACAGGTCGGCCGGCGTGTATTGGTTTTTGACTTCGGCAAGCGTAATGCAACCAAGGGCATGTTTGGATTCAAGATTGCCCTGCGCCTCGAGGTGGGTGACCGGCGCTTGCACATCGCTGACATCGCTGGTCTGGCTACAGGCGCACAGGCCAAGCACAAGAATGGCGGTAAAGTAATGCATGAAAAACCTTCCATCAAAAGTGGGGGTTTGTTTTAACACAGCCACTACGGCAAGGCCACGGCATGCACGCAATGCAGTATCGTTGCGGCTTTCCACCCTGACCCGATTCATGCCCGCTGCCGCCATCGCCATTCACCATGTTGATGATGCCTTGCTGGTGGCGGAAAAACCTGCCGGGCTTTTGAGTGTGCCAGGACGCTTGCCCGAGCATCAGGACTGCGAGCCAGATCTTTGGCCAGAAAGGGCAGGCCGGGGTATAGCCATGAACCCGGTGTTTTCTATACATATCCGCCATGACGTGCATAGAAAATGCCAAAATATATACATATCATGGCGGCTTAGTTCAAAGAAAACACCGTTGAATGAACCTGTCCGCCTTGCCATCGCTGCAAACCCTTGACCCGGCCCGGTTCGATACCGCTGTCATCCTCAAGCAACTGGTTGCGGCTCATCGCGCACTGGCCGAGTTCAAGGGCGTGGCAGCCTCCATGCCCAATCAAGGCATTCTTGTCAGCACCCTGGGCTTGCAGGAAGCCAAGGACAGCTCCGAAATTGAAAACATCGTCACGACCCACGACGAGCTGTTCCGCGAAGCCGTGCATGACATCACGGCCAGCCCCGCAGCCAAGGAAGTGGCGCGCTACAGCCATGCCTTGCACACGGGCTTTGAGGTTGTGCGCAAATCGGGCTTGCTGACCATCAACCACATCATCGAAGTCCAGGCCGTACTGGAGAAAAACCGCGCCGGTCTGCGCAAAGTGCCGGGCACCGTACTCAAAAGCAGCGCAGGCCGCGTGGTCTATACCCCGCCTACGCCGGAGCAATTGCCATCACTGCTTGCTGATCTGGAGCGTTTCATCAACGACGCTCAACATTTCAGTGCCGACCCGCTGGTGAAAATGGCTCTGATTCACCACCAATTCGAGAGCATCCACCCCTTCTATGACGGCAATGGCCGCACCGGGCGCATCCTCAATGTGCTGTATCTGGTCAAGGAAGGGCTGCTGGATACGCCGGTGCTCTATCTCAGCCGAGCCATTGTGCGCAGCAAGACCGACTACTATCGGCTGTTGCAAGATGTGCGCGAACGCGACCAATGGGAGAGCTGGGTGCATTACATGCTGGGCGCCGTGGAGCGCACCGCCACAGACGGCATTGCCACCATCCAGGCCATCAAGGCGGCGCTGATGGACTACAAGCACCGCATTCGCACGGGCTACAAGTTCTACAGCCAGGATCTCATCAACAACCTGTTTTCCCACCCTTACACCAAGATCGACATCTTGCAACGCGGCCTGGGCGTGACCCGCCTCACCGCCACCCGGTATCTGGATGCACTGGCTCAAGACGGCTTGCTGCACAAACAAAAAATCGGGCGCACCAACTACTACATCAACACGCCACTGGTGCGCATTCTGGCAGATGCGCCATCAGCAACCAGCAAGGCCTGATACCGATGCGCCTGAAAAAAGCGGCAACCCTAAAACCACTCATCCCGCATGTGATTTTGGAAGCAGGCAGCAGCGTACTGGTGGCTTGATGTTTTGCCTTACCGTGGCTGCCTGGCGCGGACAGGTTCGGGTATGGTGGCGGTTTCCATTCCATGTTTGTCACCTGCACCATGCCCGCTGCCGCCATCGCCATCCACCATGTTGATGATGCTTTGCTGGTGGCGGAAAAACCCGCCGGGCTTTTGAGTGTGCCAGGACGCTTGCCCGAGCATCAGGACTGCCTGATAAGCCGGGTGCAGCAGCAGTACCCGGATGCGCGTATCGTGCACCGGCTCGACCAGGTGACCAGTGGGCTGATGCTGCTGGCGCGCGGCAAGGCGGCGCACCGCGCGCTGTCGATGCAGTTTGAAAAACGGCAGGTAGAGAAGCGTTATCAGGCGCTGGTGCAAGGCGTGGTTGAGGCGGACGCAGGCGAGATTGACCTGCCGCTGATTTGCGACTGGCCCAACCGCCCGCGGCAGAAGGTGGATTTTGCGCTGGGGAAACCGTCGCTCACCCGCTGGCAGGTATTGGCACGGGATGCGGCCAAACAGCAGACACGGCTGGCGCTTGTGCCTGTGACCGGGCGCAGCCACCAGTTGCGCGTGCACCTGATGAGCATCGGCCACCCGATTGTTGGCGATGATTTTTATGGCGCAGCGCCCAGTGCGCGGGTTTGCCTGCATGCGCTGAGCCTGGCTTTCCATCATCCCGAAACCGGGATGCCGATGCTGTTTGAATCGGCGGCGCCGTTTTAGAATGCCTGCTTTCAACGCAGGAGTTGTCATGAGTTCATCACTTTCTGCGGGCGCACGTTTCCGCGCCGCGCTGGCTGCCGAATCGCCCTTGCAGGTCATCGGCGCCATCAATGCCAATCACGCCTTGCTTGCCAGGCGCGCCGGTTACAAGGCGATTTATCTCTCCGGCGGCGGCGTGGCGGCAGGCTCGCTGGGGCTGCCGGATTTGGGCATCAATACGCTGGAAGATGTGTTGATTGATACCCGTCGCATCACCGATGTCTGCGACCTGCCCTTGATGGTCGATATCGACACTGGCTTTGGCGCCTCGGCCTTCAATATCGAGCGCACGGTGAAATCGCTCATCAAGGCAGGCGCTGCGGCTTGCCATATCGAAGACCAGGTCGGCGCCAAGCGTTGCGGCCATCGCCCCGGCAAGGAAATCGTCACTACTGGCGAAATGGTCGATCGCGTCAAAGCCGCGGCCGATGCCAAGACCGACAAGGATTTCTTTCTGATTGCGCGCACCGATGCCATCGCCGTGGATGGCGTGGATGCCGCCATTGAGCGCGCCATCGCCTGTGTGGAGGCTGGCGCCGACGGTATCTTTGCCGAGGCCGCCTATGACCTGGCCACCTACCGGCGCTTCGTCGAGGCGGTGAAGGTGCCGGTGCTCGCCAATATCACCGAGTTCGGCAAGACCCCGCTGTTCACCCGCGATGAGTTGGCCTCGGTCGGCGTGGCGATCCAGCTGTTCCCGCTGTCGGCCTTCCGCGCCATGAACAAGGCTGCCGAGGCGGTGTATGAAGCCGTGCGCCGCGATGGCAGCCAGGCGGCCATCATCGACAGCATGCAAACCCGCGAAGAGCTGTACGAGCGCATCGGCTATCACGCCTTCGAGCAAAAGCTTGATGCATTGTTCTCCAAAGCCAAACCCTGACCGGAGCCCTGCTATGAGCAAGAAAAAAACCACCCCCGAAGCTGCTGCCCCGGCAGCCCCCAAGGTCAAGAAGTCGGTTGCGCTCTCCGGCACCGCTGCGGGCAATACCGCGCTGTGCACGGTGGGTCGCAGCGGCAACGACCTGCACTATCGCGGCTATGACATTCACGACCTGGCCACCAAGGCCACGTTTGAAGAAGTCGCACATCTCCTGGTACACGGCAGCCTGCCCAGTGCCTCGCAACTGGCCACCTACAAAACCAAGCTGAGGCGCCTGCGCGGCCTGCCGGTCATCGTGCAGGAAGCACTGGAGCTGATTCCCGCCAATGCCCATCCGATGGACGTGCTGCGCACCGGCTGCTCGGTGCTGGGCACGGTGCTGCCTGAACGCGACGGCCACCCGGAAGCGGAAGCGCGCGATATCGCCGACCGGCTGATGGCGAGCTTTGGCTCGATGCTGCTGTACTGGTGGCATTTCACCCGCAATGGCCGCCGTATCGAGGTGGAAACCGATGACGACTCCATCGCCGCGCACTTCCTGCATCTTTTGCATGGCGAGCCGCCCAGCGCGCTGCATGCCGAGGCGCTGGACAAATCGCTGATTCTATACGCCGAGCACGAGTTCAATGCCAGCACCTTTACCGCGCGCGTGATTGCCGGCACCGGCTCGGACATGTATTCGGCCATCACCGGCGCGATTGGCGCGCTGCGCGGCCCCAAGCACGGTGGCGCCAACGAAGTGGCGATGGACATCATCGCCCGCTACGGCAGCGCCGACGAGGCCGAAGCCGATATCCGCGCACGCATGGAACGCAAGGAAATCATCATTGGCTTCGGGCACCCGGTGTACACCATCGGCGACCCACGCAACCCCATCATCAAAAAGCTCAGCAAAAAACTGTGCAAGGACGGCGGCAACACCTTGCTGTTTGATGTCTCCGAGCGCATCGAAACGCTGATGATGGACACCAAGAAGATGTTCCCGAATCTGGACTGGTACAGCGCATCGAGCTATCACATGATGGGCGTACCCACCCCGATGTTCACCCCGCTGTTCGTCATCGCCCGCACTTCGGGCTGGAGCGCGCATGTCATCGAACAGCGCCAGGACGGCAAAATCATCCGCCCCAGCGCCAACTACACCGGCCCCGAAGACCGCGCCTTCGTGCCGCTGGCCAAGCGCGGCTAACGGCCAATCAGGCAAAACAAACAGCCTGGTTCCCCGGGCTGTTTGTTTTCAGACGCTATCGCCGTCTTCTATACAGCCGTTTTCCAAGTGAAAATCGTGCAGGCCTGCCGGAAATACACGACTTCTGTTCAAGAATACGGCAGCAATCAGGTAGTCAGCTGTCCTTGGCAAGCCACAGGCATTGCCCGGCTTTTTTCTCGATGGCAGCCAGCCGTGCCTGATGCGCGGCCTGTTCTTCATCACTCACCAGCACCCGCGGGCGCGGGCCTTGCGGCATCTCGAAACTGATGGTCTGGGTGTTTGGCCGGGTATCGAGTGAGGCGTTGATTTCCACCGGCAGGTCAAACCCCAACTCACTCTGCCCGCCGGTCATGGCCAGATACACATCGGCCAGAATCTGAGCATCGAGCAAGGCGCCGTGATAGCTGCGGTCGCGCACTTCCACGCCCAGGCGCTTCACCAGGGCATCGAGTGAATTGCGCTGCCCCGGCCAGCGTTTGCGCGCCATTTCCAGGGTGTCGAACACGTCGGCGTAATCGCTGATGGTGCCCAGCTGCGGGCCGATGCCGGCAAGTTCGGCGTTCAAAAAGCCCACATCGAACTTGGCGTTGTGAATGATGAGTTCGGCGCCGCGGATGTATTCGACAAACGATTCGGCCACATCGGCAAACAGCGGCTTGTCTGCCAGAAATTCCAGGCTAAGGCCAGTGACCTCGCGTGCGCCTTCTTCAAAATCGCGCTCGGGGTTCAGGTACACATGGAAGTTGTTGCCGGTCAGGCGGCGCTCTATCAGCTCCACACAGCCGATTTCCACCACGCGGTTGCCCGCGCGCCACTCAAGCCCGGTGGTCTCAGTATCCAGTACGATTTGTCGCATCAGCCGTTTTCCTGTTTGATTTTTGCAGCCTCGGCGCGTGCCAGCTGGTCAACGCGCTCGTTGTCCGGGTGACCGGCATGGCCTTTGACCCAGCGCCAGTCCACCTGATGACGGCGCGCGGCCTCATCCAATCGCTGCCACAGATCCTGATTCTTGACCGCATCGCCACCGCTGGTTTTCCAGCCGCGCCGCTTCCAGCCGGGCAGCCATTCGCTAATCCCCTGCTGCACATAACGCGAGTCGGTATGCAGCAGCACTTCGCACGGCTCGGTCAAGGCGTCCAGTGCGCAAATGGCGGCCATCAGCTCCATGCGGTTATTGGTGGTATTGGCCTCGCCACCGGAAAGGGTTTTCTCGCGGCTGCCATAGCGCAGTAATACGCCCCAGCCACCGGGGCCGGGATTGCCGAGGCAAGCGCCATCGGTATGCACTTCCACCTGTTTCAAGGCGCTCATGCCGCCACATCCATGGCCGGTCGCATCCCTCTGGCCGGGATGCGGGTCAGGGGGATGCGGCGTTTTTCTGCCTGCAATACATAGGCCGCACGAATCCCGGCACCGTGCTGCAGGCGTGCGTCCTCCCGAGGATGCCAGCGTGCGCCAAGCCCCAGGGTCAGGGCATCGGTCTGCAGCTGCGCCCGGCGCAGGCTGCGCCGCCAGCTGAACGGCTCATGGGCCTGGACATCCGCACCCAGCCAGTGTCGCCGGTAGGGCGAGAGCGGATTGAGCGCAAACAGCCATAATCTGCCGCCGGGCAAGAGCACGCGTGCGCATTCGGAAAGCCATGGCAGGGCACTGGCCGGGCTGCCCACATGCTGTACCACCACGGTGGCGATGGACTCGCTCTGCAGCGGCAGCACATCCTGCGGGCAATGCAATTCGCCCCCCCAGCCCTGCCGCCGTGGCGATAGCCACACGCCCAGCGGCGCGCTGATTTCGGCCGGTCTTGCCGCTGCCGAGAACACAAGCCAAGGCAAACCCGGACGCGCCTCCAGCGCCTCTGCAATCAGCCCGGTTTCACTCGCCAACAGCGCCACGGCTGCCTGACTGGCAAACCAGTCGGCAGGCGGTTCAGGTTGACGGCGGGCAGTCAGGAGGGGCATCTTCGCCATTCTACGTGGACTTGCCCAATCTCCAAACCGTGTTACCGCCGCCCCCGCTGCCCTTTGCCAATGACAACTATCTGTGGTGGCTGCCCAACCGCGATACCGGCCCTGTGCTGGTTGATCCCGGCGAAGCCGCGCCGGTGTTGGCGCGTTTTGGCGATGGCCCGGCACCCTGCGCCATTTTGCTGACCCACCACCACGGCGACCATATCGGCGGCGTTCCGGCGCTGCTGGCGCATTGGCCGGAGATTGAAGTATTCGCCCCGCATGATGCACGCATCCCCCATGCCAGCAGGCGCGTGGCCGCAGGTGATGTGTTGCAGGCCGGGAATTACCGTTTTGAAGTGATTGAAGTCCACGGCCATACCCGCAGCCATGTCGCCTATTACGGGCATGGTTTGCTGTTCTGTGGCGATGCCCTGTTCAGCCTGGGTTGCGGACGGATGTTTGAAGGTGACGCGCCCACCATGCTGGCTTCGCTGGAGCGACTTGCGGCACTGCCCGCTGATACGCAGGTGTGTTGCGCACATGAATACACGCTCGCCAATGCTGCATTTGCCCGCACCGTCATGCCGCACAATGCCGCATTGGCCGCGCGCATGGAAGCGGCCAAGGTGCAGCGTCAGGCCAACCAGCCGACGCTGCCGGTGCCGCTCTCAAGCGAGCTTGAGAGCAACCCGTTTCTGCGCCTGGATGATGCCGAGGTACGCGCTGCCATCGCGGCCCATCAAGGCCAGCCCGCCACCAGCCGAATCGAGGCTTTTGCCTGCCTGCGCGGCTGGAAGGATGATTTTCGTGCATGAAAACTTTGCGATTTGCCCCACTGCTGTTATGCCTTGGCGCCCTGCCACTCAAGGCCACACCGCCTGCCGACGACAATCCGCAAGCGGATATGGCAGCGGCAACACAGGCTGCCGCCGCGACTGCAGCTGAAGCCGCCCTTGAGCCTGTCGCGCCAGTAGCTGACGACATCCCTGCGGCAGAAAATACCGATGTTGCAGCGTTGCCTGCCGAGGCTGCCCCCGCCCAGGAGGCGCCCGTCGCTGCATCCAAGCCAGTAGCCGCCAACATGCGCAACGGCCTGGAAATCCATCAGCAGCTTCTGGATAACCTCTCCGGATCGGGCTGCGAATCGGCCAATACGCGCTGGCGCAGCCATTACGCACGCGCATCGCAGCGCCTGGCCAATCCCGATGACGAGCTCCTGGCCTTGTTCGGCTATGTGGTCGATGAAATCGTCAAGGCCGGACTGCCCAGCGAGTACGCGCTGATTCCATTTATCGAAAGCCGCTACAACCCTTCAGCCAGAAGCGGCGCAGGCCCTGCCGGGATGTGGCAGTTCATCGCCACCACTGCCCGCAATCAGGGCATCACCATGAACGCCAGCTACGACGGGCGCTATTCGGTCATCGAATCCACCCGCGCTGCCGTGCGTTATCTGCAGAACCTGCACAAGATGTTCGGTGGCAACTGGCAACTGGCGATGATGGGCTATAACGCCGGTGAATATCGCATACTCGGCGCCATTCGCCAGAGCGGGCAATCGCCGCGCAATGCCGACCTTGGCAAAATCAACAGCGGCATCCCCGCCATCAGCCGCGCTTATGTGGAAAAGCTCCATGCCATTTCCTGCCTGATGAAGCAGGCCGGCAGGCAGGCCGACTGGCGCGCCAAACTGGACCGCCCGGTACCGCGCCTTGTACCCACCGAAGCGGGCAACGCCACCAGCCTGCAACAATGGGCGCAAACGCGCGCGCTCAACCCCGCCATGCTGGCACGCCTCAATCCCGCACTTGCCAGCGGTGCATTGCGCACTGGCAATCACGCGCCGCAGCTTTTGGCTCCGGCTGTCAGTCCGTCAGCAGCCGTGGCGGCAACGGCTCGCCGCGCGTTGGGCAGCAGCGTCATCGCCAGCGGCAGTGCCGCAGGCCAGCTTGCAGGCAATAATGGTCAACACGCCCGCCCAGCTACCCACACCGTCAAGCCCGGTGATTCCCTGTGGAGCATCACCCGCCGCTATGGCACCAGCACCGCAGAGCTGATGCGCCTGAACGGCCTGCGCCCGACCTCAACACTACGCCCTGGTATGGTTTTGAAACTCGACGAAACCGCCCCATAACGGGCAAACTACAGGCTTTCAACCAACCGCAAACGGAGCAGCAAGCATGGGTTTTCTGCAAGGCAAGCGCGCACTTATCACCGGCATCGCCAGTGAGCGCTCCATCGCCAACGGCATCGCCGAGGCCATGCGTCGCGAAGGCGCAGAACTGGCATTCACCTACCAAAACGACAAGCTCAAATCGCGTGTCGAGGCCGCCGCCAAAGAATACGGCAGCGATATCGTCATTCCCCTGGATGTTTCATCCGATGCACAAATCGCCGATTGTTTTGCCGAGCTTGGCAAGCACTGGGACGGTTTTGACATCTTGATTCATGCCATCGCCTATGCCCCGCGCGAAGCCATCGCCGGGCAGTTCCTTGATGGCCTGACCCGCGAAAACTTTGCCATCGCCCATGATATTTCCGCCTATTCGCTGGCGGCCTTGGCCGCTGCAGCGCGCCCGATGATGGCCGGGCGCAATGGTGCGGTGCTGACACTCTCCTACCTCGGCGCCGAGCGCGCCTTGCAGGGCTATAACGTAATGGGCGTGGCCAAGGCCAGCCTGGAAGCCACCGTGCGTTACCTCGCCTATAACCTTGGCCCCGAAGGCATCCGCGTCAATGCCGTGTCCGCAGGCCCCATCAAAACTCTGGCCGCCGCCGGCATCGGCGGCTTCCGCAAGATTCTGGGCCATGTGGAAGAAAACGCGCCGCTGCGCCGCACTGTCACCATTGAAGAAGTTGGCAATGTCGCCGCCTTCCTGTGCTCTGACCTTGCCAGCGCCGTCACCGGCGAAGTGACCTATGTCGATTCGGGCTACAACATCCTTGGCATGACCGGCCTCAACGACTGAAACTAGCCAAAGGCCCAGAACCAAGCCCGAGAAAGTGAGAATGCCCCCGAAACCGGGGGCATTCAAATGATTGCCCCCTCCCCCTGCATGAAGTCGCAGGCTCTGTCGGAGAGCCCCAAAGATTCTGCGACGGCGCTTCGCTTGCGCAGAATGACAGGGCATTTTTCAGATTCGACAAACCCTATCGCCTCGCGCAAGTCACACTTGCAAGCTGTCACCCCGCGTAAAGCCACACCCACAACCCGTCACCCTGCGCGTAGTCGCAGGGTCTACTGGGGATGCAAAAAGATTCTGCAACTGCACTTACGCTTATGCAGAATGACGGTTGATTTTGCTTGCTGTTGCTTTTGCTGTTGCTTTCCGCCCTGTTCGGACGCCCCGGGTACCGCAGCGGCCAATGGGAGAAGGCAGGGTATGTTTGAGCAGCGCGAAGCGATGCGAGTTTGCCCTGCCGCCATTGGCCGCGAGGAACGCAGGGTACCTTGCGAAGCAAGGCGCGGTAGCCAGGGCTGGTTTCTTTGCCTCCTTTCTTTGCCAGCAAAGAAAGGAGGTGTGCCGCCGGGCGCAGTCCCGGCATTGAACTGAAGCCCAAGCAGATTCTGCGACGGCGCTGCGCTTGCGCAGAATGACAAGGCGATTTTTTAGCTTCGACAAACCCAACCGCCTTGCGCAAACCGCATCCATATTTTGTCACCCTGCGCGTAGTCGCAGGGTCTTTACCGGAAAGACCAGAAAGACTCTGCAACCACGCTGCGCTTGTGCAGAATGACGGTTGATTTTGCTTGAGGCGGCTTTTGCTGTTGCCGTTGCTTTTGCCCTTCTGCCCTGTTCGGACGCGCCGAGTACCGCAGCGGCCAATGGGAGAAGGCAGGGTATGTCTGAGCAGCGCGAAGCGATGCGAGTTTGCCCTGCCGCCATTGACCGCGAGGAACGCAGGGCACCTTGCGCAGCAAGGCGCGGTAGCCAGGGCTGGTTTCTTTGCCTCCTTTCTTTGCCAGCAAAGAAAGGAGGTGCGCCGCTGGGCGCAATCCCGGCGTTGAACTGAAGCCCAAGCAGATTCTGCGACCGCGCTTACGCTTGCACAGAATGACGAATTAATTCTTGAGCGCCAACTACGACAATGCCCCCGAAACCGGGGGCATTGTCGTGTATCAGAGGCAACTCAAATCAAAGCTGGCTTTCAGCCACAACGATTTGCGATTGTTTGCGCTTCTGCGCAATCAGCCCCATCGCTGCCTGATTGCCACTGCCTGTCGCCAATTGCTGGCGCAGCATTTCGCGCTCGGCAGGCGGCATGGTCTGGTCATCCTTGCCATCATGCACGGCCTTGATTTGGAAGGCTATCCAGCTACCGTCAGGCATCGCCACCTGGCCTGCCGAAGGCGCACTGTCGGTTGGCTTTGGCGCGCTGAAAATGGCCTTCATCGCATCCGCAGTCAGAATCGGCAAATGCCGCATCATGCCGGGCATGTCCTGTACCTCGGCACCCACTGCCGCAGCCTGTGCCGACAGCGCCTCGCCCTTACGTACCGCTGCGGCGATATCGGTCGCGGTCTTTTCAGCAGCCTTGGAAGTGCGCTCGGCACGCACCGCTGCAATCACCGCATCACGCACCTTGTCCAGCACCAGCGGCTGTTGCGGCTGATGCGCCACCACGCGCAGCAGCACACTGTGGTCGGCGCTGATATTCACAGGGTCACTGACTCCACCGCTTTGGATGCGGCTATCGGAAAACGCCTCGCGCTGCACCGCAGGCAAGGCCAGAATGCCCTCCCCTGCGCCCTTGACAAGCGTTGCTTTCTGCACGCCAAGACCATGTTTTGCAGCGGCTTCGGCAAAACCTGCCGGGTTTTTCAGAAGCTCATCCACCAAGGCGCCGAGAAGCTCGTTATAAGCGCGCTCACGGCCCGTGGCCAGCTCTTCACGCGCCAGTTCTTCGCGCACTTCTTCAAAGCTGCGGGTGGTGCCGCTACGCACTTCACGCACCTGGATGACGTGCCAGCCGAAATCACTCTTGACCGGGCCGACAATCGCCACACCATCTGCGGCAAACACGGCGTCTTCAAACGGCTTGACCATCAGGCCGTTGCGCTCCAGCCAACCCAGGTCGCCGCCGTTTTGCGCAGAGCCTGCATCGGCAGAATTGGCCTTGGCAAGCGCCGCAAAATCAGCCCCTGCACGCGCTTCGGCAGCCAGCTTGGCGGCTTTTTCCTGCGCGGCTTTCTGTGCATCAGCGCCTGCCGTAGCATCGGCCTCAATCAGGATATGTGATACCAGACGCTGCTCGGCAGTGCCAAAGCGTGCCTTCTGGCCTTCATAGCGGGCACGCAATTGCGCTTCATCAGTCGTAGGCTCGGGCAGGTTTGCCGCATTGACCTCGACATATTCCAGCGTCACCGTTTCCGCAGACTGGTAATCATCCGCATGCGCCTTGTACCAGGCCTTGATGTCGGCATCGCTGACTTCGCCGTCATCGGGGGTTGGCCGCACATGCACCACGGCCACATCGCGCTTTTCCAGCAACATCGACACAAGACGCTCGCCATAGGGCTTGGAAATGAAGGCCGAGCGCGCCAGCGTGCCGGTCAAGGCCACCGTCAGCAAATCATCGCGGACATTGCTTTCAAACATCCGCGGCGTCATCGGCGGATTGGCACCGGAGAGCATTGCCTGATAACGCTGCGCATTGAACTTGCCATCCACCTGGAATTGCGGATAGCTCTGGATACTGCGGCGCACCAGCTCATCAGGAATCACCACGCCCGCCTCACGGGCAGCGATTTGCGCCAGACGCTCATCCACCATCATCTCCAGAATGCGGCGCTTGTTCTCGGCCGATTCAAATGCACGGCTGTCAAACTGCTCACCCTGCGCCTGACGCGCCTGATTGCGCTCGATATCAAGTCGGATGCGGAAATCCTGCAGGCTAATCTCCTCCTCGTCCCAGAGCCTGGATAGCGGCCAGATGGACGGTGCCGACTGCCACCAGCCAGGCGGCGTCTTGATCTTGGCGGCGTAGTTTTCCATCCGCCCGGTCATATAGTCACCGATGCCGAACAAGGCAAACGGCACGATCAAAAGACCGAGAATAACCGTGGCCACCCAGCCACTGGACTTTTCACGAAGTGCTTGCAGCATGTGATTTTCCGTAAACGCAAAACGTAGCCGGGCAGTTTACCGCGCATCCTGGCTTCACGCTGCAACCCCATGAAGCAAAAAACAAAAAACCCCGCATTGCTGCGAGGTTTCGTGTATCAAATGGCGGAGCGGACGGGACTCGAACCCGCGACCTCCGGCGTGACAGGCCAGCATTCTAACCAGCTGAACTACCGCTCCGCGAAGAACTGAAACTATACAACCAAGTTTTGAGTCTTGCAACAACTTTTTACCGTTTTTTTGCCTGAATGTTTACATTCACTGCAAAACGCCGATGTCTGTTATTGCCAGACCCCATGTTTCAGGCGCCAAATCAGGAAATCACTCCATCATGCACACCCAAAACATGGTGACCAATTGGTGGGAGCTGAGGGGATCGAACCCCCGACCCTCTCCTTGTAAGGGAGACGCTCTACCGCTGAGCTAAGCTCCCGTCACAAAGGCGCTAAGCCTGTGCGGGCGCGCATCATAACCTTGTTTTTTGCAGACTGCAAACAAAAGCCCGGCACACAGGCCGGGCTTTGCACAACGCCTTGTGCGGATCAGTTGACCGCGTCTTTCAGCGCCTTGCCAGCCTTGAAGGCCGGTGCCTTGGAAGCGGCGATGGTCAGGGCTTCGCCGGTCTTGGGGTTACGGCCAGTGCGCTCGGCGCGCTCACGCACTTCGAAACTGCCAAAGCCGGCGATAGCAACGGTGTCGCCCGAGCTCAGCGCATTGCTCACAGCACTGATAAAGCCATCCAGTGCACGGCCGGCATCGGCCTTGGTCAGGTTGGCGTGCTGGGCAATGGCTTCGATCAGATCAGCCTTGTTCATTCTTGGACTCCTTGGGGTGTGTAGTGGACAGCATCCGCTGTCTTGTGGTGAACCGCGCCGGGACTCGCCGCGGGGGTAAAGGTTTGCAGCATGGCCGCGAACTGCCTTTTATACAACCAGCCGCTAACAGGGGCAAGGAAAATGCGACGTTTGCCGCCCTTTGCTTCTCCTGACGGCACTGTGCAGTCACCTCAGTGCTTGACCTCCTGCTTGCGGCGACGCTTGTCGGCGCCACGCTTGGCAGGCGGCGGAATCACGGCCTGGATGTCTTCGGCGATGTCATTGCGCACTGGCGCCTTGGCCGGCAACGGACACTCAAGGGCAATATCCAGCACTTCGTCTATCCATTTGACCGGGATGATTTTGAGGTCGCGGGTGACGTTTTCCGGGATATCGGCCAGGTCTTTTTCGTTCTCCTGCGGAATGACCACGGTCTTGATGCCGCCGCGTAAGGCCGCCAGCAGTTTTTCCTTCAGGCCGCCGATGGCCGAAACCCGGCCGCGCAGGGTGATTTCGCCGGTCATCGCCACATCGGCGCGCACCGGAATCTTGGTCAGCGTGGACACCAGCACGGTCGCCATGGCAATCCCTGCGCTCGGCCCATCTTTGGGCGTGGCGCCATCGGGCACGTGCACATGCACATCATGTTTGGACAGCAGCTCAAGGTCGATGCCAAAACGCTCGGTGCGCGAGCGCACCACCGAAAGCGCAGCCGAGGCCGATTCTTTCATCACATCGCCAAGCTGGCCAGTCAGAATCAATGCGCCCTTGCCCGGCACCAGGGTGGACTCGATATGCAAGAGGTCGCCGCCAACTTCAGTCCAGGCAAGACCGGTCACCAGGCCGATTTCGTTGTCGGCCTCAGCACGGCCAAAGTCAAAGCGCCGCACCCCCAGATACTTGGCAAGATTGGCCGAATTCACCACTGTGGCCTTCGGCTTGCTCTTGCGCTTGGCTGGCGCCGGCCCTGCCAGCGCGATTTCTTTCACCACCTTGCGGGCAATCTTGGCGATTTCGCGCTCCAGCCCACGCACCCCCGATTCGCGCGTGTAGTAGCGCACCGCATCGCGGATGGCTTCTTCTTCAATGCGGATTTCTTCCTCGCGCAAGCCATTGGCCTTGATTTGCTTGGGCACAAGATAGCGCATGGCGATATTGAGCTTTTCCTCCTCGGTATAGCCGGGGATGCGGATCACCTCCATGCGGTCCAGCAAGGGGCCGGGGATATTCATCGAATTGGAGGTGGCGATGAACATCACTTCGGACAAGTCCAGATCCACTTCCAGATAGTGGTCGTTGAAGGCGTGATTCTGTTCCGGGTCGAGCACTTCCAAAAGCGCCGCCGACGGATCGCCGCGGAAGTCCATCGCCATCTTGTCGATTTCGTCCAGCACAAACAGCGGGTTCTTGCTGCCTGCCTTGTTGAGGTTCTGCACGATGCGGCCGGGCATCGAGCCGACATAGGTGCGCCGGTGGCCACGGATTTCCGCCTCGTCGCGCACACCGCCCAGCGCCATGCGCACGAACTTGCGGTTGGTGGCCTTGGCAATGGACTGTCCCAGCGAAGTCTTGCCGACGCCCGGCGGGCCTACCAAACACAAAATCGGCCCGCGCATCTTCGATACCCGCGACTGCACCGCCAAGTACTCCAGAATGCGCTCCTTGACCTTCTCCAGGCCAAAATGGTCGGCATCCAGCACGTCCTGTGCCATTTTCAGGTCTTTGCGCACCTTGCTGCGCTTCTTCCAGGGCACGCCCAGCAGCCAGTCCAGATAATTGCGCACAACGCCTGCCTCGGCCGACATCGGCGACATCTGCTTGAGCTTGTTGTGCTCGGCACGCGCCTTGGCCTCCACCGCCTTGGGCATGCCGGCATCGGCAATCTTGCGCAGCAGCTCGTCCAGCTCGTTGACGCCATCCTCGCCCTCGCCCAGCTCCTTCTGAATCGCCTTCATTTGTTCGTTGAGGTAATACTCGCGCTGGGACTTTTCCATCTGGGTTTTGACCCGGCCACGGATTTTTTTCTCCAGCTGCTGTACATCCAGCTCGCCGTTCACCAGCATCACCAGCATCTCCAGGCGCTGACCAATATCCAGCGTTTCCAGGAGTTTTTGCTTGTCGGCAAGGCGCACGCCCAAGTGTGCCGCCACGGTATCGGCAAAACGCTGCGGCGAATCCATCCCGGCCAGGGTCTGCACCAGCTCCGGCGGCAGCTTGCGGTTGGACTTGACGTATTCCTCGAACAGGCCAAGCAATGAGCGGGTCATGGCTTCAAGCTCGCGCGGCTCGTGCGTGTTGGTTTCTTCCAGTGCCTGCACCTGTGCCAGCAGCGCCCCTTCGCGGTCTTCGACTTCGGAAATGCGCGCCCGGCCAACGCCTTCAACCAGCACCTTGAGCGTGCCATCGGGCAGCTTCAAAAGCTGCAATATCTGCGCCAGCGCACCATCGTGATAGATGTCATCGGCGCCGGGGTCGTCGGTATCGGGCGATTTCTGCGCCACCAGCACTACACGTTTGTCGTTTGCCATCGCCATTTCCAGCGCACGGATGGATTTGTCGCGCCCCACAAACAGCGGAATCACCATATGCGGAAACACCACCACATCACGCAGCGGCAATACCGGCAATTGAACCGGCAGGTTGATGGTTTCCTCTTGGCTCATTGTTTTCTCCATACTGGCGCAGCAAGCCGCTGCACTTGGTTGACATGGCATGTATGGGGGCAGGCCGCCCCGCATGCAAGCACTGTGACACAAAAAAACCCCGGCAGGCCTGCCGGGGTCTTGGGGCGGTCAAATTTATTGGCCGGAAGCCTTGGGCAGAGCCTCGGCCTCGGTTTGGGGCTGATAAATCAGGAACGGCTCGGTCTTGTGCTCAATCACTGATTCATCCACAACCACCTTGCTGACATTTTCAGCCGAAGGCAGGTCGTACATGGTGTCCAGCAGCGCACTTTCGACAATGGTGCGCAGGCCGCGCGCGCCGGTCTTGCGCTTCAGCGCCTTGCGGGCGATGGCTTCAAGCGCATCCTGGCGGAACTCCAGCTCCACGCCTTCCATCTCAAACAGTTTTTTGAACTGCTTGGTGATGGCGTTTTTCGGCTCGGTCAGAATCTTGACCAGTGCCGCTTCATCCAGCTCTTCCAGTGTGGCGACCACCGGCAGGCGGCCGACAAATTCCGGAATCAGGCCAAACTTGACCAGGTCTTCCGGCTCGACCTCGGCCAGCAGCTTGCTGACATCGGCCTTGCGCTCGCTGGATTTGACCCGGGCGCTGAAGCCAATGCCACCGGCTTCGGTGCTGCGCTGCTGAATCACCTTGTCAAGGCCGGCAAACGCGCCGCCGACGATGAACAGGATATTGCGGGTATCCACCTGCAAGAAGTCCTGCTGCGGGTGCTTGCGACCGCCCTGCGGCGGAACGCTGGCGATGGTGCCTTCAATCAGCTTCAAAAGTGCCTGCTGTACGCCTTCGCCGGAAACATCGCGGGTAATCGACGGGTTTTCGCTCTTGCGGCTGATTTTGTCGATTTCGTCGATATAGACGATGCCCTGCTGGGCTTTTTCCACATCGTAATCGCATTTTTGCAGCAGCTTCTGGATGATGTTTTCCACGTCCTCGCCGACATAACCGGCTTCGGTCAGGGTAGTGGCATCAGCCATGGTGAAGGGGACATTGAGCATCCTTGCCAGCGTTTCGGCAAGCAAGGTCTTGCCCGAGCCGGTCGGCCCCACCAGCAGGATATTGCTCTTGGCAAGCTCGACATCATCAGACTTTTGCCGACTTTCAATGCGCTTGTAATGGTTGTAAACCGCCACCGCCAGGGTTTTCTTGGCGCGCGCCTGGCCAATCACGTACTGGTCAAGCACTTCAAGGATTTCCTTGGGCTTGGGCAGCGAGCTGCGCGCTGCCTGCGGCTTTTCTGCCAGCTCATCACGGATGATGTCATTGCACAGTTCCACACACTCATTGCAGATATAGGCATTGGGCCCTGCAATCAGCTTGCGTACGTCTTTCTGGCTCTTGTCGCAAAAATTGCAGTAAAGCGTCTGTTTGCCCTCACCCGGAGGGGTCTGGCTGTTGTCAGTCATTTCGTGAGGTTTCCATATACATTGCAACCTGCCCGGCGCTGGCGCGCAGGCTGGTGCCGAGAATAGCACAGGCCGGCGGATGCCCCCCGGCCCGTAGCATCCGCCTGCTGCCGCTTAGCTGGCCTGGATGGTTTCATCCGGGCGCCGGCTCAGTACCTCGTCAATCAGGCCGTATTCACGCGCCGCTTCGGCACTCAGGAAGCGGTCACGCTCCATGTCCTGGGCGATGCGCTCCACCGGCTGGCCGGTGTGATGGGCATAGAGCTCATTGAGGCGCTGGCGCAGGTACAGGATTTCCCGTGCCTGGATTTCGATATCGGTTGCCTGCCCCTGGGCACCGCCCGAGGGCTGGTGAATCATCACCCGCGAATTGGGCAGGGCATAACGCTTGCCCCTGGCACCGGCCATCAGCAGCATCGACCCGGCACTGGCGGCCTGGCCGATGCAGATGGTGCTGACATCGGGCTTGATGAACTGCATGGTGTCGTAAATCGCAAGCCCCGCAGTAACCACTCCACCGGGGGAGTTGATATACAGGCTGATGTCCTTTTCCGGGTTTTCCGCTTCCAGGAACAGCAGCTGCGCAACCACCAGATTGGCCACCTGGTCGTCGATCGGCCCGACAAGGAAAATCACCCGCTCTTTCAAAAGACGCGAATAAATATCGAAGGCACGCTCGCCACGGCTGGTCTGTTCGACCACCATCGGCACCAGGTTCAGGGCTTTGGTTTCAAGACTCATCAAATTCTCTCAAGCTCGATGACAATGACCGACTTACTCGGCGCGGATGGCGTCCTGGAAGGACATCGGCACTTCAGTGTGCTCGGCCTTTTCGGCAATCCAGTCGGTGACCTGCTCTTCCATCACCCGGTACTGCAACTGGCTCAGCAATTGCGGGTCATTGCGGTACAGCTCGAACACCTGCTCCGGCTCCTCATAAGTGGAGGCAATCAGGCGCATGGTTTCCATCAGGCGGTTGCGGTCAAGCTGCAGCTTGTTGCGACGCGCCACTTCGCCGGTGAACAGGCCAATCAGCACGCGCTTGCCAGCGGCGTCCATGAACTGCTGCGCATCCACCTGCAGCTGCTGGCCGCGCGCCTGCGCTTCCTGCTGGGCATTGGCGGCCATCGCCTGGGCTTCTTGCTCCACCAACTTGGGCGGCATGGTGATATGGCCGTATTTTTCGATGATTTGCTCGCCCACCGCACGGCGCAGGCGGAACATCAGCGCGCCCTTCAGCTCGCGCTCAAGGTTGCTGCGGATTTCTTCGCGGAACTGCTCGGCTTCACCGCTCTTCACGCCAAAGCTGCGGATAAAGGCATGGTCAACTTCCGGGCGCTTGAGCTCGGCCACCTGCAAAGCTTTGACAGTGACATCGGCGGACTTGCCTGCCAATTGCTCTACCCGCCAGTCAGCCGGGAAGTCCACCTTGACGGTTTTGCTCTCACCCGCAGCCAGGCCAGCCACGGCTTCTTCAATCGGTGCAAACAGCGCGCCGCTGCCCAGCACGGTCTGGCCGCGCTCGGCGCCTTCGGCCGGCAGACGCACGCCATCGACTTCGGAGAACATTTCCACTTCCACCAAATCGCCATTGGCCGAAGCGCGCTCCACAGCCGACCAGCTGCTGCGCTGCTCGCGCAGGTTTTCAATCATGGTGTCGATATCGGCCTCTTCCACCGTCGCGGTATTGCGCACCACATTCAGCGCAGCCAAATCGATTTCGCCAAATTCCGGCACCACTTCGAAGTCGGCCACATAGGCCAGCTCGCCTTCGCTGCTGTTGTCCTTGTCTTCCTCGATGCGCGGATTGCCGGCAATCTGGAAGGTTTCATCTTTCAGCGCATTGCCAAAGCCTTCACGCAGCAGGCCGTCAAGAATTTCAGCGCGCACCTGGGCACCAAAGCGCTTGGCGATAACACTGGTCGGCACCTTGCCGGGACGGAAGCCCTTGATGCGTGCATCACGCGCGATTTCGCGCAGGCGGGTATTGAGCTTGCCTTCCACTTCAGCCGAAGGCACACGGAACAGTACGCGGCGACCCAAATCGCCGGTGGACTCGATGGAAACTTGCATGATGAACTCCTGCCCGCCAAGTACCGCGACGGGATATACATTGGGGAAATGGCTGAAAAATCTCGCCCGCGCCATTTCGTAAACGGAACGAGCCAGCAAGTTTGGCTGATTTGCGCGCAGGATGCCAGCGCCACGCAGGCACTTGGAGTCACGGAAGGAATCGTATGGTGCGGAAGGGGGGACTCGAACCCCCACGCCTTGCGGCACTGGAACCTAAATCCAGGGCGTCTACCAATTCCGCCACTTCCGCTTGAGTGCACCCGCTCAGGGCGCACGCTTGACAACAAAACACCCAGCTTGCGGCTGGGTGTTGAAAAATGGTGGGCCGTCAAGGATTCGAACCTTGGACCTACTGATTAAGAGTCAGCTGCTCTACCAACTGAGCTAACGGCCCGGAGCGCGGCATTCTAACATGCAGTTTCTGCATTGCAAGCCTGCGCTTTACAACAATGGGGTGGCTGAGGGGATTCGAACCCCCGACCACTGGAATCACAATCCAGTACTCTAACCAACTGAGCTACAGCCACCGCAAAACTTTTGATTCCCGCCGCCCCGCAAATGGCGCGCCCGGCAGGAATCGAACCTGCAACCACCGGCTTAGAAGGCCGGTGCTCTATCCGATTGAGCTACGGGCGCCCATGACGGAGTCGCATCACCGTTTGCCGAATGGTCGGGGTAGAGGGATTCGAACCCCCGACATCCTGCTCCCAAAGCAGGCGCGCTACCAGACTGCGCTATACCCCGCCGGTGAACGGTTGGCAAAACACCGGCGTGCTTTGCCGTAAAGCGGTGCGCATTGTCCGGCCTTGCGCGCGCGCTGTCAAACAATTTATTGCAATGCGGGCAAATTCAACCCGCTGCGGCACGGCGAGGCCACAGCATGAAACCCAGTGCAATACCGCCGAGCAGCCAGCAATACCAGACTTTCCCGGCAATTTCCAAAGGCGACTGCCCGGACTGCGATGCCGCCAGCAGGATTTGCGCACCCCACGGAATCAGCCCCTGCACCACACAGCTGTAGATATCCAGAATGCTGGCTGCGCGGCGCGGGCTGACCCCATGCTGACTGGCGATATCGCGCGCCAGCGGGCCGCTGACCAGAATCGCCACAGTATTGTTGGCGATGAACACGTCTGTTGCTGCCGACAGCCCGGCAATACTCAATTCCCCGCTGCGCCGCCCTGACTTGCCACGTGCCAGCCGCGCAATCCTGGCAGAAATCCAGGCCAGCCCGCCACTGGCGCGCATCAGCCCGGCGAGGCCGCCCACCAGCATCGACAACAGCACGATTTCACTCATGCCGGAGAAGCCGGTCCAGATGTCATTCATCCATTCTTCGATGCCGTAGCCATTGCTGGCATACAGCGCGCCTATCAAGCCGGCTGCGACAATGCCAAAGCCCAGCACCACCAGCACATTCACCCCCAGCACGGCCAGCAGCAGCACCAGCGCATACGGCAGCACCAGCCAGGGCGAGGCCGAGCCGCTCACCTCAGGCGGCTGGCTTGTGCCCGGCTGTAACGCCAGCAGCACGATGGTCAACACGGCCGCAGGCAGCGCAATCTTGAAGTTTTCGCGGAACTTGTCCTTCATTTCCGCGCCTTGAGTGCGGGTCGCGGCGATGGTGGTATCGGAAATCACCGAAAGGTTATCGCCAAACATCGCCCCGCCAACCGCACTTGCCACGCCCAGTGCCGGAGAAATGCCGGCCGCCTCGGCGATACCCAGCGCAATCGGCGCCAAGGCCGCCAGCGTGCTCATCGAGCTGCCGGTGGCCAGCGAAATCAGCGCCGCCGTCACAAACAAGCCCGGCAATATCAGCGATGGCGAGAGATGCCCCACCCCCAGCGCCACCACCGCATCCACGCCGCCAATGGCCCGCGTCACCGCCGCAAAGCCACCTGCCAGCAAAAAGATGAGACACATCAGCATGATGTTGGCATCGCCCATGCCGCCATACAGGGCACGCCCCACATCCACCCCGCGCCTGCGCGCCCACCAGGCGGCCACCGCCAGCGCCGGGATGATGGCCACCGGCGCATGCAGGATATAGAAGCCGTTGGGCTCCCCCCGATAAGTGAAATACACCCCGGCGCCAAAGAACAACGCCACGAACAACAACAAGGGAAGCAGTGCGATACCGCTGGGCGAAACCTTCATCGCAATATCATGATGAAAAGATGGAGATGCATTGTGACCGCTGTCATATGGAAAGTCCATATCAACCCGCACTACAGAGCCACAAGGCATCGACGGGTTTAAACACCATTGATGCGAGGCAAAATTACAGAAAGATATCTTTTTGATATCTTCCTCTGCAACTCTCACCAATAGTACGACCATGAAAGAAAAACATTTGTCTTCCCTGTCCGGCATTCCGGTCTTGCTGCTGCTGTTGCTGGCGCTGTTGGGCTGCGCTGCGGCGCTGCTGTTCGCAGTGCTCATAGAATCGGTCGCAGTCGCCCTGCTGGCGGCCTGTGGCTTGTTGTTGATGCTGATTGGATTGGGCGGTTTTTACATGCTGGAGCCGAATCAGGCGGCCGTGGTCAGCTTCTTTGGCAAATATGTCGGCACCGTCAAGGACAACGGCCTGCGCTGGAACAACCCGTTCTACAGCAAGCGCAAGGTGTCGATGCGGGTGCGCAATTTTGAAAGCGGCAAGCTGAAAGTGAACGAGCTCGACGGCAGCCCGATCGAGATCGCCGCGGTCATCGTCTGGCAGGTCAATGATGCGTCCGAGGCGGTTTACAACGTGGATGACTACGAGAGCTTTGTGGAAATCCAGTCCGAGGCGGCGCTGCGCTCGATGGCGACCAGCTATCCATATGACCAGCACGAGGACGGGCAGTTGTCGCTGCGCAGCCATGCGGCGGAAATCTCCGAGCATTTGCAAAAGGAGCTGGCCGAGCGTCTGGCCGATGCCGGGGTGAAGGTGCTGGATGCGCGCATCAGCCATCTGGCCTATGCGCCGGAAATCGCCCAGGCGATGCTGCAACGGCAGCAAGCCAATGCCATCATCGCCGCGCGCACGCGCATCGTCGCCGGCGCCGTGGGCATGGTGCAGATGGCGCTGGACGAGCTGCAAAAACAAGGCACGGTGGCGCTGGATGAGGAGCGCAAGGCGGCGATGGTCAGCAATCTGCTGGTGGTGCTGTGCGGCGAGCGCAGCACCCAGCCGATTATCAATACCGGGAGCCTGTACTGATGGCCGCGTGGCTGCCACTGTTGCTGGCGCTGCTTGGGCTGGCCGCCGTGGGCATGGCGGCCTGGCTTGCCCGTGACAATCGTCCGGCCTCGCCCGGCCTTGCGCTGCGCATGGCCTTGAGCGGCATCGCCATCCTGCTGGGCGCGCTGGGTCTTTACTTTGCAGGTGATGGCGCCTGGGGCACGGCCGTGCTGCTGGCGATGGCGCTGCTGGTCAATCTGCTGGGGCTGTCGATGTGGTGGCATCTGCGCCGCATCCACAAACAGGGTCCGCGCCTGTGAGCGAGAAAAAGGCCTATCCGCTGCGCATCAATGCCGCCATCCTTGCCGAAGTGCAACGCTGGGCGGATGATGAGCTGCGCAGCGTCAATGCGCAAATCGAATATGTCCTGCGCGATGCCCTGCGCCGCGCCGGGCGTTTGCCAAAACCCGATATTCCACCCACTACCGATGAGAACGCATCATGAACACGCAATGGGAATACAAAGTCATCGACCTGCCAATCGACCTGCTGGGTCGCCCCGGTGAGCGCATCCAGCAAACCTTGAACGAGCTGGGCGCCGAAGGCTGGGAGCTGGTCACCGCGTTGCGTTGCAACCCGGCCGAACCGACCCGGCTTTACCTTAAACGCCGCAAGGCCTGAAACCGCCGCCAAGGAGCAAGCCATGAAAGCGCGTCACCTTGTATCTGCCCTGCTGCTTGCCACCAGCTTTTCCGCCCAGGCACAGCTACCGCCGGAAAGCGCACGCGCCACGGCTGAAACCCTGCTCGACCATCTTGACCGTAGTGAATTTGACAAGGCGCACGCCCTGTTCGATGCGACCATGCAGCAGGCTGTACCGCTGCCGATGCTGCGCCAGGTCTGGCAGTCACTGCCTGCGCCCGTGCAGCGCAGCCACTTCAGCGTGCAGCGCGAAGATGACGGCCATGCACTTGAAGTGCTGCTGCAACGCAACGGCCAGGATTTCGATGCCCTCATCCGTATTGACGATGAGGGTCGCATTGCCGGCTTCCTGATTCGCCCGGCGCTCAAACTGCCGCCAATTCCCGTCATCGCCGCCGATGCCGCCTTCAAGGAGATCGACACCACGGTCGGCACGGGCGAAGCGGCGCTGCCCGCCACGCTGGCCATGCCCAAAGGCAAAGGCCCGTTTCCGGCAGTCGTGCTGGTGCATGGCTCGGGGCCTGCCGACCGCAACGAAACCACTGGCGCCAATCGCCCGTTTCTGGATATCGCCCGCGCACTGGCTGCCGAGGGCATTGCCGTGCTGCGCTATGACAAACGCAGCCAGGCGCGTCCCGGCGACTACGTCCAGGGCGTTACCATCGACAGCGAAACCACCGATGACGCCCTGCTTGCGGTGGCGCATCTGCGCAGCCTGCCGGGCATTGATGGCGAACGCATCTTTGTGCTCGGCCACAGCCAGGGCGGGATGATGGCGCCGCGCATCGGCCTTCATGACAACAAGATTGCCGGACTGATTCTTTTCGCCGCCCCGGCGCGCAACCTGCTGGATATTCTTGTCGAGCAGAACGCGCGCCTGCTGCACATGCAGGGGCAGGCCAGCACCCCGGCAGGCATCGCCCATATGCAGAAGCTGAAAAACGATATCGCCGCCGTGCGCCGTGGCGATGCCGATGCGCGTCTGATTGGCCTGGACAGCCGCTACTGGCAAAGCGTCGATGCCGTTGACCCGCTGCGGGAGGCCAGAGCCAGCCGCCAACCGATGCTGATTCTGCATGGTGGCCACGATATCCAGGTGGTCGAGGCCGACTGGCAGGCCTGGCGCACGGCATTTACCAAAGACCCTCGCGCCACCCTGCGCCACTATCCCAGACTCAATCATCTGGGCATGGAAAGCGCCGCTGGCGCCGGACTGGAGAGCTATGACATTCCCGGCCAGGTCGATGCCACCTTGCTGGCCGACATCATCCACTGGGTAAAGTCCCTGCCATAGTCATCCGTCCTGGAAAACTTCTCAAAGCCTGCCATGCGTATTGCCGCCCTTGCCTTGCTGCTCACCGCCGCCCTGCCATTTACCGCCACCGCATTTGACGGGTTTCACTTCATCCACAAGGACTGGGAAGTCGCCTGCGACAATACCGGCACTTGCCACGCAGCCGGATATCAACGTGAAGCAGACATTGACAGGCCGGTTTCCATCTTGCTCACCCGCAAGGCCGGTGACGATGCGCCTGTCATGGCCGAGCTGTCCATCCACCTTGAAATCGAAACCCCGGCGTTTGCCGAGCTGTACACCGGCACGCAGCGCCTGATGACCATCCGCCTCCAGGGCAGCGGCATGGCCGAGTTCAGCCAGCCACAAACCCGGCAACTGCTTGCCGCGATCCAGGGCAGGCTGCCCATCCGGCTGCATGCCGGTGGCGAAACCTGGACGCTTTCCAGCGAAGGCGCCAATGCGGTGCTATTGAAAATGGACGAGTTCCAGCGCCGGGTCGGTAGCGCATCGGCATTGATACGTCCCGGCAAAGTACGCGGCAAAGCGCTACCGCCGCAATCAACACCGCTGATTCAGGCTGCCGCCACCCTCACCACCCCCGCCCGCACACTCACGCCCGAGGACACCCATTACTACAGGCTTTACCGGCTGCTTAAGCAGGCTGCAAACGGCCAGTGCTACCAGGCTTTTGCAGACGATGAAATCAAGCTTGACTTCAAGATTCACCGCTTGAGCGATACCCGCGCCCTGGCGGTCTCCCCCTGCTGGATGGGTGCCTATAACCATGGCGATTTGTATGTCTTGATGGACAGCGATTTACAGCAAGTGCTGGATGTACTGGACGGCGATCTCACCGACTATGCCAATGGCGTGCTGTCCTCTACCCATAAAGACCGTGGCATGGGGGACTGCTGGAGTACCAAGGAATACGTCTGGGATGGGCAGAAGTTTGTGCCGAGCCTTGAGCAAACCACCGGCCTGTGCCGCGGCTTTCCCGGGGGCGCATGGCCACTCCCCACCTTCGTCAGCGAAGTACGCCGATAAGCGCCTGCCCGCAATCGCCGCAGCCCCGTATAATCAGCCGCTTACATTTTTTGAAGGCCAGCCATGATCAAGGACATCCAGAAAGACGCACAAACCCGCATGCAAAAGAGCATCGAGGCGCTGCGCAACGATTTGGCAAAAGTACGCACCGGCCGCGCCACCACGGCGCTGGTTGATCACATCAAGGTCAATAGCTACGGCTCGGACATGCCGCTGTCGCAAGTGGCCAGCGTGTCGGTCAGCGATGCCCGTTCGCTCACCATCACCCCCTGGGACAAGGGTATGGTGGCGGCGATTGAAAAAGCCATCATCACTTCCGACCTCGGTCTGACCCCGAATACCGCCGGCATGACCATCCGCATCAATATCCCGCCGCTGACCGAGGAGCGCCGCCGCGAGCTGACCAAGGTGGTGCATGGCGAAGGCGAGAACGCCAAGGTCGCCATCCGCAATATCCGCCGCGATGCCAACCAGCAGGTCAAGGATTTGCTCAAAGACAAGCAAATCAGCGAAGACGATGCCCGCCGCAGCGAGGACGAGGTGCAGAAAATCACCGACAAGGCCATCAAGGATGTGGAAGAAGTGCTCAAAGCCAAGGAACAGGAATTGATGGCCGTCTGAGCCGGCCATGTCTGATACCCGAGCCGTGCCCCGCCACCTGGCCGTCATCATGGACGGCAATGGCCGCTGGGCCGAGCAACGCCGCCGCCCGCGCATCATCGGCCATCGTGCCGGTGCGCGCGCGGTGCAACGCTGCCTGGAATTCTGCCTTGAGCGCGGCGTGGAAGTGCTTACCCTGTATGCGTTCTCCAGCGAAAACTGGGGGCGGCCGGCTGAAGAAGTCGGCGGGCTGATGAAGCTGTTTGCCGGTACGCTGGAGCGCGAGGCCGAAGAAATGCACCGGCGCGGCATCCGCCTGCGCTTTATTGGCGACAGAAGCCGCTTCTCCGCCGCCCTGCAAGCCAAAATGCAGGCCGCCGAGGCGCTGACGCGCGGCAATACCCGCATGACGCTTGCCATCGCCGCCAGCTATGGTGGCCGCCAGGATTTGGCAATGGCGGCCAGGCGGCTCGCCGAACAGGTCGCCCAAGGCCAGCTTCGCCCAGAAGAAATAGACGAAGCCCGGCTGGGGCAGCACACTGCCCTGGCAGACCTGCCGCCGCCCGACCTGATGATTCGCACCGGCGGCGACCTGCGCATCAGCAATTTTCTGCTCTGGCAGCTGGCCTATGCGGAGCTCTGGTTCACCCCGCAACTGTGGCCGGATTTCGACCGCGATACGCTGCAACAGGCATTTGATGACTTTGCTGCCCGCCAGCGCCGTTTCGGCCTGACCCCGGCACAGCTGCCCCCCGCATCGCAAGGACATTCCCAAGCATGAAAACCCGTATCCTCGCTGCCCTGGTGATGGCGCCGCTGGCGATTGCCGCCATACTTTTCCTGCCCACGCCGTGGATGATGCTGCTGGCGGCACTGGTATTTCTTGGCGGCCTGTGGGAATGGCTGAAACTAGCCGGGGTTGAGGACACCCTGACCCGCAGTTTTCTGGTTGCCGCCAACCTGCTGTTGATGGTGATGATTGTCTGGGCCTCGCGTACCGGGCAGGGCGGCACCATGGCGCTGTTCCACCTCATGATGCTGCTGGGCGTGGGCTGGTGGTGGCTGGCGGTGCTATGGCTGCGCTATTCCAATTTTGCCGCCCGGCCAGGCAAGCTCGCCCGCGCCGTCAAACTGCTGGCCGGTACGCTGGCGGTCGTCCCGGCCTGGTGTGCGCTGCTGGTGATTCACGGCAATCCCGATGAAACCGCACTGATTGGGCCAGTGCCGCGCAATCACCTGTGGCTGCTGACCGCGCTTGCCATCATCTGGGCGGCCGATAGCGGCGCGTATTTCGCCGGACGGCGCTTTGGCAAGCATAAGCTCGCCCCGGTCATCAGCCCCAACAAGACCGTGGAAGGCTTGCTGGGCGGGCTTGTGACCGCCGTGCTGGTCGGGCTTGGCTTTGGCCTCTTGGCTGGCGCCACGCCCGCACAACTGCCGTGGCTGGCCGCGGCGGTATTGCTGACTGCCCTGGCCTCGGTGGTCGGTGATTTGTTTGAAAGCCTGCTCAAACGCCAGGCCGGCGTGAAAGACTCCGGCACGCTGATTCCTGGCCACGGCGGCATCCTTGACCGCATCGACAGCGTACTGGCAGCGCTGCCGGTGTTTGCGCTGGCCAAAGCCAGCTTCGGTTTCTGATATGGATGCCATGCAACGGATCGCGGTATTGGGCGCCACCGGCTCGATTGGCGCCTCGGCGCTGGATGTCATCGCCCGTCATCCTGACCGCTATCAGGTGACGGTGCTGGCGGCAGGCCGCCAGGTCGATGCCCTGCTGGCGCTATGCCGCCAGCATCGCCCGGCACATGCGGTGATTGCCGATGAAAGCCAGTATCCGGCGCTGAAGGCTGGGCTTGCAGCCGCCGGGCTCACCACCCAGGCGCATGCCGGCATGGCGGCACTGGATGCACTGGCACAAAGTGATGCCTGCGATACCGTGGTTGCCGCCATTGTCGGCGCAGCGGGCTTGTCCTCCACGCTGGCCGCAGCCCGTGCCGGCAAGCGGCTGTTGCTTGCCAACAAGGAATCACTGGTACTGGCAGGCGAATTGCTGATGGCCGAAGTGGCGCGCTCAGGCAGCATGCTGGTGCCGATTGACAGCGAGCACAATGCCATTTTCCAATGCCTGCCCGATGGCCGCTGCAATGGGCAGGTAGAAAAAATCATCCTGACCGCCTCGGGCGGGCCATTCCGGGGATACCGCCGTGCACAGCTGGCCAACATCACCCCGGAGCAGGCCATCGCGCACCCGAAATGGTCGATGGGGCCGAAGATTTCCGTGGACTCGGCCACGCTGATGAACAAGGGGCTGGAGGTCATCGAAGCGCATCACCTGTTTGGCCTGCCCGGCACGCAAATCGACGTACTAGTGCATCCACAGTCGCTGGTGCATTCGCTGGTGAATTTCCGCGACGGCTCCACCCTGGCGCAACTGGGGCTGCCGGACATGCGCACCACGCTGGCGGTAGGGCTGGCCTGGCCACAGCGCATCGCCTCCGGGGTTGCCGGGCTGGATTTGGTCGCCCAGGGCGGGCGGCTGGACTTTGAGCCGCCGGATACCCAAACCTTCCCGGCACTCACGCTGGCCTATGCGGCGCTGGCCGCCGGTGGCACGGCGCCTGCATATCTGAATGCGCTGAATGAAGAAGCCGTTTCAGCCTTTCTTCAGCGCCGGATTGCTTTTCTTGACATCCCGGCGCTGGTCGAAGCCGGTCTTGCCGCGCTTCCCACCACGGCCGCAGATTCGCTGGAAGTATTGCTGGAAGCCGACCAAGCCGCACGTCGATACGCCCACAACGCGATGACCCGACTGGATAGCTGATGCTCGCTCTGCCGCACTTCACAAGCCCCGCCTGCCCGCCACTGCCCGAGTTGTGCGCATGAGTGTTTTGGGTCCTGTTTTCTGGCTGATTATCAGCCTCGGCATTCTGGTCACCATCCATGAGTTTGGCCATTTCTGGGTAGCGCGCCGCTGTGGCGTCAAGGTGCTGCGCTTCTCCATCGGCTTTGGCAAGCCCCTCTGGCTGCGCCGTGGCCGTGATGGCACCGAATACGCCATCGCCGCCATTCCGCTGGGGGGCTATGTCCGCATGCTGGACGAGCGCGAAGCCGCCGTGGATGCGGCCGAGCTGAACCAGGCCTTCAACCGCAAGCCGCTGGGGCAGCGCGCGGCGATTGTTGCCGCAGGCCCCTTGGCCAACCTCGGCCTGTGCGTGGCACTGTTATGGCTGATGTTCATGGTCGGTCGCCCGGACTATGCACCGGAAATTGGCCGGGTACAGGGCATTGCCGCCGAGTCGGGCTTGCAGCGCGGTGACGTGATTCAAAGCATCAAGGGCGAGGCCACCCCGACCTGGAGCGAGGCCGGGCTTGCGCTCCTCACCGCCGCGCTTGACCGTGAGCCGGTCAGCATTGAAGTGCGTGATGCCAACGGCCAGACCCGGCAGCGCACACTGCATCTGGAGCGCCTGCCCGCCCAGCTCAAGGAGCGCGAAGCCATCGCCGCCACCGGCATCGTCCCGGCGCACCACCTGCTTGCGCCCATCGTCGGCCAGGTCGCTGCCGATGCCCCGGCAGATGGGAAACTGCAAAGCGGCGACCGTATCCTCGCCATCAATGGCCGCGACATCAGCGACTTTAGCGAGCTTTCCGAACAGGTCAACAAGGCAGGCAAAGCCGGGGAAAGCTTGGCGCTGCGCATCGCACGCAACGACGCCACCATGGTGGTGAACATCACCCCGGCCAAACTGCATCACCCCGAGCGCGGCGACTACTGGGGCATTGGCATCAGCCTGCCCGAATCCATACCGCTGCCAGCCAAAAATGCCAGCCTGCGTTATCCGCCGCTCACCGCCATTCCCGCCGCCTTTGCCGAAACCTGGCGGCTTGCCCGGCAATCGTTTGCAATGATGGCGCGCATGGTGCAGGGACGCGCCTCGCTGGAGAATATTTCCGGCCCCATCACCATCGCCCGCGTGGCCGACCGCTCCGCCGACATGGGGCTGGCCTGGTTTTTGAGTTTCCTGGCGCTGATCTCGCTCAGCCTTGCCATCATCAACCTGCTGCCGATTCCGGTCTTGGACGGCGGCCACCTGCTGTATTACCTTATCGAGCTGGTCAAAGGCAGCCCGCCCGGCGATCGCTTCCTGGCCATCAGCCAATTCGTCGGACTTGCCATACTGGCCTGTTTGATGGGCTTGGCGTTTTACAATGATATTCACGGGCTGCTGCGATGAGTTTCATGGCAGCTCTTTCCTTTAAGCAAAACCGGACTTCCGTAATGATGCGAATCCTCTCCCGCCGCCGCGTGCTTGCCCTGGCTCTGGCTTCTGCGCTTGCCATGCCCGCATGGGCGCAGTCGATTGAACCATTCACCGTCGGCGATATTCGCGTCGATGGCCTGCAACGCATCTCCGCAGGCACGGTGTTCACCTATTTGCCGGTTGAGCGCGGCGACCGCCTGGATCAGGCGCGTGCCGGTGATGCCATCCGTGCCCTGTACCGCACCGGCTTTTTCGAGGATATCCGCCTGGACCGTCAGGGCGACATCCTGGTGGTGACGGTGAGCGAGCGCCCGGCCATCAACAAGCTGGAAGTCAGCGGCAACAAGGATTTGCCCACCGAGCAGCTGATGAAGAGCCTGAAGGAAATCGGGCTTGCCGAAGGCGAAACCTATGACCGCATGAGCCTTGACCGGGTGCAGCAGGAGCTGACCCGCGCCTACCAGAACCGCGGCAAATACAATGTCGAAATCGCACCGAAGGTCAGCCGGCTCGACCGCAACCGGGTGGATATCGCCATCGAAATCAAGGAAGGCAAGGCCGCCAAAATCCGCCATGTCAACGTGATTGGCAATGAACTGTTCAGCGACAAGGAGTTGCTCGACAACTGGGAATCGCGTCCCAGCAACTGGCTCTCCTGGTACCGGCGCGATAACCAGTATTCCAAGGAAAAACTCTCCGGCGATCTGGAAAAACTGCAATCCTGGTATCTGGATCGCGGCTATATCGATGCCGAAGTCGGCCCTGAAAACACGCAGGTGTCCATCAGTCCGGACAAGCGCGATATCTATATCACCGCCGGTATCAGCGAAGGCGAGCAATACACCATTTCCAGCGTGGCAGTCAGCGGCGATACCGTGCTGCCCAAGGAGGAAGTCGAGGCGCGCGTCAAGCTGTTCGTCAAGCCCGAGGCAGTGTTCTCGCGGCGCATGCTGGAGCTGGCTACCGAAAGCATCACCGCATCGCTCAGCAATATCGGCTATGCCTTCGCACAAGTGAACCCGGTGCCGGATGTGAATCGTGAAAACCGCACGGTCGGCATCACCATGCAGGTGGTGCCCGGCCCGCGGGTGAATGTGCGCCGCATCGTGTTCAAGGACAATAACCGTACCCGCGATGAAGTGCTGCGCCGCGAAATGCGCCAGTTCGAAGGTGCTTGGTATTCGCAGGCGGCCATTGACCGCTCCAAGATTCGCCTGCAACAGCTGGGCTATTTCGAGAGCGTGGATATTGAAAGCCGCCCGGTCGCCGGCAGCAATGACCAGGTGGATCTGGAAGTGCGGGTCAAGGAAACCAACTCCGGCCAGGTGATGCTGACCTTGGGCTATTCACAGCTTTCGGGCATCCAGATCAGCGGCCAGCTTTCGGAAAGTAATTTCCTGGGCAGTGGCAACCGCGTCTCCATCGGCGCGATGCGCTCCTACTACCAGAAGAAATACGACTTCTCCTTCGTCAACCCCTACTTCACCGACAGCGGCGTCTCGCTGGGCTACAACCTGTGGTGGAGCGAGTTTGACTACTCCAACTTCAACATGGCGCAGTACTCCACCAACCAGGGCGCGGCGCAGATGTTCCTCGGCCTGCCCATCACCGAATACGATACGGTGAGCTTCATGCTGGGGATTGATACCAAGAAAATCCTCGCCTTCCAGGATTCCACCCCTACGGCGCTGGTGGAATACATCGACGCCGTCGGCCATCGCACCTTCCATTCCTGGCGCACCCAGCTGGCATTTGCCCGCGATACCCGCGACGATGCCCTGCGTCCCTCGCGCGGCATGTCGCAGCGTATTTCGCTGGAAGCCACCCTGCCCGGCTCCACCGTGCAGTATTACAAGCTGGACTACCAGCTCTCCAAATACTGGCCGCTCAGCCCGTCGCTGGTGCTGAACACCGCCTTCAACCTCGGCTATGGCGATTCCTACGGCAAGGATTTCGAGCGCAATATCTGCTGGACAATGCCGACCCCGGCCGTGCCCAATCCGCCGGTCAGCGAGCCGTGCCTGACCAGCTCGCCCGATTACGTCAGAACCCTGCGCGCCAGTGGCCTGCCGTTCTTTGAAAATTTCTACGCAGGCGGCGTTTCTTCCACTGGCCGCGTGCGCGGCTTTGTCGATAACACCCTGGGGCCGCTGGTCAGCACCCCGCATGGTTATCTGCAACCCATTGGCGGCGCCTTCCGCACCACCGGCACGGTGGAAATGTTCTTCCCGCGCCTGATCAAGAGCCCGGCGGCGCGCGTCTCGGCCTTCCTCGACTTCGGCAACGTGTTTGCCGATACCAAGAGCTGGGATGCCAAGGAGCTGCGCGCCTCCACCGGCCTGTCGCTGATGTGGCGCTCGCCGATGGGGCCGATCTCCATCAGCTATGCCCTGCCGCTGCGCAAGAAAGACGCCCTGTACGACAGCAACGGCCAGATCATCCAGTTTGGTGACCGTATCGAACGGCTGCAATTCACCTTTGCCGGCGCGTTCTGAGCCGCATGGGCAAGAGTTACAGCGCGGCGCAGCTCGCGGAGCAATTCGGCCTGCAAGTGGTGGGCGATGCCGGTGCCAAAATCACCGGCGTTGCCACCCTGGCGGCTGCCCGCAAGGGGCAGCTTGGCTTTCTGGCCAATCCGCGTTACCGCAGCCAGTTGCAGGATAGCCGTGCCAGCATCGTGGTGATGCGCCAGGCCGATGCCGAAGGCGCGCCGATGACCGCGCTGATTGCCCATGACCCGTATGCGGCCTTTGCCCGCATTGCGGCGCTGTTCGAGCCGGAAAACCCATACCCGCCGGGCATCCATCCCAGTGCGGTGATTGCGCCGGAGGCCATCATCGACCCCAGCGCCCATATCGGCCCGTTTGTCAGCATTGGCGCGCGCAGCCATGTCGGCGCCGGCGCGGCGATTGGCGCAGGCTCGGTGATTGGCGAGGACTGCATCATCGGCGCCGGTTGCGAGCTCATCGCCCGCGTCACCCTGGTCGCCCGGGTACGCTTGGGGCAACGGGTGCGCATCCATCCCGGCGCAGTGCTGGGCGCGGACGGCTTTGGCCTTGCCATGGAAAACGGTCGCTGGCTGAAAGTGCCGCAGCTTGGCGGCGTGCGCGTGGGCGATGATTGCGAAATCGGCGCCAATACCTGTATCGACCGCGGCGCACTGGAAGACACCGTGCTGGAGGAGGACGTGCGCCTGGACAATCTCATCCAGATTGGTCACAACGTGCATATCGGCGCGCATACCGCCATGGCCGGCTGCTCGGCTGCGGCAGGCAGCGCCAAAATCGGCCGCTACTGCCTGATTGGCGGCGGCGCCGGGGTGCTGGGACATCTGGAAATCTGCGACCAGGTGATGGTGACGGCGATGAGCCTGGTGACCCACTCCATCCGCGAGCCGGGCGAGTATTCTTCCGGCACCCCCTTGATGGACAACCGTAGCTGGCGCAAAAATGCTGCGCGTTTCAAGCAACTCGATACCCTTTACCGTCATGCCCACAACCGGGCAAAGGACACTGACTGAATGAGCGATACCCTGACCCTGCCTGTAGATGTGGAACAAATCCGCGCCCTGCTACCGCACCGCTATCCCTTCCTGCTGGTTGACCGTGTGGTCGAATTCGAGGCCGGGCAACGCCTTCGCGCCTGGAAAAACGTCAGCATCAACGAGCCGTTCTTCCAGGGGCATTTCCCTGCGCAGGCCGTCATGCCCGGTGTACTGGTGATTGAGGCGATGGCGCAAGCGGGCGGGCTGCTCAGCCACCTGACCCGTGGCGGTGCCGATGCCGGCAAGCTCTCCTATCTGGTCAAGGTCGATGGCGCCAAGTTCAGCCGCATGGTCGTCCCCGGCGACCGGCTGGAAATCGAGGTCAGCATCAAGCGCGAAATCCGCAACATGACCCTTTACAGCTGTGCGGCCTTCGTCGATGGCCAACAGGTCGCCTGCGCGGAAATCCTCTGCGCCGAGGTGGATGCCTGAAAATGAGCCGTATCCACCCCAGCGCCTTTATCGACCCGGCCGCGCGTCTTGCCCAGGACGTTGAAGTCGGCGCGTTTACCGTGATTGGCGCAGAGGTGGAAATCGGCGCAGGCACGCGCATCGGGCCGCATTGCAGTATCCACGGCCCCACCCGGATTGGCTGCAATAACTACATCCACGGCCATGCCGCCATTGGCGGCGAGCCGCAGGACAAGAAATATCGCGGCGAGCGGGTCACCCTGGAAATCGGCGACAACAATCAAATCCGCGAGTTCGTCACCCTCAACCGCGGCACCGGCGCGGGCGGCGGCGTGACCCGTATCGGCAACGGCAACTGGCTGCTGGCCTATACCCATATCGCCCACGATTGCCAGGTCGGCAATCACTGCGTGTTTTCCAATAACGCCACCCTCGCCGGACATGTCAGCGTCGGCGACCATGTGATTCTTTCCGGCTTTGCCGGGGTGCACCAGTTCTGCCGCATCGGTGACCATGCCTTTATCGGCATGGGCGCCTTCGTCAATGGCGATGTGCCGCCGTTCCTGATGGTGGCGCAGGACAAATATGCCCGCCCGCGCGGCATCAACAGCGAAGGGCTCAAGCGCCGCGGTTTTGATGCCGAGCGTATCCGCGCCATCAAGCGCGCCTATCGCGCCCTGTATATGGGCGATGCCAAGTTCGACGAAGCCCGCACCGAGCTCCTGGAAATGGCCGCACACAGCCCGGATGTGCAGCAATTCCTCGACTTCATCGGCCAGGGCGAGCGGCCATTGATTCGATGAACAACCCGGACTCGGGACTCGAGACTCGGGACTTGGATACGTCTTGCCACCCTCCCGCCCCGCTGCGCATCGCTCTGTGTGCCGGTGAGGCCTCCGGCGACATTTTGGCTGCCGGGCTGATTGCCGCCCTGCGCGAGCGCTTCCCCAATGCCGAGTTTGCCGGTATCGGTGGCGCGCGCATGCGCGCTGCCGGCATGGACATCTGGCACGATGCCGAGGCGCTTGCAGTAATGGGGCTTGCCGAAGTGCTGGCGCATCTGCCGCGCCTGTTGCGGCTGCGCAAACAGTTCCGCCAAGCGGTACTGGACTGGCAGGCGGATATCTTCATCGGCATCGACGCGCCGGACTTCAATCTCGGCATTGAGAAATGGCTGAAACAGCGTGGCCTGCGTACCGTGCACTATGTCAGCCCCAGTGTCTGGGCCTGGCGCGAAAGCCGCGCCGCCAAGATGGGCGAGTCCGCCGACCGCGTACTCTGCCTGTTCCCGATGGAGCCGCCCATCTACGCCCGGCATGGCGTGGATGCGGTCTTTGTCGGTCACCCGATGGCCGATGAAATCCCGCTGCATCCCGACCGTGCCGCAGCTCGCACCCGGCTGGGCATGGATGCCAGTGCCCCGGTACTGGCGCTGCTGCCCGGCTCGCGCCTTGGCGAAATCCAGCGCATGTTGCCGATATTCCTTGCCGCTGCCCGGCAAATCGGTGCCCACAAGCCGCAGCTGGAAGTGCTCATCCCGGCGGCCAGCCCGGCCTGCCGCCAGCAGATTGAAACGCTTATGCCTGCGGCGGCATCCGCAAAAGAAACCGCAGGCATGGCACTTCCCCGTATCCAAATTCTGGACGCTCAGGCGCGCGAGGCGATGATTGCCAGCGACGGCGTACTGCTGGCCTCCGGCACCGCCGCACTGGAGGCGATGCTGTGCAAACGGCCAATGGTGATTGGTCATCGCATTTCCGCGCCCAGCTATGCCATTGTCAAAACCTTTGGCTTGCTGAAAACCCGCCATGTCAGCCTGCCCAATATCCTGGCTAGCAAAACCCTGGTACCGGAGCTGCTACAGGATGACTGCACTGCCGACAAACTCGCCCAGGCCGTGCTGTACTGGCTAGATAACCAAGACGCACGCGAGGCGCTGCTGCCGCAATTTGAAGCCATCCACCAAAACCTTGCACAAGATGCCGCGCATAGCGCCGCAACGGCGGTCGCAGAGCTGCTTGGCGATGCAGGCTGAATTGTTTGCCCCCGACCTGAGCCACATGGCCGGTGTGGACGAAGCAGGCCGTGGCCCGCTGGCCGGCCCAGTGGCCGTGGCGGCAGTCATCCTTGACCCGGCGCGGCCGATTGCGGGCTTGAACGACTCGAAAAAACTCAGCGAGAAAAAGCGCGAGGCCCTGGCAGCCTTGATTCGCCAGCACGCCCTGGCCTGGCATGTGGAATTTGTGGAAGCGACCGAAATCGACGCACTCAATATCCTGCAAGCCACCCTTACCGGCATGCGCCGCGCGCTCCTGGCACTGACGCCCGCGCCCAGCTTTGCCCGCATCGACGGCAACCGCCTGCCACTGGACTTGCCCTGCCCGGCCGAGGCACTGGTCGGCGGCGATGCGCTGGAGCCGGCCATCATGGCCGCCTCGATACTGGCCAAAACCGCCCGCGATGCCCGCCTTCTGCAACTGGACAGGCGCTATCCCGAATACGGCTTTGCCCAGCACAAGGGCTATCCCAGTCCCGCGCATCTGGCCGCCCTGCAACACTACGGCCCCTGCCCCGAACACCGGCAAAGCTATGCCCCGGTGAAGCGGGCACTGGCTGCCACCGGCAGGTAAGCCTCTCTCCTTGTTTCGCTGCGGCTGTCAAACCTTGCGCTTGCCGCCTGCGCTGTTACCCTGTCCCCCCGCCGCTGCCCTGCCAGAGCATGTCCGCCCACTTCGCCCATCTGCAATTGCACAGCGAATACTCGCTGGCCGATACAGCATCTACTCAAGATGTGGTAGCTTTACTCCGAAAGTGCTCTGAACGCTTATCCAAGAGATGGCTGCGGCATGAAAAATTTTTTGAAGATAATATTTTTGTTTCTGGCTGTGATTGGCGCCAATGCTCGGGCGCAAGCCTCTTCTATTGAACCATTTCAAGAATATTACAAGCTGGTTAGAACAAACGAAGAGGTTAATTCGCTAAATTCGGGATTACTTGGTGAGAGCGTTAATTTATATAACGGAGCCTCTGAATTCTCAGCAATAGATATTGACCTACCAGGAAACAACTCCCTTCCTGTGCGCCTGGCACGCCGATTCAAGGTAGAACCTCGCGGCAACTTTGAAGAAAGTATTGGTGGCTTTGGCGTATGGGATATAGATATTCCTTATCTCCATGGTGTATTTGATGCCACCTACAAATGGAATCAGGGGGGGGAATGGAGCAGTGGCACGCTGCTCTCAATATTGGGTGGCAAAGGTACATTTTAGTATTGATCGGGGCGACATTTGGCATGGCAACCATTTGCATCTTCCTGGCGCTGGTGATCATGAAATGTTGCAAAGGACTCCTGCAACTCCCATTCCAAATGACGGAAGCGCCCATATATGGACAACGCGTGACAATGTCCGCTTCATTTGCAAGCCCAATATGGCAAATGGGTACCCTGGTGAAGGCTTCATAGCCCTGATGGGGGATGGAACAAAAATTACATTTGACGTTGCTGTTGAGAGACGAGCAGAGCCTATTGATGGCGGAAAATCAATTTATTTTGATAGGAAGAAAGTATTCATACTTGCAAGCCGGATGGAGGACATTCATGGAAATTGGGTTTCCTATCATTACAGCGGATCACTTCTAACAAGGATTGAATCCAATGATGGGCGAAGAATAGACATTCATTACAACGGCAGCAATATTGCAAGAGCTGTCGCTCATGGCCGAACATGGAGTTATGAATATTTTTATCCGGGAGTATATCAAGGGCTCAACTATTTACGTGAACCCCTTCTTTCCCGAGTAGTGCTGCCGGACGGCAGCTTTTGGAAATTCAACTACACAGGAAAGCTTTTTCCTGGCTCCTATGGCGGAGCAAGTGTAAACCCGGGATGCCCAGAAGTGTTTGCTTATGCACCGCAATTTAATATAGAGATAGACCATCCATCTGGAGCAAAAGGAAAGTTTTCATTTGAATACCTGCGACATTATCGTAGCGGAGTTCCCGATACATGTTATCCACAAATCCCAAACTGGCAGGAATATCAGAACGAAATGGGGTTTGATGGCAGGACTCATACCCTGCAAATACCAGATTTTTCTGACATCTACTCTCTGAAATCCAAAATAATTACCGGCGCTGGATTGCCCCAGATGTCATGGAGTTACGATTATGGCAGCGTGGCTTATGGCCGCATAGCTGGCGGGGCGGCCATTCCATGCATGACCTGTCCTTCTGAAAAGATTGTTTCAGTCAATAACCCGGATGGTTCCAAAACGCAACATATTTATGGGGTACGTTACCATGATAATGACGGCAGATACCTGGGATTTCAAGAAGTTGACTCGGCCGGACTGGTTAGGAAGGCCGTCATAAACCATTACATTTCAAATGACGAGGCTTCTGCCTAGCCGTTCCGTAACGAGTATGGGGGCACGGCAGTTCGCGGAGTAGATCCGGCCAGCCTCCTGATTAGGCCAATTAAAAGAACAGACATAACCCAAGATGGGGTGGTATTTTCAAAAATTATAAATGCATTCGACGCATTTGTTCGACCTATTAATGTTAAAAAATCCAGCGAAACTTTAGGGGAATCTCGAACAGAAGTTATCACTTACCATGATAATTTATCCAAATGGGTACTGGGTCAAATTTCCCAGGTCAAATGCACAGCGCCTATTGCAGAGCTTCCGAAAGGTTGCGGCACCAATGGCGTCCTGATATCAGAAACCACCTATGACAACACCTATGCGCTGCCATTAGTGAGCAAACAATTTGGGCGCATTACACAAACTCTGGGCTGGGATACAACTTCCAGCATTACCAGCGGCCAGCGTGGCACGATTAAAACCGTAACTGATGGAAATGGTCATACCGTCACGCTCTCCGCTTGGAAACGCGGTATTCCGCAGGCAATTCAATACCCCATTACCCTTGAGTCTCCCTCTGGCGCCACACAGTCGGCACAGGTCAATGATGCGGGCTGGATTACCCGGGTAACGGACGAAAACGGTTACAGCACAGGCTACGGTTACGATGCCATGGGGCGGCTGGCGAGTATTACCTATCCCGGCGGAGACAGCACGGCATGGCATAGCACCAGCCAGGTGTTTGAGCAGGTCAATGCAGCCGAGTACGGCATCCCTGCCGGGCATTGGCGGCAAACGGTCGCTACCGGCAATGGGCGCAAAGTGACTTATTTCGATGCCCTGTGGCGGCCTTTACTGGTGCGCGAATACGACACCGCCCATCAGGCGGCGACCCAACGCTTTCAGCGCTTTGCCTACGACCATGAAGGTCGTGTGACCTTTGCTGCTTATCCGGCCAGCGCACACAACAGCAATATCGGTACGCATACCCGTTATGACGCACTGGGCAGGGTGGTGCAAGTTCAGCAAGACAGCGAACTCAGTCCTGCCTTGCTGACAACACGTACCGAGTATTTGAGTGGCTTCAAAACCCGGGTCACCGACCCCAAGGGCAACCAAACCACCAGCAGTTACATGGCATGGGACGCGCCTGTAACGGACTTTCCTGTCCATATTGCTCACCCCGGAGGCGCACATACCCATATCCAGCGCGATGTATTCGGCAAACCCACACGGATTCGTCGCAGTAACAGCGCCAACCCCGATGCCGGTACAGGCATCAACCGCAGTTACAGCTACAACGCACAACAGCTGCTGTGCCGTAGCGTGGAGCCGGAAACGGGCACCACATTGATGGGCTACGACGGCGCAGGCAACCTTAAATGGAGTGCATCCGGCCTGACTGGCACCCCTGCCTGTGAACTGCACGGAAATAGCCCGGCGGTAGCGGCACGCCGTGTGAGCCGCAGCTACGATGCCCGCAACCGGCTCAGCCAGCTGAGCTTTCCCGACGGGCGCGGCAACCAGAGCTGGCGCTATACCCCGGATGGTTTGCCTGCCACCATCACCACCCATAACAGTCATGGCGGCAATACCGTCACCAATAGCTACAGCTACAACAAACGCCGTTTGCTGGTACAAGAAACCACTACTGCCGATGCCAGCAACCCGTGGACATTGGGCTATGGCTACAACGCCAATGGCCACCTCAACAGCCACAGCTACCCGGCAGGGCTGACTGCCCATTACACGCTGAACGCCCTGGGGCAGGTCACGCAAATCAGCGCCCAGGATGGCAGCAGCGTGAATGTCGCCAGCAACATCAGCTACTTTCCCAATGGCGCAGTCAAAGGCTTTACCTACGGTAACGGCATCACCCACACCGCTACACAAAACACCCGTGGTTTGCCGCAGCGCATTACCGATTGCACCACGCCCGGCACCTGCAACAGCGCCAATCGCCGTCTGGATTTGCAGTACAGCTATGACCGCAACGGCAACACCACGGCCATCACCGACCACAGCTCCGGCGGGCTGCAAACCCGCACCATGGGGTATGACGCACAAGACCGATTAACGCAGGTCACCTCCAGCATGTTCGGCACCGCCAAGTACAGCTATGACGTGCTGGACAACCTGACCCGGGTACAGGTGGGCGCATCTGCCTTGCATCCCGCCCGCGACCACGGCTATTGCTACAGTCACAACCGCCTGAGCAGCATCCGTGCCAGTCACTGCAACGGCAGCCTGATAGAAGCCCTCACCTACGACGCACAAGGTAACCTTGCCAGCAAGGGAGGGCAAAGCTACAGCTTCGACTACGGCAACCGCCTGCGCAGCCATGGTGGCAATACGCAATACCTGTACGACGGCCATGGCCGCCGGGTGCGTTACAGTGCCACGGGCAGCGCGCCGCAGCTGTACAGCCAGTACGACTACAGCGGCCAGCTACGCTGGCAGCGTGACGAACAAGCCGGGCAACGCATCCGCCATATCTATCTGGGCAACCGGCTGATTGCCGAACACCGCAAACCCATTGGCAGCAATACCGTCACCATTGAATACCTGCATAGCGATGCCCAGGGTAGCCCGCTTGTCCGAACCAATGCGGCCAGGAACGCAATAGAAACCAGCCAATACGAACCCTACGGGCGGCTGGTGAACCGCGCCAACAACAACCGCCCCGGCTACACTGGGCATGTACAGGACAGCGCCACCGGCCTGACCTATATGCAACAGCGGTACTACGACCCACAACTCGGGCTGTTCCTATCAAGCGACCCGGTGACGGCTCATGCAGGTGACCAGCGCTATTTCAACCGCTATTGGTATGCAGCGGGAAATCCATATAAATACACTGACTCCGATGGTCGTGCGCTGGACATCATTGCAGATATAGGCTTTATTGGTTACAGCGCGTACAAGCTGGCAACCCAACCGAGCTGGACAAATGCGGCGGCGTTAGGTGCGGATGTTGTAGCTGCTGCGGTGCCGTTTGCAACCGGGCTGGGGGCTGGTGTACGTGCCGCAGCGCATGGCGCTGATGCGGCTAAAGCGAGCAGTAACATCATAGAGAATGCCGCTCGTGGAAGAGCTTCTGAGGCGCGTGTTCTTTCTGATATCGGCGAGGCAAAAAATACAACTCTTGTAAACTCTTCACACGGAAAGACTATTCCTGATTTTCAGAACAGCAGACAGGTTGGTGAGATTAAGGATGCAAAGCGAGTGACAGAGTCACCGCAGCTAAGAGGACAGCGAGAGTATGCGCAAAAGACGGGAAGAGAGCATGTCATTGTAACTGGAACGGATACAAAAGTTGGAAGGACTACGTTAGAGCAATCTACAGTTATTAGGCGAGATGACTTAGGACCAAGAAAATGAAAGGAAAACCTGATTCAGAGAAATTAATGGGTGAGCTTTTTGATTTTGCAGAAAAGATGCTTAATGATTATGGTGAATTTCATCCATTTGGCGGATATCTTGATGCATTTGGAAATGTGGTTCATCTGGGGATTCAAGATGATATGGGATTAGTTTCTCAAATTGATAAATTTGAAATTATTAAAAATAAAATAATAGATGTAGCTAAGTTAAGTGGAATATTGGCCGCTGGGATTGCTGCAAATGTAAGTGTCTCTAATAATGATGGAACTAAGAGTGATGCAATTGAGTTCTGGCTTGAACACAGGGACGGATATTGCGCGGAAGTGTTCATCAGATACAAAAAAGTAGATGGGCATGTTGAGTTTATTGACACAACAGCGCAGCGTGGAAGTCCAGTTTTTTTTGGATAAATCAGATGCCTGTGAGCCCCTGTCTCCCCGGCGGTCGGGGCAATCAGAGCTGGCGCTATACCCCGGATGGTTTGCCTGCCACCATCACCACCCATAACAGTCATGGCGGCAATACCGTCACCAATAGCTACAGCTACAACAAACGCCGTTTGCTGGTACAAGAAACCACTACTGCCGATGCCAGCAACCCGTGGACATTGGGCTATGGCTACAACGCCAATGGCCACCTCAACAGCCATAGCTACCCGGCAGGGCTGACTGCCCATTACACGCTGAACGCCCTGGGGCAGGTCACGCAAATCAGCGCCCAGGATGGCAGCAGCGTGAATGTCGCCAGCAACATCAGCTACTTTCCCAATGGCGCAGTCAAAGGCTTTACCTACGGTAACGGCATCACCCACACCGCTACACAAAACACCCGTGGTTTGCCGCAGCGCATTACCGATTGCACCACGCCCGGCACCTGCAACAGCGCCAATCGCCGTCTGGATTTGCAGTACAGCTATGACCGCAACGGCAACACCACGGCCATCACCGACCACAGCTCCGGCGGGCTGCAAACCCGCACCATGGGGTATGACGCACAAGACCGATTAACGCAGGTCACCTCCAGCATGTTCGGCACCGCCAAGTACAGCTATGACGTGCTGGACAACCTGACCCGGGTACAGGTGGGCGCATCTGCCTTGCATCCCGCCCGCGACCACGGCTATTGCTACAGTCACAACCGCCTGAGCAGCATCCGTGCCAGTCACTGCAACGGCAGCCTGATAGAAGCCCTCACCTACGACGCACAAGGTAACCTTGCCAGCAAGGGGGGGCAAAGCTACAGCTTCGACTACGGCAACCGCCTGCGCAGCCATGGTGGCAATACCCAATACCTGTACGACGGCCATGGCCGCCGGGTGCGTTACAGTGCCACGGGCAGCGCGCCGCAGCTGTACAGCCAGTACGACTACAGCGGCCAGCTACGCTGGCAGCGTGACGAACAAGCCGGGCAACGCATCCGCCATATCTATCTGGGCAACCGGCTGATTGCCGAACACCGCAAACCCATTGGCAGCAATACCGTCACCATTGAATACCTGCATAGCGATGCCCAGGGTAGCCCGCTTGTCCGAACCAATGCGGCCAGGAACGCAATAGAAACCAGCCAATACGAACCCTACGGGCGGCTGGTGAACCGCGCCAACAACAACCGCCCCGGCTACACTGGGCATGTACAGGACAGCGCCACCGGCCTGACCTATATGCAACAGCGGTACTACGACCCACAACTCGGGCTGTTCCTATCAAGCGACCCGGTGACGGCTCATGCAGGTGACCAGCGCTATTTCAACCGCTATTGGTATGCAGCGGGAAATCCATATAAATACACTGACTCCGATGGTCGTGCGCTGGACATCATTGCAGATATAGGCTTTATTGGTTACAGCGCGTACAAGCTGGCAACCCAACCGAGCTGGACAAATGCGGTGGCACTAGGCGCGGATGTTGTAGCTGCTGCGGTGCCGTTTGCAACCGGGCTGGGGGCTGGTGTACGTGCCGCAGCGCATGGCGCTGATGCGGTAAAAGTGGGCAGTAATGTAACGGATATTGAACGTGGCTCTGGTAGAGCCTCTAATAAGCTGACACCAAGCCCTGAGGCGGTCGGCTCTCATACTACATTTAAGAGAGATGCTGATGGAAGGATTACAAACTATGCTACTTATAGAGAGAATCCTCAGAATCCAACTGGATTTCAGGTTGAGAAAAGAGTTGATGTTACAGGGAAGGCGCATACTAATCCGGATGGCCAGAAGATAAGTACGCCACATGTAAAGGAAGGCAGCAATCGATATGTTAGACCAGCACGAGAAGATGAGCTTCCACGGAGGCATGATGAAATCAAATAGAGAAATAAATCGAAATTTTATTAAAGAGTTGCAAGATTGGTACATAGAGCAATGCAATGATGATTGGGAGCACAGCTATGGGGTAAGGATTGACACCTTGGATAACCCCGGATGGGATATTTCAATCGACTTAAATGATACCAGGTGGAGCGATATTGAGATTTCATTGAATCGATTCGATGATAGTGATTTGAACTGGTATCAATATCAAGTTGCTGGAGGAAAGTATTTGGCGTGCGGCGGTCCATTCCTCCTTGAAAAATTGATTCAGATATTTTTTGATGAAGTCGTTTCTGCTCGTCCATGAATGCCCTAAAAGCTACTCCGATTGCCACGAGATGGTCGATGTAGTTGCCGTATCCCGGTGGTTGGTCATGCGTGGTTGGAGAAGCTGCCTGGTTAAATGACGCACAAGGCAACCTCGCCAGCAAAGGCGGGCAAAGCTACAGCTTTGATTACGGCAACCGCCTGCGCAGCCATAGTGGCAATACGCAATACCTGTACGACGGCCATGGCCGCCGAGTGCGTTACAGTGCCACGGGCAGCGCGCCGCACCTGTACAGCCAGTACGACTACAGCGGCCAGCTACGCTGGCAGCGTGACGAACAAGCCGGGCAACGCATCCGCCATATCTATCTGGGCAACCGGCTAATTGCCGAACATCGCAACCCCATTGGCAGCAATACCATCAGCATCGAATACCTGCACAACGATGCCCGGGGCAGCCTGATAGCCAAAACCAACAGCAGCAAAGCGATTATCCAAACCAGCCAGTACGAGCCTTATGGCCGGTTGGTCAACCGCGCCAACAACAACCGCCCCGGCTACACCGGCCATGTACAGGACAGCGCCACCGGCCTGACCTACATGCAACAGCGGTACTACGACCCACAACTCGGGCTGTTCCTCTCAAGCGACCCGGTGACGGCGTATGGCAACCCGATTGGCCAGTTTCATCGCTATCGCTATGCCAATAATAATCCCTACAGGTTTGTTGATCCGGATGGGAGAGATGTCACTTGCGATCAAGATAGCTGCACAATTCATGGTGGAAAAACCACGCTTCTTCAGCTAGCCGCTGACTATCTCTATGTGACCTTAAAAAATAGCTGAAAGAAACTTTGAAAATCTTTCTGATTGGATTAAAGCGAGCGAATCCAATGAGGGTGGAGAGAACAATAGTCTTCCGACGGACTTGGTGGGTGAACAGGATAGTGGAAGTCGTACTCAAGGCGGGCGTCACAATAGTGGCCCGCTATCAGGTGAGCACGGAGGAACTGGGGATGCGGAAAAAGATTTTAATCACTTAACCGGTGGGAATTCGCAACCTGCCCCCGATAACTTAAGGCTGCCGGAAGTATCAAGAGTTGGAGAGAATGGAACAATTTATAGACCTGGGGGCGAGAAGTCTGGCCCAAGAATTGATATACCGGCAAATGGGAGCAAGCCACATGAAACACTTCATTACCCGAAGAGGTCTTCTTTTGGAAACAGGTAAATACTGAATATGTGCATAGATGAGCTGCTTGAGTCTCGCCTACAAGAAACAAATGACGTCTATGTGGGGCGAGATGAAGATGCGGAAAGCTACTTTAAGGAAGTGGCAACAGATATCAGAGAGCATAGATGCAAACCATTTTACATTCGCGCATTGGTAATGCCACCAGGACTGCCTGGGTACACGACTGGGGATTATATTGAGGCCTTGTGTGTAGCGAAAAGACCAGGATACTGGCTTGCTTATGACGAAAAGAAAGATGTATTCTATGCCTTCTGGGGAGAGACAATTAATAACCTTGGCGCGCATGGCGTAATTGGCAGCCCGATTTATTGCTGGACCGCCTGATGAAGCATTTAACTGGCGACAGCCTTATAGATGAATGTCGAGAAGAAAAATGAGACATTTTTATCTTTCTAAAATTTTATTTAGGAGAACCTCTGAACAAGATCTCTTAATTGGGAACACCATCATCCAGCAAAGAATAATGTGATGGCGTAGCTGATATTTCCAGATGCTGAGCCGCTTAAATAAACAAACTGGTTAACCAGGAAGCATTCATTTCTAATTAAACAAAAAGCCTGAAGGTTCGCCACAGTCAAGGGGGTCAAACATTCCTCCAGAAAGAGTGAGAAATAATCCGCTATGAGCAAATTTCTTTCGAAGATGAAGGTGGATTCGTCCGGCCAGCTGGTTGCGTAAGCTTCCCCTTCAATTGAGACAGTTCTAAAGGAGAACTTTTGGCAGTCTATGAAGATGACTGAAGGAGAGTTCAGATGCGCAAGAGCAAGTTCACCGAATCCCAGATTGTGGGGATCCTGAAGGAGGCCGATGCGGGCATTCCCATCAAGGAGCTGGTGCGCAGTCACGGGATCAGCGTGGCGACGTACTACAAGTGGAAGAGCCGCTATGGCGGCATGGATATTGCGGAGTTGGCGCGCATGCGCGAGCTTGAGGCCGAGAACAGTCGCCTCAAACGCTTGTATGCCGAGCAGGCGCTGGAAATTCATGCTTTGAAGGATGTGATCGCAAGGAGCACTGGGACCGCTAGAGCGGCGCGAGTTGGCGCAGGTTCTGGTGGTCGAGCATGGCTTATCGGTGCAACGGGCGTGTCGCGCCAGTGGTCTGGCGAAGGCTTCATGGTATCGAGCAGTGACGGCGACTAAAGACACGGGATACCGAAGTCATTGAGGCATTACAGGCGGTAGTCGCACGGCATGGGCGATGGGGCTTCTGGAAGTGCTTCCGACTCCTGCGCCTGGATGGCTACCTTTGGAACCACAAGCGGGTCTGGCGGGTGTACTGCCAACTCAAACTCAATCTGCCGCGCCGAACGAAGAAGCGCCTGCCGATGCGGGAGAAACAAACACTGCAGGTACCAATGCAAGCCAATACCTTGTGGTCGATGCTTGCGCTTGCCGCCTGCGCTGTTACCCTGTCCCCCCGCCGCTGCCCCGCCAGAGCATGTCCGCCCGCTTCGCCCATCTGCAATTGCACAGCGAATACTCGCTGGCCGACTCCACCATCCGCATCAAGGAGCTGGTTGCCGCTGCCAGCAAACGCGGCCTGCCGGCGCTGGCGGTGACGGACCGCAACAACCTGTTTGCGCTGGTGAAGTTCTTCAAGGCCGCCGAGGCCGCCGGCATCAAGCCGGTGGCAGGCGCGGATATCGCCATCGCCCAGCCGGGCGAGCCGCTTAACTGGCTGACGCTGTTATGCCGTGATACCGCCGGTTACAAGGCGCTGTCGCGGCTGATTTCGCGCGCCTGGATGGAAGGCCATCGCAGCGAGGGGGTAGCCCTGCATCCCAGCTGGCTGGGGCAGGAAGATTTGGGCGGGCTGATTGCCATCGCCGGGCGGCAATCACTGGCCGGGAGCCTGGCCGAAGCCGGTCGCCATGACCACGCCCAGGCGGCGCTGCGTGATTTGCAAGGCCATTTTGGCGACCGGCTGACGCTGGCCGTCAGTCGTACCGGCAGCGCCGGTGAGGAGAGCTTCAACCAGTTCGCCATCGGCACTGCCGCCGCGCTTGGCATTCCGCTGGTGGCGAGCAATGATGTGCGCTTTATCGACAGTGAGGGCTTTGATGCCCACGAAGCGCGCGTGTGCATCGCCTCGGGCCGGGTACTGGATGATCCGAAACGCCCGCGCGATTACAGCGAGCAGCAATATCTGCGCTCGGCTGAAGAAATGTCCACGCTGTTTGCCGACCTGCCCGATGCCATCGACAACAGCCTGCGGCTTGCCGAGCGCTGCAATCTCACCCTGAGCCTTGGCACCTATTACCTGCCGGATTTCCCGGTACCGGACGATCACACCCTGGAGAGCTGGATTCGCCAGCAGGCCGCCGAGGGCCTTGCCGCACGGCTGGAGAAACAGCCGCTGGCCGCGGGCAAGAGCCGCGAAGATTACGACCAGCGCCTAAAGCGCGAGCTGGACGTGATTGTGAAGATGGGCTTTCCCGGCTACTTCCTGATCGTTGCCGACTTCATCAACTGGGGCAAGCAGCACGGCATTCCGGTGGGGCCGGGGCGCGGCTCCGGCGCCGGTTCGCTGGTGGCCTGGGCGCTGGGCATTACCGACCTTGACCCACTGCCGTATGACCTGCTGTTCGAGCGTTTCCTGAACCCCGAACGCGTGTCGATGCCGGACTTCGATATCGACTTCTGCATGGATCGCCGCGACGAGGTGATTGATTACGTGGCGCGCAAATATGGCCGCGAGCGCGTCAGCCAGATCATCACCTACGGCACCATGGCCGCCAAGGCGGTGGTGCGCGATACCGGCCGCGTGCAGGGGCATCCTTACGGCCTGGTCGATGGCGTTGCCAAGCTGATTCCGATGACGCTCGGCATCGGCCTTGAGGATGCGCTGGGGCGCACCGAAAAATCGCAAAAGGACGAGGCCTGGCGCAGCGACGAGCTGATTGCCCGCTACCGCGATGACGAAGAAGTCCGCGACCTGCTGGATCTGGCGCTGCAACTGGAAGACCTCACCCGCAATGCCGGCAAACATGCCGGTGGCGTGGTGATTGCGCCCGAGCCATTGGCCGAATTCTGCCCGCTGTTTGCCGAACATGATGAGGGCGGTCGCGGCAAAAACCCGGTGACCCAGTTCGACAAGGACGATGTGGAAGCCATTGGCCTGGTGAAGTTCGACTTTCTTGGCCTGCGCACCCTCACCATCATCGACTGGGCGGTCAAAGCCATCAATGCCCGCCGCGCCCAGACTGGCGAGCACCCGCTGGACATCGCCGCCCTGCCCCTGGATGACAAGCCTACCTATGCGCTGTTTGCCCGCGGCGATACCGTGGCGGTCTTCCAGTTTGAATCCTCAGGCATGCGCCGCCTGCTCAAAGACGCCCTGCCCGACCGTTTTGAAGACCTGATTGCGCTGGTGTCGCTGTACCGGCCAGGGCCGATGGACCTGATTCCGGACTTCATCGACCGCAAACATGGCCGCGCCGAAGTGGTCTATCCGCATCCGCTGCTGGAGCCGGTACTCGCCCCGACCTATGGCGTGGTGGTGTATCAGGAACAGGTGATGCAGACCGCGCAGATTCTGGCCGGCTATTCGCTGGGCGGCGCCGACCTGCTGCGCCGCGCGATGGGCAAGAAAAAAGTCGAGGAAATGGCCAAGGAGCGCGCCAAGTTTGAAAGCGGCGCCCAGGCCACCCACGGCATCGAACCGAAAGTTTCCGGCCCCATCTTCGACCTTCTGGAAAAATTCGCAGGCTACGGCTTCAACAAGTCACACGCCGCCGCCTATGCCCTGGTCAGCTACCAGACCGCCTGGCTGAAAGCGCACTATCCGGCCGAGTTCATGGCCGCGGTACTCTCCAGCGACATGGACAAGACCGACAAGGTGGTGGGCTTTCTGGACGAAGCCCGCGTCATGGGGCTGGACGTGCTGCCGCCGGATGTCAACCACTCCGCCTATATGTTCGAGGCGATGGATGAGCGCACCCTGCGCTATGGCCTGGGCGCCATCAAGGGCGTGGGGCAAGGCGCCTGCGAGGCGATTGTCGCAGCCCGCAAGGCAGGCGGCGCCTTTGCCGATTTGTTCGACTTCTGCCAGCGCACCGCCTCGGCCAAACTCAACCGCCGCACCCTGGAATCGCTGATTTTTGCCGGCGCCCTGGACTCGCTGGCCTGCAACCGTCCGTCACTGCTGCTGCAAGTGCCCGAAGTGATGCGCGCCACCGACCAGTTGGCACGCGAGCGCGAAGCCGGACAAGTCTCGCTGTTTGGCGCGGTCGAATCCTCTGCCCCGGCATTGGCGATTGAATTGCCCACCAGCCACGACTGGCCACTGGCCGACAAGCTCAAGCACGAGCGCGAAACGCTGGGCTTCTATCTCTCCGGGCACCCGATGGACCCGTACCGGCCAGAACTTGTCGAGCTTATCGGCTTTGACTTGAGCCAACTCGACAAAATCTGGAGCGAGCGCGCCGAAGACAAGAAAAGCGGCTGGCGCGCCGAAAAAACCGTGATTGTGGCCGGGCAAATCACCGCCTTCCGCCGCCGTGGCGAGTCACAGGCTTTTGTAACGCTTGAAGATGGCCGCGGCCGGATTGAATGCGCCTTCTTTTCCGAGCCGCTGGCCGAGTATTCGGAACTGCTCACCACTGGCCGCATCCTGGTAGTGGAAGGCGGCCTGCGCGAAGACGAATTCTCCGGCGGCTTCAGTCTGCGCGCCCGCCGCTGCTGGGATTTTGATGCTGTCTGCCAGACCCATGCCCTCGGCCTTGCGGTGCGCCTTGACCTGCGCGAGGGCAGCCCCATGCCCGCCTTCGACGCCCTACTGCAGGCACACCGCCCCGGCAAAACCCCGTTGCGCCTGCAATTGCTGGTGCCCGGCGCCAGCGGTGAGCTGGAGATGAAAAAAGCCGAACACGGCCTTGCCATCAACCAGGAACTGCCCGCCCGCCTGCGCGCCCTGCCCGGCGTGCGCGTGGTCAAACTCAGCCTTGCCAAACCCTGGACTTGACCTGCTTTCATGTAAGTAATACGCTTGCTTACATGAAAGCACGCACCGCTCCCAGTCCGTCCACGCTGCATCAGCGCGCTTACCGCGAACGGATGCGCAGTGCCGGGCTGGTGAAAAAGGATGTGTGGATTCTGCCCGAATACACCGCCGAGCTTGCCGCGATTGAGAAGTCCATGCGCGCACCCGGCCGGGCATCAAGCCGTAGCGTCAATGCCGATGCGGCACTGACGCTTGCCAGCATCCATGAAATGCTCGGCCATACCCATGCCGCCCGTGAGGGGCTACTGACAGTGGAATGGCTGGAAGGCGCCGACCCCAGCCTGCATCTGACCATGCACGAATATGGCGGGCTGTCGGTATTCATCGCCAAAAGTGGTGGGCAGCTGATTATTGAGGCCTGGTTATGGCCACTGGATGCGGTGGCCGATAGCGCCCGTTTCAATGCCCATGTGCTCAGCACCCACAAGCTGCTGCCGCTGTCCACGGTCGGCATCGACGTGGTGGCCGGGGTACCCGGCTACATCATGTTCGGCTCGCTGGATGCCCATTCACGTTTTGAAACGCTGATGTTTGAAGTGGAAACGCTGGCCGATAACGTCATCAATGCCAGCGAGGCCTGGCTGGAATATCTCAAGCCCGAATTTCTTGCCGGAGCCGCTGCATGAGCCCGCTCAAAGACCTGCTCAAACGTTTCCAGAGCGAGCTGGGCGTGCTTGAAGAAAACCTGCGCAGCCAGTTGGCGCAACGGCAACTGGATGCAGACATCCGCGAAATCGACAGCGCCCTGCACGACTGGCAGCAGGAGGCCAATGCCTGCAAGGCGCGGCTGTTTACCGCAGATGAGCGCAAGCGCGCCCTGAATGCACAAATCCATGCGCTGGAGGCCGAGGCAGTGGCGCTCTTGGCAAGCCCGCGCGGCAAATCCCGCGCCGAGGACATCGCCGCACGCATTGCCAGCCTGCAAGTCCGGCGCAATGACGAGCGCGCGGCGATACAAAGCCTGCGCGAGCAGCAGCAGGCCTTGCTGCATGTCATCGAGCAGGGCGAGCACAGGCTGCGCCGCCTGAAGCACCAGCTCGACACCCTGCGCGCCAGTGAAACCCTGCACCGCGCCCAGGCCACGGTCGCCAAACGGCAGGCCGGTGAAGCCGCTTCACCGGAAAGCGCGGTGGCCTCGGCCAGACGCGCACGCAATGCGCAAAAACCTGTGACCGGCACGCGCAAACTCCGCCCGCAGCCCGCCGCTACAGATGCCACCGCCAGGGTGCTGGAAAAATTGCAGCGCCGCGCCGAAAAGCAGGCAGAATCCAAACCCTCCAAACCGCGCAGGAGCACATCATGAATGCGTTTTTGCACACCGCCCTGAGCTTTCCCACCCTGCCCTGGAGCGTGCTGTTCACCGTGGCCGTGCTGTACTGGCTGGTGGCTGCGCTGGGGGTGTTTGACCTGGATGCCGGGATAGAGGGCGAAAGCCCGCTGGCCGATGCCGGCGGCATGCTGACCCGGCTCGGGCTGCGCGGCGTGCCGCTGATGCTGGTTGTGCTGCTTGTCGCGTTCTTTGCCTGGATAAGCACGTATTTCTTCCAGCTCTACCTGCTTGACCCGCTGTTCTCCGGCACGCTGCGCACACTTGTGGGTACGCTCGCCATGCTGCTGGCCGCCGTACCGGGCATCTTGATGGCCTCGCTGCTGCTGCGCCCGCTGCGCCGCTTCATGCTGAAACTGGTTCCGGCCACACCGCCTTCGCTGCTCGGCAAGGTCGGCACGGTGACCACGCCAGAGGTCGATGCCGAGCACGGCATGGCCAGCTTCGAGGACGGCGGCGCCGGACTGCTGTTGCAAGTGCGCGCCCAGCCACCGGATGTTTACCCGCGCGGCGAGCGCGTGGTTCTCATCGAATACCGCGAGGCTGACAATAGCTGGCGGGTCATTTCCGAAAACCAGTTCAACCGCTGACCGATTTCTTTCACCTCCACGCCACACCACCACGGAGTCATCCCATGACGCTGCAAAACCTGATCCCCTTCGCGCTCGGCGCTGTCGGACTGATCGTTTTCCTGTTCGCCATCGTCGTCGTATTCAAGATGTTCTATGTCAAGGTCGAACAGGGCACCGCCCTGATTGTCAATGACATGAGCGCCAAGCCCAAGGTGCATTTCACCGGCGCGCTGATTATCCCGGTGCTGTACAAGGCCGAGGTGATGCGCATCAGCCTCATCACCCTGCAGGTGGATCGCCGTGGCAAGGAGGGGCTGATTTGCCGCGACAACATGCGCGCCGACATCACCGTGGCCTATTACCTGCGCGTCAACGAAACCACCGAGGACGTGCTGAAGGTCGCCAAGGCGGTGGGCGTGGATCGCGCCTCCGACCGCAATGCCGTGGACGAACTATTCAATGCCAAGTTCTCCGAGGCGCTGAAAACCGTGGGCAAGAAGTTCGAGTTCATCGAGCTGTTTGAAAAGCGCGAGGAATTCCGCGATGAAATCATCAAGGTCATCGGCAAGGATCTGAACGGCTATGTGCTCGAAGACGTGGCCATCGACTATCTGGAGCAAACGCCCAAGCATCTGCTCGACCCGCACAACATCCTCGACTCCGAAGGCATCCGCAAGATTACCGAGCTGACCGCCGCGCAAAACATCATCACCAACGAGCTGGCGCAGAACGAGCATCTGGCCATCACCAAGAAGAACGTGGAAACCCGCGAGGCCACCCTGGCGCTGGAGCGCCAGCAGGCCGAAGCCGAGGCGCGGCAGAAGCGCGAAATCGAAACCATCCAGGCGCGCGAAGCGGCCGAAACCGAAAAGGTCAAGGAAGAACAGCGCCTGCTGGCCGAGCAGGCGCGGCTTGAAACGGAAGAAAAAATCCAGATTCGTGACCAGGAAATGCAGCGCCAGGTGGAAGTGGCCGAACAGAACCGCCGCCGTGCAGTCGGCATCGAGGCCGAGCGCGTCAGCCGCGCCACCCGCATCGAGGCGGTCACCACCGACCGCGAGGTCAAGCTGCAACAGGTCGAGCGCGACAAGGCCGTGGAACAGGGGGTGATGGATGTGGCCAATATCACCCGCGAGCGTATCGCCATCGACAAGACCGTGGCGATGGAAGAAGAACGCATCAACGAAGTGCGCGAAGTCTCCGCTGCCGACCGCGCCAAGCAAGTACGCGTGCTGGAAGCCGAAGCCGCCGCACAAGAAGCGCTGGTGCGCGAAATCAAGGCGGCCGAAGCGGCCGAAACCGCGGCCAAGCACCGTGCGCTGGAAATGACCACGCTGGCACAGGCCGAGTTCGATGCCGCCAGCCGCCAGGCCGAAGCCAAGAAGGCCCTGGCCGAAGGCATCAAGGCCGAGCAGGCCGCCCCCGGCCTTGCCGAAGCACTGGTGCAGGAAGCCAGCGCCAATGCCATCGAAAAGGTCGGCGCTGCCGAGGCGCGTGTCATCGAAGCCAAAGCCGAGGCCAACTACAAGCAGGGCAATGCCGATGCGCGCGTACTGGCCGAGCGCCTGAGTGCCGAGGCTGAAGGCACCGCGCGCATGGGCGATGCCCAGGCACAGGCCATCGCCCGCAAGATGGCCGCCGAGGCCGAAGGGCTGACCGCCAAGTTCGATGCCATGGACAAGATGAGCGCCGATGCCCGCAATCACGAGGAATACCGCATGGCGCTGCAAACCAGCCTGGAGCAGGCGCTGGCGCAAATCGAGGCCGGCAAGGAAATCTCGCGCGAAAACGCCGAGGTCATCGCCACAGCGCTGCGCAATGCCCGTATCGACCTGGTCGGTGGCGAAGGCGGCATGTTCGAGGCGCTCTCGCGTGCGGTATCGCTGGGCAAATCGGTGGAAGGCTTTGCCGGTAAAAGCCCGCTGGTGCAGGATTTGCTGCAAAAGTATCTGGGCGTGAAAGTCAGCCCGGAAGCCTTGCCCGGCGGACAGGGCTGAACCGTATCGGGGCGGTGAGCCCAGCTTGCCGCCCCGCATGCCTCTTCTGCCTCAACGCCGTTCAGGCCGCTGCCTATCCAGCATCCAAAACACGAGAATCCCCATGCACAAGCTCACCCTGCCCCTGCTCGCCACGCTGCTATTGGCTGGCTGCACCTCCACCCCCGCTGCCAAGCCGGATGCTGGCCAGGCACTGCACGGCCAATGGCGGCTGACCGAAATCTCAGGGCACGGCATTGCCCTGCCCGAAGCCCTTATCCAGTTCGATGGCGAACAACAGGCCGTTTCCGCCAGCCTTGGCTGCAACCGCATTTTTGGCCGCTACCAGTTGCAGCGGGACAAACTCAGCCTCTCGACCCCGGCGACCACCCTGATGGCCTGCGCCGACCCAGAAATTTCGCAGCTGGAGCAGCGCCTAAGTCGCGCCCTGGAAGCGGCCGATGGCGGCAATTACCGCATTGAAAACGACGTACTGCGGCTGCAAGCCGCTGATGGCACGGCGGTATTGAAAGCCCATCGGCAAGCCCGCCCCTGACCCTTCACCCTTCCAACCCGTACACCGAGCCATTCCATGCAGAAGCAGGAAAACAGCACGCCGACCACCCGGCTCCAGGACATTTTCAACCTGCATCACGACCAGGCGCATCCGGACAAGATTGATGCGGCCATCCGCGCCAACTGCCGCGTCTCCGGCACCAATATGTGGGTGCTGATGTTCGCCATCGCGGTGGCCAGCATTGGCCTCAACGTCAACAGCACCGCCGTCATCATCGGTGCGATGCTGATTTCGCCGCTGATGGGGCCGATTGTCGGCATGGGTTATGGCGCGGCGGTTGGTGACATGGGGCTGATTCGGCTGTCACTGCGCAATATCGGCATTTTTGTCGGCCTCAGCCTGCTGACCGCCACGTTCTATTTCCTGCTGACCCCGCTGCAAGAGGCGCAAAGCGAGCTGCTGGCGCGCACCCGGCCAACGCTCTGGGATGTGCTCATCGCCTTTTTCGGCGGCAGCGCCGGCATGGTCGCCATCACCCGCAAGGAAGGCGGCAATGTGGTGCCCGGCGTGGCGATTGCCACCGCACTGATGCCGCCGCTGTGCACCGCAGGCTATGGCCTGGCACATGGCAACTGGCAGTATTTCTTTGGCGCGTTTTACCTGTTTTCCATCAACTGCGTCTTTATCGCTTTCTCCACCCTGCTGTTTGCGCGGCTGATGAAGCTGCCACGGCGCGGCCTGGTCACCGAATCCAGGCGCAGGCTGCACCGCATCGTGATTGCCGCCGTGGTCATCGCGGTGATGGCACCCAGCAGCTATCTGGCGGTGCGCCTGGTGCAGCAGGAGCTGTTCAATACCACCGCGGCCAATGCCATCAGGGATGCCCAGCAGCAGCAGGATTTCTTCGTACTGCGCAGCAGCAGCGACTACAAGAGCAAGCAGGTCAGGCTCATCATCAACGGCAGTGGCAATGCCGAAAAAATCACCCGGACGATTGAGCAGCAGCTTGAAAACAAGGGCATCAGCGCCGCCAAGGTGCAGGTCATGTATGCCGGTGGCAATGCCGAAAACATCAAGGCGCTGGAGCAGGAGCTGGCTCACAATAAAAACAGCTCGCAGCTTTTGCAAAACCAGCTCAAGGAACAGCAGGACTTTATCCAGGCGATGCGCGCCGGGCTGGTTGAGCAGCAAACGCATGAAACGGTGCTGAAAGAAATCCGCGCGCAATACCCGGAGGCAGAAAAAATCAGCATCAGCGACGGGATTGCCTGGTCGCGTCCGGCTGCCAGCACGGATGGCGAAGGCAGCGCGGAAAAATCCGCCACCACGCGCGTGGTGGTGGTCAACCTGCAACTGCCGCAGGCTCTGGAAGAAAAGGACAGGACACGCATGCAGGCATGGCTGGCACAACGCTTTGAAGGCAAGGCGGTGCAGCTTCTGCTCGATGCCGCGCCTGCCAGCCGATAAACACCCCCTGGTTATCTTGCCCCCCAAAAACATGAACACACTCATCAAGACCTTCCGGCAATCGAACTTCGACATCTTCATCCTGCGCGCCAGCGTATTCCTGGTGTTCCTGGTTTATGGCGTTTTCAAATGGTTCCAGTTTGAAGTGGATGCACTGGAAAAAATGCTGCCGCAAACCTGGCTTGGCTTCCTGTACCCGCTGCTGGGCGCGCATGGCGCCAGCTATCTGCTCGGCATTGTCGAAGGCGTGGCCTATATCTCGCTGTTTCTGGGCTTCTTCAGGCCGCGCCTTGGCATTACCGGCGATGTGCTGGTCATCATCACCGGCCTTGTCACCCTGAGCCTGATGCCGCAAGTCGGCTTCAACGGCTTTATTTTCAAGGACGTGATGCTCTTGGGAGCCGGTCTTGTGCTGCTCAAGCACGACCTGAATCATCCGCCACGCCAAGCCTGATGCCGCCCTTTCCCGCCTTTCCGGCAGCCCTTCCGAATTTGGTCAATCCCGCCATGAGCCAAGCCCATCCGCAAGCTGACACTCTCACCTCCACCGACCAGGCCGTGGCCGAAGGCGGCGCTTACGAGGTACTGAAAAAGCGCTTGGACACGCTGGGCGAGCGCCTGCGGCAGACCGCCGATACGCTCAACGCCGAACGTCTGGCCGAATTTGGCGATAGCCGCATGGCGCTGGCCGGGCGCATCCGCATCCGCACCGAAAACAATTGCGTGGGGCGCGATATCGTCCAGGTGGGCGATTTGCTGCTGTTTGGCTTCAATGTATTTCTGGGGCTGAAAAACAAGACCACGCTACAGGATGTCTTCGGCCTGTACCGGCTGGTGGCGCTGGAAGATGGCTTTGATGTCGAGCCGGTGGACATGGCCGGCAGCTTTCTTGCCGAGCCGGCCTTCGTGCGTGATTTCGAGGAGCTGTACAACTACTACAAGCATGCCCGGCTGCTGCAACTGGTGGTGCGCGATGGCAAATTGCTGGCGGCCTTCCAGATTGGCGAGAAAATCACCGACATGCGCGTGTTCCGCTGGTCGATTGCCGCAAGCGGCGAGGTCAGCTATATCGACGCGCGCGGCGAGCGCGACCTGGGGCTGCCCGCACCGTTTGATTTTGAATGGACGCGCGCCAGCCGCGATATGGAAATCAGTGGCCGCTTCCCGCACCTCAATATCCTCGACACGCTGTTCATCGACACCCAGCGCGGCGACCTCACCATCAAGGTGGAAAACAATACCGAAACCGGCAGCGGCATCTATTCCGAGCCGGTGGAGGATGCCACCCAGTCGATTGACGATGCCCGCATCGAATTTGCCCGGGTTGGCTCGCTGATTCTGCTCAAAGTGCTGCCCTACCGCGAAAGCCAGTGGCGCGGGCTGGTTTACAACAGCCTGACCGGCAAGGTCACGCGCATGGATGCCATCACGCAGGCCTGCGTACAGCTGCCCGAGGACCACGGCATCATCTTCCCCGGCGGCGCCTATCTGCAAAACGGCGACTACAAGGCCTTCGACGCAGCGATGGCCGGCATGCAGTTCAAGCGCGCCATTCGCTCGCCCAATGGCGAGGATGTGCTGTATGTGTTCTACGCGCGCGAAAGCGGGCTGGCCGCACTGTTTGTCTACAACATGATTCAGCGCAGCCTGCAAAACCCGGTGTTTGCCCACGGTTATGCGCGGCTTGCCGATGGCCGCATGGTGCTGTTCCATGCCGAAGGCGATGCCCCCACCCGGGTACACCAGATGCAGGTCTGGCAAACCCCCTTCAGCAGCGATGAATTCGCCGCTGCCGCCCCGCCCGGCAATACCTTCATGGGGCGGCTGGGCAATGCCGAGCTGGTACGCGGCATTTCCAACCTGTATGACCTGGCGCGCGAAATCAGCACACCGGAAGTTTCCGCACAGCGTTATCTGCTCTTGACCGAGCAAACCCGGCGGCTGTTTGACCTGCATCACTGGGTGGATGATGACAACTGCCACGGCCTTGCCAGCCTGCTGCACGAAATCAGCAGCACCGGCGAGGCGGTGCTGGACGAGTTCGAGAAAGTCGCCAGCATCCGCCAGCAGTCCGATACCGCGATGCGCGAAGCCAGCGCCGGACAGCGCCGCATCCTTGGCCGCCTGCAACCGGATTCCTGGAGCCGGGTGGAGGAGTTTGTCGAGGCGCTGAACGCCCTTGGCGCACAGCGCGGGCATCTGCTCACCATCCGCGAATACCGCTATATCGACACCGCCGCCATTGATGAAATGTCGGCAGCACTGCAACAGGCGCATGAGCGCATCGCTGCGGCTACCGGCGCATTCCTGGCCGGTGAAAAAGCCCTGCAACCGTTCGCTGAGCGCCTGCAACAGCTGGACGAGGCCGCGCAGCAGGCCGACACTGCACGCGCGCTGGGCGAGCACATCGCGGCGATGAGCGCGATGGGCGCCGACCTTGACATGCTTTCGGAGCTGATGACCGGCCTGAAGATGCAGGAGGCCACACAAACCACGCGCGTGGTGGAGGCGATTTCCGGCCTGTATGCGCGGCTCAACCAGGCGCGCGCGCGCGCCGAACAGCGCCGCAAGACACTTGGCTCCAGCGAAGCCGTGGCGCAATTCGGCGCGCAGTTTGCACTGTTCGGGCAGAGCATCACCAGTGCGCTGGGGCTTGCCACCACCCCCGAGCGCGCCGATGAGCAATTGGCGCGGCTGCTGCTGCAACTGGAGGAGCTGGAAGGCCAGTTCGGCGAACACGAAGCCTTCCTCACCGACATCCTCGCCAAGCGCGAGGAGCTTTTGGACAGCTTCCAGGCGCACAAGCAAACCCTGCTGGATGAGCGCCAGCGCCGTGCGCAATCGCTGCACGATGCCGCCCAGCGCATTCTTGAAGGACTCGGCAAGCGCAGCGCGCGCTTCAATAATGCCGATGAGCTGAACGCCTTTTTTGCCAGCGACCCGCTGATTCAGAAGCTGCGCGAGCTCTCCGAACGGCTGCGCGCGCTGCATGATGCGGTCAAGGCCGACGATATCGACGCACGCCTGAAATCTGCCCGCGACCAGGCAGTGCGCGCCCTGCGCGACAAGACCGAGCTGTTCGAGGACGGCGGCAACACCATTCGCCTCGGGCGGCACCGCTTCAATGTCAACACCCAGCCGCTGGACCTCACCCTGCTGCCGCGCGGCGACCATCTGGCGGTGCATCTGACCGGCACCGATTACATGCAGCCACTCACCGACAGCGCGCTGGATGAACTGCGCGACTTCTGGGAAGTGACGCTGGAATCGGAATCCGCCGCCGTATATCGCGGCGAATATCTGGCCGCACACATCCTGCAAGCGGCCGAACTGGGGCAGGAGGGACTTGATATGGCGATGCTGCAAAAGGCCAGCGCCGACCCGGCGGAACTTGCCGCACTCATCGCCCGCTTTGCCGCGCCCCGCTACAGGGAAGGCTACGAAAAAGGCATTCACGACCACGATGCGGCGCTGATTCTGGCTGCACTCTTGCCGCTGTACCGCAATGCCGGCAGCCTGCTGCATCCGCCGCGCGCCCGCGCCCTGGGCGCACTGTTCTGGCATCTGCAAGATGAAAAACAGGCCTATTGGCGCGAGCGCCTGCGTCAGGCGCAGGCGATGTGGCAGCTTCTGGGACAACGCGATGCACTTGAATCTGCCCATGCCGCGCTTGCCAGCGCCGTAGCGGCCATGCTGGAGGCTGAACATATCGCCCACAGTGCCGAGGACGCGCGCGCCGCCGCACTGTGGCTGAGCGATGAAATGGGCAGCGATGCCCTGCATCCGCGTTTTGCCCAGCAAGCCGAACAACTGCGCGCCGCCCTGGCCGGGCAATTGCAAGCGGCTGGGCTGGCCGACAGCACCCAGCCGCTGAACCTGGCCGATGCCTGGACGCAGAGCCTGGACTGGTTCAATGCCCTGACCCGCCAGGACGAGTACGCCGCGCTAGCGCGTTTTGCCCCCGAGGCAGCGATGCTGCGACTGATTGGCGACAAACTGCCGCATGACACCCAGGCCACCACACTGGAAACCCGCATCAGCGGCCTTTTGGGCGAGCATCCGCGCATTGTCGATGGCGGGCTTGTACTTGCCATCGACGAGTTCCAGCAACGCCTTGAACATCACCGCAGCCAGTTTATCCCGGCCTTCCACGCCTTCCAGAAGCTGCGCCAGCAAGTGATGCAGCGCGAGCGCGACGCCCTGCGGCTATCCGAATACCAGGCGCGTCCCCTGACCTCGTTCGTGCGCAACCGGCTGATCAACGACATCTATCTGCCGATCATCGGCGACAACCTTGCCAAGCAGATGGGCGCCGCAGGCCAGGGCAAGCGCAGCGACCTGATGGGGCTTTTGATGATGATTTCGCCCCCCGGCTACGGCAAGACCACCCTGATGGAATATGTCGCCAACCGCCTGGGTCTTGTGTTCATGAAAATCAATGGCCCGGCGCTGGGGCATGAAGTGCGCTCGCTGGATCCGGCACAGGCGCCGGATGCCACCGCCCGGCAGGAGTTGGAAAAACTCAATCTGGCGCTGGAAATGGGCAATAACGTGATGCTGTATGTCGATGACATCCAGCACACCCACCCGGAGTTCTTGCAAAAATTCATCTCGCTCACCGACGGCACCCGGCGCATCGAAGGCGTCTGGCAGGGACGCACCAAGACCTATGACATGCGCGGTCGCAAGTTCGCAGTGGTGATGGCCGGCAACCCCTATACCGAGTCCGGCGAGGTGTTCAAGATTCCCGACATGCTCGCCAACCGCGCCGACATCTACAACCTGGGCGATGTGCTGGGCGGCATGGAAGAGGCCTTCCTGTCCAGCTATATCGAAAACAGCCTGACCTCGAACCCGGTGCTGGCGCCACTGGCCACCCGCGACATGGCCGACCTGTATACGCTGATGGACAAGGCCGCAGGCAAGGAAGTCAGCACCAGCACCCTGTCGCATGCCTATAGCGCGGCGGAAATCAACGAAATCATCAGCACCCTGCAAAAGCTGATGGCGGTGCGCCAGGTGATTTACCGCGTCAACCAGCAATACATTGCCAGCGCCGCGCAGGCCGACCAATACCGCAGCGAGCCTGCCTTCAAGCTGCAAGGCAGCTACCGCAATATGAACAAGCTGGCGGAAAAAATCGCCCCGGTGATGAACGAGGCCGAATTGCAGCAGCTCATCTCCGACCATTACCTGGGCGAAGCGCAACTGCTCACCACCGGCGCAGAGGAAAACCTGCTGAAGCTCGGCGAGCTGCGCGGCACGCTGGATGCCGAAGAAGCCGCCCGCTGGGCGCAAATCAAGGCCGACTTCCTGCGCAACAAGGCGATGGGCGCGGCGGATGCCGATGTCGGCGGGCGCATGGTGGCACAGCTCGCCGATATCGCCAGCGGCCTGCAGCATCTGCGCCCGCCACAACAGGCGCAACAGCACGCCCCCTGGGATGACATCCTCGCCGCGCTGGAAAACATCGCCCGCGCCGAGCGTGCCCCGCAAAACGATGGCGCGGCCGATATCGGCCGGCAACTGGCCGAACACATCACCCCATTGCTCGCCAGCGTCGCCGAATCGCGCAGCGACCAGGCGCGGCTCAACCAGGCCTTGATGCATCTGGCCGATGCCCTGCGCAGCAGCTTTGCACAGGGCGCTGCGCTGACAGAAAAAGCCGCAAGCAGCACGCGCATACGCAAGCCCAAGCCACCGGCACTGGAAAAGCTCGACCGCGAACTGGAGCAGGTGGACTTTCTGCGCCCGCCGCCGGGCAAACTCGACAGCCCCGACCCGGCATGAGTGCAACCGAGCTCGCCCCGCTGCTGGATGAAGCCCGCGATGCGCAGGCCGCGCTTGCCTCATGGTTGACGCAAGACTCGCCCCTGCCGCAAATCGTGGCGCTGTTTGACGACATCCATCTGGCCTTTATCGCCGCCGACCAAAGCGCCATCGGCCGCCGCGTCGGCTGGCTGGGGCGGCTGCTTGGCCGCGACATTGATACCGGCATCCGCGCTGGCGAACTGCGCCAGCAAGCGCCCCTGCTCAAGCACCGGCTCGACACCCTGGAGGCACAATGGCAGCAATACGGCGAGCAACTGGCCCGGCATGAGGACAAGCTCTCCAGCCTCTCCACCGCCCTGCAAGCTGCCGCGCAAACACTCGGCAGCAACGCCCCTGCCGCACTTGGCGAGCGCCTTGCCAGGATGCGCCTGCTGCTGGAGATGAGCAGCCAGCAACTGCAACTCATCGATGACCAGCACGCCATTCTCGGCGAGGCTTTCCCCACCCTGCGCGAAGGGTTATTGTCGGTACTGGCACAGGCCGATGCGGTCGATGCCAGCGTGCAGCAGCAACAAGCCTACCGGCATGCCCGCAATACCCTGCGCGCACTGGCCGACCTCAAACCCCAACTCCATCCCGAAGACGCGGAGACATCATGAACCCGGAAAACGCACTTGCCGCCCTGCCCGACAGCCAGACGCTGAAATCACTGGGTCTGACCGAAGCCGACCTTCCGCGCATCGCCGAGGCCGCCAAGCCCTTGCAGGATTTGAGCCCCACCAATCTGCAACGCTATGGCGGCGAAGCCAGCCGTCGCAGCACCGGCTTTTCCACGCAACTGCTGGACAAGGTACGCAATTCAGACCTGGACGAAACCGGCAACAAATTGGGCGAGGTGGTGAAAATCGCCCGCAGCCTTGACCTGGGCGCATTTGCCAACCGCTCCAAAGTGCCGCTGCTTGGCCCCCTGATTGACAAATTCAAGGCCAGCCGCGATGACCTGATACAGAAATACAGCAGTACCAACAGCCAGATTGACCGGCTGATGCACGATGTCGGCCAGACCCAGGCACGGCAAAGCCAGCGCGTTGGCGAATACGAACAGATGCACCAAATCGTGCGCGATGAGCACCGCGAGCTGGGCATCCATGTCGCCGCCGGGCGCGCACGCCTTGCCGAGCTGCAACAGGAACTGGCCGCACTTGCCAGCGCAGAAGACCCCGAATCGCGCATCCGCCGTGGCGAGCTCGACAGCGCCATCCGCCTGCTCGACAAACGCGTGTCCGACCTGCACCTTTTGCAGCACGCCAATGAGCAAATGCTGCCGATGATCCGGCTGATTCAGGCCAATGCCATCCAGCTGATTGAAAAATTCTCCGCCGTGCGCGACATCACCCTGCCGATGTGGCGCAACCAGTTCGCCATCCAGCTTTCACTGGCCGACCAGAAAAACGCCACACAGCTTGCCAGCGCCATCGATGAGGCCAGCAACGCGCTGATGCGCCGCAATGCCGAACTGATGCACCAGACCGCCGTGGAAACCGCCCGCGCCAACCAGCGCGGCATCCTCGACATCGACACCCTGCGCACGGTGCACGAGAAACTCATCCAGACCGTGGAAGAAGTCCGGCAAATCCATCGCGAAGGCATGAGCCAGCGCCAGCAAGCCAGCACCGAAATCACCCGCATGCGCCAAGACCTGCAACAACGCCTCGCCCTCACCACCCAGGAAAACCGCTGATGCCGGACAGGCCACAGGATTTGGACGCCTGCAGCCACATCTCCGGCAGGCATGTGCCTGGGTTCGGCATTGAAGCCGCCCGGGCACATCAATCGTTGCAGTTACAGGTGCACAACTTTGCAAGCTTTAGGCCATCCATGCAGCGCCTCACTTGCAGCATTCCACAGTCAACCATGCTGCATGAGCGATGCCTTGGCAAGCCACTTCTGGTGCCTGATAACTTGCCGCGCACTCAGCAGCATCGCCACGGTGATGCCGATACCGGCCACAAACACCATGCGCGAGCCAAACATCGCCAGCCATTTGTGCAGCCAGACAAAGCCCAAGTCGCCACCGCGATACACCGCCGTGTCGATGAATGCCTTGGCCTTGTAGCGGGACTCACGACTGACGCGGGTATAGAGGGTTTCGCGCGCCGGCTTGGCCAACGCAAACTCGCCGGCGCGGGTCACGATCTGGGCAAGCGCCACAAATAGCGGCATCGGCGACATCGCCAGCAGGCTATAGCCTGCCAAAATCGCAAAGCCGGGAATCAGAAGCGCCGGGGTGATGCCGTGACGGCGCAGCAGCCAGCGGGTCAGGAATAGCTGCAGCAGCAGCGTCAAGCCGTTGATGGCCCAGTCGATACGCGAATAGAACCGTGTGGCATCACTGGCATCCGGGTAGGCGGCACGCACGATGGCGGCCTGCTCGTTATACAGCAGGGTTCCCACGCCTACGCCAAAGAACATCAGCAGTGCCAGCGCACGCAGCAGCGGGTCGCTTGCCACCAGCCTCATGCCTGCCCAGACCGAGCCGCCCATGGCCTTGCCCGCTTGCCCCTGTCCTTGCTGTCGTTCGCGCTGCAGGGCATACGGGCGCAATTGCATGATGCAGAAAAGACAGGCCAGCAAAAAACCGATGGACACCAGCAGCAGATTGCCCACCCCGATAATGCCGACCAGGAAGTTGGTAATCGCAGGGCCGGTCAAGGCACCGATGGTGCCGCCTGCGCCGATAAAGCCATATACCCGCTTGGCCTGCTCGTTATCGAACACATCGGCCATATAGCTCCAGAACACCGACACCGCAAACAGGTTGAATACCGCCACCCAGATGAAGAACAGTGCACCACGTCCGGGAAGCTGCTGCTCGAATGCCCACCAGAAGCCCCCCAGGCAGGCGATGAACAATCCATACACCGCAGGCAGAAATACCCGGCGCGGAAAGCGAGATACCAACACACCATACAAGGGCTGCAAAACCAGCATCGCAATGAACGTGCCGGTAAACAGGATTTGCAGGGTGAAATCCTTGAGTGCCCAGCCACGCGCTGCCGCCCAGTCAATCAGACCCTGCGGAAACACCGCCAGCACATCCGCCGATGCACCCATCGCCTCACGTACCGGGCGCAGCACGTAATAGCCGCACAGCAGGCAGAAGAAATACAACAAGGCCCAAAGCAATGCCGGTGAACCGGCAAGCTCGGCACGAAGTCGCGCCAGGGCAGAAGCATCAGGGGCAGGCATGCATGGCTCCGTTCAATCGCGCGCACGTTAGCCCATCGCGGCGGCGCTGGCTAGAAGCAATCATCAGGCACACAATAAAGGCTTTCCCAATCAATATGTTGCTCAAACAATTTGCACATATTCATGCACTTTAATGCCACAGGCATTAGTATCAAATGCATCATCCCTGATTGAAAGCGCCATGAGCCTGGTCACACACAAACGCCTTTTCCCCGCCCTGCTTGCATTGCAGTTTGGTGCAATGGCGTTACTGCCCAGCCACACCGCGCTGGCACAGACCGACACCCGCCGCGCAGGCGGCTCGATTGCCCAACCCGGCTCCCCCCTGGATGAATATCTGAAAGCACGCGAACAGCGCCAGCAACAGCCGCAAACGCAGCCTGAGGTCGCAGCGCCGCTGCCCTTTGATGTGCATACCTTTGAGCAAATGGCAAGACAGATTGTGGCCAATCAGCGCGTTCCCGGCTTGGCCGTTGCCATTGTCAAGGACGGCAAAATCCTTTCCGCACGCGGCTATGGCGTCACCGATACGCTCAATCCGCGGCCAGTCGATGCGCATACCGTGTTCCGCCTGGCTTCGCTGTCAAAGACTTTCTCCGGCACCCTGGGCGGCATGCTGGTAGAAGAAGGCGCCCTTGACCTGCATCAACCCGTGGTGCGCTATGTGCCCGATTTTCGCCTGCGCAGCGCCGATGCCACCTCACGGCTTTCAGTTGCCAATCTTTTAAGTCATAGCATCGGCCTGCCGCGCACGGCCTTCGACCGCGATATTCAGGCCAATGCCAGCTATTACAGCGTACGCGCCAAACTGGCCAATGCTCCGCTCTCCTGCGCACCGGGGGAATGTTATTCCTATCAGAACGTCGCTTTCAGCGTGTTTGGCGATGTGGTGCACAGCGCCACCGGACGGGTATTTGATGACCATATCCAGCGCCGGATTTTCAAACCGCTGGGCATGAACGATGCCAGCCTGGGACTTGAGGGCATTACCCGCAGCCCGAGCTGGGCCAAACCGCATATCCGTGCCGGTAGCGGCTGGCGCTCGCTGATGCCCAAACCCACCTATTACCGCCTGGGGCCTGCCGCCGGGGTCAATGCCAGCGCCACCGACATGGCGCAATACCTTCTGGCACAAACCGGCCACCGGCCGGATGTCATCTCGCCGCAGCTACTCAATACCATCCGCACCTTACGCATTGATACCCCCAGTGAAATGCGTGCTGCCGGCTGGCGCCGCGAACGGCTGTATTCGGCCGGATATGGCATGGGCTGGCGGATCTACAACTATGCAGGCCAGCCGATGTATTTCCATGGCGGCGCCGTGCAGGGCTACCGTGCCGCGATGGCTGTACTGCCACAACACAATCTCGGCGTTGCCGTGCTCTGGAATGCCGAAAGCGGTCTGCCTTCCGGGCTTTTGCCCACTATCCTCGACAGCGCCATCGGCCTGCCACAAACCGCCTGGCTGAAGCTCGACAACGAATCCTGAGCAAACTATCCACTTGGAACCGGCTCAAATTCCTTTATCAGAGCCAAGAGTCACAAGCCCTGTACGCTACTGCCTGACCTTCTCCTAGGTTCAGCCGAATCGGGTTCGTCCTTCAGATAATTGGCTTGGGGGTCAGCGGCATAACCACTGCAGCCTTTCTTGACTCAGCCTTTTCCATCATGCTTTTGGCCAGATTTACCGGCATTTTTTTCACAGCCGCCTTTTTGGCAATAAGCGGCGCTGCGGGCAATCCAGCGGCTCCTGTTTTTGTTACAGCCCCTTTGGCAGGCACTCTTTTCGCCGCAGCTTTTACCATTTTCTTGGCGGCAGCCTTCTCTACTTCATCACCCGCACCAGTCACTTTTCTGGTAACTGCTTTTTTCTGCACCGCTTTCTTTGTTGCCACCTTCTTCGCCACTTCTTTGGCAACAACTTTCTTCGCGGCTTTTTTCATCGCCATGTAAAAGCTCCTTGTCAATTTGGTTTCCAGTATCCCAAGTTGATTCAGTCAGGGCTAGCGCCTCTAATCATGCTTTCCATCACTGTCAACTTACTTGGCATTTTCCGGGTCAATTCTACTCGTGAAAAGCAGGACGGCCACCCGAAGGTGGCCGTTGCAGCGCCAAAAACGGCTTGAATCAGTGCTCTTCTGCAAGTTTTGCCTGGTAGGCCTCTTCGCTGAGCAGTGCATCGGCATCGGCCGGGTTGTTCATTTCAATAACGAACAGCCAGCCCTCGCCAAAGGCGTCTTCGTTGATGGTTTCCGGCTTGTCGGCCAGGGCTTCGTTGATTTCCACCACCTTGCCGCTGACCGGGGCATACACGTCGGAGGCAGCCTTGACCGATTCCACCACGGCGCAGGCATTGCCTGCTTCCAGCTCGTCGCCCACGGCGGGCAGCTCGACATACACCAGGTCGCCCAACAAGCCTTGGGCATGGTCGGAAATACCAACGACCGCGCGATTGCCTTCTACGCGCAGCCATTCGTGGGATTCAAGAAACTTGAGCATGAAAACTCCGTATTTTTGGGGTGGGATAAAACGATGTGAATCGTAGCGCCGCAGTCAGCCCGCGTCACCACTGGCACGCATTCAGATGCCGTCCTGCACTTTGCCTTCGCGCACGAACGGGAACTTGACCTGCCGCACCGGCACTTCACGGCCACGGATGTCCACGCGCAGCGCGCCCGGCTCACCGGCAGGCACGCGCACCAGGGCGATGGCCTTGCCCAGGGTGGGCGAGAACGTGCCGGAGAGCACTTCGCCTTCGCCATTGGCGCTCAGCACTTTCTGGCCGTGGCGCAGCACGCCTTTTTCATCCATCACGATACCGAGCATCTGCCGCGGCACGCCTTCGGCCTTTTGTTTTTCCAGCGCAGCGCGGCCATTGAAGTCGCGCCCTTCATCCAGTGCCACGGTCCAGCCCAGCGCGGCCTCATAGGGCGATACGGTTTCGTCCATGTCCTGGCCGTAGAGATTCATGCCGGCCTCAAGGCGCAGGGTATCGCGTGCGCCAAGGCCTGCGGGCTTTACGCCTGCTGCGGCCAGCGCATTCCAGAAGTCCACGGTGTGTTTTTCCGGGATGATGATTTCAAAACCGTCTTCGCCGGTATAGCCGGTGCGGGCAAGAAAGACCTCCACGCCATCGACGGTTTGCGCTTCCAGCGCGGCAAAGCGCGCCAGCTTGTCAGCAGCCTCGCGGTCGGCTTCGCGCAGCAGGGCAATCACCCTGGCGCGCGCATTCGGGCCTTGCACGGCCACCATGCCGAACTCCGGGCGCTCCTTGACGCTGACAGCAAACTCGACAGCCTGGGCGTTAATCCAGGCCAGGTCTTTTTCGCGGGTGGCAGCATTCACCACCAGACGGAACCAGTCCTCGCGCATGAAGTAGATGATGAGGTCGTCAATCACTCCGCCTTGCGGGTTCAGCATGCAGGTGTACAGCGCCTTGCCGGGCTTTTGCAGCTTGTCCACGGAGTTTGCCACCAGACGGCGCAGGAACTCGCGCACCCGTGCGCCTTGCAAATCCACCACGGTCATATGCGAAACATCAAACATGCCGACATCGCGCCGCACCTGATGGTGCTCGTCAATCTGCGAGCCGTAATGGATGGGCATGTCCCAGCCGCCAAAGTCCACCATTTTGGCGCCCATGGCGCGGTGGGTGTCGTTGAGGATGGTTTTCTGGGTCATGGGCAGGCTCTCGGAATGGAAAACGCAAATTATCGCACCCTGCGCCACGAAAAAGCCCGCGCCATATACCCGGCGCGGGCTTGATGGGCGCATAAAGGCGCGCTTATTTGGTGAGAATCAGCTTGTCATTGCGGGTATGGCGCAGGCGGTAGCATTCATTGCCGTGGCGAATCACGATTTCGCGCTCGCCCTGTAGCAGCGCCATGCTGTCAATTTCGATGCTGGCCACCGGGCGCGGACGCAGCTGTGCGTCAAAACCACTGCTATTGAAGGCTTCACAATCGGCAGCAACATGAGATTGGGCTGGGTCGAACATGGGATGCTCCACTGGCTTAAGTTAGGAATGAGAATAATTATCATTTTATGAAAATGCAAGCCCCTCGTTTATCATTTGCGCCCTCCTTGGGGGAGTAGCTTGCCGATTCAAGCATCGGCGCCCGCGTCAACACACTTGGTCGGCAGACCATGGCGCGCGCCTGGCAGCCCTGGCTGCCAGTGGCAAGACCGAAGGTGCTCATGCCGCCCATGCCGGGTGCCGGCATGCGTGCTTTCGTGTCATCGGCCTTGCGCCCGGCGCCGGATTTGTCATGAACGACCTGCCCTTTTCCGCCCTGCTGTTTTCCACCGTGGCAGTGGCCGTCGCCGAAATCGGCGACAAGACGCAATTGCTGGCGCTAATGCTGGCCGCTCGCTTCAGAAAGCCCTGGCCGATTATCTGCGGCATTCTCGTTGCCACCTTGCTCAATCACGCCCTCGCCGCCTGGCTTGGGCAGTGGCTTTCGGCCTGGCTCACCCCCGAGCTGCTGCGCTGGGGGATGGCGGCAAGTTTCATCGCCATCGCCCTGTGGACATTGAAGCCCGATACGCTGGAAGAAAACACGCCATTACCTGCGCGCGGCGCCTTTATCGCCACCAGCATCGCGTTTTTCCTGGCCGAAACCGGCGACAAAACCCAGGTCGCCACCGTGCTGCTCGGCGCCCGATACGATGCGCTCTGGCAGGTCATCACCGGCACCACGCTGGGCATGCTGCTGGCCAATGTCCCGGTTGTGCTACTGGGCAGCCACTTCGCACAGAAACTGCCGCTGAAAGCCGCCCGCCTTACCGCAGCCCTGCTGTTCCTCGCCCTCGGCCTGTGGGTGGCGCTGCGCGGCGTGGCCTGATTGGCCGATAATGGCGGCTGTTTCAGTTGTGACATTCATTTATGGACGCACTCGCGCGCATCGGCTTTGGCCTGTTTGGCCTTGCGGTTCTCATCGGCATCACCTGGCTGTTTTCCAATAATCGCCACAAGGTGAACTGGAAGCTGGTGGGCACGGGGCTGCTGCTGCAAATCGCGCTGGCCTGCTTCGTGCTGCTGACGCCGTGGGGAGCCAGCGCATTTGATGCCATTTCCAAGGGTTTTGTGACACTCTTGGGCTTCACCACCGAGGGCGCGAAAGTGGTGTTCGGCGACTTCACCCGTCCGGACAAATTCGGTTTCGTGTTCGCCTTCCAGGTGCTGCCGACCATCATCTTCTTCGCCAGCTTCATGAGCGTGCTCTACCACCTTGGCCTCATCCAGCGCGTGGTGCAGGCGATGGCATGGGGCATCACCAAGCTGATGCCGGTCTCCGGGGCAGAAACGCTCTCGGTCTGCGCCAATGCCTTTGTCGGCCAGACCGAGGCGCCACTGGTCATCAAGCCGTATATCGCGCGGATGACGCAATCGGAACTTCTGACCCTGATGCTGGGCGGCATGGCGACCATTGCCGGCGGCGTGCTGGCCGCCTATGTCACCATGCTGGGCGGCGATGACCCGGCGCAGCAAGCGTTCTATGCCAAGCATCTGCTCACCGCCAGCATCATGGCCGCCCCGGCCACCCTGGTCATCTCCAAAATCATGATGCCCGAAACGCAGATACCGGACACACTGGGCAAGGTCGATGTGAAAGTGGAAAAAACCAGCAGCAACCTGATTGATGCCGCCGCCGCCGGCGCCTCGGACGGCCTGAAGCTGGCCCTCAATGTCGGCGCCATGCTGCTGGCCTTTACCGCGTTGATTGCCATGCTGAATGCGCCACTCATCTGGCTGGGTCAGGTGACCGGGCTGGAAGCGGCTCTGGGACAGCCCACCAGCATGGCCAATCTGCTCGGCAAACTGCTCGCCCCGCTGGCCTGGGTGATTGGCGTGCCCTGGCAGGATGCCTCCGCCGTCGGCAGCCTGATTGGCACCAAGGTGGTCATCAACGAATTCATCGCCTACGACCAACTGACCCGGATGGATGCCGGGCAAGTCGCCGGCGTTGCGCCGCTGTCCACTGAGGCCAAGCTGATTGCCACCTATGCCCTGTGCGGCTTTGCCAATTTTTCATCAATCGCCATCCAGATTGGCGGCATTGGCGCACTGGCACCGGAACGCCGCCAGGATCTGGCGCGGCTCGGCCTGAAAGCGGTGCTGGGCGGCACCCTCGCCACCATGATGACCGCCACCATCGCTGGCGTGCTGCACGCCATCGGAGCCTGAGCCATGCAGGTGGTCGTGGTCGGCTCGTTCAATCTCGATCATGTCTGGCAGACCGATAGCCTGCCCGCCCCTGGTGCAACGCTAGCCGGCCGCTACCACAGCGGCCCCGGCGGCAAGGGCTTCAACCAGGCCATCGCCGCCCGCCGCGCCGGTGCCGAAACCGCCTTTGTCTGCGCACTGGGTGATGATGCCGGGGCGCGCCTCGCCAGCCATCTGGCCAAAGCCGACGGCCTGCAACTGGTGGCGCATCTATCCCCCCACACCCCGAGCGGCAGCGCCGGAATCTTTGTTGACCAGCAAGGCCGCAACAGTATCGTCATCGGCGCCGGCGCCAATGCCGAACTCACACCTGCGCATCTGGTCGCCCAGGACACGCTGTTCCGGCTTGCCAAGGTAGTGCTGGCTCAGCTGGAAACCCCGATAGCCACGGTGCACAAGGCACTGGCGCTGGGACGCGCCGCCGGCGCGCGCACCGTGCTGAACCCGGCACCGGCCAATGCCGAAAGCAGCGCAGAACTCCTGGCACTGGCGGATGTCATCACCCCCAACGAAACCGAATTTGCCGCCCTGATCGCACGCCATACCGCGCTGCAAATCCCGGCTGAAGCAGTCGCCGACGCCAGCGATGCGGTACTGCATAGCCACTGCCGCACCCTGCATCCGGGCGGCAGCGTCATCATCACCCTGGGCAGCGCCGGCTGCTTTGTTTCCCACGGCGAGAACTGGCATGACGATACCCGCAGCCATTACCGCCTGCCCGCCTGTCCGTCTGAAGTGGTGGACACCACTGGCGCGGGCGATGCCTTCAATGGCGCATTTTGTGCTGCCTGGGCGCAGCAGCCTGCCCGCGCACTCGCTAAGCACCTGACCTTTGCCAGCCGCTATGCCGCCCGCGCCTGCGAGGCCGAAGGCGCCGCCCTGGCGATGCCGCAACTAGCCCCCGCTTGATAGCCGATTTTTGAGGCAAAGACTCACCACATCAAGGCGGCTCACAGGCCAGCTCAGTGACCAGGCAGCTGACGCTCCCCGGCCTCGATATCGGCCGTGCCTTCAGCTTCGGCAGGCTCGCCCCTGGCTACCACGGTGGAAAGCACCAGGTCACCGGTGACATTCACCGTGGTGCGGCACATGTCCAGAAGGCGGTCCACGCCGAGGATAAGCGCCAGGCCTTCGGCGGGGATGCCGAACATCAGCAGGATGCTGGCAATCACCGGCAACGAGCCACCCGGCACGCCGGCAGCACCGATACCGCCCACCACGCACAGCGCCAATACCATCACCTGCTGGGCCAGGCTCAAGTCCACGTTGTAGAACTGCGCCAGGAACAGCACCGCAATGCCTTCAAACATGGCCGTGCCGTTCATATTGGCGGTCGCCCCCAGGGTGCAGACAAAGCGCGATACCCGGCGCGGCACGCCCAGGCGCTCCTCGGCGCACATCAGGGTGGTGGGCAAGGTGGCGCTGGAAGATGAGGTGGAAAACGCGGTGACGATGGCCGGCTGCGCGCCGCGCAAAAACTGCAAGGGCGAGCGCCTTGCAACCAGCCACACCAGCAGCGGGAACACCAGCGCGAAATGCACGCCCATCGCGCCTACGGCAGTGGCGACGAATTTGGCAAGCAAAAGCAGCACATCAAGCCCCAGTTTGGCGGTCACGCTGAACAGCATTGCCGCCACGGCATACGGCGCCAGACGAATCACCCAGTCAATCAGTTTCAGGCAGATGTCGTACACGCCCTGGCAGGCGAGCACGAAATGCTCGGTGGCGCGATTGCGGATAAGCGTTGCGGCGATGCCGAACATCAGCGCAAAGAACATCACCGCAATCAGATCGTTATTGGCCGCCGCGGCAATCGGGTTACGCGGCACGATGTTGAGCAGCACATCCAGCCCCGAAAGGTTGTGTGCCGCCTCGGTGGCGCTGGCCACGCGGTCGGAGTGCTTGCCGGCCTCCTCCATCAGCTTGGCGCGCTGCTCAACGCTCAAACCGGTACCGGGTTTGACCAGGTTGACCGCCACCAGCCCGATGCTGACCGCCAGCGTTGTCACCGTTGCCACCCAGAACAGGGTGCGCCCGCCAATGCGGCCAAGTGATTTGGGCTCGCCAATTTCCACCACCCCCAAAATCAGCGCGGAAAATACCAGCGGTACCACCAGCATGAACAAAAGCCGCAGGAACAGCTGGCCTATCGGGTCGGCGACATAGGTGGTGATGGTGGCTAACCACTGGGCATCGGCTGCAAAAAAATTGGCGCACAGTCCCAGCAGCATGCCACCTACAAAGCCAATCAGCATTTTCCAGTGCAGGGGCAATCCCTTGTTTTTACTGCGCGCGTCGGACATACAGGCTCCGTGAAAAGGGTCGGTTACGGCCGCTGGCCGCAAGCAAAGGGCGAGCCTAACCGATTCTGCCCTGCCCTCCAAGAAAATCAGCGCTCGGGATACAGCGGCGGCAATAGCGGCTCGCCCTGTTTGGCGGGGGCGCGCAATGGCGGGACATGGGCAAACGCTTTGCGCAACTGCTTGCGCGCCGCCTCGGCATTGCCACCGCCCCAGAGCGCCTGCTGCAACAGGTCAATGGCTTCGCACTGCGCCTGGCAAGCAAGCCGCGAACGGAGCTCGGACAAGCTGCTTGCCTCGGGGACGACAAGTGTGGGGAGCAATTTCGCAATGGCGGGCAGGTCACCCGCATTCAATGCCTGCTGCAACGTGCTGCGCATCCGGCGCTGTGCCGTGCGCCGCTTGTGCCATTGCCCAAGCGGGTTGGGGCGGACAAGCCAAGGTGCAAACAGTATCAGCACCGCCAGTCCCAGCACCCAGCCAAGCCATCCATGCCATGTCGCCGACTTTCTGACTGGTCGGCTCTCCGTAACTGGCCTTGCCGCAGCCACTGGCGGCGCAGGCGAGAGCTGGAGACTGCCCGCCGCGACATTCAGGCGAATTGGCGCCAGTGTTGCCTTCTGCACGCTTTGCGTGCTGACATCCCACCAGTTTATCGGCTTGACCTGCACCAGCAGCTCGCCCTCGGCCAGGGGCAGCAGTGTGAACTTGCGGCTTATCCTGCTCTCTATCCGGCCTTGATGTATGCCTTCCGAAGCCTCAACCGGTTCGGCAAATACCTGTAGCTGCGGATGCGGCTCAAGCTCCAGCGGTGGCAGTTGCGAAGCCGTTGCCCCATCGGCATGCAGCGCCAGTTTCAGCTCGACGCCTTGCCCGACTTGCGCCTGCTGCGCAGCATCCAGCACACGTAGCGACAGCTTGCGTGCCGGTAGCCAGGGCGCCGCAGCGTTTGCCGGAATCGGCCGCACCTCCAGCTGCTGCGCTGGCGCACTGGCCTGTACCTGTACCCGGCCTTGCCCAAACCAGCCCGCAGCCCCGATGCGCTCGCCTTCGCCACGAAACCATGCCGCTGGCAGCACCAGTTCGCCGCTGCGCTCGGGTATCAAAAGATAGTGGCGCTCCAGTACCCGGTATTCCTGTCCGTCAATCACCCGGCGGCTGCGGCTATCATTGCCAAACGGCACCAGGCTGGCATTGGCAGGCTGCGGCTGTTGCAATTCGCCAGAAAACAGGTTGACCGCGTAATGCAGACGCAAAGTCACCGACACCGCCTGCTGCACATAAGGCGCGCCATCGCTGATATCCGTTTCCAGAAATACCGCCTGCCCGGCCTGCACTTGTGGCTGGACATCGGCCACAGGCGCGACATCGGCGACTTGCAACGTCAAAGGCTGGCTATATTGCGAGCCGACCTTCAAGGCCGGGATGTCAATCTGCCCGCTTCTGCGTGGCCGCATTTCCACCGCAAAACGCTGCCGGGCGTAAATCCTGCCATTGCGAATTTCCACTTGCCGGCCGCTGTCCATGCGCAGCACCACAAAGTCGGCCTCCAGCGGGGCAAGCTCGGGAGTAGCGCGCGCATCCTCGACTTCAATATTCAGGGTCACGCTGTCACCAGCGGCAATACTGGACTGCGAAAGGCGGGTATGCACCTGTGCGAAAACCGGAGTGCCGAGCAGCAGTGCCAGCAACAGCAGGCTGCGCAAACCAATGGCAATGATGGCCGGCCTCATTCATCGCCTCCGGCGCGCCGGCGTTGATGCTCCAGCCAGAATTTTTGTCGCAGCCAATCACCGGGGGTATCAGGCACGCGCCGCAGCCAGGCATCCACTGCCTGCTGCTGCTCGCGCTGCGCTGCCTGCACTGCACTCTCCCGGGCATTTTCAGCGGCCTTTCCAGGCGCATCAGCCTCTGCCAATGCCTTGTCCATCGCCTGTTGCTGCGCCTGCCGGGCATCCTCGGCTGCCTGCCGCTGCCCTGCATCCTTTTCTGCGTCTTGCGCCGGATTTTGCGCATCCGGCTGCGGGCTGCCCTGTGTTTGCCCCGGATGTGCCGACTCATCAGCGGCTTGCGGATGTGGTGGTTCACCGCCTGCTGATGAAGATTGCTGCTGTTGCTGCTGTTGCAGCAGGCGCTCAACGGCTGCCCGGTTGGCGCGGGCATCGTTCATTTGCGGGTTTTCTGCCAACGCCTGTCCATAGGCGGCAATCGCCTGCTGGTATTGCCCGCTTCGCGCCAGGGCATTGCCGAGGTTGTAGCGCGCCTGTGCGCCCGGCACACGGGCATAGGCTTGCGCCGCCTTGTCATAATCGCCCGCGCGATAGGCGGCATCCGCCTCGCGCAAAATCCGGTACTGCTGCTGGTCAGGCCGCAGCCACCAGCTGCGCTCTGGCATCTGCTGTGTTTGTGCATCTGCGGGGGCGGGCGAGATGCCTGCCAACATCAAGACCAAGGCCAAGCCAAACACAGCACGCTGCCGCAACAGCAGCAGGGATAGCAGCATCAGCGGCAGTAGCAGCCAATAGCCCCCGTCTTGCCGAACCACGCCGCTACGCCCGCCTGCGTCCAGCTTGCCCGGATGGCTGCTGTCAAGCAAACCCAGTGCCTGCAAATCACCGGCGTCATGACGCAACGGCAGCATGTCACCCCCGCCTGCTGCCGCCAACTGTTTCAGGCTGGCGCTGTCCATCCGGGTTGTGTGCATGCGACCATCGCTCAGCTGCAGCTCACTGCCTGCTTCGCTGCCAAGACCGATAACCGATACTTTGAAGCCCTGCGCCGCGGCATCACGAGCCGCATTGATGGCAGGCGCATCCGCGCTGGAAGTGAGCAACAGGATATCGCCCTGCTGTGCACCGCCCTGACGCAACAGTTTCACCGCCATCGCAATCGCGCGTGCAGGACGCTGGCCATCCTGCGGCATGATTTGCGGCGAAAGTGATTCGATAAACAAGGCGACATTGGCATGGTCGTCGGTCAGCGGCGATACCACATGCGCATCATCGGCAAATGCCAGCAAGGCCACCTGCCCGCCACTTCGGTTTTCCAGCAATTGCGCCAACTTCGCGCGCGCCTGTAACAACCGTGAGGGCGGCAGGTCTTTGGCAAGCATGCTGCTGGACAAATCCATCGCCACCACCAGCGCCCGGCCATGCTGCCAAAGCGGCTGCTCGCTCTGCCGCCAACTGGGGCCTGCCAATGCCAGAATCGCCAGCAGCGCCGCCAGCGGCCAAAGCCAGGCACGCTTCAACGCCTGCGCTTTGCCTGCGCTTAAAAGATGCGGCTGCAAATGTGCATCAATCACGCCATCCCAGGGGTTTTCTGCATACCGTTTGCGTTGCAGCCACCACCACAGCAGCGGCAATGCCAGCAAAGCCCAAAGCCATTCCGGACGCAAAAACTGCAAACTCATCTGCGCCTCCGCCACTGCCCGGAAAGCCCGGCCAGCACAGCCATCAGCAATGCAGCCAGTAGCCAGCGCCAGTAATGTTCGATGCGTGGCCGCAATGCCTGTCCTTCACTGCTGTTCGGCTCCAGCCGGTCGATTTCGGCATAGATATCGGCCAAAGAATTGGCATCATCGGCTCTGAAAAACTGCCCGCCGGTCAATTTGGCCACTTGCCGCAGGCTGGCCTCATCAATACCGGCCTGCATGCCTGGTAGCGGGATGCTGATGCCGAACATGGACAGCACATCGCCATCCCCGCCAAAGGCGATGGTATGGATGCGCACGCTTTCAGCCCTGGCAAGTTCTGCTGCCTTGGCCGGGGTCAGCACGCCTGCGGTATTTTCGCCATCGGTCAGCAAAATCAGCACACGGTGCTCGGCAGGCTGGGCACGCAAGCGTTTGATGGCAAGACCGATAGCATCGCCAATCGCGGTTTCACGCCCGGCCATGCCGACCATCACATCGCGCAACTGGCTGCGCACGCTTTCCCGGTCGCGGGTCAGTGGGGCGATGGCATAGGCGCGCTGGCCAAATACAATCAGCCCCACCCGGTCACTGGCGCGGCGCTCAAGAAAATCATCAAGCACCGCCTTGGCCGCCGTCAGCCGGTCAACGCTGCGCCCGCCAAGGCGCATGTCCGGCTGCTCCATGCTGCCGGAAATATCCACCGCCAGCATCAGGTCGCGCCCGGTCTGTGGCGGCGCCTGTATCGGCCCCAGGGTCTGCGGTCTTGCCGCAGCGATGCACAGCAACAGCCAGGCGATGAATGGCAGCCAGCCCAGTCCCCGTCGCAGCTGCGTCACGCCCGGCACTACCGGCAAAGGTGTCTGGGCTTGCGGCAAGCGCAGGGCGGGGATGCCTTCGTCCGGCCGGACAGGCCATAACAGGCGCAGCAATAAAGGCAGCGGCATGGCCAGCAGCATCCACGGCCAGGCGAAATATTCCTGCAAGCCCTGCCCGATGCCATTCATGGCCGCACCCCCATCCACAGCAGAAAACGCCTGCGCGCAAGCGCCTGCAACACCTGCAATTGCTGCGCATCCACATCCGCACGGAAGCCGCCTTGCAGCAACAAAGTCGCCACTTCCGCCTTGAACGGCGCATCAATCAGTCCCTGATTCAAAAACGCAAGCCAGGCCTCGCCTTCCAGCGTGTCGGCAGCCCGGTCATGGCGTCTGGCAGCGCGGCGCAACAGGCCGGAAATCGCCAGTACCCGAGCCGGGTTATCGGCCGCTTGTGCAAGCGTCTCATCAAACAGCTTCAGCAGCGCCTGCCGATAGCGGCGACGGCGTCTTAGCCACCACCCCAGTACCAAAACCAGCAATATAGCCGCCAACGCCAGCCACCACCAGCCAGCTGCGGGCGGCCAGAAAGCAGGGCGCACCGCTTCATGAATATCGCGCAATTGCAGCTCTTGCATCAGCCTGCCCTCCTGGTGCACAAAGCGCCCAGCCAGTCGGTGCTGTCCGCATCACAAGACAGCGCCATGACATGCACGCCCAAAGGCGCGAGCATGGACTGCGCCGCTTGCAGTGGTGCCACGAAATGCTGCTGCCAGCGTGTACGCTGCGCCTTTCCTGCCAAATCCAACCACTGCCGTTCACTGCCCTGCCAAAACGGCAGGCTTGTTCTGGGCGGTGCCTGCTCGAATGGGTCGGTCATCAGCAGCACGATGATTTCCGCGCGATGCGCCAAGGCGGCCCAGCGCGATACCGGCACATCATTCACACTGGCAGGCTCGGCCACGACCCAAAGCCGCGAGCCAGTACGCAAATTGCGTTGCGCGCGCTCCAGCGCAAAAGCCAAACCCTCATCGTCTTGTGGTGGCGCGGCATACCAGCGGCACAGCGCTTGCAGCACCCGGGAAGCGCCGCGCATCCCCAGTCCCGGGGCAATCGGCGCTTCTTGCCGGCTGCCACGCAAGGCGGCAATACGGTCGCCATCTTGCAACGCTGCCCAGGCCACCACTGCCGCCACACGTGCGGCTTGAACCGATTTGAAGCGCAAGCGGCTGCCAAAGTACAGTCTGGGCGAGGTATCGGCCACAATCAGGCTGAGGCGGTCACGGTCGGCCTGAAACAGCTTGGTATGAGCCCGTCCAGTACGTGCGCTGACCCGCCAGTCGATATGACGCGCATCATCTCCGACGATATATTCGCGCGATTCGGCATACTCCATGCCACGCCCCCGCAATGGCGAGAGCGCCACACCGGAAACCCCATGCCACCCCCGCCTTGCCTGTGCCCTGCCCTGTACCCGACCACGCAAAGCCAGCAGCGCAGGCAAGCTCGGCGCGGTCGTGTCTTCTGGAATCAGGTCATGGGCGGGCATGGGCAGAACCGTTATGGATGCGGCACGCGGGCGATGATTTCATCTACCAGGCGCCCGCCATCCCAGCCTTCGGCACTGGCCTCGAAAGTCGGCAGTACCCGATGCCCCAAGACATCCGGAGCAACTTCGCGGATATCATCAGGCGTCACATAATCACGCCCGGCAAGCCAGGCACGAGCACGTGCGCATCGCTCCAGCGCAATCGAGCCACGCGGGCTGGCGCCCCAGGCAATCCTGCGCGCCAGTTGAGCGTCATAGCGCCCGGCATCGCGGCTGGACAATACGATTTCCAGCAAATATTGCTCCAGCGCCGGCGCCATATGCAGCTGCAAAACCGCCTGCCGCGCCGCCTGTATTTCTGCCAGCGTGACAGGCTCTGCCTGCATCACATCCGGCGCGCTCATGCCCAGCGCACGCTCGCGCTCCAGACGCAGGATTTGCGCTTCACTGGCGGCATCCGGATAGCCAATCCGTACATACATCAAAAAACGGTCAAGCTGCGCTTCGGGCAGCGGGAAAGTGCCTTCCTGCTCAATCGGGTTCTGTGTTGCCATCACCAAAAACAGCGGAGGCAACGGGTAGGTCTTGCCGCCCACCGTCACCTGGCGCTCGGCCATCGCCTCCAGCAAGGCCGACTGCACCTTGGCCGGCGCGCGGTTGATTTCATCGGCCAGAAGCAAGGCATGAAACAACGGGCCTGGCTGGAATTGGAAACGGCTCTCCTGTGCCCGCCACACTTCACTGCCCGTCAGGTCTGCAGGCAGCAAGTCCGGTGTGAATTGCACGCGGGCAAATTCGGCCTCAATCCGCGATGACAGGGCACGGATTGCCATGGTCTTGGCAAGACCGGGCGCCCCTTCTACCAGCAAATGCCCATCGGCCAAAAGCGCAATCAACAGCCTCTCAATCAAGCGTGACTGACCAACGATTTCCTGCTCCAGCGATTGCTGCAAGGCACGGAAACGCTCGTGCAATGCCTGGTTATTGGCAGGAAGTGCAGGGAGTTTGGCAGGGATGGCATCCATCATGCTTTTATCTATCGGCAAGGAGGCAGGAACCTAATTTGACCACTTTTTGCATAAACGGTTCACTTGCGCAAAGAAAACGGGACCCGAAGGTCCCGTTTTGCAAGGCATCACACAGCTCAGTGCATGCGCTGCTGAACACGCAGAATTTTCGGCGTCATGAAAATCAGCAGCTCAACTTTTTCGTTGCTTCGGTTCTTATTCTTGAACAGATTGCCCAACACCGGGATATCCCCCAGCAATGGCACCTTGGAAACCGAATCGGCATCGGTAAATTCATACACGCCCCCCACCACTACGGTCTGGCCATTTTCGATCAAAGCCGCCGTATTGATTTCGCGCTTGGCGATGGTCGGAATACGGCCAATCGAGGACTCAAACCAACTATCAACCTCGTTCTTGGTCACATTCACACTCAGGAACACGCGATCATCATGGGTGATGGTCGGCGTGACCTTCAGCTCCAGCAATACATCCTTGAAGGCCACCGTCGGCTGCACCATGCCCCCGGTCGAGGCCGTGATGGTGACATAGCCCACTTCCTTGCCCTGACGAATCACCGCTTCACGCTGGTTGGTCGTCAGGATACGCGGATTGGATAGCACCTCGCCGCGCTTATTCTGCTGCATGGCCGAAAGCTCCATATCCAGCGAGAAATTGGCACCCAGCAGCGTATAGGCCAAGCCAGCAGCCGTGCCTGAAGCCGGACTGGCAGGCAAATTGAAGTTCAGACCGCCTGGAACATTGGTCACGCCATTATTGATGATGTTCTGATTGTTCTCCAGCGAGCCGCTCAAGGCGCCCCGGTTATTGCCGTTACGACGACCCGATACGCCAAAGCGTGCTCCCAAATCACGGACAAAAGACTCGGTTGCAAGAACAATGCGCGACTCAATCACCACCTGATCCACCGGACGGTCAATCTCGTTGATGAGCCTGCGCATTTCCTCGATTTTTTTCGGAATATCGCTGATCATCAAGGTATTGGTGCGCTCATCCGCCACCAGGCGGCCACGTGGCGAGAGAAAGCCACTATCCATATTGGGCTGTCCCTGATTTTGCTGATTTCCGCCACCCAGACCCTTGGCCTCGGTCAGCGCCTTGAAAATCGCCTCGGCACTGTGATAGTTGATACGGATATATTCGGTCACCAAATCCTGGCGGTTTTCCAGAGCAATCCGGGCATCTTCCTTGTCCTGCTCGAACTTGGCGATTTCCGCCTGCGGTGCCACCCAAATCACATTGTCCTGCCGGCGTTTGTCCAGACCTTTGGACTGCAAAATCAAGTCCAGCGCCTGATCCCAGGGCACATCCACCAGACGGATGGTGACATTGCCGGTTACGGTATCGGCCACCACGATATTGAGGTTGGACTCTTCTGCAATCAGCTGCAGCACAGGACGCACCGGGATATCCTGGAAGTTATAGTTGATCTTGCTGCCACGATAAACAGGCTCGGCGTTGGCCTTAGCTGTGGCAGAGATACCCGAAGACACGGCTCCCTGGGCAACTTCAGCGGCCTTGGGGGTGATTTCGACGATGTATTCGCGGCCACGCTGATAGGCCATCGAATCGAATGCCCCCTGGGCTGCCAACACAATCTGCTGGCCACTTGCGTCAATACTGCGCACCGGCGTTGCAAAATCGGCGACATTCAACACTTTGGCCAAGGCTTGCGGCAATTGTGCACGCCCCAAGTCCACGACTACACGCCCTTCCTGGGTACGCAGGTCAGGCGCAGCACCTTCGCCACTGAAACTCACCACCAGACGACCCGCACCATTATCGCCACGACGGAAGTCGATATTAGCTACGCTGGGCGCGGTGATGGCAGCCGAGGTCTGCGCAGCGCCCAGCTGCTGGCTATCTGCAGCCGGTGTTGCAGCATAAGCTGAGGCGGCCAGAATGCCGCAAACAAGGCCGGTGAGCACCGTCCGGCCAGGACGAAAGATACGATTGGACGGCATGATCAACCCCTTCATTATTGATTCTCCAGCATAATCGTGGCCGGACGCTCCAGCCATCCGCCAATACCATCAGGTACCAGCTCGATCAGTTCGATTCGATCTTCATAAACCGCGACAACGCGGCCATCGCTTTGCCCCAGATAATTCCCCGGAGTCACTTTGTAAGCCACTTTGTCCGGCGCCATAACCAGACCCACAATGCCACGCCCTTTGCCCAAGGTGCCTACCATGTCCAGCGAGTCCAGCGGGAAAGCCTCCAGCGGCTGACGGCGCCGGCTGGAATTTGGCCGGGAGCTTGCAGCTGTTTGCGCAACGGCATTGAGATCGAAAGGATCACGGATACCCGTACCATCGAACTGGAAACTTTCAAATGGCTTGATAACCGGAATCGGCTCCAGGGGCGGCGCAGGTTTGGCGCGGACTTGTGCGACCCACTCCCTGAGATTGGGCGCATCTCCTGGTTCACTGGTAATACCACGGCTACAGCCTGCAGCCGTTAATACCAATGCCCCCAATATCAGTCCTTTATGCAAAGACAATACCGAAAGATTCATTGACCACCCCCCTGACTCTGTTGCGCTGCATCCAGTGCCTTCTTGTCTTCCGGGTCATTTTCATCCAGATAGCGATAGGTTTTGATCGTCCCTTCCATCACCAGTGCACCGCTCTTCTCACGCGGCGTAAGCGTAATATTGTGCATGGTCATGATCACTACGCGCGGCAGCGAAGCCACGCCACTCATGAAGGCACCAAACTGGTGGTAGTTACCCACCATCCTCAGCTGGATCGGTTTCTCGGCATAAAATTCGCGCGCGATTTCTTCCTGTGGCCGGAATACTTCATTGCGAATCCCCGAAGCCAGAGCCGTCTGCGAAATATCGGTAATGATGTCCGGCATTTCCGTCTTGGAGGGCAACTGGCGCAGCATCTGTTGCAGCTCCTGCTCCATCTGCAGCAATTGCTGCTTGAGTGCCTCCAGATTGGCAGCCTGCCCTTGCTTGGTTTCAAAGGTTTGCCGCAAAGTCGTTTCCTGAGACTCCAGCCCCCGCAATTCCTCTTTCTTGCCACTCAGCACAAATAGCCAGGCCAGGAGCACAATCAAGGCGGCAGTGAGGACGCAGAACAGCAGCTGCATATTGCGCGGCCAGCTACCGATATTGTTCAAATCAAGATTTTGTTTTCTCTTGCTCATTGTGCATCCCCTTCCACCGCTTGCCGTGCAGCAGCTGCCTGTTGCGCCGCATCGTCCGATGCGGGTGTTGCCGCTGCCTCGGCAGCAGGCGCCAGCGGCGCAATGACTTGCTGATCTTCAGCCTTTACCGGCACCGGGTCAGGTGTCGGTATCGCATTGGGATCACGGGGCTCCTCAGGATTCCCCAGGGTCACCCGCATGGTGAACATATACGGCAGTACAGAAGCCGCATTGCCTGCAGAGGCCCCCGCAGCAGCGCCCTGTCCCTGGGGCTGGCTGACTTCAATCACGCTGACATCAGGATTCTTCATCCATCCTGAATTCTCCAGATTGCGCATATAGGTCGCCACACGGGTATTGGACTGGGCGCGCCCTTCCAGCGTTAGCGACTCACCATCTTGCTTCAGGCCGGTCAATACCAGGCCATCAGGCACGGTGCGCATCAAGGAGTCGAACAGATGCACCATCTGGAAACGATTGGCCTGCAGTTCCTCAATCACCTGCTTGCGATTAAGCAATGACTCACGCTTTTGCTGCAAGGTTTCGATTTCCTTGATTTCCTGCTCAACTTTCTGGATCTCCTGCTCAAGGAAAGCATTACGGTTTTGCTGCCCGGAAATCTGGCCGTTGAACCACATCCAGCCAAGTCCCGAAAGCAAGACACCAACCACTGCTGCGCCGCCCAGCATTGCATAGAACTCTTGCTGGCGCTGCTTGCGGCGCTCTTCGCGCCAAGGAAGTAGATTGATCTTGACCATCAGTCGAAACTCCTCAACGCAAGACCACATGCAATCATCAATGACGGAGCGTCATGCGCCAGTCCATGTGCCTGGACACGTCCGCTCAACGTCATCTGCGCGAGTGGATTGGCAAGCGAAGTCGGCACCCCCAGCTGCTCCTCCACCTGTTGGGCAATGCGCGGAATCGAAGCACAGCCCCCCAGCAAAACCACCTGCTCCACCCGGTTGTATTCACTACTGGCGTAGTAGAACTGCAGCAAGCGGCTGATCTGCTGCACCAAGGTTTCGCGGAACGGTTCAAGCACATCCGTTTCATAGCTGTCCGGCAGGCCGCCCTGACGCTTGGCGCGCTCGGCCTCTTCCCAGGCAAGCCCGTAGCGGCGCATGATTTCTTCGGTCAGCTGTTTGCCGCCAAAAGCCTGTTCACGGCTGTACTGGCTACGGCCATCACGCAGAATATTGAGTGTGGTCAGGGTGGCACCAATATCCACCAGCGCCACCAGCCCCCCTGGCGATATGCCCAGCTCCGGAGCCATCAGCGAGAAGGCATTTTCGATGGCAAAGGCTTCGACATCAATCACCTTGGCACTGAGCCCAGCCATTTCCAGCACCGACTGCCTGGAGCTGACTTCCTCCGAGCGCGCAGCCACCAACAATACCTGCTGCATATCTGCTGCGCCCGGCATGGGACCCACAGATTCAAAGTCGATATTGACTTCGTCAATCGGATACGGGATGTAGTTGGCTGCCTCAAGCTCAACCTGGGCTTCCAGTTCATCTTCGGTAAGATCGGCAGGCATCGGTATCAGCTTGGTGATGACCGAGGCACCGGCTACAGCTGCCGCTGCGGTCTTGAGCTTGCTGCCTGACTTGGCCAGTGCACGCTTGATGGCTTCAGCCACCTGATCGTAGTCTGCCACGCTCTTCTCAACCACTGCATTGAATGGCAATGGCTCGACGGCATAGTGCTCCACGCGATAGCGCTCACCCGAGCGCGACAACTGCAGTACCTTGATCGCAGTCGAGCTGATATCGACGCCCAGCAACACCGCCTGGGTTTTCCTGACAAGTTTCACACCCTATCTCCCACTAAACGACGCACCAGGCGCCGCCCTTAATCTGTTGCCATATTCATAACGAAGTTTTCACGACAACACAATACCCCAAAACAATCAGATAGTTCCAGTACGTTGTTCAGACCGTACTACAACCCCCATCACAACAACAGGTATTGCCTGTTCAACACTATACTGTGAAATCCATCTCAGCATCCTCCCGGAAATTGAGCCTGATGTCTATCTTTCGTCGCATTCGCCGTGTCTTTCTCTGGCTTCTGGCGGCTTTTTTGTTGCTCGCCATCGCCGCTACAGTCGCAGCAGGCTTGCTCTATCGGCAAATCTCCAAAGACCTGCCCGATGTGCAAACACTGCGTGGAATTGAGCTGCACGAGCCCTTGCAGGTGTTCTCCAGCGATGGGCGACTGATCGCCATTTTTGGTGAAAGCCGCCGCTATCCGGTCAAATTCGAGGATGTTCCCCAAGAGGTGAAAAACGCATTTCTGGCAGCAGAAGATGCCGAGTTCTATCGCCATGAGGGCATCGACTTCAAAGGCATTGCCCGTGCCGTCTGGCTGATGGCCACCACCAGTGACCAACGTATTCCCGGCGGCTCGACCATCACCATGCAGGTCGCCAAGATGTTCTACCAGGAAGGACAAAAGCGCGACTACGAAGCCAAGCTGGCGCAGATGCTGCTGGCACGCAATATCGAGCAGGCACTCAGCAAGGATGAAATTTTCGAGCTGTATCTCAACAAGAGCTTCTTTGGGCACCGCTCCTACGGCATTGCCGCGGCAGCCGAGTTCTACTACGGCAAAACGCTCGACGAATTGACGCTGGGCGAGATTGCCACCCTGGTCGGCACACCGAAGTTCCCCTCCACAGCCAATCCGCTCAGCAACCCTGAGCGCAATCGCGAACGCCGCAACGACTATATCCTGCCGCGCATGGTGCAGTTGGGGATGATTTCCCAATCACAGGCCGACGAGGCCGCCGCAGAGCCAATGCATGCCAAGCCCCATGAGCGCCCGGTCGAGCTCCATGCGCCCTATATCGCCGAAATGGTGCGTCAGGAAATGATTGCCCGCTACGGCGAGCAGGCATTGACCAGTGGCTTTCGTGTCACCACCACCATCGACCCGGAGCTGCAAATGGCAGCCGATGCAGCGGTCTCAGCGGGCTTGCGCATCTATGACCGTCGCCACGGTTTCCGTGCAGTTGAGCAGCATTTTGAATTGAATGCTGGTGAAAGCGATCAGGGCATTGCCGCACGCCTTGCCGAAATTCCGCCACAGGCAGGCGCTGTCCCGGTGATCGTGGTTGAAACCGGGCGGGACGGCAGTGCCACCGTGGTGGACCGCGCGGGCAACCGCTTCGTGCTGCCTGCCTCTGCCAGCCAGCCCTGGCCCGGCAGGTCGCCTGCACAGCTTTACAAGCGCGGCGATTTGGCCCGCATCCGCAGAGCCGATGCCGACAGCCCGTGGAAGATTGACCAAATCCCCCGGGCACAATCGGCACTGGTTTCGCTGGACCCCGAAAGCGGCGCGCTCAAAGCGCTGGTTGGCGGCTTCAGCTTTGCCGGCAACAAATTCAACCGCGCCACCCAGGCCAAGCGCCAGCCCGGCTCCAGCTTCAAGCCGTTCGTTTATGCTGCCTCATTCGAACGCGGCTACCACCCTGGCTCCATCGTGCTGGATGCCCCGGTGGCATTCCGTCAGGGTGGCGGCAAAGTCTGGCGGCCGCAAAACGATGGTGGCCGTTTTGTCGGCCCCATTCGCATCCGCGACGCCCTGGTGCAGTCGCGCAATCTGGTGTCCGTGCGCCTGCTTGATGGCATCGGGCTTGACTATGCACGCCGCTATATCAGCCACTTCGGCTTTGATGAGCAAGACTTGCCCCGCAACCTCACCATGTCGCTGGGCACCGCTTCGCTGACGCCATTGTCGGTCGCACGCGGCTATGCGGTGTTTGCCAATGGTGGCTCTCGTGTGGATGTATGGCTCATTGATGAAATCAAAGACCGCAACGGCCAGCTTGTTCACAAAGCCAATCCCCCCCTCGCCTGCCGCGGCTGTGGCGGAATGAGTGCAGGCAGTAGCGCGTACACCGAAACGAGCGCCGATAACGAGCCGCAAGTGGTGGATGGCTTCAACTTTGGCGCAGCCACACCGCCCAAGCGTGCAGAAACGGCCAAGCCCGGAGAAGCCCCTGCCCAATCCGATAAGCCCGGCCTGCCCGAAGGTGCCACACCTGCGCCGCGTGCGATTGATGAACGTGTGGCCTGGCAGATGCAGTCGATGATGGCCGATGTGGTCAAACGCGGTACCGCCACCGCAGCAAGGGTACTGGGGCGCGAGGATATCGGCGGCAAAACCGGCTCCACCAACGAATACCGCGATGCCTGGTTTGCCGGTTATGGCGGCCCGTTTGTCACTGTGGTCTGGGTGGGGCGTGATGACTTCAAGAGCCTGGGCCGCGGCGAATATGGCGGCCGTGCCGCACTGCCGATCTGGATCAGCTATATGAAGGCCGCACTGGAAGGCAAGCCGGTAGAAATGCGCGAGCCCCCAGAGGGCATGGCCAAAGGCAAAGACGGCGAATGGGTCAAGGTGGAAGACCTGGAACGGATACAAGAAGAGTCTGAGGACTTTTACGGCGAGGGTACTGGCACTGATGATGTCAATGCCGCACCGGAAAATACCTATGACATTTTCTGAGAGCCCAGCGCGCAGATGAGCAAGTCCCGCTCCAGCCCTCATCATCTGCGCCTGCGCCAGCAACTGGCTAGCACCGCTGCCCGGCTGATGGCCGAAAATCACATCAATGATTTTCACCATGCCAGACGCAAAGCGGCGGCACTGCTTGGTATCCATACCCCAGCATTTCTGCCTGACAATGCTGAAATCGAGCAGGCGCTACGTGATTACCGGCGTCTGTTCCGTGACGATACCCAGCACCAGGCTTTGTTGCACACACAGCGCCAGGCGGCCCTGCAGGCCATGAGGTTCCTTCAAGCCTTCGAGCCACGCCTGACGGGTGCCGCCCTGGAAGGTTATGCCGACACACACAGCGCCATCTGCCTGCACCTGCATTGCGACACCCCGGAAATGGTCAGCATATTTCTGCATGAGCATGGCATTCCCGCGCAATCGCGCATTCGCCGCATCCGCCTTGACCGGCAACACAGTGCGGATGTCGATGTATGGACTTTCACCGCTGATCAAACTGCTTTCGAGCTTGTCGTGCTACCGCTTTCGGCACTACACCAGCCCCCCCTTGCCGAGGGCGACAATCATCCAGCCAATCGCGCCAGTCTTGCCCAGCTACGCAAATTGCTGGGCCGTGATTAGGCAAAAGAAAACCCCGCCAATATGCGGGGTTTGCTTGACAGGTCTGACCAAGAATCAGCGCTTGTCGATGGCGACGTAATCGCGGCGGGCGCTGCCGGTATACACCTGACGCGGACGACCAATCTTGTTGTCCGCATCGTTCTGCTGCTCCAGCCAGTGGCTGATCCAGCCCGCGGTACGGGCGATGGCAAACATCACGGTGAACATTTCGGTGGGGATGCCCAGCGCCTTGTAGATGATGCCGCTGTAGAAGTCGACATTCGGGTAGAGCTTGCGCTGCACGAAGTAATCGTCCTTGAGCGCGGCCTCTTCCAGCTTCATCGCCACATCCAGCAGTGGGTCGTTGATGCCCAGCTCGTTCAGCACTTTGTAGGTCATCTCGCGGATGATGGTGGCGCGCGGGTCGAAGTTCTTGTACACGCGATGACCAAAGCCCATCAGGCGGAAGCCGGAGTTCTTGTCCTTGGCCTTGTCCACGGCGCTTTGCACATTGGCCGTAGAGCCAATTTCTTCCAGCATTTTCAGCACCGCCTCGTTGGCGCCGCCGTGTGCCGGCCCCCACAATGCCGCCACACCCGCAGAGACACAGGCATACGGATTGGCGCCGGTGGAGCCAACCAGACGCACGGTCGAGGTGGAGGCGTTCTGTTCGTGGTCAGCATGCAGGATGAACAACAAGTCCAGCGCCTTGGCGGCGACCGGTGAGAGCTGCAGCGGCTCGCTCGGCACTTCAAACAGGGTGTGCAGGAAGCGGCTGACGTATTCCAGATTGTTCTTCGGATAGACATTCGGCCAGCCGATGCGGTGGCGATAGCACAGCGCAGCGATGGTCGGCACCTTGGCAATCAGGCGGATGGCGGCCAGACGGCGCTGTTCCGGGTCAGCATAGTCATGGTCGTTGTGGTAGAAGCTCGCCATCGAGCCGACCATGCCCATCAGCATCGCCATCGGGTGGGCGTCATAGCGGAAGCCCTGCACGAACTGGGTAAAGCGTTCATTGAGCATGCTGTGCTTGGTGACGTCGTGCTCGAATTTGGCGAACTCGTCCTTGCTGGGCAGCTCGCCATTCATCAACAGATAGGCCACTTCCAGAAAGCTGGATTTTTCTGCCAGTTGCTCAATCGGGTAGCCGCGGTACATCAGCACGCCTTCGTCACCGTCGATATAGGTGATGGCGGATTTGCAGCTGGCCGTGGCGGTAAAACCGTTGTCGAAGGTGAAGCAACCGGTTTCCTTGGGCAACTTGCCAATATCAATGCAGGGCTGGCCGAGTACGGGCTGATGCACTGGCAGGACAACGGTTTTGTCAGCGGCACTCAGGCTGACTTCCTTGAGGTCGGACATGGGGTTTCTCCTCGATGATGAGCTGGCAGGACACGATCTGCCACTCTATGAATGTGATGCGATGCAACATTGTCTCACAGTCATCCACGCATTCGCGATACGACCTTGGCACAATGACTGCAGCAGACATGACGATGGCCGCACGCGGCGGCCATCATCGTATCGGGACAACTGGCCTCTAGCAGGCCGCAAGCACGGCTTACTTGGCGTAGCGGCGCTTGAACTTGTCGATGCGGCCAGCGGTATCGACAACGCGATTCTGACCAGTGTAGAACGGATGCGAAGCGGAAGAGATTTCCACTTTCACCAGCGGGTATTCGTTACCGTCTTCCCACTTCACGGTTTCCTTGCTGGCAAGGGTGGAGCGGGTCAGGAACTTGAAGTCCGAGGTGACGTCGTGAAACACGACTTCGCGGTATTCGGGATGGATGTCGGCCTTCATCGTGGCACCGGATAGCTGTAAGTAAAGAGAGCCGCGCATTTTAGCCAGCCTTCTATCCACTTGCAAGCCCACGCCCGGCATGCCTTTGCCAAGGCTACAATGCCTGCCCCTCGCAATGCACTCATGGCCATGACTGCCCGCAAGAAATACTGGCTGATGAAGTCCGAACCTTCGGAATTCTCCATCGACGACTTGAAAGCCGTCCCCACCGAGCCTTGGACCGGAGTACGCAATTATCAGGCACGCAACTTCATGCGCCAGATGCAGCCGGGCGATGGCGTGCTGTTCTACCACTCCAATACCGACGTGCCGGGCATCTACGGCATTGCCGAAGTGGCCAGCCTGCCCTATCCCGACCCGACCCAGTTCGATACGCAAAGCAAATACCACGACCCCAAGGCCACGCCAGAGGAGCCCCGCTGGCAACTAGTCGACGTGCGTTATGTGCGGCATTTGAAGCGGCCACTGGCGCTCAATGAAATCCGCGAACACCGCGATGCACTGGGCGAAGAATTTGCCCTGATTCGTACCGGCTCAAGGCTATCAGTGATGCCGGTGACACCTGCCCAATGGCAGCTCCTACTCTCGCTTGAATAAGGAATATTGCAATGTCCGAAGCCAAACGCCTGGCCGCTGAAAAAGCCCTGCAATACGTCGAAGACGGCATGATTGTCGGCGTCGGCACCGGCTCCACCGTGGCCTATTTCATCGATGCGCTGGGACGGGCGCCCGAGCGCATCAAGGGCGCGGTGTCCAGCTCCGAGCAGAGTACGGCACAGCTGAAAAAATACGGCATCGAAATTCTCGACCTCAATCACACCGGCGAGCTGGCGCTGTACGTCGATGGCGCCGATGAGTGCAATCCTGCCCGGCAGCTCATCAAGGGCGGCGGCGGTGCGCTGACCCGCGAGAAAATCATAGCCGAGGCCAGCCAGCAATTCGTCTGCATTATTGACCCGTCAAAACAGGTCGATGTGCTGGGACGCTTCCCGCTGCCGGTGGAAGTGCTACCGATGGCGCGCAGCCTGGTCGCCCGCGAAATTCTTGCCCTGACCGGCGGCCAGCCGGTATTTCGCATGAAGTCGGAAACCCAAGCCTTTGTCACCGACAACGGCAATCACATCCTCGACATCCATCATCTCGCCATCCACGACCCGCTGGCACTGGAAGCGGCCATCAACCAGATTCCCGGCGTGGTCTGCGTGGGGCTGTTTGCCCGCCGCCCGGCCGATGTAGTGATTGTCGGTGGCGAGCCGCCGCAAGTGCTGCGATGAGTGCGGCCATCCGCTTTGATGATGGCGCCGCCTATGCGCAATACATGGGCGTCTGGAGCCAAATCATCGGCGCGCAGTTTCTGGACTGGCTGAGCCTGCCCACCCGGCTCGACTGGCTGGATGTGGGCTGCGGCAATGGCGCGTTTACCGAACAGATTGAGGCGCGCATGCAGCCTGCGCAACTGGCCGGGATTGACCCCTCGACAGCACAACTGGACTATGCCCGCAGCCGTCCGCAACTGGCCCGCGCCACGCTGCTGCAAGGCGATGCCATGGCACTGCCATTTGCCGATAACCGCTTTGATGTGGCGGTGATGCCACTGGTGATTTTCTTCGTCCCCGACCCCGCACGCGGCGTTGCCGAAATGGTGCGCGTGGTGCGCACCGGCGGGACGGTCTGCGCCTATGCCTGGGATATGTATGGCGGCGGTTTCCCCTATGCACTGCTGGCCGATGCATTGCGCGAAGCCGGGCACCCATCGCCCGCGCCGCCCAGCGTAGCTGCCTCGCGCCCGGAGGCGCTACAAGCCCTTTGGCAACAGGCCGGCCTGACCGATATCGAACTGCGCCGCTTTGATGCCCGCCGCAGCTTTGCCAGCTTCGATGCGTGGTGGCATATCGCCACCCTGCGCTCCACCACCCGCGAACGCCTGGCACAGATGGATAGCGCCACACGCAATACACTTCAAACCCGGCTGCGCGAGCGCCTCGCCGAATTTTCCGGCCCGCATGGCCAGCTGCACTTATCCGCCCACGCCTATGCCATTCGCGGGCATGTTCTTTAGCAAACAAGCCATTACATGAGCCCAACACAGCCCATGGTCAATTCAGGCTATGGTCTTGGCAAGCAACGGGCGACACAATAGCGCACCACTGAAGCCTCCAACCTGTATGCACATCGGCCCGTATCACATCGCCACGCCCGTCATTTTGGCACCGATGGCCGGGGTGACCGACAAACCGTTCCGGCAGTTGTGCAAACGCATGGGCGCGGGGCTTGCGGTATCGGAAATGACCATCAGCGATCCGCGCTTCTGGGATACGGCCAAGTCACGGCATCGCATGGATCACGAAGGAGAGCCCGCGCCCATCAGTGTGCAAATCGCTGGCACCGACCCGGCGCAGCTCGCCCATGCCGCGCGCCACAATGTCGAGCATGGCGCGCAGATCATCGATATCAATATGGGCTGCCCGGCCAAGAAGGTCTGCAATGTCTGGGCCGGCTCGGCGCTGATGCGCGATGAAAAGCTGGTGGCGGCAATCCTTGAAGCCGTGGTGGCTGCGGTGGACGTGCCGGTGACGCTGAAAATCCGCACCGGCTGGGATGCCGAAAACCGCAACGCGCCGCGCATCGCGCAATTGGCACAGGACTGTGGCATCGCCGCGCTAACCGTGCATGGCCGCACCCGCGACCAGCACTACACCGGCAGCGCCGAGCATGACACCGTGGCTGCTATCAAGGCGCAAATCCGCATCCCGGTGATTGCCAATGGCGATATCGACTCCCCGCAAAAGGCGCGCGAAGTGCTGCACCAGACCAGCTGTGATGCGGTGATGGTGGGACGCGCCGCGCAAGGGCGGCCTTGGATTTTCAGAGAAATCGCCCATTACCTCGCCCACGGCGAGCTATTGCCACCACCCACGCTGCAAGAAGTGCGCGAGTTGCTGCTGGGACACTTGGATGCGCTGCATGATTTTTATGGCGAAGAGATGGGGGTGCGCATCGCCCGCAAGCATCTGGGCTGGTATGCCAAGAACCGACCGGAAAACGCCGCGTTCCGCAGTGTGGTTAACCGGGCAACAGATGCCCAGAGCCAGCGAAACCTGACAGGCGAATACTTCGACAGCTTGATGGAATTGCAAATAAGGGGTAGCGCAATAATCCATCCCTGAGAGCAATGGTCAGCCTGATGGTGCCTGCCAGATGCGCTGCCAAAGCCTCTCCAGTTGCGACATGCGTGAGTGCGCCTGCGGCAGGCGGATTTGCTCGCTGGGCTGCAAGGGCTGCCAACGGCCTTCGGCATCGCGTCTTGCCACGGCAAAATTGAAGAAATAATCCGGCTCACTGCCCATGCGCAAATCAGTCAACACCAGCTGCCCATCCATTTGCCGCGCACGCTGGAAACCATGATTGAACCAGCCGATGCGCCTGACGGCAGCAAAATCCTGCACTGCTTCCAGCGCCTTTGTATCGGATGAATAGTGTTTGAACTGCATCGGCCCGCGATCTACCAGCAGCGAATACTCGCCCTCCAGATAACCTTCGGGCGTCATTGCCACCACGCGCCATAACAGCGTATTGAGCGGCATCGGCACCGAAACCCGGGGGGCATCGGCATGCCCGATGGCCACCAGTCCCGCTGCCGCACGTTGCTCAATGATCTGTTTGGCAAACAGCGACCAGCCCAGATAGGCGCTGGAAAGCAACAAACCGGCCAGCAATGCCAGTTGCGCGATGCGCTGCTCACGCAGCCACCAAGCCAGCCCGTAGGCCGCCAGCAACCAGACGGTATACAGCGGGTCGATGATGAACACACTCGACCACATCACCGGCGGCGTAGACAGCGGCCACCACAATTGCGTGCCATATACGGTGAAAGCATCCAGCAAGGGATGGGTGATGAGCGCGAGCAAAATCGCCCACCACCAGCGCGTGGGGGCTTCGGCCACCCGACCGCCACGCCGCTTGCAAAGCGCCCAAATCAGCCAAGCAATAAATGGCAAGACAAACAGCGAATGCGAGGGGCCGCGATGCCAGCTCATCCGGTCAATTGGATCCGCCAGCAGCAGACTGACCGGCAAGACATCCAGGTCGGGCAAGGTGCCCAACGCCGCGCCTGCCAGCAAAGCCGCGCGGCGATGTTTGGCCGGTGCAATGGCCGCAGCCACGGCACCACCCAGCACGATCTGGGTTAGAGAATCCATTTCAATCCTCGGCAAGGAAACGCATTTCTGCGAATAAAAGGCTTTGCCAAAACTATCGACCCAATCCCAAACAGGAGTCGACAAGATCCTGACCTTATAGAGTTCGGGCAGAGAGCGGGCAATCAAGAAAACAGGCGAGCACTGCCAAGCGCAATCGGCGATTATGTGCATGGAAGCCATGGTGCCGGCTGTCAGACTCGAACTGACGACCTACCGCTTACAAGGCGGTTGCTCTACCAACTGAGCTAAGCCGGCTGATGGGCTGGGTATTCTAGCCTATCAACAGCGGATGTTTTGCACTCCAGGAGCATTGATAGCACGACGCTGGGCGGCGGCATTGAAACCTGCCGGGGCCTCCACGTCCAGCCAGAAGCGGCTGCCGCTTGCGTTTGGCAGCAACTGCGCGCGGAAACCTTTGGCGCGCAATGCCGCCTGATGGCGACGGGCGTTTTCTTCGCTGCCAAAACGTCCCAAGGCAATACCGTTTTGCTGCTCGCCCTGTTTAATGACCACCAGATCGTTGAATCCGGCTGCACGCAGCCGTGCGGCCATGGCGTTGGCTTCTGCGGCACTGGCAAGCGGCGGCAGTTGTACGTTGTAACCACGATGACTGCCCGGCTCTTGCCGCAGCTTCACTTTGGCACCGGCGCTGCGGAGGCTGGCAGCGGCCTGCTCTGGCGTTTCGGTAAACGGGCCAAAACTTGCGCAAACCGGCCTGCCCGGTGCGGCTGGCGGGGCGGCTTCGGCTACTTCCGGCAGTGGCTCGGGGATTTCCGGCTGCGGTAAATCTTGCGACATTGGCGGCGGTGTTTGGACGTCCGCCTCGGTTGCGGGCAGCGGCAAGTCGCCGGCTTCTTCCAGCAGTTGCAAGCGCGGGATGCTGGCATCCACACGCACGCCGGAGTCGGCAACCGCCGGGCGATGCAAAGCCCACCAGGCCAGCACGCCCAGATTCATGACCAATAACCAAACCAGCAACATTCGCGCAAACATCAGCGAATTATGCCTGATTGCCCGCAGCTGCCCAGTGTGCAAGACCTGCCAGCACCAGATGCGGCTGATGCTGCGCACCGGGCAAGTGGGGCAAAAGCACATCCGCGCCACCGCCATGCAGGCACAAGGTGGGCAGCGCGCCCAGCCTGGCTGCCGCGTGCTGACGACTGGCTTCAATCAGCGCCAATGCCGCGCCCTGACAACCTGCGGCAAGCGCATCCAGGGTATTGCCGGCAAAGTCCGTGCCCTGCCCGCCCACTGCAGGCAATTGCGCGGCGCGCGCTTGCAGGCTCTCACGCATCAGGCTGGGGGATGGGGCGATTTTCCCACCCAGATGCCGACCATCCGCCGCCAGCAAGTCCACGGTCAAGGCGGTTCCGACCCCCACTATCAGCATCGGCTGCGCATCCATGCTTGCGGCAAGCAATGCCAGAAAACGGTCAACACCCAGCTTTTCCGGTGTGGCGTAAGCAATGCGCAAGCGCCCCGCGCAGGCACTCGTGCGTGCAAACGAAACCCGGGCAAAGCGGCCAAGCAAGGCCTCAAGCAATGCCTGCCGCAAGGCAGGCGCGGCTACCGATGACACCCAGGCGGTTTCGCCGCAGACTTCATCGGGCAGCGCCGCCAGCCAGTCATGCTGCTGATGCGGCAGATAGCGCACTTCATCCAGCGTTTGTGCGTATTTCAGCCGGGTATTGCCCAGGTCAAACAACCAGTCACGCATGGCTTACCCTCACACTGACTTCTCCCGAATGCAGTATTTTTTCGCCGGTTTCAGTCAGCACCCGCAGGCCGCCGTTTTCGGCCAAGCCCAGCACTCGCGCGTTGAAATCAGCCCCTGCCGTTTTGACCTGCACATCGCGCCCGGCAAGCCCGTCCAGCGCCTGCCAGCGCGACAAAAATGGCTTTAGCCCCTGTGCATCAAACGCTTCCAGCGCAGGCAGCAGATGCTCAAGCAATGTGACCAGCAGCGCATTGCGTGAAGGTGTCTGCCCCAACGCGCCGGCCAAGTCCACCCAGGCCTGGTCGATATGCTGCGCAAAAGTCGGTGGCATACGGACATTCAAGCCAAGGCCTATCACCGCACGCGCCTTGCCGCCAGGCTCGCTGCCGCCCTCGACCAGCAGGCCGCCCAATTTGCGCTCGGCCAGCCATACATCATTCGGCCATTTCAGCCGTATATCCAGCCTGGTGTGCTGGCGTAACGCCTCGGCCACGGCAATACCGGCCACCAGACTCAAGCCGGAAAGACCTGCAAGCCCGGCAGTAAAACGCCTGTCCAGCGACAGATACAAATTGGCTGCCAGGGGGGAAGCCCAATGCCGCCCGCGTCGCCCGCGCCCGGCGGTTTGCTGCTCGGCCAGCAAGACCCGCGCCCCCTGCACCGGTGCTGGCTGGCACAACAGTGCGTCATTGGTAGAGGCGATTTGCCAAGCCACCTGCAAAGACTCCAGCCCGGCCTGTGCTGAAAGCTGACTGCGGATAGTCCCGGCATCCAGCAATTCCAAAGGCTGCGCGAGTACATATTCGCCTGCCCCGGTCATGACGACTTCAATCCCCGACTGGCGCAGGGCTTCAATCTGCCGCCCCAGCGCATCCGGCGAAAGCGCATGAATGGCAGCGAGTGTTGCAGCATCGGCAGGTGCCCGCTGCAGGCTTTGCAGCAGGGAGCGTTGCAGGCAGTCGGCAGAAAAATCACTCATGCGCGAATTATCGCCCCTGGAGCGATACGTAACTCGCCCTGCGGTGCGGGTACGGTTTTTGCCGGGCATGTTCCAGGCAATGGACAAAATCAGCGCGGCCCGGGCAGCTTGACTTCAAACCTTGCGCCGCCCAGTTCCTGCGAGGCACTGACCTGCAAGCGACCAGCATAGCCGTGCACGATGTCCTGCACGATAGACAGGCCAATACCATGGCCTTGCACGCGCTCGTCACCGCGCACGCCACGCTGCAAAACTTTTTCGACTTTTTCTTCCGGAATGCCGGGGCCATCATCATCCACCGCCAGCATCACCCCCTTGCCGTCTTTCACGACCGTCAGCAACACGCGGGATTTCGCCCATTTGAAGGCGTTTTCCAGCAGGTTGCCCAGTAGCTCCTGCAAATCACCAAGCTCACCGTGGAAGCAGGCGGTTTCATCCAGCTCGAACTCGCACAGCACGCCTTTGGCCGCATAGATTTTTTCCAGCCCCACCACGATTTGCTCGGCCTGCGGCAGGATTTCCAGCGGTGCTGAAAACAGCTTATGACCGCCCGATGCCGCCCGCGAAAGCTGGTAAGACACCAGATTGTTCATGCGCAGCAACTGGGTATTGAGTTCTTCGCGCAGCTCTGCCTCACCGGCATCACTGTCCAGCCGGGCACGCAGTACCGCCAGCGGTGTTTTCAGGCTATGCGCCAGGTCAGCCAGGGTATTGCGCTGCCGCTCCAGCTGGGTGCGCTCGCTTTCGATAAGCGCATTGATACTGTCAGTCAACGGCGCCAGCTCACGCGGGTGGTGCTCGCTCATACCGACCGCCTTGCCGAGTTTTACCCGGTCAAGCTCGGCAATCACATGGCGCAGCGGACGCAAGCTCCAGCGCAGTGTCAGCATCTGCAACAGCAACAGAAATGCCGCCGCCGCGCCCAGATAAGTCCACAATGCACTGCGGAACACATTGATTTGCGCCTCCAAAAGGCGCGTGTCTTCCATGACATGGATGGTGTAGTGGATATCGTCACCACGCGCGCCGGGCGCAATGAAGCTGCGCGAATAGCGGTAGACCTCGCCGGGGCTGCCACTGATATTGCGCATCGGCAGTGGCCCTTCGAAACGCTCCTCGCCTTCTTCAAGCATCTGTCCTTCCGGCAGGGTCGGCCCTTCGGCGGAAGTGGAATGCCAATGCCCGCTGGGCACCGACAATTGCGCGTAGAGCCCGCTGCCGGGACGGTCAAGACGCGGGTCCGGCGCCCGGTATGGCGGAATCAGATAGCCGTCGATATCAAATTCGGTACCGGCGGTATAGGCCAGCGCATAGTTCACCAGCCGGTCATGCATATTGCGCTCGGCGGTGTCGATGAAGGCGCGGTCAAGCGCCACCCCCACCACGGCCATGAACGCAATCAAACCAATGCCAGCCGCCATTAATTGGCGACTGGCAAGCGAACGTGGACGCCAGAAATACCCGGCCATCAGCGTACAGCGGCAATGCGCGTATCAGTTTTCACCGCTGCGCGGGATGGCAAAGCGATAGCCCCGGCCGCGCACGGTTTCGATTGGCTTGAGCTCGCCATCAGGGTCGAGCTTGCGCCGCAGGCGGCCAATGAAGACTTCCAGCACGTTGGAGTCGCGGTCAAAGTCCTGCTGATAGATGTGCTCGGTGAGGTCGGCCTTGGACACCAGCTCGCCAGCGTGCATCATCAGGTATTCCAGCACCTTGTATTCATAGCTGGTAAGGTCAACGTTCTGGCCATGCACGGTGACCGTTTGCGCCGCCAAATCCAGCACCACCGGGCCGCATTCCAGCGAAGGCTTGCTCCAGCCTGCCGCGCGGCGCACCAGGGCATTGATACGGGCGAGCAGCTCCTCGACATGGAAGGGCTTGACCAGATAATCGTCTGCGCCCTGCTTCAGGCCATCAACCTTGTCCTGCCAGCTGGAGCGCGCGGTCAGGATGAGAATCGGGAACTTCTTGTCCTCATCACGCAGCGCCTTGATGAGCTCCATGCCACTCATCTTCGGCAGCCCAAGGTCGATGATGGCGATATCAAACGGGACTTCGCGCCCCATATACAGCCCTTCTTCGCCATCCTGGGCCGCATCCACTGCATAGCCCTCGCGCATCAGCCGGGCGGCCAGCGTTTCCCGCAACGGGGCTTCATCTTCGACTAGCAAAATACGCATGACTTAACTCCATGAGCATGCCGCACTGGCTGCCCTTAAATAATACATTTGTCCAGCTTAAGGCCTGTCGATGTCATCGCGATGTGTAGGCGAAAACGCCGGCAGCCTGGGTGATGAGCGCAGACTGGCCGGATCATCGACCACCACCATCACCCGTCCTCCCGGTGTCAATACCTTGACCCGATGAATCTCGCGTCCCTCGAACCGCAGGGTTTCCACGCCGAGCACTTGCCCGCCAGTAGCGCGCTCCACCCGCCGTACCGCTGCGGACATGCCACCGGCATCACGCGCAAGGGATGAGCGCTGCCGCCCGGCCTGCTCGCCTCTGAAGCCCTGCCCGTCACCCAGACGCGACTCACGCGCTTGCTGGGCGGACGCCAGCAGCGGCATCACGGCAAACATCGACAACAAGGCAATGGAGAAACCGCGCACAATGGCTCCATCAGGAGACTGGGGATGCCAGTCTGAACAGGGGGCATTGAACTTGCCCTTAACCTGCCGCAAATGCCGCCTGGCGACTCAGGGCTTCTTCAATCAACGTCCAGTTGGCGCCGGCCTGATGCGCGCCCTCGCTCAATACCTGACGGAACAGCCGACCACCGGGCTCGCCGTGGAACAGTCCCAACAAATGCCGGGTGATGTGCTTGAGCGCCACGCCATGCTGCAACTGGCGCTCGATATACGGGCGCAAACGCCGCAGCAATTGAGCGCGCGCCAGCGGCTGTGTGCCGCGCCAGTGTGACTCAATCTGGTGCAGCAGATACGGCGTGTGATAGGCAGCGCGCCCCAGCATCACGCCATCCACCCGGCCGCGCTGCGCCTCGATGCTGGCAATATCGGCCAGGCCGCCATTGAGCTCGATGCACAGCTGCGGGCGCTCCTGCTTGAGTTGCCATGCCCAGTCATAACGCAATGGCGGCACCTCGCGGTTTTCTTTGGGGGAAAGCCCCTGTAGCCAGGCATTGCGCGCATGCACGATGAAATGGTTGCAGCCCTTATCGGCCACCTGGTCGATAAAGGCGCGGAATTTTGGGTAGTCGTGGTCATCATCCACCCCCAGGCGGCACTTCACCGTCACCGGCACCTGGCCTGCGGCATCACGCATCGCCGCCACACAATCGGCCACCAGCGCCGGCTCGCGCATCAGGCAGGCGCCAAAGCGTCCGGCTTGCACCCGGTCGGAGGGGCAGCCGCAGTTGAGGTTGATTTCATCAAAACCGTATTCCACCGCGATACGGCTTGCCTCGGCCAGCAAGGCCGGGTCGCTGCCGCCCAGTTGCAGGGCGACCGGGTGCTCGACTTCATCCTTGGCCAGCAAAGTTTGCCTATCGCCATGAATCACCGCATTGGCGTGCACCATCTCGGTATAAAGCCTGGCAGAAGGCGCAAGGATGCGATGAAAAACGCGACAATGGGTATCAGTCCAGTCCATCATCGGCGCGATGGAAAGCTGTAGCGCGGGCACAGTCATGAGCTTTCTCCGGCATAGAAAAAACCAAGGCCGCGACAATGCGCGGCCTTGATTTCGCGATATGGCGCCCGAAGTTGGACTCGAACCAACGACCCCCTGATTAACAGTCAAGTGCTCTAACCGGCTGAGCTATTCGGGCGAAGGAGGCGCATGTTAGACCCGTATTTTTCAAAGGTCAATAGTTTTCTTTACGGAACCTCTCAATATTCAGAGGTTCCGCGCAGGTCATGGATGACCTGCCACGAATCAATCATGCCAGTGATTGATTCGTGTGAGCCAAGTCCGGACTTGGTGCCGGACTTGGCGTGGGCTGACAACGCCAGGATGGCGTTGTTCAGACCTTCCTTTACATCGGGCAGGAATTTCCCTCGCCACGCCTGTCTATCCGGCTGCGTCCGGCATTGTTGACCACCACCTGCGCCCGCAACCGCCCCGCAAGGCAGACATTGACGGTGAGATTGCTGCCATGACTGGCGCCGGTGGGCAGATAGCGCAGCCTTGGCCGCCCATGATTGCTGCGAATGGACAGGCTGTCCTGGCCGCCCTGACGCATGGCGATGATGTCGGCCTCGCGCTCGGGCTGGTCATTGCCATCGGTATCGACAAATACCATCCAGCCCCGGCTCCAGTCACTGTCATGAATGCAGCGCCCATTGCTTTGCGGGCACACCACCACCATGCGCTGGCGGCTGATGGCCTCTATCCGCGCCAGTGCAAAGTCGGTACTCAGCTCATGGACACCGGCGCGCACCTGCTGCGCCGCCAGCAACTGCCTGATGCCGGGCATGGCCACGCCCATGCTGATGCCAAGCAAGACCAGCACCATCACCATTTCAATCAGGGTCATGCCGGTTTGAAGATATTTGCGTGTCATGGCTCATCTCCCTGTGGCGTAAGTGCAGCATCACCGCACTACGGCCATGCCGCTATCGGCAAGCGGCAAAGCTGCCGTTAAGAAAAATCCGCATGGCGTTGTCCGCAAACTGGTGCAGCTCCGTATCATTGGCGGATGCACGATAACGACCAAGATGCCGGTTTCAGGCTGATTTCCCCCTACGCGCCTGCCGGTGACCAGCCCCAGGCGATTGAAAAGCTGGTAGCCGGCTTCAATGCCGGGCTGGCGCAGCAGACCTTGCTGGGCGTGACCGGCTCGGGCAAGACCTACACCATCGCCAATGTCATCCAGCAGGTGCAACGGCCTACCCTGGTGATGGCGCATAACAAGACGCTGGCCGCGCAGTTGTATGGCGAGTTCAAAAATTTCTTTCCGCACAACGCGGTGGAGTATTTCGTCAGCTATTACGACTACTACCAGCCCGAAGCCTATGTGCCTTCGTCCGATACCTATATCGAAAAAGACAGCTCCACCAACGAGCATATCGAGCAGATGCGGCTGGCGGCCACCAAGGCGCTGCTCTCGCGCCGCGATGCGATTATCGTCGGCACGGTCTCGGCCATCTATGGCCTGGGCGACCCGGAAGACTACCTGAAACTGCGGCTGATTCTGGCGCGCGGCGAGCGCATCGGCCAGCGCGATTTGATTCGCCAGCTCACCGAGCTGCAATACATCCGCAACGATACCGAGCTGCGTCGCGGCACTTACCGGGTACGTGGCGAAATCATCGACGTGCATCCGGCCGAATCGGAAATGGAAGCCCTGCGCATCGAGTTGTTTGATGGCGAAATCGAGCAACTGGCATTGTTTGACCCGCTGACCGGCAGCATCATCAAACGCATTCCGCGCTATACGGTGTATCCCAAGACCCATTACGCCAGCACCCGCGAAAGCGTGCTGAACGCCATTGACACCATCAAGCTGGAGCTGGCCGAACGGCTGGAAGAGCTGTATGCACAAAACAAGCTGCTGGAAGCGCAGCGCCTGCAACAGCGCACCCAGTACGACCTGGAAATGATGGCGGAAGTAGGTTTTTGCACCGGCATCGAAAATTACTCGCGGCATCTCACCCGGCGCGCGCCGGGCGAGCCGCCGCCCACCCTGTTTGATTATCTGCCCCCAGATGCGCTGCTGGTGGTGGATGAGTCGCATGTCACCGTGCCGCAGATTGGCGCCATGTACCGGGGTGACCGTGCACGCAAGGAAACGCTGGTGAACTTCGGCTTCCGCCTGCCCTCGGCGCTGGACAACCGCCCGCTGCAATTTGAGGAATGGGAAGCGCGCTCGCCGCGCACCATTTTTGTCTCGGCCACCCCCGGCAAATACGAGCTGGAAAAATCGCAAGGCGAGGTGGTGGAATTGGTGGTGCGCCCCACAGGCCTTGTGGACCCGCCGGTGGAAATCCGCCCGGTCGCCACCCAGGTGGATGATTTGCTCTCGGAAATCCACGAACGGGTGGCGATGGGCGACCGCGTGCTGGTAACCACGCTCACCAAACGCATGGCCGAGAACCTCACCGAATACCTCGACGAGCACGATGTGCGGGTGCGCTATCTGCACTCGGACATCGACACCGTGGAGCGGGTGGAAATCATCCGCGACCTGCGCCTTGGCAAGTTCGATGTACTGGTCGGCATCAACCTGCTGCGCGAAGGGCTGGACATGCCGGAAGTCTCACTGGTGGCGATTCTCGATGCCGACAAGGAAGGCTTCCTGCGCAGCACCGGCTCGCTGATTCAGACCATTGGCCGCGCCGCCCGCAATGTACGCGGCAAGGCCATCCTGTATGCCGACCGCATCACCCGTTCGATGCAGGCGGCACTGGATGAAACCAACCGGCGCCGGGAAAAACAGCTCGAACACAATGCCCGCCACGGCATCACCCCGCAATCGGTGGTACGGGCGATTGACGACATTCTGGAAGGCGCGCGCGAGGAAAGCGCCGAGGCACGCAAAAACAAAGGCCGCAGCAAAACCCGTGACAGCCTGGATGACACCCGCAACCTATCACCAGCTGAGCTCGGCAAACATATCGAGGCCATGGAAGCGAAGATGTACCAGCACGCCCGCGATCTGGAATTTGAAGAAGCGGCCAGGCTGCGTGACGAGGTGCAAAAACTGCGTGAGCGGATGCGCTGAAACTGCAAGGTTCAGCGCTCTTGCAACACGAACGAACCAATTGAGATGCCCAAGTCCCAGCCAGTACCTCTCCCTGTCAGGGCCAGCGATATGGTGCCCTTGGTGACCACTTGCGCCCTGGCTGAACGCACTGCCCCCGCGTGTACCTCGGCTGCCGCATAGCGCCCCAAGACATCACGGATCCGATAAATGCCATAAAACTCGCCGCGACCATCGTGGATACGTGATTTTCCGAATGTAACGCCGCCTCCACGCGAAACAATCGCCACTTTCAGCTGGCTGCCATCATTACAGCGTACTACGCCTTGTCCTTCGGCGGTCTTGTAAAACAGTGACCAGCCTTCCAGGCGATATTCAAGCCAGCACTCCAGCACACCGCCTTCTTCTGCCTGCGCAGCAGATGGAAACAGGGCTACACATCCAAGTAACAACAAGCAGGTCAGGCGTAGAATCCTGCAATAGGCAAAAGCTGACATGTAGCTCCAAGCGCGGCTATAGGGACAAGAAAAGCGCACTCAGGAAACCGGATTGCCTACAGACGAGCACTGACCGGTTTCCCTCACAACCCTGCTGCAAAGTCAGAGCTCACCGCGCACATAGCGGCGTGCGTAGTCGTCATAGACCCGATAATTGCCACGGCGGTCATAACGCGGGTCGTAATACTCAACCCGGCAAATACCGCGGCTATCACAACGGGTATAGCGATCGTAACCGCGGCGGTAATAGCCACCTCCATCACGGCCTATCACGCGGTAGTACAGCGCCTGCCCGGCAGGATCACGCTCAATATGCAGCTTCTCACGGCGACCATCATCGCTATAACGGTAATAAGGCTGGCCGCCACGCATCACTACATCGGCTTCATCCACATACTCACGCTCCTCATCCTGCACCTGCTGCGCCGATGCTGCTTGCGGCAGGGCAAAGACAGCAGTGATAGCCAATACAACGCCTGCAATCCAGCGATTCCCCATATTCATCAGATTCTCTCCTGCTGTTTGGAATGGCCGCCCACTCGGCCTGACCAACACATTGCCACTACCGGCATGAACGCTACCCGACCAATGCCGCAATCGCCCCCGGAATTTCCGATGCCTGCTGCAACACCCGCAATCGCGGATGGTCAGGATCAACCCCGGCCTCTTGCTCGTGCACCCAAGTCAGGTGATAGGGGATATGCAGCCCCCAGGCACCCAGCGCCAGCAATGGCGCAATATCCGAGCGCAAGGAATTGCCGACCATCACGAACTCTGCCGGGCTCACGCCGAACTCGCCCAGCAAACGGCGATAGGTAGGCGGGTCTTTTTCGCTGACGATTTCAATACGCCCAAACCAGCGCGCCAGCCCGGATTCGCGCACTTTGGCTTCCTGGTGAAACAAGTCCCCCTTGGTAATCAGCACGATAGCGTGCCGCTCCGCCACTGCGGCAACCGCATCGGCCACGCCCGGCAAAAGCTCCACCGGATGTTGCAACAGGCCTTTGCACAACTCAACGATGCGGTGAATATCCAGTGCACTGATTTTGCCGCCGGTGATTTCGATGGCAGCCTCAATCATCGAAAGCGCCATGCCTTTCGCGCCATAGCCGAACAGCGCCAGATTGCGTTTTTCCACCGCATACAGGCGCGCGCCGACATCATCGAGATTCACATAGTGGCTGACAATGGCGCGAAACTCGGCCTCTGCCGCACGGTAATAATCTTCGCTTCTCCAGAGCGTGTCGTCGGCATCAAAACCGACCATCCGTATACTACCTCTCATTTCATCAGCCTATTCCCAACAAACGGATACTTTCCGTTCACATCAAGACACCATGCCATGCGCAATCTTCTGAAAGCCACATTTTACTTCCCCAGCTACCATAGCAAGCCCTCACCGCAGAATCTTGGCAAATCCGGACGGCAAGTGCTTGAGCAAGCCTACATCTTGAAGTCGCTGGCAAATTTTCGGGTTTCCCTGCAACAGCTCAAATAACTGCTGCTTACATTCTTCGGAAGCTTTTGAAAAATCTCCCATATTTCGCGCAAAACGCAGATAGTTGAGCAGACACAATCCCAATGCCCATTGGTTTCCACTATTCCGTACCCGGTCAATACCACAACGATAAAACGATTCACACCTTGGCGCGAGGTCGGCAACGACCAATCGTGCCATCAGTCTGCCATCCTTCTCACCTTCCTTGCGAATGGCCGCAACATTGTCCAGCCAAAACTGGCCAAGATAGGCAAAGTCATTCCCCGATACACTGACATCCAGCTCCTCACCATAGTCGCTGGCAAGTGCATGCCACTGCATGACTTGTCGCACACTGACTACATTCGACTCCAGCAGCAGGTGCAGACACCAGGCCAGGCGGCGCACAAGTCCCTGAATACGCTGCGGATTCCAGCGCAACAAAGCACCAAATAATGCGGATTCAAAATGCAGCAACAACTTGTTGAGCAAGCTTCTGTCAAGAGAAACGCCTTCAAACACAGCCCGGCGTGCATCCATCACTGCCTGCATGGCAAATACTTGATGCTGTTCGCACCAGGCCTCCAAGTCCACCCCACCCCTTCTCAACAAAGGCTCAATACCTGCAGCCATTATCTTGCTGCCATTTTCTTCTTCCATCCGTGACAACAAAACACCAATAGCTGGCAACAAACCCGGGACATATTCTGCGTCGGCAGATACGGCAATCCCCCGCAATATTTGCCAAGCCATTTTGCTGTTGCCAAGCTCCTGCTGCAAACGGGCACTCTTGAGCGCCAACAACCAGCGCATCTGCCGACTTGGTAAAAACATTGAAGTCCGCTGTTCGCTCAGATGGGCAAGCGCATTCTCGTAATAGCCTGAAAAAGCAAAGGCATCAACCTTTAACAAAGCCTCCAGGAGCGCCAGTAACTCATCCAGGCGAGCAACATCCCGGCCAGCGGCAAGTAAAGGAATTTCCCCAAAACAAAAACCAACCTCCCCAACGGGGGGGGGGGGACTCTACCATAAAAATAACATCAAAGCCATGCCTTAATTGCCACGGCCCCACTGTCATCTTTCGCGGCTCGCTCACAATAGTGATGGCTCGCCCCAATATGTCCAACACGTTTTTCACATCCTGGACAATTCGTCCTGCACGCACTCGACACAAGGCTGTCTGCCCTTGGGAGGCTCTATTTCCCTTGTGTCCGCAGTTTTCCAGCATGGCATGAGTCACCCCCTCATTCCGACTTTTTGCCACAACCAAAAGCGTCAGAAAGGCTGCAGAACGCTCCCTCCGAAACCGGATAACCCGGCCACACGATAAGCGCAGGCAGTTTTCCGGCACATCGATCAAAACCCGCAAGACCGGATCATCTAAACCTTGACTTCTAGCTGAATAAGCTGAGCCGAGCATGCCTTCAGTTTTTTCCATACCCCCTCGTATGCGAAAACCATAGTGACTGACAGAAATATCAGCTAGAAGCTATCAATGCACTTGTGACACCTGTTACAAGCACATCAATCATGAACAAATGCAAAATGCATAACAGACATCCTGCTGTCAACATCTCCTTGCACCAACTTGCCTACCATGAAAACCAACAATCAACCCTCTCCAATGTTCCGGGCAACTGCCTACGCCATCTCCTTCATCATCTTCATTGTTGCCGCTTACAACACTGCCCGTGGAGTTGCGGCCATGGATCTGCTCGACTCGGGCATGACCGGCGGGGTGATTTTTGCATCCGCACTTTTGGCCTTTACCAGCCTCAGCTTTATCGTCGCCATGGAAGCCAGCGGCTCACGCCGCGGCATCGCCTTCGGGCTTTTCATTTTGTTTGCCTGCCTCAACCTGATTTGCAATTTCAATGCACTCTGGCCGCCATACAGCGGTCGCACCACCTTGGTACAAGAAGCTGAAGCACTGCATATCCGCCTGGATGAATTCAAGGCACACGCCACTGCACATCTGTATACCGAGCAAGAGCGCACCAAAATTAACACTGTTATCAATAAGGCTGAAGCCATGGCTCAGCAAATACGGGAAAAAGGCTGGGGGCCTGAGGCTGAAAAACAACGCCGGGAGCTTGAGCAATTGGTTGGCGCCGAACTCCACGCCCTGCCATCGCTGTTAAACGCCCCTAATCAAGAGCACCTGATTAAGAGTGCCGAAGAATACAAAAACAATGTGATTTCACTGGCTTATGCTCGCTTGAATAAGCCAACCCAAGTCCAACAGAGCGGTAAAATCTTCGAAATAGTCAATACACATCAGGAAAACCTGAAGGCCGTCGCTGATGAATTGAAAACCAACTCTGGCGAGCTCAGCCTTCAGGAGGGCAAGGATGCCTCCAGCATCATTACCGCTGCCGTCTCCGACTACAACAGCCTCTGCGCCTCTACCAAGCAGATTCTGGGACAACCCGAGTTCCGCTGCGACGCCCAGCAAAGCACCAAAACCCGGCGACTGCCCGCAGAGGCCGAATACCATTCCATCGCCCAGGATTACGGCAGCCTGCAATTCACCATGGACTCGGCCGCCCAGGCTGCAGGCAAAAACAAATGGAACCTGTTCTTTGTCCTGCTCATTTGCCTGTTCATTGATGTCCTGATTCCCGTGGGTCTTTACCTCCTGGGTCGTAAGCGTGCCCCCGAACCTGAAGCACCCAAAGCCCGCGTCAACAACGGCCCTGTCCGCAGCATTGACGGCCTTTGATGGCATCGACAACCGAATTCGAACCCATTTCCCAGGAACTCTCATGAACAACGAAAACATCATCTACGACACCCCGGCCACCCCCATGGATTATGGTCAAAGCCTGGATATTTCCGAATCGCAATGGCTACAGGTATTGCAACGCCTCAATACCAACTTTGTTTTCCTGTTTGGTCGCCGCGCTGCCGGCAAGTCAGCAATTCTCTCTTCATTGCTGCATACCGGCACACTGGGCAATATCATGGATACTGGCGTGGTATTCCAGAAAAACCTTGCCCATTACAACCTCGCCCACAACATGGGTGACCCGGAAATTGCCGAAGTTTTCAGCAATTTACAAATCCAGAGCAATGCCACTTGGGATAGCCTGTGTGATTGCTTCCAATGGAATGGCCGTACCCAAAGCAGCAGTGGCTTTCTGCCTGCCCGTACCGCTGCAGGGCGCCCTCCCCTGCTACTGGATGGCACACTGACCCCAACTGCCAACCCCCATGCGCCTGAGCTCAATATTACCCTGCTGGAAGTCGCCGGCGAGGTGCTACAAGACGGCGTCAGCAAGGGCAATATGCCATCCAATGTTGATATTTATTTTCGCGCCCAGAATATCTCCAAAACCTTCCTCATCCTGGTGCCATTTACCGATACCCAGCAGGATGATGCATTAATCAGTAGCTGGCTAGGCAATATGCTGGCGCGCAATCCGATGGCGAGCAATTGCCCAATTATCCTGCTGCTGACCAAATGGGATGCCAACCCCCGCGCCGAACTGCAAGACCCGAGCGTCGTGGTCCAGCAAACCATGGTGCAGACTTACAACCGCTTGCAGCACTTTCCCGACTTCCGCATCGACGCATTCTCAATTGGCCTGATTGAGCAAATGCAAACCCAGCACCGGGATGCCAACGGCCAATTCATCAATGGCCCCTATACCCAAACAAAACCTCGACCTGCAATCGGCACAGCGGCTATGGAATGCCCTATATCGCTCCTTTGCCGGGGTCGGACTGTCTCCGCCTCCACCGCTACCACCAAAGAAAGGGCTCTTTGAAAAGCTTTTTGGCGGCTGATGGCAATACGGAAACACACCATGATTTACCTTTCTATCATCGGCACCCCCGATGGCTACAAAGGCTTTAACCTTCAACGCACTCCGGAAGGCAGCTTGCGCATTAGCGAGCTGCCCTCCGAAAGCGAAACAGCCCTGGCGTTGGGGCATGAACTACACTTCGATGGCCAGCAGCGGATTTATACATTTCAGGCATCAGCTGCAAAGTCACGGCAGCCCGCATTTTTCCAGTATGGGTTATTGCAGCCTGCCATCGGCTTCAGCGACCGCGGCGGACAGTATCTAGGAGTTAGCCTGCGCAGTAATGCAGCACTTAATCCTTCTAGCGCCTACGAGCTACTGGGAGAGCTGCTCGATGCCCTGGCCAGCAAACTATTGTCCGATGGCACCCGTTTCCAGACCGGACAATTCAACAGAAATATCCTTGGCCAAGCCGCCGCAGCATTTTTTTCGAAGCTCGAAGCCCTGACCAGGCTATCAGAAAAACCAGCAACAGACATCAGCTCCACCATTAGCGGGCAATGGGCTATTCCCCTGCCTGAAATCAATACCGGCACATTATTGGATGCACTCGGCAAGTATTGTTTTCATCCCGAAACCGGCTGGCGCAACGGGAGATTTGCCTTTATCACCAAGCGGCACCAACTTGCAGGGCTATGGCAGCTAGTGCAACCAAGCAGCCAAAATCTTGAGCCACCAAGCAAACAGGGTACAAAAAAAACCAACGCCAACAAGCAAGACAATAAAACTCCAGAGCAGCCTTACCCGCCTAGAGTCACCGGTAGCAAGCAAACTCCCGAATATCCACAGCCGCCTTATCACGAGACACCTGCAGGAAGTGGCAGGGGTGCATCATCACCCGACCTCTATGGAAAAGCTGCACCCGACACCATACCCCCTTCACATCTTGGGCAGCCCACGAGTGGAAAAGCCATCCGTCAGCCGGGTTTCGACAATACCGGAGAGTCTCCGATATGGCCTGAAATCACTGAGTCCAGCCGACATACGGCTGCATCAAAGCGCCCATTTCCATACCAATGGCTAGTGCTGGGCAGCATTGCCATTGCCAGCCTTGCTGTTATTGCACTCCTCATTATCAAGCCAGGCCCAGAAGATACCCAAATAAATCCTGATGAAACTACAGAAGAAACGCCACCTAAAAATACAGTCATAAACGCTGACAGCAATATTCTTGCACTGGAAGAAAAAATTATCGAATTGAAAAATATAGCAGAACAGAAAGCCAATGAGGCCCAAGCAGCATTTGAAAAGGCCAAAAACAGCAAAACCCCGGCGGAAGCCTCCAAAGCTGCCGATGAGGCACAGGTAGCCGCACAGGCAGCCAAAACGACTAATGATACCGCTCATAAAATCCACGAACGCATGCAACTGGAGTTGAATACAACAAAAAATGCCGCACAAAAGGCAGAGGAATATGCAAAAGAAGCCACTGAAATCGCCAAACAAAAATCTACGCCCCCACCAAAAAATGAAGCCCCAAATAGAACACAGCCTCGCAACACCAGCGAAAAACCAGAGTCACCTTCCATAAACCTCGAGATACCACCTGTCACCAAGTTAGAAACAGATAGCCCTAAGCTAACACTAGAGAGGAAATGAAGATGAAAATTTTTAGCTTTTCAGGCCGTGCACGGCGCTCAGAGACACTTACCCTTCTATTCATATATGCCATATTAAATGGGATCTACAGAGGGGCAGCTGCCTTCATATGGGGAGATGCCACAAGAACACCCGACATCGTGGCTCTGCCCGCAATAATTGTATTCTTTTTTCTATACATAATCCTGCTGGCCTCATTAGTTAGGCGCATGCATGACATCAACAAGTCCGGCTGGTTTGCCATTATTCCTTTTGTAAGCTTTATCCTCAGCCTTTTCCCCGGCACACCCGGCCCCAACCGTTTTGGCCCTGACCCGAGAAATCCGGAAGCAAAGGAATCACAGCATCCTGTGCAAGTGAATCAGCATCTGCCGCAACAGCGTGTATCACAGCATGGCACCCCCAAACGCCCTGTACAGCAGGGAAGAAACATTCCCGGCCTGTAATCAGTCCAGAGCCATGGATGGCTCCCATAACGGGCGTACCATAGCAAACAACATTTTCGAATGATGGCTTTATATGTTCACGCACCCACAAACCAGGACAAGAGCAAACCCAATCACATTACCCTGACCTGTCCCAGCTAGCGACACCAATTTCCAATACACAGAGACAAGCATATGCGCAACCCAAATAACCGATCCAAACTTGTCTGGAGCGCATTAAAAAAGACATTCCATTATCGCGGCCGTGCCTGCCGGCGCGAGTTCCTTAGCCTGATTTTTACAATAAATGCCCTGATATTCATGCTTTATCTTATCGGAGCCGCCCTGTCCATGACAGCAGACAAAATATCCATGGACGCCAGCCATGAATATTCCAGAATAATCGAATCCATGTCCGGCGAGGATATTGACAACAGCACAGAGGCCAAGAGGGCAGGAAAAGAGTTCATGGCTGCATTTGAAAAAAGAAGGCCTTTCGAGACTGCTGTTAGTTACATCATCCTATTGGCAATTAGTATCTACGCCTTGTCCATATTGCCACTGCTTTCCTCTGCTGCACGCAGGGCTCACGATGTCGGCCATAGTGGCTGGCTGTTACTTATCCCATTCATGAACATATTTCTACTACTTGCCCCAGGCATGAAAGAAGAAAACCGCTTTGGGCCAAACCCAAGAACCAGCTGCCACCTTCCGGAAGCAATAAAAACTCCCACTTCAAAAACACATATCCGCGGACTTTGAGAACACCACCATGTCAAAACCTAAAATTCACCTCTCCCTGTTTTTAACTATTGCACTCCTCGCTTCATGCACTCCGCTTGCCTATCCTACAACAAGCCTCCAGGAGATACTCGAAGATAAAAATTACAGTCTTTTATGTACAAATAGTGGCATAGACGGGGAAACCATCACTAGGGCAACTTCATTACGAAGCCCCGCAAGCCAGGAAAAAAATGACAATAAATATGGGGCTTAGGAAGCAAACGCCTCAAAGAGGGTCATCTTTGAGCAGTTTAAGCAGTGTCTTGTAGAGATCAAGGTGCCGATGATTGAAGCGGAACTCGGTCTCCTTGAGATGCAGCTCGAACTTGTCCTTGCG
>NWQQ01000014.1 GCA_002798255.1 Lysobacteraceae bacterium NML95-0200
CCTGTCCCGTGATTACGAACGATTGCCGGACGTGCTGGGGGGATTGCACTTTGTGGTCTTCGCCATTCTCATGTTACCCAATGCCATGCCCTTGATTCGATTGGCACAAAGTTCATAACACGCTCTAAGCAAAGCTGACGGTGGCTGGTGATGTGCTTGCCAATATCATGCGGGCTGAGTAACAGGGCTTGATAGCGAGCCTACTGGCACTTCAGCCAGTGCCTGCGCCAAAAAATCCGCCACGGCGCGCACGGCGGGGGAGCGGCGTACATCTTCGTGCATGACCAGGTAGAGCTGTTCCTCAAGCACTTCCGGTGTTTGCTCGCGCACGGCCACGGGCTTGAGGTCATCGGACGGGGTAACAAAAAAGTCCGGCAACAATCCCACGCCCATGTCTTCCATCAGGCATTGTTTGATGAGCAAAAAGTCGTTGCATTCCAGTGCCGGGGCTTGTTGGCCGATGATTTGCCGCGCCCAGCGTCCCTGATGGCCACTGGCTGGAATCAATACAAAGCGCCAGTCCTGGCGAGGGCGGCGCAGGTGAGAGGGGCTTGCGTAAAAACCGAAGCGCAGGACACGCAGGCGGCGGATGACCAAATCGTTTTGTGTGGGGCGCACCAGGCGCAGGGCGATATCGGCCTGACACGCGTGCAGGTCGCTGAGGCGGGCTTCGGCTTGCAGCACCAGGCGGATGTGTGGCTGCTGTCTGGCAAAGGCGGCCAGTTGCTCGGCATTGAGCAGGTTGCGCAATACCAGCGGCGGTGCGGATACCACCACGCGCGCCTGCATTTCGCCCGCGCCGCGCGCCATGCGTTGCAGGCTGTGGATGTCCTTAGCCAGCTCCTGTGCATGGGCGTGGATGCGCCTGCCGTCCTTGGTGAGCAGATAGCGTTTGCCGATGCGGTCAAACAGGAGCAGGCCGAGGCTGGATTCCAGTTGCGCCACGCGGCGTGCCACGGTGCTGTGCTGTACGCCGAGAGTCTCGGCTGCCGCGCTCAGGGTTTGTCGCTCCACCAGCGTGACGAAATATTGCAGGTCGTTCCAGTCCAGGGGCATTTCAATGCTTTGTGATGGGATTGTGCATGGATAGGCAGTGATTGCCCGTTCAAGGGGTTTTATTCGATGAGTTGTCCGTGGAAACTGTGCATCCCGTAGCGGCCAGTGTGCAAGGCCAGCTGCTTGCCCCACAAGAAATCCCATGAAAAAAATTCCGAGCAAATACAGCGGTATCGTCTTCACCTTTTATGCCACGGCGCTGATGGCTTTCATCATGAGTGCGTTTTTGGTGGCGTTCAATACCGGTATCGACAGTGGCTGGCCGCTGCGTACCTTGCGTGCCTATGCACTGGCCTGGCCGCTGGCATTTGTGAGCCTGCTCAGCATCCGGCCGCTGGTGCTGAAGCTGGTGGCTTGGACAACGCAAGCTTGAGAGCCTGTTCAAAATCTCCATTGCGGCCGTTTTTCGGCTGAACCGCGCCTTGCGGTGTTGGAAATCCTTACAAGGTGTCTAACCTTGCAAGGATTTCCGCCTTACATGCACGATTTTTTCCTCGAAAAACGGCTACACAAGAAGATTATGAACAGGCTCCGAGGAAAAAGCGTATGCCTGTATGACAGGGAGGGAATGTCATGCAAGCCTGGGTTCACTGGCAGCACTGCCGATTGACATGCTTTTGACCTGCAACAGGCATTATTGGCTTTCAATCCCAAGGAGCGTCGCATGCCCAACCATAGCCCCGAATTCATCGACCAGTGTGCAAGTTTTACCGATTTGTTCCTGCAACTTGGCTTGCCCAGCAGCCCCGAGGCGATTGCCGATTTCATCGCCGAGCATCGCCCACTCGCAGGCGATGTGCTGCTGGCTGATGCGCCATTCTGGAATGAGGGGCAGGCGCAGTTCATCCGTGAGCAAAAGCGCATGGACGAGCCGCCGTGGACGATTCTCATCGACCAGCTAAGCGAGGCGCTGCGCTGAGTTTGCGTGGTCATATGTCAAAATTCCGCTGCCGGGCGTGCATACGCAATGTGTGCGCTCTCCGGCAGCCTATGTATTTCATTCAGCAGCCAAATGAATACGAATCCAGGCTGGATGCCTCATGCCCCATGAAGACTCAAGAAGCCAATATGCTGACCCGCAATCTTTCCGAATTTTTCAACTATGCCCGCAGCTTGCCCACCGATTTTGGGCCTGCCACGGCGCGCGCGGTATTTCTGGTGGCGCCCGACGGTTTTGCCCGTGCGCTGGAATCTGCCAGTGACAATCACTACATGGCCGAGGATGGCTTTGATGCGCAGCAGGCCTCGCAGCAGCATCGCCAGTTGCAGCGTGCCATCAGCCAGGTGGTGCCGGCCATTTGCTTCAGCGGCAATCCGGATACCCCCGATGCGCTATTTCCCAACAATGTATTTGGCACAGTTCATGGAAGGGTGGTGATTGGCCGGATGCGTCATCCGGTACGTCAGCGCGAGGCGCAGCGCAGCGATATCCGCAGTTTTTTCACTGATATTCTGGGCTATCAGCAGATTGACCTTGACCGTCAGCCGCACCCCTGTGAGCTGACTGGTGCCTTGGTGATTGACCGTGCCCGGGGGCTGGGCTTTATCGGGCTTTCCGAGCGTTGCGATGAAGAAGGCGCGCGGTTGATGCACGAGGCCTTTGGGCTGCGCGCCTCACTGATGTTTGACCTGGCCTCCGGGGAATATCACACCAATGTGGTGCTCTCCATCCTGGCAGGTCGCGCTGCGGTAGTTTGCCCGGCAGGTTTTGCCGCGCCGGAAGTGGCCAAGGCCATTGCCGGGTTTTATCCGCATGCGCTGCATTGCGATGCCGCTGAGCACGCCGGTTTTGTCGGCAATTGCATCGCGCTTTCGCCAGGCAGTGTATGGATGAGCGCCCGTGCTGATGCCGCGCTGCGTGCAGAAAGTCGTGCCACGCTGGCCGCCGCTGATTTTGAAGTGCGCTCGGTGGCGCTGGATGCCATCGAAGCGGGCGGTGGCTCGTTGCGTTGCTGTATTGGCGAAATCTATTGAAGAACAGGCTGAATAACGTCTTCCTGGCGTTGCCAGCCTGCGCCAAGTCCGGACTTGGCGTACGCAAATCCATCAGCTGCATGATGGGTTCGTGACGGGGCTCCATGAGCAGCGGGGAGCCTCTACATATTCAGAAGCCCCCAAAAACACACGCCCCCGTATTTTTGCGGTGCAGCGTGCAGGCTGAATGCTTGTTAATTAACCTGAACTTGCTTCCGACGTGGGGGAGGGAGCACTAGCCCGTCAGCGTCCTCCTAGCTGGCGGGCTTTTTTTATGTGCTGCCCGATGGCCGGTTATTGGAAAGGGCTTTGAGCCTGCCGTAAGCGCGTGCATGATGCGCAGCATGAATGCCCAACACCTTTTGACTGCCCTCGCCGAACGCGCGCAAACCCGTCTGGGTTGCGACGATGCGCGTATTGCGGATATTGCACGCATCAGTGACTTTGCCATCGACACTCTGGCGCGGCAGCCGCAATTGCTGGCTCAGCTCTTGGCGGATGATGGTGCGCAGCGCATCGGCGCGCCGCAGCTTGTAGCGGAGAACCGCAGTGACTGGAGCCTTCTGTTGCGCCGTTATCGCGCGGCAGAGTCCACCCGGCTGATTTGGCGTGATGCCCTGGGGCTGGCCTCGGTAGAAGCAGTGTTGCATGATGCAACGGTACTTGCCGAAACCTGTTTGCAGCTTGCGCTTGCCGCACTGGAGAGCGAGTTTATCGCCCGGCATGGCGTAGTGCGCGATGCGCAGGGTAATGCGGTGCGGCTGGTGGTTTTTGGCTTGGGCAAACTGGGGGGCGGCGAGCTTAATTTCAGCTCTGATATTGATTTGGTCTATGGCTACGCCGAGGAGGGCGAGAGTGACGGCGCCCGCAGCCTGCCTGCCGAAACCTACTTCATGCGCCTGGGGCAGCAGCTTGCCAAATTGCTGGATGAAGTGAGCGCCGAAGGTTTTTGTCATCGCGTCGATTTGCGGCTGCGCCCGTATGGCAATGCCGGACGGCTGGCCTGGTCATTCAATGCGCTTGAGCAATATTTCCAGCGCGAAGGCCGCGACTGGGAGCGTTATGCCTGGCAGAAGGCGCGTCCGGTGGCGGGCGATATCGGGGCAGGCGAGGCATTTTTGCAGCAGATAAAGCCGTTCATTTATCGCCGTTATCTGGACTTTGGCGCCTTGCAGGGCTTGCGTGAAATGAAGGCGCTGATTCGCGCCGATGTGGCGCGCAAAGACCGCGCTGATGACATCAAGCGTGGCACTGGCGGCATCCGCGAAATCGAGTTTTTGGTGCAGGCGCTGCAATTGATTCGCGCCGGGCGCGAGACGGCTTTGCAGTGCCGTGGCCTGCTGCCTTCGCTGGCGGCGCTGATTGATGCCGGGCAAATCCGCCGCGATACCGGCAAGCGGCTGCGCCAGCATTATCTTGAGCTGCGCCGGGTGGAAAACCGCCTGCAAATGCTGCGCGATGCGCAGACTCATGAATTGCCGCAACAGGCTGATGAGCAAACCCGGCTGGCTGTGGGGCTGGGTTTTGAGAATTGGCCTGAATTTCTGGCCGGGTTGAACAGGCTGCGAGCAGAAGTTTCTGCGGAATTTGATGCCCTGCTTGCCGAACGGAAAAAGCAGCCACAACCGGATGCGCTGAAAAACTATTGGCAATGCTTGCCTGACACCGGTGATGCGGCGGCGCTGGCAGCAGCGGGCTTTGCCGAGGCCGAAGAACTCGATGCCCGCCTGCGTGACCTGTTGCGTGGCGCGGCAGCCAGGCAAAGCTCGGATATTGGCCGCGCCCGGCTGGACCGGGTGATGCCGATGCTGATTGCCGCCTGCGCCGCCTCATCGCAGCCCGATGCCGCCCTGCGCCGGGTGCTGAGTCTGGTACAGAACATCCTGCGGCGCAGCAGTTATCTGGTATTGCTCGATGAGCAGCCGCAGGCATTGAAACGGCTGGTGGATGCGCTCTCGCGCAGCGCCTTGCTGGGTGAGCGTCTGGCGCAGTATCCGCTGCTGCTGGATGAACTGCTGGACAGCCGCACTGCCGAGCCGTTGCCCAATGCTGCTGGCATGCACAAGGCCTGCCAGCGTGCGGTGCACGAGGTGGGCGATGACATTGAAAGCGCGCTGCGGCGGCTTAATGAAACCCGGCAGGCGATCAGCTTCCGCATTGCGCTGGCGACCCTGGATAATCGGCAAAGCGCCAGCCAGAGTGCCCGGCAACTGGCCTGGCTGGCTGATGCGGTGGTGGCGCAGGTGCTGGAGATGACCCGCAAAGAGCTTGAACAAGCGCATGGACAGGTGCCCGGTGCGCAGTTTGCCGTCGTGGGCTATGGCAGCCTGGGCGGGTGTGAACTGGGGTTTGGTTCCGACCTTGATCTGGTGTTTCTCTTTGATGCTGCGCCGGATGCCGAATCCGATGGGCGCCGCCCACTGGATGCGCAGCGCTGGTTTGCGCGCCTTGCACAGAAAATCGTCGGCTATCTGCAGACTGCGACCGCTGCCGGTCGGCTGTTTGATGTGGATGTGCGCCTGCGCCCGGATGGCAGCAAGGCGATGCTGGTTTCAAGCCTGGAGAGCTTTGCCCGCTATCAGCATGAGCGTGCCTGGACCTGGGAGAAACAAGCCCTGGTGCGCGCCCGCTGCGTGGCAGGAGATGCGGCATTGCGAGAGAAGTTTGATGCAATCCGTGCCGAAGTTTTGGGTGCAGCGCGCGATGCCCAGACCCTGCGGCAGGAAGTAATGCAGATGCGCGAAAAAATGCGCACCGAGCTGGACCGCAGCCATGCCGCCCAATTGGACATCAAACAAGGCGTGGGCGGCCTGGTGGATATCGAGTTTCTGCTGCAATATCTGGTGCTGCGCCATGCAAACACGGTGCCTGCGCTTGTGGCATTGCGCGAGAGCGCACAATTGATAACGGCGCTTGCAGAGTGCGCAGTTCTACCCGCAGAGGATGCCCGAAGCCTGCAACAGGCGCACGAAGTTTTGCTGGAAACCGGCTTGCGTTGCACGCTGGATCGCAGAAAACGCATGGCCGCGCATGATGAGCGTGCCGCGATGGCGGCAGCGACTGATGTGGCAGGGTTATGGAATCAAGTTCTGGCGGAGTGAATCAGCCCGGTGCCAGCCAATTGAATGGTGGCCAGGGCAGATTGCGGGCGAGCCAGTAGCCGCTCAACAGATACAGCCAGAGCCTGGGATTGCCGGCAATACGGCGAAAGCCCGCTAATTGTGGCGGGTTCCAGCCAGCCGCCGAAAGGCTCATCAAAGCCACCACCGGCAGGCTGATGACCAACAGCGGGTTCATCGCCATGGCTGTGGGTATATCGCCATGTACCAGGGCATGCAGGCAACGGGTACTGCCACAGCCAGGGCAATAAATGCCGGTAATGAGCGAAAACGGACAGCCCGGCAACGGGTTGCCGGGCTGGTTGGGGTCAACATGGCGCAAAACAAACGTAGCAAGCGCTGCCCCGCTGACAAGCAAGGCAGTGGGGAGCCAGCGCAGACTCGGGCGCGTATTGGGCAAATCAGGCGCCTGTAGCACCGGCAAAGGCACCAATCATGCCGAGAACGAAATAAATCAGAATGAGCGCGATGCCCACACCCGCAGAAATCATCGCCCACTTTTTGGCATTGTCCGAAGCCTGCTGCGCAGCGGCGTAATCACCGGCGGCAACAAGACCATCCACTTTGGCTGCATGCACGATGGATACGATGCCCAGCGGCAAGCAGCAGAACAGGGTGGACAGAATGGCCCAAATCAGGTTGTTGGGGATTGGGTTTTGAGCAGTATTCATTGGATTTCCTTGAGGTTGAAAGAAGCGGGTTCAGCAAATGTTAACAGCTACACCGCTGACCAGCTATCAAGCATCAGCTTGTCATTTCTGAAAGCGCAGATGCAGAGCCTGCCGGGGGGAGCAGGCAAGACCTGAGCGGCTTGTGGGCAAAGTTGTGGGCGCGACTTCGCACACAGGATTTGTTGTCATTCTGTACAAGCGTAAGCGCAGTTGCAGAATCTGCCGGGTGTTTCCGGCAAGGCCAGTGCGCCTGTGAACAGCTGCTCGGACGCTAAACCGCATCGCCGCGCAAGTCGCGCACGATGGCTTCCAGTTCGGCGGCGCTGGTTGTTGCACCATCCACAGGCGAGCCTGCCACTACATCCACTCGCGCGCGAAGGCGGCGCGGCAGGCGCATCCGGCCAAGGCGCGAGTCGCGGCGGCTCCACATGCTCGCCCACATGCCGCGCAGTGCCAGCGGAATGACCGGCACCGGGCGGCGGGCGAGGATTTTTTCAACGCCTGATTTGAACGGCGCGATTTCGCCATCGCGGGTCAGTGCCCCTTCCGGGAAAATACATACCACTTCGCCCGCGGCCAGTGCCGCGTCGATTTCATCAAAGGCGGCCAGCATCAATGCCCGATTCTCGCGTGCGCCGGCAATCGGGATGGCGCGGGCAACGCGGAAAATCCAGTTCATGAAGGGAATCTGGAAAATCTTGTAATACATCACAAAGCGCACCGGGCGCTTGATACTGGCCGAGAGAATCAGCGCATCCATATAGCTGACATGGTTGCAGACAACCAGCGCCGCGCCTTCTTCGGGGATATTGTCTTCGACCTTGTGGCTGCGGATACGGTAGAAAAAGCCAAGCATCAGCCAGACCACAAAGCGCATGGCAAATTCCGGCACGATGCTGAAAATCCACAGGCTCACCAGCAGGTTGGCGATGGCAAGCGCAAGAAAGACTTGCGGAATCGTCCAGCCCAGCACCTGCTGCACAAACAACCCGGTGCCCGCAGCGGCGACGATGAACAGTGAGTTCTGGATATTCAGCCCGGCAATCACCCGGGAAAGCTCATCGGCCGGGGTGCGGCTTTGAATCAGTGCAAACAGTGGCACCACGAAAAACCCGGTGAACATGCCGATGGCCAGCAGGTCGATGCTGATGCGCAGGCTGCCCGGCTGCGCTGCAAACTCACCGATACCAAGGCCGCCGATGGGCGCGGCACCGCTGCGGGCAAAGTACAAGTCCAGCATGAAGGCGCTCACCCCCAGCGCCCCCAGTGGCACCAGCCCCAACTCCACCCGGCGGCCAGAGAGCTTTTCGCACAATATCGAACCCAACCCGGTGCCGACTGAAAACAACCCCAATGCCAGCAGATACAGCGATTGCGCGCCGCCCAGATTGAGTTCTGCATAGCCGGGCAATTGCGAGGTAATGACCGTGCCGATGAACCAGAACCAGGACACGCCGAGGATGCTGTTGCGCACCGCCAGCTGCTTGCGGGTCAGACGCATGATGGCCAGTGACTCGGAGAGTGGGTTGGGATTGATGCGCAAGTCCGGCGCACCAGCGGCCACTTGCGGGATAAAGCCGCTTACAAAACGGCCAAGCACTGCCAGGCTAACCACCGCTGCGGCGGCAAGATAGGGCCCCTGATGGTGAGCGATGAGGAAAATGCCGCCGCCTGCCAGCATCCCGGAGAGGATGGAAATACTGGTGCCCATTTCGACCAAGCCATTGCCGCCGGTCAGCTCCTCGCGGCGCAGCACGCCCGGCAGGATGGAATACTTCACCGGGCCAAACAGCGTGGACTGCACCCCGGTCAGAAACAGCGCCCCCAGCAAGACCGGCATGTTGTGCAGCACAAAGCCCAGTGCCGCCAGCGACATGATGAAGATTTCCATGGTGGTGGTGATGCGCACCAGCCGGGATTTTTCCAGTTTTTCGGCAATCTGGCCTGCCAGCGCGGAAAACAGAAAATACGGCAGGATGAAAATCGCCGGCGCCAGATTGGTGTACAGCGAGCGATCTTCGGCTGACACCCCCATCCAGAACAGCAGCGCGATGATTGCCTGCCGGTACACATTGTCATTGAAGGCGCCGAGGCACTGCACCAAAAAGAACGGCAAAAAACGCTTTTGCCCCAACAGCGCGAATTGCGAGCGCGTGGGCTTGAAATCGGGAGAGTTGGACATGCAGTCCTCACATGATCTGCATTGCTGATTGAGCGATGGCAAAGCCGCAAGTCAGAACAGGGCGATAGCCATTCAGGCGCGCCCTGCCTGTGGAGCATTGAAATCAGCCGCGACCGATGGCGCGATGGCCGATATCGCTGCGGTGGAACTCGCCGTCCCAGCCGATTTGCGCTACCAGCTGATAGGCGCGTTGTTGCGCGGCAGCCACGTCATCGCCCAGGGCGCAGGCGCACAGCACCCGGCCGCCTGCGGTGAGCACTTCGCCGCTCTCGCCCAGTTGGGTGCCGGCATGAAAGACCTTGCTGCCTTCGGGCAGTGGCGCATCCAGACCACGAATCACATCGCCAGTGCGCGGGGTATCGGGATAGTTTTCTGCGGCCATGACCACGCCCAGTGAACACTGCGGGCTCCACTGGGCGCTCACGCCCTCAAGCTGGCCGTCGATGGCCGCTTCGAGCAGGTCCACAAGGTCGGATTGCAGGCGCAGCATCACCGGCTGGGTTTCCGGGTCGCCAAAGCGCACATTGAACTCGATGACTTTGGGCGCGCCGCTGGCATCAATCATCAGCCCGGCATACAGAAAGCCGGTAAAGGGCATGCCATCGGCGGCCATCCCGGCGACAGTCGGTTGCACCACTTCGCGCAGGATGCGTGCATGCACTTCCGGGGTGACCACCGGCGCGGGCGAATAGGCGCCCATGCCGCCGGTATTGGGGCCGGTATCGCCATCACCAACGCGCTTGTGATCCTGGCTGGTGGCCATCGGCAGGGCGGTCTTGCCATCGACGATGCTGATGAAGCTGGCTTCCTCGCCTTCCAGAAACTCTTCAATCACCACCCGCGCACCGGCCTTGCCAAAGGCGTTGCCCGAGAGCATGTCGCGCACCGCCGCTTCGGCTTCGGCCAGGGTCATGGCGACAATCACGCCCTTGCCCGCCGCCAGGCCGTCGGCCTTGATGACGATGGGCGCGCCTTTTTCGCGCACATAGGCCAGCGCCGCATCGACATCTTCATGCACGGCATAAAACGCGGTGGGGATGCCGTGGCGGGCCAGAAAATCCTTGGCAAAGGCCTTGCTGCCTTCGAGCTGCGCGGCGATGGCGGTGGGGCCGAAGATACGTTGCCCGGCAGCGCGGAAGCGATCCACCACGCCGGCCACCAGTGGCGCTTCGGGGCCAACGACCGTCAGTGCCACGCCTTTATCCTGCGCCAGTTGCAAAAGTGCGTCGATGTTGGTGGCTGCGACGGCGACATTGCGGCATTTGTCTTCGCTGGCGGTACCGGCATTGCCGGGCGCGACCAGCACCTCGGTAACGCGCGCGGACTGCGCCAGTTTCCACGCCAGGGCGTGCTCGCGGCCACCAGAGCCGATGACAAGAATTTTCATGCCGGATTTCCTGCAGTTGGGAGTGGGGAGATTTTATTGATTCGCCCGGGCAAAACGTAGCGCGCAGCGTTTAGAACATGGAGCCGCCACCGGCAGCCGGCGGGTTGGCGGGACGGTTGCTGCTGGGCGGATATTCGAGTGCTTCCGGTGCGCTCAGCCAGCGCCGGGTGCTGCGCTGGAAAAACAGGCTGTTGGGGATGCGCAACTGGCTCTGGCCGCCCTTGGGATGGGTTTCTTTCAGAGTGACGTAAATCAGGTTCATGTCCACCACCTTGCCGCGCAGGCCGGGGCGGTCGCCGCCTTCCATCAGTTCAATCTGGTCATGCAGGCGGAACGGCCGCGTGATGAGCAGCAGCAATGCACAAAAGATGTTGGTGAGTACACTCCAGGCGGCAAAAAACGCCACCGCAGCCACGGCGGTAAAGCCGGTGAATGCCGTCCACAGTACGCCGCCGGAAACGCCAAGGCGCTCCAGCACCAGCAGCAAGGTGCCAAAGCCAAGCAGCACGTTGAGGATGCGTCGCGCGCCGACCCAAACTTCCACAGGCAGCTCATAACGCTGCGAGAGCTTTTTCAAAACTTTGTCGAACATCCAGCGCAGCAGCAAGGCGGCGGCCAGAATCAATACGATTTGGGCGATGAGCAGAAATTCGCCATACCAGGCCTGCATCCACGGTGGCAGTTTGCTTTTCCAGTGCATGGGCTTCTTTTGCGCTTGCGGGCTGGGCATTGTAGCGGGGCAACACCATAAGGCCTGCACATCGCAGCATTGAATGGGACAATAAGACCATGACGGCCACCTCGCTTATCCTGCATCCGCATCCGACCACGCCTTGCCCGGCAGTGCGCGCTTTGGCTGTGGATTGGGCTTGGGTCGATACCGATACCCTGCGACTGGATTACCGGCTGGATGCCGAGCTTGCCGCATTGCGTATCCCGCTACTGGCAGTCATGCCCAGCGCCCGCGATGGGCTATGGCGGCACACTTGTTTTGAGGCTTTCATCGGCGTGCCGGACGCCTCTGGCTATCACGAATTCAACGCCTCGCCCTCCGGCGACTTTGCTGCCTATGTATTTGCTGCCGAGCGTCAGCGTCAGCGGCAGATGGCGGCCACGCTGCCTGCCCCCCAAGTCAGCTGCCACACTGGCGGCGAGCGGCTGCAACTGCGACTGGAAATCCCCCGGGCAGCGCTGCCGGCAGGACAGGCATGGCAGCTGGGCTTGAGTGCAGTGATTGAGACGGTATCGGGTGAGTGCAGTTATTTCGCGCTGGTGCACCCCGGACCCACGCCTGATTTCCATGCCCGTGCCGGTTGGACGGCACGGCTTTCCCTTTGATTTCTTGAAACGGCAAACATGCAATTCGGACTTGAACGCTTTATCCAGGACTCCACCTTGCGTGCCCCGCTGGCCGGTCGCCGCGTCGCCCTGCTGGCACACCCGGCCTCGGTCACCCGCGACCTGAGGCACGCACTGGATGCCATCGCCGCACTGCCGGATGTCAAACTCACTGCGGCCTTCGGCCCGCAGCATGGCCTGCGCGGCGACAAGCAGGACAACATGATTGAATCGCCGGACTACACCGACCCGCGACTGGGGATTCCGGTGTACAGCCTGTATGGCGAGGTGCGCTATCCAACCGACGAGATGATGGCGAGCTTCGATGTGCTGCTGGTCGATTTGCAGGACTTGGGCTGCCGTATCTATACCTTCATCACCACCTTGCTGTATGTGCTGCAAGCTGCGCAACATCACGGCAAAGCGGTCTGGGTGCTGGATCGCCCCAATCCCGCAGGCCGTCCGGTAGAGGGTTTGAGCCTGCGTCCTGGCTGGGAGAGCTTTGTCGGTGCCGCACCGATGCCGATGCGCCACGGCATGACCATGGGCGAGCTGGGGCACTGGTTTATCGCCTATTTTGGCTTGACGCTGGAATACCGCGTGATTGCGATGCAGGGCTGGCAGCCGGATGCCGCGCCCGGTTACGGCTGGCCGCAAGGCGTTGATGACGGGCGCAGCTGGGTCAATCCCAGCCCCAATGCCGCCAATTTGAGCATGGCGCGCGCCTATGCCGGGACAGTGATGCTGGAGGGCACCACGCTCAGCGAAGGCCGAGGCACGACCCGGCCACTGGAGCTGTTTGGCGCCCCCGATATCGACACCGGACGGCTGCTGGCCGATATGCGGCAGATGGCGCCGCACTGGCTGCAAGGCTGCGTATTGCGTGAATGCTGGTTCGAGCCGACCTTCCACAAGCATGTCGGCAAACTGTGTGCCGGGGTGCAGATTCATGTCGAAGACCCGATGCATTACGACCACCAGGCATTCAAACCCTGGCGCTTGCAGGCATTGGCCTTCAAGGCATTGCGCCAGCAACAGCCGGACTATCCCATCTGGCGCAACTTCCCCTATGAATACGAGCTGGACAAACTGGCGATTGATGTCATCAACGGCAGCCCGCTACTGCGCGAATGGGTGGATGATGGCGCCGCCACCCCGGCTGACCTGGATGCCCTGGCCGAAGCCGACGAAAACGCCTGGCGGCAAACCCGCAAGCCTTTCCTGCTGTATTGAGCTATAGCTTTCAGACGCTGCGATATTGAGCCTGCGGCGCTGGCAGGGTGGGGGCTGTTGGCATTAGTGCCCGGCGCGGTCGCGTTTCCAGCCGCGGTGCTTGATGTCCAGCCACAGGCTGTAGCTGGCGGTGAAGGTGGGAAACAGGTTTTGCAGGATGCCCACCGAATCGTTCTTGCCGAAGATGAAATAGCTGAGCGTCATCAGGCTGCCGATGATGCTCATGTACCAGAACAGCCGCGGAATCACCGGCTTCTTGGCGCGGCGGCTGGCGATGAATTGCACCAGCCAGCGGCCGCCGAACATCAGCGCGCCCACCCAGCCGATGATTTTCCACGGGGTCATGTGGATGCCGGTCCAGGCCAGCCACTGCACCGGGGTGTCCATGAAGGGGGTCGGGTCGGTCATGGTGGTGGCAGTTCTTCGGTGGCGGTGCGGCGGCTGCGGCTGATGAGCCAGGACACGCCAAGCAGGTCGCGCACGCCCACCAGGGCGCGGCCCAGATTGGTGTATTTGGACACGCCGCTGACGCGGTGGCGGTGGTTGACCGGCACGCTCAAGGTGCGCCAGCCAGCGCGCTGCATCAGCGCGGGCAGGTAGCGGTGCATATGGTCGAAATAGGGCAGGTCGAGAAACGCCGCGCGCTCCATCAGCTTGATGCCGCAGCCGGTATCCGGGGTGGCATCGCGCAGCATCCGTGCGCGGATGGCATTGGCCCAGCGCGAGGCCCAGCGTTTGCTGCCCGAGTCCTGGCGATTGACGCGCCAGCCCGCGAACAGCTTGGTATCGGCGCTGGCACGGTCACGCTCGGCCAGCAGTTTGCGGATGTCGGCCGGGTCGTTCTGGCCATCGCCATCGAGCGTTGCCACCCACGGTGCGCGCGCGGCCTTGATGCCGTTGCGCACCGCAGTGCTCTGGCCGCTGTTGGCAAGATGGCGAATCACGCGCAGCTCCGGCGTAGTGGCTTGCAGGGCTTGCAGCCGCGCCAGCGTGGCATCGCGCGAGAGGTCATCGACATAGACGATTTCAAATGCCACCACGCCACGCAGGGCGGCGAGGATTTCCGTCACCAGTGGGACGATATTGTCTTCTTCGTTATGTACCGGCACCACGACGGAGAGTTCGGGCGTGGGGTTCATGCGGCATCTCCAAAATAGTCGCGGCACCAGGCCACTACCGGCGGCAGGCCGGTTTCAATCGGGGTGGCGGGGGCAAAGCCGAAGGCGGTTTCGGCCTTGCGGGTATCGGCGCAGGTGGCCACCATGTCGCCGGGCTGCATCGGCTTGTGGATTTTTTCAGCCGCCCGGCCTGCGGCGCGCTCAATCACGGCGATGAAGTCTTCCAGCGCCACCGGGGTGTGATTGCCCAGGTTGAACACCTGGTGCGGGGTATCGCCATCGGCGGGATGCGCAAGCGCGCCCAGAATGCCCGCGACGATATCGCTGATATGGGTAAAGTCGCGGCGCATCTGGCCGTGGTTGAACACTTCGATGGGGCGGCCTGCCAGTATCGCGCGCGAAAACAGCAGCGGCGCCATGTCCGGCCGTCCCCAGGGGCCATACACGGTGAAAAAGCGCAGGCCGGTGGCGGGCAGGCGGTAGAGCTGCGCATAGGTATGCGCCATCAGCTCGTTGGCGGCCTTGGTGGCGGCATACAGCGAGCGCGGCTGGTCGATGCGCTGCTCTTCGGAAAACGGCGGCCTGGCCGAGTCGCCATACACCGACGAGGAGCTGGCATAGACAAGATGCGCCACGCCATGATGGCGGCAGGCCTCCAGCATGTTCACAAAGCCCGCCAGATTGCTGTCCACATAGGCATGCGGATTTTGCAGCGAATAGCGCACGCCGGCCTGTGCCGCCAGATGAATCACCTGCCTGGGGCTGACTTCCGCAAACAGCGCATTGAGGGCATCGCGGTCGCTGATGTCGAGCTTGCGGATGTCCACCTCCGGGCACAGCGCAGCAACACGGTCGCGTTTTAGTTGCGGGTCGTAGTAGTCGTTGTAATTGTCCAGCCCGACTACATCAAGGCCGCGCGCGGCCAGTGCCTGACAGACATGCGCGCCGATGAAGCCGGCCGCGCCAGTGACAAGGATGGGGGAGGCGGAAGCTGACATCGCGGTGCGCGGTTCAGGGGGTTTTTCGCAGCCGCTCCAGCACGCCATCGAGGGCGTCCAGCGAGCCGTAATGAATCACCAGCTTGCCACGCCCGCCCCGGCCATGCTGCACCGTGACCTTGCTGGCCAGGGTTTCGGACAGCTCGTTTTCCAGGGCGGCGATATCGGCTGAGGGCAGCGGCTTTTTGCGTTTTGACGGCGTACCGAGCTTGCCGGCGGCCAATTGCTGCACACGGTGCTCGACTTCGCGCACGCTCCAGCCTTCTGCGGCGGCCTGTTTGGCCAGTGCAATCGCCGCCTGCGGGGTCAGCGACAGCAGGGCGCGGGCATGACCCATTTCGATTTCGCGCTTTTGCACCAGGGCGCGGATTTCCGGCGGCAGCTCCAGGAGCCGCAGCAGATTGGAAACCGCAGCGCGCGAGCGCCCGACCGCTTCGGCCGCCTGCGCATGGGTCAGGTCAAACTCGTCAATCAGCCGTTGCAGTGCCTCGGCTTCTTCCAGCGGGTTCAGGTCTTCGCGCTGGATGTTTTCAATCAGCGCCATCGCCACCACGGTGCGGTCATCCAGCTCGCGCACCACGGCGGGGATTTCAATCAGCCCGGCCAGTTGCGTGGCGCGCCAGCGGCGCTCACCGGCGACGATTTCATACTTGTCCTTGCCGATGCTGCGCACCACGATGGGCTGCACCACGCCCTGCACCTTGATGGACTCGGCCAGCTCTTGCAGCTTGGCATCGTCCATGGTGCGGCGCGGCTGGTATTTGCCCGGTTGCAAATGCTTGACCGGCAGGCGGGTGAGCTTTTCACCCGGCTGCGCTTCCACGTTCTCCAGCGTTTTGACACCACCGGGAATCAGCGTGTTGAGGCCGCGTCCCAGTGCCGGTTTCTTGCTCTTGCTGGCTGCTTTGGAATTGCTCATGGAACCTCTCAAGCCGCTTGTGCGGCAGTGCGTTCATGCTGCAAGCGCAGCACTTCTCCGGCCAAGCCCAGGTAAGCGATGCCGCCGCGCGAGCCGCGGTCATAGCCGATGATGCTGCGCCCGTGGCTGGGCGCTTCGGCCACGCGCACATTGCGCGGCACGATGGTATTGAACACCTTGTCGCCGAAATGCTGCTCCAGCTCGGCCGATACCGCATTGGCCAGGTTGTTGCGCACATCAAACATGGTGCGCAAAACGCCCTCGATTTCCAGTTGCGGGTTGAGCTTCTGCTTCAGCGCCTCGATGGTTTGCAACAGCGATGTCAGCCCTTCCAGCGCGTAGTACTCGCACTGCATCGGCACCAAGACCGAATCAGCTGCAGTCAGGGCGTTCAGGGTCAGCAGCGACAGCGCCGGCGGGCAGTCGATGATGATGAAGTCATAGTCGCCGCGCACTGCATCCAGCGCGCGCTTGAGGCGCTGCTCGCGCCCCTCCTCGTCCATCAGCGTGATTTCCGCTGCGGTGAGGTCGGTATTGCCCGGCATCAGGTCGTGGCCTTCCTCGGTGGTGAGGATGGCATCGCGCGGCGCGACTTCTTCCAGCAGCACATCGCAAGTGGTATGCGTCACTTCATGCTTGTCCACGCCGCTGCCGGAGGTGGCATTGCCCTGCGAGTCCAAATCCACCAGCAGCACCCGTTTGGGGGTGGCTGCCAATGCGGCGGCAAGGTTGACGGCGGTGGTGGTCTTGCCGACGCCGCCTTTCTGGTTGGCAACCGCGATGATTCGCGCCATGAATGCTATGTCCTGTGAGCCGGGGGAGTCGGTCATGCCGACGGAAGGACTGTGCATTATGCCTTGCCGTCCCCTGCGGCGGAAATCAGTCCGCAGTATCGCGGCGGGCAACCACCGCCAATTGCCGGCTGGCGGCCAACCCCGGCACTTGCAGCGCATGCACTGCCTGCAGCTGCCAGCCCGGCGGCAGCTGCGCGGCCTCTTCGGCCACGGTTTCGGCTTTCATCGCCAGCAACACCCCGCCCGGCGCCAGCAAATGCCCGCCAAAGCCGATGATTTTGTCCAATGTCGCCAGCGCCCGCGCGGTGATGGCAGCATACTGCCCCGGCTCATCCAGCGCCTCGGCGCGGCACTCGGCTACCCGTGCGTTGCTCAACCCCAATGTGCGCACCGCCTGACGCAGAAAACGCGCCTTCTTGCCATTGGACTCGACCAATGTCACCGTGCAGCCGGGACGGGCGATAGCCAGCGGAATGCCCGGAAGCCCGGGGCCGGTGCCCAGGTCAGCCAGCGCCGCATCCGGCACAAATGGCACCATCGCCAGCGAATCCAGCAGGTGCTTGGTGACCATCTCGCGCGGCTCGCGGATAGCGGTCAGGTTGTAAGTGCTGTTCCAGCGCATCAGCAGCGCCAGATAAGTCAAAAGCGGCGGCGCAAGCGCATCGGCATCGAGCTTCAGTTCGGCAAGACCTTGGCGCAGCAACGGTTCGATATCGGAAGGGAGGGCAGTCAGGTCCATGCATAAAAGTATGGCGTATCCGCAGCCATGCCTGCCCTGCCGGGAACACGTAATCCGGTTCAGGCTTTATTAAAGTGTGACCGAGTTCCGGTGACATCCCCCTTTCGCTTTGCGATAATCCCCGCGCAAAGTGAAAGGGGGATGTCGTTCTTCATGGATGATTTAAGAGCCAAGAGCCAAGAGCCAAGAGCCAAGAGCCAAGAGCCAAGAGCCAAGAGCCAAGAGCCAAGAGCCAAGAGCCAAGAGCCAAGAGCCAAGAGCCAAGAGCCAAGAGCCAAGAGCCAAGAGCCATAGCGATACCATAGCCCGCCGCCTGCTGCTTCTGGCGCGCCTGCCACGCGCGCCGCGTAAAACCACCAGCAGCGAACTGAAAAGCCATCTGGAAGGCGAAGGGCATTACGTCAGCCTGCGCACCATCGAGCGTGATCTGGAACAGCTGGAAGATCGCTTCCCCATTGTCTGTGACAGGCGCGAAAAACCTTATGGCTGGAGCTGGGAGCGTTATGTCGAGCCGCTTGCCATCCCCGGCATGTCCGTCCATCAGGCCGTGGTACTGCTGACAGCCCAAGCACATTTGCACAGCCAGTTACCGGCCAATCTGTACCGCGAACTGCAACCATTGTTTACCCAGGCGCGCAGCACGCTGGGGCAAAAACAGCCGCAGGCAGGCACATGGCCGTATCGGGTGGCGCATGTCGATAACAGTCAGCCGCTGATAGCCCCGGAAATTGCCGAAGAAGTGCTGCTGGCCGTCCACACTGCCCTGTATCACGGCTATCAGCTTGAAATTGGTTATCGGCGCCGGGGCATGGATGGAACCCGCCAGCACCGGATTCATCCACTGCTGCTGATACAGCGTGGCCCGGTGTTGTATCTGGCAGGGCAAATCGAAGAAAAGCCGCAGCCCACCCTGTTTGCCCTGCACCGCATCCGGCGTGCCAAAACACTGCCATTGTGGCCGTCGATGCCGCTGGATGCCGTGCGGCGCCAGCAAATCATTGCCGAAGTCAGCGCAGGCTTCAGTCAGGGCGAGCGCATTGAATTGCGGCTGCACATGCGCCGTGAACTGGCGATACATATAGAAGAAGCCCCGCTGGCAAAAGACCAACAAAGCCGCCCGCTGGATGAGGGCTGGACAGAAATCACTGCCAGCGTCCACGACAGCGCACAACTGCGCTGGTGGCTGCTGGGGTTTGGCGCAGGTGTGCGCGTCAAGGCGCCGGAGGCGCTGGCTGCGTATATCCGCCAGCAACACCGCGAGGCGGCAGGCGCATGAATATCCATCGCAATATTGCAGCGACAAAACCTGTCGCAGCCCTCCGGCAAACTGCACTCAACACAAACCGGAGCCGTTGCCATGATGAAAAACATCTTTGCCCTGATTGGCCTTTGGGTCGTGGTCGCCCAAACCCAGAAACTGGTTGAGAAAGTGCGTCAGCAATATGGAGAGGAGGAGTGAGTATTGAGGGAGTAATTAAAAGCTTGGAATGTGGTTTTTTGTGGAAGGCTATCGGGTGATTTTTAAGGGGTGATCTCAATTTATTGGGTATCGCTTAAAAATGGCGATAGTTTTGTATGTTCGTATAAATTAGATTGGGTGGCGGGGCAAATCAATTTTTCGTTGAATGCCTTTTTGAAATTAATTTGATATATCTGGAGTTGTTATGTTTTTGCATATGTTGTCGTCAAGTGAAAGGCATCTTTTTTTGAAGTTGGCATCGCTGTTTAGTGTCAGCGGCAAGAAAATTGAGTCTTCTGCTTATAGTAATAATCTTGTGAAGTCGGAGGATGAAGAAAAGGCTCTGAATAGGTTCAGGCTTGAGTGCGAGGTCGAAGAGGATGAATATGAAGATGACTTGTGTCAGGAGCAAAAATTTCTTGAGAGCCTGGAGGCGCTTCCCAAGAGCTCACTCAATAGCCAATTAATAAGAAAGGAGATTTGTGCTGGGTTACTCAAGGACATTATGGAGGAAGAAAATATTTCCTTGTCAGCAAGTAGCAAGAAAATTTTCATTTTCGAATTGATGGCGTTTGGGCTTGCCAGTGGGGGAGTTGGCGAAATAGAGAAGCATTTGCTGGATGCGTTTGCTCTGGAGGTGGGGGTTGACTCTGATGCCTATGAAGAAGTCCAGGAGCATTGCAAGAAAGTCAATGATGAGGTCAGAAAGGCGCTTCTTTTGATCATGGAGTGATAGGGGATGCATGATGTTTTTTTTGGGGCTTCATATTAATTCTCACGGCTTGGGCTTTTATCGAGACAAAATCAAAGAGTGTCGCGATGATGCTCATATGGCACTTGTGCACTATGGGCAGAGCAAGGCGCGCACATTTGAAGGGGCGATTGGAGTTTTCATCAATGCCTTCGAGAAAATAAAGAATGTGGAGCCATCAAGTTCCACTACTTTTGACGTCGATGGCTACGGCAGTAATCAGCAAGCTGTTTTGCATGAATTGCGTCATGGGCAACAAGTAGTAGCGGCTACAAATCTGGGTTTGGGCAGCGGTGCTGTCAGTTATGCAGCCTTGGCTTTAGGTGCCTATAACGGCAGCATGTTGTTGACCGAAAACAGTGCTGGCAAGGTGATCCCTAACCTGAATAGAGTGGCTGCAGAAAATGCCACATTGGCTTGGCTAGCGGATGGTTCAACCAGTGGTGGCAGATCGACGGTGGTAGCAGGTGCAATCAGCATCGCAATACCGACTATTTTAGGATTGGACAATATTCATTGTGAGCAAGATCAAGGCTCTTTCGAAGGTGCCGAGATTGTATGTGAAAAGTTAACAGCTATCGGCAGTATGGCAAAAGAATTGAATGGCTTGTTGTCTCAAGCAGCCAGAAAACTGCGCCATGCCAGCCGTGAATTGGAATCTGTAGTTGCAAATAAGGGTGATGATTACAGCGCCTACGATAAAGAAGATCGTGTCATTGTGGCTACGGCGCTTAGCTATGCGCGCCTCATCAAGCTATTGATTGATATGCCAGTTCTGGACGAGGCGGGCAATTTGTTGTCAAGTGCGCAGGAAAAATCCGAAATCATTGCGCGGCACTTGCAGACCGGAGTCGCTTTGACCTCTGCTGAAATGGACACTTTGTTGGGAGGCTCAAAGGCAGCAAATAACGATGAAATGAAAGAGGCTGAATCCGTTCCAGCTTCTGGGAACTCCACTATCAAAATATTGGAGAGCCAGTTGAAGCTGCAAGGCGTAAATAGGCAAGACACGGTATTAGTGGTTGCCACCATGAGTGCAGGTAAGAGTACGTTGATTAATGCCATCCTGGGACAAGAGCTTCTGCCTGCGGCCAATGAGGCCACCACTGCTTGTGTTACGGTCTTGCAGGAAAATTCGCAAGAGCAGGCATGTAAAGCAGCATGTTTTGATGGTGCAGGTAGCTTGATTGCAGAAACGCAACAGGTAGATGTAGCGCAATTACGTCAATGGAATTCGGATATAAATGCATGTCTTGTCCATATTAGCGGCAAGCTGCGGCAGGGCGATGCCATGAAAGGCTGGAAAACGGTGTTGGTGGATACGCCGGGACCGAATAACAGTCAGGATGAAAGTCACAGGGATGGATTTCAAGCGGCTTTGCAAGAAGTGCCTTGTGATCGCCTGGTATATGTATTAAACGTTTCTCAGCTTGGTATCAATGATTGCCACGAGGCACTTGAGGGCATGAAGGTTGCGCTCAAAGCCAACCCGTCACTGAAGATTGCCTTTGTTTTGAATAAAACGGATCTTCTTGATCCGTGCCTTGGTGAGACCGAGGAAAAAGTGCATGAATACGCATTGAAATATATCGAAAGTTCTGGTTTTGAAAGTCCTTTGCTATTCAAGGTTTCGGCAAAAAATGCTTTGCTTGCCAGAAAGTTGATGAATGATGGCTGGATGAGTCGTAGAGAGCGTGCTGATGCTCAACAGCAGCTTGAATGGTTTACGGATGCCGTAACGGTTATTGAAAAAGCCAGGATGCTGGAAGTGGCAAGTGGCGTGCCGGCGCTGGAGCGGTGGTTGGCGCAGAGATGATGGATTGAAAACTTCAGGAAGCTATTTTTTTAAAAGTGCTGCCAATGGTAATTCGGGTAAATTTTATTTGAATAATGGTGATCTATGGTAAGTATTGATATCGTTTATAACCCGTTCAAAGTGGAGACTTTGATTAAGGAAAATGGCAGGCTGATGGATATTGAAGGCAGCAAAATGCCTTGCAAGCCTGGCGTCCGCCTTCAGGAGTGGGTGGATAATCTGTTTGATGAGCTGGATAAGACCTGCAATAGCCAGAGCTATGAGATTAATTTTCATGGTCTGGAGGCGGATTACCGTGATGTCGAAGAGGCAGCTGTAGCTGCGCGCGAAAAAGGATATGACATCCGTTTGCAATGGCAGGGACAAGCGATTGCTCCGATTGATGAGCGTCTGGATCAGGTGATGCAGATTTTTTCTGAGGTCAGGCAAGATGCCCGCTTTGAAAAATGGTTGAACAATAGCGAGGTGGAGAAAAAAATAGAATCTGCCTTCGACAGTGATTTCGATGTATATGTGGTTGCCACCATGTCGTCGGGTAAGTCCACGCTGATCAATGCCATGCTGGGGAACAATCTTTTGCCAGCTTTGAATGAAGCTACTACGGCCACGATTGCCCGTATTTTCGATAACGATGCAATGTGTGGAAAAGGATTTAATGGCAGGCGTCTGGGTAGTTCCGGGGATGTGCTGGATGAGCGGCGCCATGTGACGCTGGAGACTCTGGTAGAGTGGAATGGCAAGAAAGATACTGCAAGGATTGATATCGAAGGTGATATCGTGGGGGTGCGCCAGCGTGAGAATGTGCGCCTGGTGATTACTGATACACCGGGGCCAAACAATAGCCAAGATCAGGATCACAAGTTGGTGACTTATCGGGCGATTGAAGATGGCACGCGCCGTCCGCTTATTCTTTATATATTGAATGCGACTCAGCTTGGAATCAATGATGATAAGTTGTTGCTTGAAGAAATTGCCAGTCTGATCAAAAAGGGCGGCAAACAGGCGCGCGACCGTTTTGTATTTGTGGTCAATAAAATGGACGTTTTTGACCCGGAAAAAGGCGAGCATATCGAGGCTGTATTGGGTCGTGTGCGCAAATATTTGCAAGAGCTTGGTATTGAAGAGCCCAGGGTGTATCCAGTTTCTGCCAATTTGGCACGAATGCTTCGCGTTCGAGATGTCGGAGGGGCACTTACGCGAAATGATCGAGGTGAGTTGAACAAGTTGGAAGATTTGTTCAATGAAGAGCCTTGCATGGATATGACCCAGTATATGCCGGTGAGTGAAAAAGTCAGGCGTGGTGTGAACGATCGTGGCCTTTCTGATTTGCTAATCAAATCCGGCATGCCAACCTTGGAGGCAGTGGTAGATGACTATATCGACCGCTATGCATTGCCGATTCGGGTAGAGCGTGCCTATGAGGCATTTCTTGCGATCATCGCCCAGTTGCAAGCAGAAATGGCACTCGATGAGGCGCTTGCCGAGGCCAGCCACAATGTTGCACAACTTGAAAAAGACGTGGCGGCACTGAAAGAAAAAGCGGAGCAAGGGTTTGGCACGCAGGCTTACAGGGACGAACTTGAAGCAAGCATCGATACCATGGAGGGAGAAACAATTAATGCCTTGCACAAGGTGCGTTCAGAAGGAGAGAGCGCCTTGCGAAAGATTGGCAAAGAGTTTTCTGGGGAGGCTAGTATAAAAGCTGCAGGCCGCAAGTTGGAGGCTTCGGTAAAGCAACTTGAAGAAATCTACGAAATGATCGTAGTCAAGTATGAAGAGGTGTTCAAGAAGAGCCAGGAAGTAACCAAAAATCGCTTGGAGCAGGACTATAAAGCACACGTGGAAAGTGTGTTTTCTGATGTGGCAGGCATAAACTTTGGCGTCATGGAAGGAATCAAGAACAGCTTGCAGGCTTTCGATCTCAAGTTGAGAATTTCCAAGGAAGATATTGCTACTAGAGATATTGAAGTAGGCCGCAGCAAAGTTTCCGTGAGTACATGGTACAAGCCATGGACTTGGGGTAAAACAAAGACGGTAATCGACTACGAGCAAGAGGAATATGTTGACCTTGGGGAGTACTGGGAAAATCACTCGCCCGAGATTACCGAATCATGGTCTGGGGTGTTTGAGGCTGCCGGGCAGCATGTCAAGGAAGGGCGGCGCATTTTGATCGAACGCATGCTTGAGTTCATGAGCCGTGAGTTTGATGTGCGTTTTGGAAAATTGTTCGCCGATATTGAGGCCAAGGTGGCCGACAAGGGTAAATTGGATCGAGAACTTGCCATGTTGCGTGAGCACAAGCAGGCATTGGATGCTATCCGCGATCGACTCGACAAGGTGCTTGACGTATGACCAACTCAATAGCGAATACAGAAGACATACGCCAGGCTCTGCTTGCCAATATCAAGGATGCAAGTCTCAGTGATGAAGAATGCCAGCAATGTCTGGCACGAGCCATGGCTGAATATCCACAAATATTTGAAGACTTTGCAGAGTTGGAAAGCATTTTTTCACAACAGCCTGCACCTTGGAGCGTGGAATATTTCCAAAGAGCCAAGCAGGCAGTACTGCAAAACTTCTCGGTTGAGCGGATTGGGCATCTTTTGGATGTACGGGCGGCATTGCGCCGGGAGCGGGTGAAAGGCTTTGCGCCGAAAACAAAAGCCGTAGTGCCGAATACTCCGCAGGAAGAACATCAGGAAAGTGAAGTGATGAGCGATGCCAATGGTATTGACAAATTTTTGCAGGGTGCTGGAGAAAAAAGCCATGCACGCCTGCAGGCTGAATTGATGGTGGCGCTGCCAAATATGACCTATTCTGCAGCTGATCTTGAAAAAACCCTGGACTTGCTGGATCGGAGTGTAGGTATTTGCCAGCCCTATGCAGTAGATGTGTTCAACAAGGAAGTTGAAGATGATCAGGGGCTTTGGAATGAAGCTTATTTTGATGAGCAGATGGCATTTTTGCGTACCAATTTTTCCCGCAAGCGGTTTCTGCACTTGCTCAAGGTTCGCGAATATTTGAGCCGACAGGGTGTGGCAGGCTTTGAGATGGTTGTGCGCAAGCAACAACAAGTATCGGTCTCCAAGGTGGAGGCTGAGCATAAACTTGCCAAGGCTCCTGAAGAAAAAAGTGCAAGACGTGAAGCGACACATGAAAACGAACGCGGTACTGCGGCTCATAACGAGAAGACTGGAGGCATCAGTTTCTTCCGTCTGGCACTGTTGCTGGGTGGGGCGATTGCAGCTGTCATCATGGCCGTGATTTTCGGAAGGAAATGATGATGAATATGAAAGCCATGGAAAGTTTCAGCAAGAAATCAGTGCAAACATTGCAGCAGGCTGCTGTCGTGTTGCAGGCAGGTTATGGCTTTGTCAATCGCAGCTATCTTTCCAGCCTTGGTGAGTTGACAGTTCAGTCAGCCAGTCAGGTGGGCAGGGAGTTTAGCCTGGGCTCTGATGTGCGTATTTTTCATATGCAGCGCCTGGTCAGTGAAAATCGACAATCGGTATTGGAAAGCTCGCTGGCGGCTTATACCGCGCTTGGAGCATCGGGTTATGCCGTATTTTTGCTGCTTTCCTGTGATGGACAGGAAACCCAAATATATCTTGGGGCTCGCGGTGAGCCGGGCAAGGTGCAGGGACGCAATGCTGGAGATTTGCTGAAAGAGGCTTTTCGCGGACAGTTTCCCGGTAGCAGTTTGCAGGCAGTTAAAGACCCGGCAGACAAAAAGCTGGCTGATAACATCAAGGGCTGGGAAAGTGTGGCCGCAGTTACTGGGGTGCCCTCACTCTCTACTGAAGAACGTGAGCATTTTGTCCAGGGGCTGGAGCGTTTCATCGACGCGGCAGAGGGGCAAAAATACCAGGCGTTGATTCTTGCCGATCCGGTATCTTCGGTAGATTTGGATATTATCCGTCAAGGTTATGAAAGCCTTTCCACCCAGCTTTCACCTTTGCTTAAGCAGCAATTGAGCTATGGCATACAAGAAAGCGAAAGCGTGGCTGTAGGCATCAGTCGCAGTATTAGTGAGTCATTGGGTAATAGCATCAGCATGACCGAGACTCGCGGAACCACAAATACCGAGGGAACTAGCCAGAGCCACTCGTCTCAAACGCCTGGCGCAAAGAAAGGAGTAACATTGTCCTTGGCTTTAGGTGCAGGGCTAGGTGCGCTTTGCGGAGGGCCTGCGGGGGCAACTGTGGGGGCAGGTATTGGTGGGGCTGTTGGTTCAGCATTATTTAGTAAAAGCTCTACGGAAGGAAAAAGCCAATCAAGCTCGGAAAGTTTCAGCACTGCAGAAGGTACTACCCAAAGCAGTACTCGGACAGAAGGCAGTACCGACAGCCATACCACTACTGGTACTTTGGGTACTACTGAGCAGGTCTCCATTGAGGGCGTCAATAAAGGTATCGAGCAGTTGCTGGCCAGAATCGACCGTAATTTGCAACGGGTGGAAGAAGCCAAAGCTTATGGGGGCTGGAACACCGCAGCCTATTTCATGGCGGACGATCAGGCAACATCTAGGTCATTGGCCAGTATTTTTCTGGGGCTTATGCGTGGGGGCAATTCCAGCAACGAAGATTTTGCCATTACCAGTTGGCGGCGCGGCAAGAAAGAGGGGGTATTGGAGTGGCTCTCTATGTTTGCACATCCGCATTTAAATCAAGAAATCAATACAGATGTGCCAGTAGCTTATCTGACCCCGGCTACATTGGTGTCGGGGAAAGAAATGGCGATTCAAATGAGCCTGCCGCGACGCTCCACTTCCACGGTTTCGGTGATTGAAACGCAGGCCTTTGGTCGTCGCGTGCAATATCTGGATGAGCAGGATGACAAAGGCAAGCGCATGATTACATTGGGCAATGTGCGGCATTTGTGGGAAACCTTGCCGCAGCCCATTTGCCTTGATCTTGACCAATTGACCAGTCATGTGTTCGTGACTGGTTCAACTGGCGCAGGAAAGAGCAACACCATTTATGAAATTGTTAGCCAGGTAAGTGCTGCGGGTGTCCCGTTTTTGATTGTTGAGCCTGCCAAGGGTGAGTACAAGCATGTATTCGGGCATCGTAAGGACGTGCGGGTGCTCGGAACAAATCCGGCAATGAGTGAGCTTTTGCGCATCAACCCGTTTGCTTTCCCCAAGGGTATTCATGTGCTTGAGCATATTGACCGTTTGGTGGAAATCTTCAATGTGTGCTGGCCCATGTATGCCGCCATGCCGGCAGTGTTGAAGGAGGCAACGCTGCACGCCTATGAGCAATGCGGTTGGGATTTGAATACTTCCATCAACGTGGCTGATACAGGATTGTTCCCGACGTTTTCCGACCTTCTGGATGCATTGAATGAGGTGATTGCCAGCTCCGAATACTCGGATGAGATAAAAGGCAACTATGTGGGGGCGCTGGCAACCCGCGTTCGCTCTCTTGCCAATGGGTTGAATGGTCAGATTTTCTGTGCTGATGAAATTTCAGATGAAGAGCTTTTTGACAGTAATGTGATTATTGACCTAAGCCGTGTTGGTTCACAAGAAAGCAAGGCGCTGATTATGGGTGTTTTGATTATGCGGCTTTCGGAATACCGGATGACATCATCGGGCATGAACCAGCCATTGCGTCACCTTACGGTACTGGAAGAAGCCCATAACATCCTACGCCGCACATCTACGGAGCAAAGTACGGAAGGCGCCAATGTGGCAGGCAAGGCGGTGGAAATGCTGACCAATGCTATTGCCGAGATGCGTACATATGGCGAAGGCTTCTTGATTGCCGACCAGTCTCCGAATGCAATTGATATTGCAGCTATCCGGAATACCAACACAAAAATTGTCATGCGTTTGCCTGATGATGCAGACAGGCAGCTGGCTGGAAAATCGGCGGCAATGACGGATGAGCAATTGCAAGAGCTTGCCCGTTTGCCCAGAGGGGTGGCGGTTGTTTACAAGAACAACTGGCTTGAGCCTGTTCTTTGCCAAGTCAAGCGTTTTGAGGGCGGCGAAAAAGAATGGGTATATGAGGCGTCAGTGGGGCACGGGTGTGAGGCATCCTTTGACAGGAAAAGATTCAATTTGAATCTTTCAAGGCTTTTTTTGAATGGCTATTTGCGAAAAAAAGAAGCAGTTGATATGGGCTTGCTTCGTAGTGGTGTCAATATCTCAGGGATTAGCTCAAAGCTCAGGCTGTTTTCCTATGCTCATATCAATGAGCGAGCAGACTTGTTGGTAAATGATTATCAGTTGACTGCAAGGCATCTTGTAGATGCCCTTGGGCTAAAAGAAAAGGTTTATCGCTGCATCAGTGATGGGCTCAAGGGGAAAAAGCCAACTGTAGAGCCTGTTTTGTGTGGGATGATTGCTGAGATGCAGAAAGAAATAAAGGCGGTGGTTTCGAACGAGTGCTCGAAAGATTTGCTCTTTGCGATTACTGATTGTTGCTTTATGAGTAATCAAAAAGAGGGCGAGCAACTTGGTGTGCAGCTTTATCGTGAGTGGCAGGAAACTGCCAGGGAAACTTTGGTGTGAGGTGAAAAATGGAGATTTATAAGCTTATTGATGTATCGAGGATAGAGGGAGGTCTAAAAAATTACTTGGCTGAAAAGTGGGGGGCTCTCAAAGAGCAGCTGAGTGGTGTGGACTCTGAGAGTGGAACTCTGGATATATTTAAAGAGGAAATAGAGAGGGCTTCTGTTTGTGCTCGCGCCCCTAAAAATGATGGGACTTGGAGTGCTGAAAAAGGGGGGGATGTTTGGGTACCTAAACCAGACAAAGTTCCCTATAATTCAAACCCGGATGGAAAAACTTGGGGGGAAATTCTTGAAGAAAATGGAATCGAGGGGATTGGGTTCAAGGATGGATATCCTGATTTTTCTCCAATTTCAAAAGGTGATGTGGAAATTAATGACTTTACAAAATCTCGTCCAAGAAATTTTGCTCAAGCGGATAGAAAGCTGGCTGAACAGTGGGCTGAGGAAGGCAAGGATGGCAAGACAGACTGGACTGCCAAGGATGTTAGGGAATGGAGAAAAGAAAACAACCATACTTGGCATGAGCACCAAGACTGCAAGACCATGCAGCTGGTTCCGAGAGAGGTGCATAACAACGTGTCGCATGATGGCGGTATTTGTGAAGTAAAGAAGAGTCTTGGCAATGGGAGTGAATCATGAGTAAAGATGCGTTGATGGATGGGTTTTCGTTTGACTACTCTTGGGTGAAACGCTTTGAGCTAAGGTTTGAAGGAGAGAGTTTTCAAGTTGAGCTATCTCTCTGGAGCCCGGACAAAGAGCCGCCTACGGATGAGCAAAAAGCTGCTCTAAGGCTTTTTGTGGAAAAACAGGCATCCTTTGAGGAACGTGCCGGGCAGCTGCTGAGTGCCTATGTCCAGCAAGAGGGTATTGCCAACCCTAAAGCGGTTCCTACCACACTGCTTTTCCAGCAAGACGGCAGTTTTGGTTTGCTTTTTGACTGCTCTTGGGATGAAGAGCATGGTGTAGTGGTGGTCTTGCATCCTGAGGAACAGGTCGGAGCGCAAGATATATTCTTGTGAGTTTGCCAAGGGGGCTTGTCGTGGACAGAACACAAGAAAACTTCCGCATCCGTCTGCATCGGGCGCGTAGTTGGTTGAAACAGGCGGAGGCGGTGCGGGATTCAGATCCGGATGGCTGCTTTATCTTTCTGTGGATTGCGTTGAACGCGGCATATGCGCGGGCATTTGGCGAGAGCGAAAGTGAGCGCGAGAAGTTGGCCGGGTTTATCCGGGCATTGCTGCGGGTGGATAAGGAGAGGGTGCTGCACGGGATTTTGATGGAGCGTTTTGCCGGCTCGGTGCGGACATTGATTGAAAACAAGTTCGTGTTTCGGCCGTTCTGGCAGGCGCTACGTGACCACGATTCCAGTGGCCGCTGGGAGCAGCAGTTTGCTGCTGCCAAAAAGCAGGCGATGACGGCAGTATTGGCCGGAGATACGGCCAAGGTTTATTCGATTGTTTTTAGTCGGTTGTATGTGCTGCGCAATCAGTTGGTGCATGGCGGCGCCACCTGTGGTAGCCGCCTGAACCGTATGCAGTTAAAAGACGCCATTGCGCTGTTGTCTGCCATAGTTCCGGTGATGATTGGCTTGATGGCAGAAAATCCGGATACCGATTGGGGCGAGATTATGTACCCGGTGGTGGGGAACTTTTGAAACTTCGTCAACCAGCTTCTCGCCACGCCATTGCCGCCCAATAGCCCGGTGTGGGGCTGAAGCTGGAAAGTTGCCAGTCCCCGGCTTTGCCAAGGTCGGGGTGGCAGGCTTTGAGGTAAAGGCCGGTAGGGGCAGGGCTGAGGCAGAGTTTTTCCAGGCCGAAAGACAGGCCGTGGCCGTGGGCTTTGAGGATGGCTTCCTTGGCGCACCACAGGTGCAGAAAGGCCGTCTCTTGCTCGCTTGGCGACAGGTTTGCCAGCCAGTCGGCTTCTTGTGGGTGAAAGAAGCGCCGGGCAAGCTTCAGGGCATTGGGGCGAGGGCGGATATATTCCAGGTCGCAGCCAAGCTGGATGTTTTTGCCATGGACAACCAGCAGCTTTTCGCCGCTGTGGCTCCAATTGATGTCGATATCAGCCAGCGGGGCGGCCAGACGCGGGCGGCCGCGTGCATCGCGGTACAGCGGTAGCTGGTCGGCAGGATATTGCAGCTGCTGCGCTAACCAGTCGCGCGCAAGCGTTTGGGCATGGCCGCCGGGGGGATAGGGCAGCAGGGTATGCACGGGGGGGCGGCTGAATGCGCGGTTGTCTGGATGTGCAGTCATGCGGCCAGGTTCCTTAAACTTGCCCCTTGGTTTTTGCTGATGGTTGTCCATGACGGTAGCGGCGTTTTTCGATGGTGCATCTGAGTTGTTGGCAGGCGAAGATGATGAGCTTTTGTTTTGCGGTGCGCAGCCACTGAGCCGTGGGGCATTCCGGCAGCGGGTGCGGGCGCTGGCTGCGCGGTTGCCGGATGCGCCTGCGGTCATCAATCTGTGCGAGCGTCGTGATTATTTCATTACCGCTTTTTGTGCGGCGAGCTTGCGTGGTCAGGTGACGCTGTTACCGCCTTCGCGGGCGCCGCAGGCGGTGGCAGAAGTCGCCACTGATTTTGCCGGTGCGCTGCGGCTTGGCGATGGCGCAGATATCCCCTGCGATTTGCGGGTGGATGCGGTGAGTGCTGACGGCGTATTGCCGGGAGGCTTGCCGGTCAATGCAGCCGATTTGGCGATGATGGTTTTTACTTCCGGCTCGACCGGCCAGCCTTCGGCGCATCGCAAGACCTGGGGGGCGCTACGCCATAGTGATGCGATCAACCAGAAAATGCTGACCAGGTTATGCGGTGGTGCGGCACAGATTGTCGCCACGGTGCCGCCGCAGCATATGTATGGCATGGAGCTTTCGGTATTGCTGCCCTTGCTGGGGCGGTTTGCCGTGCATCCGGGGCGGCCATTCTTTCCCGAAGATATCGCCCGTGCATTGGCCGAGTGCGATGCGCCCAGGTTATTGGTGACAACCCCGGTGCATTTGCGGGCACTGCTGGAATCTGGTGTGGCGTTGCCGCCTTTGGCGGGCATCGTCAGTGCCACCGCGCCACTTGCGGCAGAGCTTGCAGCGCGCGCCGAGGTGCGCTTTGGTTGCGAATTGCGGGAAACCTTTGGCGCGACCGAGGTTTGCATTCTGGCCGAGCGCCGCACAGCGCGTGAAACCGCGTGGCGCCTGCTTGAAGAAGTGCGGTTGCAACCCGAAAGCGAAGGCACCCGGGTTTTCCGGCCATCCTTGCCGGAGCCGGTGATGCTGGCCGACATGGTTGAGCTGTCTGCCGATGGCTGTTGTTTTGAGCTGCGCGGGCGGCAGGCGGACTTGCTGGAAATTGCCGGCAAGCGCGCATCACTGGCCGATTTGACCCGTCGCCTGCAAGCCATTGCCGGGGTGCAGGATGCGGTGATGTTGCAGCAGGAAGCCGATGCCGGTGGAGTGCGTCGGCTGCTGGCAGTGGTGGTGGCGCCGGATGTGGAGGATGCCGCCATCATGGCGCAGCTGCGTAGTGCAACAGACCCGGTGTTTTTGCCGCGCCGCATCATTCGCGTGGATGCCTTGCCGCGCAATGAAACCGGAAAGCTGCCAAGGCAGGCCTTGCTGGCGCTGCTTGATAAGGCAGACTGAGATGTGATTCACACTTTCACACCCAGTGCAAGTTACTGAATGCAAAAGTAATTTTTGCATCTGTCATGACATGTTCATCACATGGCTTTCGCCAGACTGCGCTCACTCCCGGAACGGGACAACTTTCAAACAAGGAGATTTTCAATGGGTCTCATCATTTGGTTGATCGTGGGTGGTATCGTCGGCTGGCTGGCCAGCATCATCATGAAGCGCGATGCGCAGCAGGGTATCTTCCTGAACGTGATCGTGGGCATTGTCGGCGCTGCGATTTCCGGTTTCCTGCTGGGCGGCGGCATCAATGATGGCATTACCGTCATGTCGTTCCTGTATTCGCTGGTCGGCGCCGTGATTTTGCTGCTCATCGTGAATCTGTTCACGCGCGGCAAGGCACGCTAAGCGAAAACCACTCGCTTGTGACCTATCAACAACGCCCGGCATTGCCGGGCGTTGTTGTATTTGCGGCTTTAAACAATACGGCTTTTAGATATCTGCCGATGGATTGGGGCGGGTTGCAATCCAGCCTGCCGAAGCCAGCATGAAAGCTGCAACGGCCAGTGCCCAGGGTAGGCTTGGCCGGCCGGTGAAGAGGAAAATCAAAAACCCGATGGTAATCCCGGCGCAGGCCCAGGCTTTGCCCGCAGGCGAGATGGCGCGCTGGTATTTCCAGGCGCGCAGGCTGGCGCCATAGCGCGGGTGGTTAAGCAGCCGCGCTTCAAGCCGTGGTGAGCTGCGGGCAAAGCAGGCCACGGCAAGGATCAGGAAAATGGTGGAGGGCATGACCGGCAGTACGGCACCGATGCCGGCCATGATGAGCATCAGCCATCCACAGGTGAACCAGAGCCAGCGCATCCTGCTCGCCTGAAATCAGTTCTTGGCGAATTCTTCGGTGACATAGCCTTGCACGGTGGCGAAGGCCTGGTTGGCAGCGGCGAATACGCGCGCCTCCTCGTCTTCGGAAAGCGCGATTTCATCCAGCGCACGGGTGAATTCACGCCAGTGCCGTGCCGCGCCATCAGGATGCGCGGCCAAATGGCGCGCGCCGTGCTCGGCGTTCAGCCCCAGCTTGCTGGAGGCCAGTTTGTACAGCACAGTGCCGCCGATATTCGAGCCTTCGGCCACATATAGCCAGCCCAGCGCTTCGGGCAGCGCGGTGCTGTTGTCCAGCTTGCCGGGGGCTTCGGCGGGTAGTGGGGTGTCGAGGTCGTGGAGATCCTGTGTGACCTGTGCAAGACGCCGGCGGGCATCCAGCTCGGGCAGCAAGGGCGCAAGCTCCGGCTTGGTGTAAAGCGCATCGACATCGCGATGGAAGCGGTACTGTACGCGCAGGAAGCGGGCGAACTGTGCCTGGCTTGCAAAAATATCCTCGGCCATGATGCGCTTGTCGAGGCGGTCATGGGTGTCGCGGGTGGCCTCTTTCAGGCGAAGGCTGCGGCTGTTTTCGTTCATGGCGATGGTCTGTTGAGTGTGGACGTGAAAAGGTCAGGGGGTCAGTTCCAGCCATGCCGGGGCATGGTCGCTGGGACGCTCCCAAGTGCGCGGCGTACGCTCGATGTTGGCCTCTTGCACGCTGCTTTTGAGGGCATCGGACACCAGTGTCAGGTCAATACGCAGACCCAGGTTGCGGCGGAAGGCTGCCTGACGGTAGTCCCACCAGCTGAATACGCCAGCATCCTGGTGATGCAGGCGGAAGGCATCGCTAAAGCCCAGCGACTGGATGCGCGCCAGTGCATCGCGTTCTGCGCTTGAAGTCAGGATGTGGGTGTCGTCCCAGACGGCGGGGTCATGCACATCGCGCGCATCCGGGGCGATATTGAAGTCGCCCATCACCACCATCTTCGGCCAGCGCTTGAGGTCTTCGGCCAGCCAGTCGTGTACGGCAGCCAGCCAGCGTAGCTTGTAAGCGTATTTGTCAGTGCCGATGTCCTGGCCGTTGACCACGTACAGGTTGACGATGCGCACGCCGTTGACGGTGGCGGCAATCACCCGTGCCTGTGGATCGTCAGAGCCGGGGATGCCGCATTGCACATCCTGCAATGCGCCGCTGCGCGAGAGCAGCGCCACGCCGTTATAGGTTTTTTGCCCGTGAAAGACCACTTCATAGCCGGCCTCTTGAATGGCAGCGGCGGGAAACTTGGCGTCTTCGAGTTTGGTTTCCTGTAGCCCGACTACGTCTGGCTGGAAATCGGCCAGCCATTGCAGCAAATGCGGCAGGCGCACATTAAGCGAATTGACGTTCCAAGAAGCGATTTTCATTTGCATATTGTAGGGGGTTTGCCGTTGCGCGGTGAGAGGGAGCAAATGCTTATACTGGCGGGATGAATATGCTCCGCAGCTACCTCGACAAGCAGCCGGTTATCGGCGAGCGCGTCTATATAGACCCCAGTGCCTGCGTGATTGGCGATGTGCTGCTGGGCGATGATGCCTCGGTCTGGCCGCTTACGGTGATTCGTGGTGATGTCAATTTCGTGCGTATCGGTGCGCGCACCAATGTGCAGGATGGCTGTGTGATTCATGTCAGTCATGACGGCCCGCATGCCAAGCGGGGCGGTTTTGCCACATTGATTGGCGATGATTGCACCATCGGCCACAAGGCCATCATTCACGCCTGCCAGATTGCCGATGCCTGTCTGGTGGGCATGGGCGCGGTGGTGCTGGATGGTGCGGTCATTGAGCAACATGGCTTTCTGGGCGCGGGTGCCTTGCTGCCGCCCGGCAAGCGCGTGGGCGCGGGCGAGATGTGGCTGGGCAGTCCGGCCAAATTCGCCCGTAGGCTGAGCGATGCGGAAATCAAGGCGCTGTTTTATTCCGCCAATCACTATGTAAAGCTGAAGGATGAGTATCTGACCGGCCAGCGCCGCGAGGCTTGAGCGGGATTAAAGGCGCGCGCTGATGCGCAGCTTGTTGTAAACCGGGGCGGTGTCGGGACGGATGCCATGCCAGAGCTCAAAGGCATCGGCGGCCTGCTCGACCAGCATGCCCAGACCGTCGGCAACACGTTCGCAACGCTGGCTGCGCGCCCATGCGGTGAAGGGCAGGGCGGCGCGGCCATAGTTGAGGTCGATGCACAGGCTGTCCTGGCCAAGAATGGCGGCAGGCAATGGCAGTGGCTGGTCGTGGTGGCCTGCGGAGGTGGCCTGGAGGATAAGGTCAAAGCTGCCCATATCGGGCAGTGCTTCCAGGGTGCAAGCGTGCAGCTTGTCGGGCGCACCCAGACGCTCAAGCAAGGCGGTTGCGCGTGGCAGGCTGCGGTTGGCGATGACCATCTGGGCAATGCCGGTCTCCAGCAATGCGGGAGCAACGCCCTGGGCAGCGCCACCGGCGCCAATCAGCAGGACGCGGCGATTTTCAAGGCTCAGCCCGTGGCGCTCGCGGATGTCACGCAGCAGGCCGCTGCCATCGGTATTGGCGCCATGCCAGGCACCATTGCGCCAAATCAGGGTGTTGGCGGTGCCCGCCTGCTGGGCGCGGTAGCCCAGTGACTGGCATAGTTGCGCGGCCTCGGTCTTGTGCGGCGCGGTGATATTGGCGCCTACGCCCCCTGCCTTGGCAAAACGTGCCAGGGTGTTGGCAAAGCCAAGCTCGCTGGTATCAAGGCGCAGATAAATCACCGCAATGCCGCATTGCTTGCCGAATTCGGCATGGATTTGCGGCGAGAGCGAGTGTGCGACCGGCTGGCCCAGGACGGCGTAGTGGGGAACCTTGGGCGGCATGCCGGTTCAACTCAGTTCGCGCAGATAACCGTGCCGGTTTTTTTCTGCCAGATAGCCAATGCCGGGATAGAACGCATGGGCATCTTCAAGCCCGGTATCGACATCGACCCGCAGGCGCTTGGCGCCGCGCTTGAATGCCCACAGCTCGGCAGCGGACACCAATGCACGGCCGGTGCCGCCACGGCGCAGCGTCTGGTCAACGGCGAGCGCAACGATTTCCACCTGCACGCCGCTTTCCAGCAGCAGGCGCTGCTCGGTGGCGACATAGCCGAGTACGCGGTCGTCATCGTCGCAGGCCACGAATACCGCTTGCGTGGGGGTATCCAGCATTTTGCGCAGGCGGCGCAGGATGTCTTGCTCGCAGGTGTCGTGGCCAAGCTGGTTGGCAAGCCGGGCAATGGCGGCGGCGTCTTCGGTGCGGGCATGGCGGATGGCAAGCGCACTCATGGCTCAGGCGCCCTCCTTCAGCCAGCGTGCCGCATCCAGCGCGAAATAGCTGAGGATGCCGTCGGCGCCAGCGCGCTTGATGGCGAGTAGCGCCTCCAGCGCGGTGGCGCGCTCGTCCAGCCAGCCGTTCTGTGCGGCGGCCTTGAGCATGGCGTATTCGCCGCTGACCTGATACACGAAAGTCGGCATGCCGAATTCGTCCTTCACCCGGCGCACGATATCGAGGTAGGGCAGGCCGGGCTTGACCATCACCATGTCGGCGCCTTCGTCGATATCCAGCGCCACTTCGCGCAGCGCCTCGTTGCTGTTGGCCGGATCCATCTGGTAGGTGTATTTGTCGGCTTTGCCCAGCGCGGCGGCGCTGCCAACGGCATCGCGGAACGGGCCGTAGAAGGCGCTGGCGTACTTGGCGCTATAGGCCAGGATGCGGGTATGGATATGGCCTTCGGCCTCCAGCGCGGCACGCACGGCGCCGATGCGGCCATCCATCATGTCGCTGGGCGCAACCACGTCGGCACCGGCACGGGCATGGGAGAGCGCCTGCTTGACCAGTGCCTCGACGGTTTCGTCATTCATCACATAGCCGCTTGCATCCAGCAGCCCGTCCTGACCGTGGCTGGTATATGGGTCAAGCGCCACGTCGGTGATCACCCCCAATTGCGGGAAGCGCGACTTCAGCGCCCGCACCGCGCGCTGTGCCAGCCCGTTTTCATCCCAGGCAGCGGCAGCATCCAGTGATTTGGCCTCCATCGCCGTGACCGGGAACAGGGCAATGGCAGGAATGCCCAGCTCGCACATTTGTTCTGCGACTTTCAGCAATTCGTCAATCGACAGCCGCTCAATGCCGGGCATGGAGCCGACCGGTGCGCGCCCTTCAAGCTCATGTACAAAGACCGGATAGATGAAGTCGTTGACGGTAAGCGTGGTTTCGCGCATCAGCCGACGGGAAAAATCATCGCGGCGCATCCGGCGCGGACGGGTGTGGGGGAAGTAACTCATGCGGGTATTTTAATTACAGAATGAAACCACCGAGCATCAGGCGGATACCGCCCAGCACGGTGGCAATCAGGCATAGCACTAGTCCGGCGACGGCGGCATTGCGGCGACGCGCGCCCGACATGCCGATGGCCGAAACAATCAGACCCAGGATGGCAAACGGGATATTGAACCAGTTCAGCCAGCCCAGCAGTGGAATCATTGCCAGCAACATGCCCAAAATTGCGCAGATACCCCAGATCAGGCTGAAAGTCCCCATTGTGCTCTCCATGAAAACGTGAGCGCCAAGGATACAGGCTCGGCGTCAAAGCAATGAAAGAGAAGTATCGAGCAACAGGAAAATACCGGTGGGCACCAGGGTGGTCGCGTTGAGCAGCAGTCCGATAATTGCCAGGTGACGGGCGCTCTTTTGGAGAACAATGGCGATCATCGAGACGATGATGCCGAGGATGCCAAACGGTATGAGGATATACAGCGGCATATATGCGTATGCCGGCAAGAACGGCGCAAAACCCAGGGCCTGCAGCATGAACAGCAGTGTGCCAACAGCAGACAAGATGCCCCAGGTCAGACTGACGAGGACGATCCAGTTGGGCTGTGGAGGCAGGGGGGAGATATTCATGGCGCCTGAGCCGTATGGCCGTGTACGCCATCGATTTCTATCGCCAGTTCACGGCGGCAGATGGCTGCATGCACAATCATATAGGGCACCTCCGTGCCCAGCCGTTCGGCCAATGCACGCTCAACCTGCGGCAGGTCGGCGGCATCGCGGACATAGACTTTCAGGCGGGTGCTGGCATCAAGCCTGGCAGGAAGCGTGGGGCGATGCTGGCGAGCGGCGTTGAGCAGGGCATCAAGATTGACAAAAATTTCGTCCAATTGCTTCAAAACCTCGCCGGTATGCTGCGATTGGTGGCCGACGATGGCGGCAGTGCCAGAAAGCATCAGTGGGGTTTGCAAGCTGTCGGGCGGCAGCATGGCGCGGGCAAAGCTTGGCGATTGCGGGCCATATTGGCGCGGATAGTGGTAGGCACTGAGCTGGCGCGGGTTTTCCACCGGCTGACCGGGATTTTTGGCCGCAAGCCAATACACTTGCAGGATGCGTTCGCCATCACTGCGGCCAATGGCAGTGGCGGCAGGTAGTACATCAGTGCGCAGCTCGCTCATGCCTCGCACCCGGCCTACACAAAACTCGCGGTAACGCTCGGCATCGCCTTCGCCCTCGGTAATGCCGCCCATGTAGTTCCAGATGCGCAGAATATGCGTAAAGCCGTGCTTTTCCAGATGCAGCTCAAGTTGCGCATAGGCTTGCTCTGCTGCGGAGCAGATGTCCCCATCAAGCTCGGCCACTTCCACTGCACCGAACATAAAGTGTGCATTGCAAGACCACTGGATACTGCCATCACGGTCATGTGCAACAGGTGTGTTGCAGGACCAGACCTCCAGTGGCGCATGGGCAGATGTGTTTAGCGGCACGCGCAGCCAGCGTGGGTCATCAAGGTGCGGTGCATCCTGACCAAAGCCGAAAACGGCGAGCACATCATCGCGCTGCAGCAGGTCTTGCGGTTGCGCAGCGGCCACATAATCGACGTGTAACTGCGGTAAGTCGATCGAAGGCAGCGTCATTGGGTGAGTGCATCCAGCTGCTGTTGACGTTGATCTTCTGCCTGCTGTTGCAGTGCATCCATTACCTTGGCCTTGTCCAGCGGTGCTTCAATGTGACGGCGCAGATGGTCGTGTTTTTCTTCTGATGGTGGGGGCGAATCTGCGCAGGCGACAAGTGTCAGAGCGATGATGGCCGAGGCGAAGTGTTTCAAGGGAAGTCTCCAATACGATGCACCATTATCATGGTAGCTCTATGTGATTTTCCGGAGAAATTCATGAGCATGGCGCATTGGCGGCTGGATGGGCAATTGGCGCTGGTGACCGGTGCCAGTGCCGGGATTGGGCGCGCCATCAGCGAGGAGTTGATGCGCCTGGGTGCTGTGGTATTGATGAGTGCGCGCGATGAGGATGCGCTGAAAACTGCGCGTGAATCGCTGGAGAGCGAAGTGCCCGGTGCGCAGGCGTATGCGTTTGCGGCAGATGTCAGTGATGCCGATGAGCGTCAGGCGCTGATGGACTGGACGGGAGACTTTGGTGGAAACCTCAATATCCTCATCAATAATGCCGGTGGCAACCTGAGCCGCGCGGCCAATAATTATGCCGAGGATGAATGGCGGGACATTTTTGAAATCAATGCGTTCAGCGCCTTTGAAATGTGCCGCCTGGCGCATCCTCTGCTGATTCGTCATGCGCAATCGGCCATCGTCAATGTCGGCAGTGTTTCCGGCATCACCCATGTGCGTACTGGCGCGCCCTATGGCATGAGCAAGGCGGCATTGCACCAGATGAGCCGCAATTTGGCGGTGGAATGGGCCGAGGATGGGGTACGGGTCAACACCGTTGCACCTTGGTATATCCGCACCCGGCGTACTTCACCCAAATTGGCCGACCCGGACTATCTGGATGAAGTGCTGCTGCGCACGCCGATGGGGCGCATCGGTGAGCCGCACGAAGTTGCCGCGCTGGCGGCGTTTTTATGTCTGCCAGCGGCTGCTTACATCACCGGGCAATGTATCGCTGTTGATGGAGGCTTTCTGGCTCACGGTTTTTGACAGGGGGAATGATTCGATTCCTCGCGCTTTACGGCGCTGTTGCATCAGCGCAAGTGGTGGTATTCATCACTTGCCGGGTGCGGTGGTAAAGCGCATTGGCCTTGGCGGCGATATCCGGGTTTTCCAGCCGCACCATGGATTCGGCCTGGCGGTTGTATTCGCTCCATGCCGTGCACAGTTCTTCGTCCGGGATACGGTCGCAATGGTCTTCGCGCATTTCGCAGGCCTCGATGCCGCCCGTGTTGGCCGTGCTGCCATCAATGCCTTGCACTGGCAGGGGGTCGCAGCGCTTGGGCGGGTGGCCGTCTTCATTCAAATAACTGTTCTTGCCGCCCCAGGTGCGGCAGCGGTATAGCGGCGGTGGTGGCAGTGGCTCGCGCTTGGCGACCATGGCGGGCGCGGGCGGCGGCTCTGCCGGGGGCGGTGCTGCTGGTGCGGGTGCCTGAACCGGCGCTGCAGGAGCGGCTTTGGGCGGGGGCGCGGCAGGCACTTCCATGCGCCGCGCTTGCTGCTGCTGTCCTTTGGCGCAGGGCTTGCCGTTCTGCAGTGTGACGATGCCTGCGGCGTCCACGCAGCGGTAAATGGTGATGCTCTGCTGGGCTTGCAGGGGGCTGCCCGGCAGTAGCAGCAAGACAAGTAATGGGACTGAGCGCATGAGAACACGATGCCCGGTGCTGTCGAATATGGAGATTATCGTGACTTTGCGGCTCATCCGCCGCGCAGGGTTTGACCGCTGATGGCGTTACGAATGGTGCTGGGGCTGGGGTGTCCGCCGGTTTCTCCGGCAAGCACGGCATCCACGGCGGCGATGAGTGTCGGGTCAATGGCGGTGCGCGAGGTGGGGGCGGGCTGGCTGGCAAAATTGGCGCTGGTGGACACCAGGGCGCCGCCAAAGGCGCGACACAGGGCGATGACCTCCGGGTGCGCCGATACGCGCACGGCAATGCCGGTATGTGCGCCGCGAATCCAGTCGGGCACATCGGCCGTTGCAGGCACGACCCAGGTGTTGGCGCCGGGCCAGCTTTCCCGCACGGCGGCCTGCTGTTGCAGGTCAAGGCGCTGCATATCGATAAACGGGGCAAGCTGGGTTTCGTCGGCGGCTACCAGAATCAGCCCTTTTTCCACGGGACGCTGTTTGATGCGCAAAAGCCGCAGTACCGCAGCCGGATTGCGCGGGTCGCAGCCCAGTCCCCAAACCGCCTCGGTGGGATAAAGCAGCAGGCCGCCTGCCGCCAGAAGGCGGGCGGCCTGTTGGGGGCTGATGGGGCTGTCCTGATTCATTTGCCGTTGGCCGAATCAGAACGGCGCCTCATCACTGTCTGCGACTTTTTTGCTGGCGGCTTTCTTGCTTGTGGCCTTCTTGCTGGCTGCCTTCTTGGTAGCCGTTTTCTTTGTCGCAGCTTTCTTGGCCGGGGCTTTTTTGGCTGCGGTCTTGCTGGCGGCCTTCTTGCCCCAGCCCTTGCGTACCGGCTTGCCGGTTTCGGCCAGCATTTGCGTGGCTTCTTCCAGCGTCAGCGTTTTCGGGTCGCGGTCTTTGGGGATTTTGCCGTTCATCTGGCCATCGGAGACATACGGGCCAAAGCGGCCATTCAAGACCTGCACATCGCTGCCTTCCCATTGCAGGATGATGCGGTTGCGGGCGGCTTCTTCTTTTTCTTCAATCAACGCCACGGCGCGCTCGAAGCTGATGGCGTAGGGGTCGTCTTCTTTCTTCAGGCTGGCATAGGTGCTGCCGCGCTTGGCAAACGGGCCGAAGCGGCCAATGCCGACGCTGACCATCTCGCCATTGGATTCACCAAGCTTGCGCGGCATTTCAAACAGTTTGAGCGCCGCTTCCAGGGTGATGGAGTAAATGCTTTGCCCCGGTTGCAGCGAGGCAAACCTGGGTTTTTCTTCATCATCGACACTGCCGATTTGCACCATCGGCCCGAAGCGGCCAATGCGGGCGCTGACTTCCTTGCCGCTGGCCGGGTCAATCCCCAGGGTGCGTGCGCTGCCGGCATCGGTGCGGTCCAAGCTCTCGGTCTTGTCGGCGACCAGTGCCTTGAACGGCCCCCAGAATTTTTCCATCAGCGGAATCCAGTCCTCCTCGCCGCGGCTGACGGCATCAAGGTCGTCCTCCATATTGGCGGTAAAGTCGTAATCCACATAGCGGGTGAAGTGCGCGGAGAGGAATTTGCTGACCGCGCGGCCAACATCGGTGGGGCGGAAGGCGCGGCCTTCCAGCTCGGCGTACTGGCGGAACAGCAGGGTCTGGATGATGGAGGCATAGGTGGAGGGGCGGCCGATGCCGTATTCCTCCAGCGCCTTCACCAGCGAGGCTTCGGTATAGCGCGGCGGCGGCTGGGTGAAGTGCTGCTGTGCCTGTACCGCAGCCAGTGGCAGGTTCTCGCCCGGCTTCATCACCGGCAGCTTGCGGCCTTCGTCATCGTCTTCGGCGTTTTTCTGGTCTTTGCCTTCTTCATAGACCGCCAGGAAGCCCGGTACCACCACGGTGGTGCCGCTGGCACGGAAGGCATGGCGGCTGCCGGCAGCCAGTTCCACGGTCACGGTATTGAGCGTGGCCGGAATCATCTGGCAGGCCACGCTGCGCTTCCAGATGAGTTCATACAGGCGGCGCTCGTCATCGGACAGGAAGCGCGCCACCTGCGCCGGGGTGCGCAGCGCCGAGGTCGGGCGGATGGCTTCGTGGGCTTCTTGCGCGTTTTTGGATTTGGTCTGGTAGAAGTTCGGTTTGTCCGGCAGTGCGCTGATACCGAAATCACGCGCAATCACGTCGCGGATTTCAGAGAGTGCATCTTGCGAGAGGCTGACCGAGTCGGTACGCATATAGCTGATAAGCCCGACCGTGCCTTCCTCGCCGATATTGATGCCTTCGTAGAGTTTCTGCGCCACCTGCATGGTCTTGCGGGTGGTGAAGCCGAGCTTGCGCGCGGCCTCCTGTTGCAGGGTGGAGGTGGTGAATGGCGGTGCCGGGCGGCGTTTGCGCTCGCGGCTGGCGACATCGGTGACATGCAGAACGCCCTGGGCATCAGCCAGGATGCGGCTGCGCGCAGCCTCGGCGGCCTTGTCATCGGTGAGGGTGAATTGCTCGAACTTCTCGCCATCAAGCTTGCTGAGCCTGGCGCTGAAGTGCTGCGAAGGATGGGCGCAATCGGCCTCAATCGTCCAGTATTCGCGCGCCTGGAAGGCTTCGATTTCCTCCTCGCGCTCGACAATCATGCGCAGCGCCGGCGACTGTACGCGGCCTGCCGACAGGCCGCGCTGCACCTTGCGCCACAGCACCGGCGAGAGATTGAAGCCGACCAGATAATCCAGCGCGCGGCGCGCCTGCTGGGCATCCACCAGCGGCGCGGAAATCTGCCGGGGGTGGGCGATGGCCTCGCGAATCGCGCGCGGGGTGATTTCGGTAAACACCACGCGGTGCAGCGGCTTGTCTTGCAGCAGCTTTTTTTCTTTCAGAATTTCGGCGATATGCCAGCTGATGGCCTCTCCTTCGCGGTCCGGGTCGGTGGCCAGGTAAATATCGTCTGCCTCGCGCGTGGCCTTGGCGATGGCGGCCACATGCTTTTCGTTCTTTTCAATCAGGTCATAGCGCATCGCAAAGCCGTGCTCGGGGTCAACCGCGCCTTCCTTGGGCACCAGGTCGCGCACATGACCATAGCTGGCCAGTACCTGGAAATCCTTGCCCAGATACTTGTTGATGGTTTTGGCCTTGGCCGGAGATTCAACGATAAGCAAATGCTTGGACATCGGAATTACTCAAGAGATTGGTGAAACGCGCAAGGATTATGCCTGTCCGCCAATGGCAATCATTGTCACCAGCATGGCGAACAGGAACACCAATACAAGCAGGACGGCGTAGAGGGCCAGCACCACCTTGGTGACGGTATCAAGGCCACGGGTTTGCAGCTCCGGGTGCGGGCTATAGGCCCATTTGTCCACCACCAGGGTGCTGCACATCATGTCGTGCAGGGCGCGCTTGCGGTCGGTAAAGGCGGCGATGAGCGTGCCGATGCCCAAAGTGAAAACAAACACGAAGGCAAAGGCGAAGTAGCGCCCAAAGCCGCGCCAGAAGCTGATGCGCTCGCCATTATTGCCAACCACCTTGATACCGCAGGCCATCTTGCCGAGCGTGGCCTGTGCCGGGCGCGACTGCATCCAGCCGTAGTAAATCGCGTGCAGGGTATAGAGCAGCGGATACAGGCCCAGCATCAGCCAGGTGAAGGCGCTTTCCTGTCCGCTTGGGATATCGCCGGCAAATGCGGCCAGCGAAAAACCGGCAACCAGCATCACCGGAATGATGATGATGTAGGACAGCATGCCCACGATGAGGCTATCAATCACATTGGCCGCCACGCGCCGCCAGAAACCGGCATAGACGATATCGCTGCGGTCAATATCGGCGCTGGCTGGCAGGGGGGCCGTCGGTGACGGCAGCGGTGCAGCGCCCTGGGGCATGGGCGCAGGCAGCAGGCCGGGAACGGCGCTGGCGGGCTGCCAGTCACTCATGCCGTTTTTCCAGACCAGGGTATCGGCAGGCAGCAGGCCGTTCTGAACCTGGGCGAGCAATTGCTCATGCGCCAGCGGGCCTTGCTGCTGGCGCCGGGCATCGACATAGAACCATTCGGCGGAGTTTGCGGTATCGGGGGTCGGGGCGGTGTTTTCGTTCATGGTGTGTCTGGATTTTTGCAACTGCTGGGCAGGTATCGGTCGGCTACGGTGGAGCCGCACAGCCATTCGCCGTTGTCGGCGTCATAGGTCAGCCATAGTGTCTGGCTGTCCAGTTTGGGGCTGCCAAAGCCGGTCAGGGTCGGGGCAATGATGCACTCGTACTGGTCTTCGTCGGTGTCGATGCCGACATAGACATCGGTGATGTTGGGCTCGGGGAATGCGTCACGCTCGGGAATACCCGCCTCGCCATTGACCGGGCAGCGGCCATGCTCGGCATAAAACGCGGCAACCGATTGCTGGTAAGGGCTGAGCGTAGCAAGGGTACTGGCGATTTGGGCGCGCAGGGTGTGATCCTGATAGGCCGGTATGGCGATGGCTGCGAGGATGCCAATGACAGGAATGGCAAGCAGCCCCAGCACCAGCGCCACGACGAGCGCAATCAGGCAGCCTTTGTTTTTCTTTGCGGGCGCCGGGGGAGGGGGTGGCTGCGCCGTCCCCGGCATTCTGGCGGAGGCTGTAGCCGTGCCTGTGCTCTGGCGATTGAGGGCGGCTGGCAGTTGCACCACTTCATGAAGCGGTTGCCATGCGGGCATCCCGGCCTTCCAGACCAGGCTTAGTGCCGTGATTTGGCCTTGATTGAACAAGGCCAGCAACGTGTCATGGTCAACCGGGCCTTGCTGCTGGTGGCTGGCATCGGCATAGAACCATTCGGCGGTTGCCGGGGGCGGAGAGGATGTTGGGGTCATGGCCGTTTCCGGGGGTGCTCAGGGGGTGCCCGCTTCAATGCCGCGTGTCCTGCGCCAGCGCGCCAGGGCTTCTTGTTGCTGGCTGTCCAACAGGCTGCGTTCGGCTTGTTGCTGTTGCTGCATGTGCATGGCACCGACAAGCGCGGCGCGTTGTGCCTGGATGTCCTGGCTGAGTTTTTCATTGACCGGCTTGCCTTCCAGCTCCAGGTCAGCGGCAGTACGCATCAGTTGCAGCAGGCTCTTGCGCTGGGTGCTGATGGTCATCTCACTGGTTTTCAGGCTTTCGTCCACCAGTTCGTAACGCACCTTGAAGGCATGCCGCAGCGCGTCTTCGCTGTCATAGGACTCGGCCAGCGCAGTATCCGAGCGTTTTTGCGCGGCAATCCTTTCAGCTTCCTGGCGGCGTGCGGCTTCTTGCGCGGCGGCTTCAGCCTGCTCGCCGGGCGAGAGGAGCCGCTCCGTGCGCACACCGGGCAGGCCGGTGCGGCTGCTGATTTCGGTGCGGGCACTGTTGACCGCAGAGGCCGGCAGGGCATCGCCGCAGACTTTGCGGCCACCTTCATCCCAGCAATAGAGTTTGCGCTCGGCAGGCTTGTTTTGCGCTGCGACCGGCAGGGCGGTCAGGAGTGCGGCCAGTGCCAGATAACGGGTGATGGACATGGGTTTCACCTAAGGGGTTTAGTCTGCGCGTGCGCCGTAACGGTCACGATAGTCGGCCAATGCGCCGCGCCACTGCGCAAGTTCGGCGTTTTGTGCGGAAAAATCAAGCAAGTCGGCCAAGGAGGCAACGGCAATCACCGGCACCTGGTGTTCTTCGGCCACGCCGCGCGCAGCCGAGCGCGGGTCGCCTTCGCGGACGATTTCCTGCCGGTCCAGGCCAATCACGATGCCTGCCACCGTGCCGCCGGCTTCATGAATCAGCCCCAGGGCTTCACGGATGGCGGTGCCTGCGGTAATCACGTCATCGACAATCAGCACCCGCTGTCCGGCCATTGGCGCGCCAATCAGGTGGCCGCCTTCGCCATGGGTCTTGGCTTCCTTGCGGTTGAAGGCCAGCGGCACATCACGGCCATCGGCGGCCATTGCGCAGGCGACGGCGGTGGCCAGCGGAATGCCCTTGTAGGCCGGGCCAAACAGCATGTCGAAGGACAGCCCGGCCTCGGCCACGGCATCGGCATAGGCGCGGCCCAGCGTGGCCAGCGACTGCCCGGAATCAAACCGGCCAGCATTGAAGAAATACGGGCTGATGCGGCCGGATTTGAGCGTGAATTCGCCAAAGCGCAGCGCCTGGGCTTTCAGGGCGGCAGCAAGAAAACGGGAGCGATGGTCATTCATAAGGACAGTGGATGAGCGTGTGAGTGCCAGCGGCATTGCTATCATCGTCCCATATTCACACGGATACCGCGATGCGTATTTTGAGTTTCAACGCCAACGGCCTGCGTTCGGCGGCCAAAAAAGGCTTTTTCGAGTGGTTCGCCGCGCAGGATATCGACCTGTTGTGCGTACAGGAAACCAAGGCGCAAACGCCGCAATTACAGGTGCCGGAGCTGTTGCCGGATGGCTATCACGCCTACTTTCGTGACTCTACCGTGAAAAAAGGCTACAGCGGCGTGGCGATTTACAGCCGCCGTGCGCCGGATGAGGTCATCACCGGGCTTGGGCGCGAGGACTTTGACGAAGAAGGCCGCTATATCGAAGCGCGCTTTGGCAATCTGAGCGTGGTGTCTTTTTATATCCCGTCGGGCAGCTCTGGCGAAGTGCGCCAGGCGGTGAAAGAAGACGTGATGCGCTGGCTGGCGCCGATTCTGGATGAATGGCTCGCCAGTGGCCGCGAATATGTGCTGTGCGGTGACTGGAATATCGTGCGCAGCCGCAATGACATCAAGAACTGGAGCGGCAACCAGAAGAACTCCGGCTGCCTGCCGCATGAGCGCGCCTGGCTGTCCGGGCTGATTGATGATGGTGGCCACGATGGCCTCATCACGCCGCGCGAGGGGGGCTGGAAGGATTCGTTCCGGGTGCTCAAGCCCGATGCCGCCGAATACACCTGGTGGAGCCAGCGCGGTCAGGCGCGTGCCAACAATGTCGGCTGGCGCATCGACTATCAGCTGGTCACGCCCCGGCTGGCCGGGCATATCCGTGAAGTGGCGATTTTCCCGGAGCCCAAATTCTCCGACCACGCCCCTTATCTGGTGGACTATGACTGGCCGGAGTGGCAGGCATGAGTGCGGGCAAGCAGAAAATGAGCGTCTGGAAGGCGTTTTCTGCGCCTTCGGCCTGGACGATGTTTTTCTTCGGTTTTGCTTCCGGCCTGCCGTTCTTGCTGGTGGCCGGGACGCTGGCCTACTGGCTGAAAGAAAACGCACTGGTGCTCAAGGACATCACCCTGATTGCCAGTGCCGGCATAGCCTATACCCTGAAATTCCTCTGGGCGCCGCTGGTTGACCAATGGCGCCTGCCGCTCCTGGGGCGTCTGGGACTGCGGCGCGGCTGGATGCTGCTGGCGCAAATCATCATCATCGCCGGGCTGGTGGGCATGGCGATGCTGACCCCGGACAAGCTGGCGCCCTTTGTCTGGGTGACGGTGATGGTGGCTTTTGCCGGCGCCACACTGGATATCGCGGTGGACGCCTATCGCGTGGAAATCGCCCCGCAAGAGGCGCAAGGCGCCTTGGTGGCGACCTATTCGCTGGGCTATCGCATCGCCCTGATTCTGACCGGCGCGTTTGCCCTGGTGCTGGCCGACCATGTCTCCTGGCCGCTGGTCTATACGCTGATGGCGGCGGCCATGCTGATTCCGGTGGTGACAGTGCTGCTGGCGGCCGAGCCTGCGGTGCAGCGCATCCGCCATGAAAGCTGGGGGCAGAGTATCACGCATGGCGTAGTGGAGCCGTTTGCCGATTTCTTCCGCCGTTTTGGCAGTACGCTTGCCATCATCCTGCTGCTGTTCATCCTGCTGGCCAAGATTTCCGACCAGTCGTTGGGCGGCGGCATCATGGCGCCGTTCTACCTTGACCAGGGCTATAGCAAGACCGAGATCGCTGCGATTTCCAAGGTATATGGCATCTGGGTCGGCATGGCCGGAGTGTTTCTGGGCGGCATCGCCGTGGCGCGCTGGGGGCTGCGCTGGCCGCTGCTGGCCGGGGTGATGCTGGGCGCGGTCAGCAATCTGCTGTATGTCTGGCTGGAAGGCGCCAATGGCGATTTGCAGAAACTCACCATCGTGATTTCCGGCGAGAATCTGGCGCAAGGTTTTCAAGGCACCACATTGGTGGCGTTTCTCTCGTCACTGGTCAACCAGCGCTTTACCGCCACCCAGTATGCGCTGTTTTCTTCATTGACCATGCTGCCGGGCAAACTGCTGACCGCCGTGTCCGGCGCCATCGTGCTGAAGATTGGCTATGGCAATTATTTCTGGATTACCGCATTGGTGTCCGCCCCGGCGGTGCTGCTGTTCTTTGTGCTGATACCGCAGCTGGAGCGGCGCGAGGCCGAGGCGGCAAACGCGCCTTAGCGGCTAAAACACGACCAGAAAAAACGCCGGCCTGAAGGGTATCAGGCCGGCGTTGTCGTATCCAATGTGCTAGCGGTCAGCTGCGATTATGGCCAGCTGCGGCGGGCTTGTTGTCCGCCACCAGGGTGTCTTCTTCACCCTGGAATACGATGTTTTCCACTTCGCGGATTTTGCCCAGCGCACGGCGGGTTTCATCCTTGAAGGCGGTCAAGTCGGCACCGGAAAGCGGTGCAGGCGGCGGCAGGGTCATCTTCAGCGGATTGACATGCACGCCGTTGATGCGGAATTCGTAGTGCAGATGCGGGCCGGTGGACATGCCGGTGCTGCCGACATAGCCAATCACCGTACCTTGGGCAATCTGCTGGCCGGGGCGGATATTGGCAAAGCGCGACATATGCGCATACAGGGTGGTGCGACCCTGGCCGTGGTCGAGTTCCACGGTCTTGCCATAGCCGCCCTGCCAGCCGACCGATTTCACCCGGGCATCGCCTGCGGCCATGATCGGGGTGCCGGTGGCCGCGGCATAGTCCACCCCTTTGTGCATCCGCATTGAACCGAGCACCGGATGGCGGCGACCACCAAAGCCCGAGGTCAGGCGGGCAAAGGGAATGGGCATGCGGATAAAGGCGCGCTCCAGCGAACGGCCATCGGCGGTGTAATAGCTGCGGCGGCCATTGCGCTCAAACAAGAAGCCGCTATGCAGCTTGTCGCCGGTGGTGATGGTGGCGGCCAGCACGGGGCCTGTGCCGACCAGCTTGCCGTCGCGCCAGGTTTGATCGACCACCACGCTGAAGCGGTCGTCAGGCTCCAAGTCGGAGCGGAAATCGACATCGTATTTGAAGATGTCGTCGGTGAGTTCTTTCAGGTTTTGCGCACTCAAGCCGGCCTTGCGCGCCGAGGTGAACAGCGAGCTGCCGACCTTGCCGGTCAGCACCACGGTGCGTACATCCACCTGTTGCGGCACCGGCGTTTCGGTGATGCGCTCGCCGGTCAGATCCAGCTCAACTTTTTGCCCCATCCGGGTATAGCGGAAGCCGCGCAGCGCCCCGCCCGTGGGCAGGTCAAAGGCCAGCTCTGCACCCGGGCGCAGGCGGCTCATTTCGCGTGCAAGTCCAGGATATTTCAAAAGCCGCGCCAGGTCGGCCTGCGGGATTTGCAATTGCTCGAAAATCTGGCTGGCGGTTTCGCCCGCGCGGACATTGACTACCTGCCAGCTGTCACCTTTCTGGGTGGCGACCGGGGCATTGCGCCTGCCGTGCAGGCTGGGCAGCGGCAGTGCCAGCGAGGCACGTGGGGCGTGGCCGGGCAGGGTCAGTGCTTGGTCAAGGCCGGGTACCAGTGCGGCCAGCAAGGCGGCGATGCTGGCGGCAAGCCCGGCATGCGCCCACTGACGGCGCGACCAACGGCCATTGAAGCCCTCGGGGATACGGTTGGCGACATAGCGCCGGAGTCCTTCGGCGCGCAGCGCACGGAGTTGTCTCTTGCGGGTGGCATCGGGACTGTAGGCAGTCATCCAGCGGTCTCCACGCAGTGTGATGAAAAATTCAACGCGCTACCATAGATACATTAAATCTTCGCGTCAACTTATTGATATGTTTGAAAAATTTGCAGAGCATCACATTTAACGGAAGATTTATGCCGTTATCATGCCCTTCTGCCTATTCAGGAAATACCCGTGTCCAGCCCCGATATTGCCCAAGCCCTAGAAATCATTGCCCGTGGTACTGACGAGCTTCTGAAGCGCGAAGAACTTGAAGCGCGGCTGAAGGAAAGCCGTCCACTGCGCATCAAGGCCGGTTTTGACCCCACGGCGCCCGATCTGCATCTGGGGCATACCGTGCTTTTGAACAAGCTGCGCCAGTTCCAGGATCTGGGGCATCAGGTGATTTTCCTGATTGGCGACTTCACCGGCATGATTGGCGACCCTACCGGCAAGAACGCCACCCGCAAGCCGCTCTCGCGCGAGGATGTGCTCGCCAATGCGCGCACCTATGAAGAACAAGTGTTCAAGGTGCTCGACCGCGACAAGACCGAGGTGCGCTTTAACAGCGAGTGGTTCGGCAAGATGAGTGCGGCGGACATGATTCGCCTCGCCGGGCAGCACACCGTGGCGCGGATGCTGGAGCGCGACGACTTTGCCAAACGCTATGCGGCGCAGCAGCCGATTGCCATCCATGAGTTCCTTTACCCGCTGGTGCAAGGCTACGACTCGGTGGCGTTGCAAGCGGATGTGGAATGCGGCGGCACCGACCAGAAATTCAACCTGCTGATGGGGCGCGGCCTGCAGGAAGGCAGCGGCCAGAAACCGCAAATCGTGCTGACCATGCCGCTGCTGGTAGGGCTGGATGGCGTCAACAAGATGAGCAAATCGCTGGGCAACTATATCGGTGTCACCGAGCCTGCCATCGACATCGTCAACAAGACCATGAAGATTGGCGATGAGCTGATGTGGGACTGGATCGAGTTGCTCAGCTTCGATATCGGCATCGATGAGGCCAAGCAGCTCAAGACCGATGTGGCCGAAGGCAGACTCAACCCGCGCGATGTCAAACTGCGCCTGGCGCGCGAGCTGGCGAGCCGCTTTCATGATGCGGCGGGGGCCGAAACCGCGATTGCCGGCTGGCATGCCGCCGTCACCGGGCAGGGCGATGTCTCGCAACTGCCATTGCAGGAGGTGGCCGTACCGGCAGAAGGCCTGCGCATCAATGCCTTGCTGGTAGCCGCCGGCATCATGCCCAGCAACTCGGAGGCCAACCGCAAGCTGAAAGAGCGCGCGGTGCGCGTCGATGGCGAGGTGTTGGAGGATGCCGCACGCATGTTCACCCCCGGCTTCGAGGGCATGTTGCAGGTCGGCAAGCGCAACTTCGCCCGCGTCAGGCTGATCGCGGCCTGATGCAGAACGGGGCGGGCTTGACCCGCCCCGCATCGTATGGCGTGATGCGCCGGATTATTGGGCCTTCTCGCGCGCTTTGGCAAAATCACCGGCGACCGCCACGCTCAAGTTTTCCGGCTGGATATGGCGGGCGATGGCCGCATTGACATCGGCCACGGTGAGTGCCCGCAGCTGCTGCTCGAACACGGCACGATCCTGCATCTTGCGGCCAAGGTATTGGTCGGAATTGAGCATCGCGGCGATATTGCCATCGCTGGCGCGGCCTTGCTGGCGCTGGGTCAGCAGGCTGTTCACGGTATCGGCAAGTTCCTCGGCGGTAATGCCTTCGCGCACGAAGCGTTGCAGTTCTTCGCCGACCGCGCGTTCAAGTGCTGCCATGTTTTCCGGTGCGGCGCTGCCCTGGATGAAGAAGCTGCCGGCATCGTCCTGATTGGAGCGACTGGAATCTGCCGATAGGCGGCTGCCGATGCCATAGCTCAAACCGTCGCGCTGGCGCACGCGCTCGGCCAGGCGTGATTTCAGGCCGCCGCCGCCAAAGATATTGTTGGCGACCAGCAGTGCCGGGTAATCCGGATGCCTGTCGTTCAGGGCAAGATTCATCTGCGCCAGGTAAACGGCATTGGCCTTGTCCGGGGTTGCAAAACTGTGGCGCTCGGCAGTGACCGGGTGATGGCGGGTGGCAACCGGCTGATGCGGCACGGGCGCTTTCCAGTGGCTGAAAAGCTGTGCCAGCAGCGGCTTGATAACGGCGGGGTCAAAGTCGCCGACGATGGCGATTTCGCCGTGTGCACTTCCATAGAACTGCTCATGAAAGGCGCGCAAGTCGGAAATCTTCAGCGCCTGCAACTGTGCCAGACTTTCATCCAGCGGTACATGTGCCAGCGGATGGTTTTTCGGCCAGGGGTCAAAGCGGGCTGCCAGCGCCTGCCCGGCAACAGTGCCCGGCTCCTTGCGCGAGGCTTCCGCACCGGTGATGGCCTGTATGCGCAACTGCTCGAACTCTGCCTCCGGCAATGCCGGTTTTTTCAAAATGTCAGCAGCCAGTGTCAGTGCCTCGGCCAGATTGTCGCGCCGGGAAACCAGGTTGATACTGGCGCCTTGCAGGCCGCCGCCGATGTTGGCACTGGTTTTCAGGGCTTCAAAACGCTTGTCGATGGCTTCACGGCTCAGGTCTTGGCTGCCGCGCATCAGCATTCCGCCCAGCATGGAGGATGCGCTGGCGGCATTCGGGAAGGCTTGCAGGCTGTCCATGTCGGCAAAACGGAAGCGGGCGCTGAAGGTCACGCTCTGACCGCGGTTTCTTTTGGGCAGCAGCGAAACCTGCAGGCCATCGCCCAGGCGGTAAATCTCGCTGCGCGCGGCGATGTTTTCGAGGGACGGCTCGAAACTTTCACCGGCGGCCACGGCTTCGCGGCCTTGATAGCCATCCACCAGGGTGGCGATGGCAGGCGCTGTGCCAATGTCCGCACGCACCGGGTTTTCGGTAGGGATGAAGCGTGCCAGCGTGCGGTTGCTGGCAATCAGATACTTCTGCGCCACGCGGTTGACGTCTGCGGTACTGACTTTTTCCATGGCATCGCGCAGCACGAAATACAACCGCCAATCTCCGGCGGCGACGTATTCGCTCATCGCAAGGCCGATGCTGTTGACATTGTTGAATGACAGCTCGTAGCCATTGGCGATGCGCTGCTTGGTGGCGTTGACCTCGGCTTCGCTGATGGGGGTTTGTGCAATGTGCTCGGCCTGCTGCAAAAGCGCGGCCTCGGTCTTGGCCGGATCACCGTCCTTGGGCGCAACCGCCACGAAGGTGAACAAATCCGGCTGCTGCATGGCGCTGATGCCTGCGCCTGCAAAGGGGGCGATTTGCGTTTCCACCAGCGCCTTGTGCAAGCGACCGGCGGGGCTGTGCGATAGCAGATTGCCCAGCACCATCAGGGCGGGCATGTCCGGGTGGGTGGCCGCCGGGGTGCGATAACCCAGCATCACCAGTTGCATGTCGCCACTGCGACGCACGGTGATTTCGCGCTCGCCATCCTGCGTGGGCTCGTGTGTCCAGTGGCGTGGCAGCGTGCGGCCGGGGCGCGGCAATGCGCCAAAGCTTGCCTGTATCTGGCCGAGCACCTGGCGGGCGTCAAAACGCCCGGCAATGATGAGCGTGGCATTGTCCGGCTGATACCAGCGCCGGTAGAAGGCTTGCAGGTTTTCAATCGGCACGTTTTCCACATCCGAACGGTTGCCGATGGTGGAGTTGCCGTAGTTATGCCAGTGATAGGCCGCCGAGCGCAGCCGCTGCGCCAGCACGCTGCCGGGGTTGTTTTCGCCGCGCTCCATTTCGTTGCGCACCACGGTCATTTCACTGTCCAGGTCTTTTTGCGCAATGAAAGAATTGACCATGCGGTCGGCTTCCAACGCCAGTAGCCAGCGCAGGGTGTCGTCATTGGCTGGAAAGCTGCCGTAGTAATTGGTGCGGTCAAGGCTGGTGGTGCCGTTGAAGCTGATGCCGCGTTTTTTCATCTCGCCGGGGATGTCGGCAACGCGCGGCGTGCCCTTGAACAGCAAATGCTCCAGCAAATGCGCCATGCCGGTTTCGCCATAACCCTCGTGTACCGAGCCTACGCCATAGGTGATATTCACCGTGACCGTCGGTTTGGAGTTGTCTGGAAACAGCAGCACTTTCAGGCCATTGCCAAGGCGATATTCACAGATGCCTTCCACGCAGGCGTGCGCGCTGATGCCGCGCGGCAGTGTGTTGGCGGTATCGGCCAAAGCAGGCATAGAGGCGCTGGCAAGCGCCAGGGCACAGCTCAGCGAGAGTGTATGGATACGAGACATTGCGGTTCACCCGGGAGAAAATGGGCGACATGATGCAGCAAAATCCCCCCGAAAATCTCCCCGAGCCGCTGCCCGTACTGTGGCAGGACGACTGCCTTGCCGTGGTGGACAAGCCCGCTGGGCTGATGGTGCATGACAGCGCATTGGCGCGTGGCGAGCGTGACTTTGCCGCCGACCGGCTGCGCGAGCAATTGGGGCGACCGGTGTTTCTGATCCACCGTCTTGACCGCGCCACCAGCGGCTGTCTGCTGCTGGCCTTTGACCGCGAAACCGCCTCAAGGCTTGGCAAACAGTGGATGGCCGGGGAGGTGGACAAGCACTATCTGGCGGTGTGTCGCGGTTGGCCTGCGCAAAGCCATTTCCGGGTGGATCATGCCCTTGATGGCGGCCCCGGAAAACCGCAGAAGAAACCGGCCATCACCGATTTTGAAACCCTGGCACGCAGCGAAATGCCCTGGCCTTCGCAGGGCTTTGCCACGTCACGCTACGCCCTGCTGCGCGCCAGCCCGGTGACTGGGCGCTTCCGGCAGATTCGCCGTCATTTGAAGCATCTTTCCCATCACCTGATTGGCGATACCAGTCACGGTGACGGTCGCCACAACCGTGCCTTCCGCATGCAGGGCATTCACCGCATGCTGCTGCATGCCGAGCGCCTGGGCTTTCAGCACCCGCATACCGGGGAAAGGATGCAGATAAAGATCGCGCCCACGGGTGAGTTTGCCCGGGCGCTGGCGCTGCTGGGCATGGGTATCGACTAGCCTGGGTGTTATGGAACCTCTGAATATGTCAGAGGCTCCTCGCGGGTCTAGAGACCCGCCACGAATCAATCATGCCAGTGATTGATTCGTGTGAGCCAAGTCAGGACTTGGTGCCGGACTTGGCGTGGGCTGGCAACGCCAGGATGGCGTTGTTCAGACCTTCCTTATTTCTTGTCCTGGCTCATTTCTTTCTCGACGCTTTGCACCATGTTCTGGATGGATTCGAGCACCATCGGCTGCATTTGCGCCATCGTCCGCTGCATGATTTGCGGCAGCTTCTGCATCAGGCTGCGGCCTTCGGGGCTTTGGTAAAAGACAGTCAATGCCTGCACTTCCTTGTCCGTCAGCGTATCGGCATAGACTTGGGTGTAGATGGGCTGCAAGCGGCTCCAGGTCAGCATCTTGCGCAGCTCGGCCTCTTGTGCGGCCAATATGCGCTGTGCCCGGGCGCGTTTTTCTTCGTCGGCGGGCAGGCTTTGCTCAATCAATTGCCGGGATTGCGACATGATGGCCGGAATCATCTGTTCGGTGATTTTTTCCGCGCCCATCGCCACCATCAGCTTTTCAAGATCCTGCTCGCTGGGTGGTGCAGCATGGACAGGTGTGGCGGCCAAGGCCAGGGCGATGAATGGGGCAAGCAGCAGGCGTTTCATGACAGATACTTCGGATTCGGGGATGGCAGCATAACTTGAAACAGGTCTGAACAACGTCCAGTCCGGCATATGTCCGGACTTGGCTCGCACGCATCAATCATGCAAGTGATTGATGCGTGGCAGGTCAGCGGCGCCCTGATAACGGCCTGATGACTTCATCATGTAAAGTTGCGCCATGTTGCAGATTGCCCCCGGTATCGAAATTGACGAAAGCGAGCTTGGCGAGCGCTTTGTGCGCGCTTCCGGCGCGGGCGGGCAAAACATCAACAAGGTATCGACCGCAGTGGAGCTGCGTTTTGATTTGGCCGCCTCGCCGTCGCTGCCCGAGGCGCTGCGTGCGCGGCTCTTGGCGCGCCGTGACCGGCGGCTGACCGATGAAGGCGTGCTGGTGATTTTTGCGCAACGCTTCCGTACCCGCGAGCGCAACCGGCAGGATGCCCGCGAGCGCCTGGCGGCCTTCATTGCGCATGGCCTTGCCGTGCCGAAAAAGCGCGTTGCGACCCGCCCTACACGCGCATCAAAAGAGCGTCGCCTGCAAGACAAGCGTGGACGCGCCGAAATCAAACGCGGCCGTGGCGGCAAGGATTGGGATTAGGAGCATCATGCAGGTTGAACATCCACACACGCCAGCGCGCATGGGGCGCGTACTGCCATTGCCCGCACTTGCCCCGCGCGTGGGGCGAAGCGCCCTGCTGCGCTGGATTGGTCGCAGCATCCTCAAGCTGGGCGGCTGGCGCATGGAAGGCGAATTTCCGAATGTGCCCAAACTGGTGCTGATAGGCGCGCCGCACTCGTCCAACTGGGACGGTATCTGGGGCTTTGCCGCGTTGCTGGCGATGGATCTGGACTTGCGCGTGCTGGGCAAAAAAGAACTGTTCTGGGGGCCGATGGCCTGGCTGATGCGGCTTTTGCGGGTGATTCCGATTGACCGCAAAGCCCCCGGCGGCTTTGTGGCGCAAAGCATCGACACCATGAACGCCGCCGGGCAACTCTGGATTGGCCTGGCGCCCGAGGGCACCCGCAAACAGGTAAAAGACTGGAAAAACGGCTTCTGGAAGCTGGCGCGCGGTGCCGATGTGCCGGTGGTGATGGCGTACTTCCACTACCCGGACAAGGTGATTGGCATCGGCCCCACCCTCAAGATGAGTGCCGATGCCGCGGCCGACATGGCGCGTATCCGCCACTGGTATCGACCGTGGCAGGGCAAAAACCGCGGCACGGTTTGAGTGTTTGCCGCGCCCCTCGGAAAGCAGGTTAACCCGCAGCGATGTCACGTCGTTGGGGCGTCCGGGCTTGGCGTTGCCTCGACTTATGGATACTGCCGGGATGTATGCAGTACGCGGATGATTTCAACTTGATCACTGACCCGGTATACCAAAAGATAGGACGCATCAACGTAATACTCCCGCGTGCCTGGCTCACGACCTTCCCGGCACATCATCGGCCACACCGATAGCCGATCTATGGCTTGATGGATGCAGCGGCCTATTCTTTGTGCGGCTTGCAGGTTGCGATCTTCCAGATAGGCGATGATTTGGGCCAAGTCATCAATGGCTTCATCTGTCCATTTAACCGGCAGCACGGCGAGTGGCCTTGCGCGCTTCAATACGCTCACGCACCAGCTTCATTGCCTGGTCGTGCGGTATCAGTGGCTTCCCGGCCTCAATCCCGGTGATAGCTTCCTGCACCTTGGTACGGAACCAGCGGTCATAGCTGGCTTCGGCTTCCGGGCTTTCAAACGGGGAAACCAATGGATCATAGGTTTTGAGTCGGGTGTTCATGGTCGCATCCTATCAGGAAGGCAGGCGCCGGGCTGCGCAATTGCGGTGTTGGAAATCCTTGCAAGGGCTTCAACCTGGCAAGGATTTCCGCCTTGCATACACGATTTTTCCCGCAAGAACGGCGACAGAAGAAGATGATGACAGGCTCAGCGTTCAATCCGTGGAGTGCGGCCTGCCGGGGCGGTCAGCAGCCGGTTGATGTTTTGCAGGTCGGCCACGTCCAGTGTGCCTGCGGCCTGGCGCAGGGTCAGATGGCTTTGCAGATAGCTGTATTTGGCTTCTGCGTAGGCTTGCTGGGCGTTGAACAGGTTTTGCTGGTTAATTAGCACGTCAATCACGGTACGGGTGCCGACTTCCAGCCCGACCTGCGAGGCCTCATGGGCGCTTTGCGCAGCTACCAGTGCCAGGCGGCGGGCTTCCACGGCGCTGATGCCTGCGGCAAGGTTCTGGTAGGCGCTGCGGGTATTGCGTTCCAGGGCGCGCTTTTGTTGCTCCAGCTGTTGCCCGGAGACATCGCGCTGGGCGATGGCCTGACGAACCTGTGACTGGGTGGCGCCGCCTGCGAAAATCGGCACCGACAGCGTCAGCCCGATGCTCGGGTTGCGGCTCCAGCCATCGGTGCTGGCCTTGCGACCCAGCTGCTCGATAGTCGCATCACTGCGGTTATAGCCATAGCTGGCACTGGCGCTGAGGCTGGGCAGGTGACCGGCGCGGGCGGTCTGGATGTTTTGCTCGGCGGCAGCCAGCCGGGTTTTCTGTGCGGCCAGTGCCGGGTTGTTGTCGATGGCGCGCTGTACCCAGTCCTCGGCACTGCCTTCGGCGGGCAGTTGCGGGATGAAGTCATCCGGCAGCGCCATCAGGGCATTGATGGGCTGGCCGGTGATTTCCGTCAGCGCCTGCCGGGCATCTTCCAGTGCATTGCGGCGCAGGATGGTATTGGCGCGTGCGCCTTCGTACTGGGCGCGGGCTTCGTGCTGGTCGGTAATCGGCGCCAGGCCGACCTCAAGGCGCTTGCTGGCGTAGTCGAACTGCTTCTTCAGCGCTTCTTCCTGCGCCTCGGCGGCGGCCAGGGTTTCCATCGCTACCAGCACATTGAAATAGGCCTGCGAGGTGCGGGTAATCAATTGGTCGCGCGCCGATTCCAGCTCGTGCTCGCCGGCCTGGGTGTGCAGCCGCTGGGCGCGGTGACGGCTGATGGTCTGGCCGTTGTAGACCATCTGGTTCAGGTTGATGCCGATATTGCGGCTGGTGCTGTCCTGCACGCGCTCGCCGCCGGAGATGATGGCGCCGGTGGTCGGGTCGATTTGCGGCTGGCCGGACTCGCTGGTGCTGCGGCTGCGATGGATGCTGGCGCTGCCGTTGATTTGCGGCAGCATGGCGGCACGGCTCTGCACCTGGCCTTCAGCCGTGGCGCGCTGGCCGGCCTCGGCGGCCGCCAGTTGCGGGTCTTGCCCGCGTGCAAGCTGATAGGTCTGCAGCAGGTCTTCGGCCTGCACGGTGACGGGCAGAAGGGCAGTGGTCAGAGCTAGAACAAGCGGGCGGAAACGCATGGAAAGTCCTCGTCAAACGAAAATCGCGCATCCGGCCGCTACCGGCCGGATGCAGTTACAGGGTAAAACGCGGCACGGGAGCCGCACCGGACAGATAGGGCAGGTCGGTTTCAAACAACGATTGCCGCTGTGGGTGGTTGACCGTGCCGGTGAAAATCTCGGCCTGCATCACCGGCGAGTGCCCATGAATCACGAACAGCCGGCCGCCGGGAGAGAGCCAGTCAAAGAAATGCGCCGGGACTTGGGTGACCGCGCCGGTGACGCACACCACATCGAAACGGCTATCGCTGTGCCATTGCAGCGCATCAGCCACTTCCACGGTGACATTGCCATGGCCTTGGGCGGCAAGACGCGCCTGCGCGGCTTCGGCCAATGCCGGCTGGATTTCCAAGCTGTGCACCGATGCGGCCAGCTGCGCAAGGCAGGCGGCAAAGTAGCCACTGCCGGTGCCGACTTCCAGCACGCGCTCATGCGCCTGGGGCAGGATGCCCTGCAAGGTGCGGCCTTCAATCACTGGCTTCATCATGAACTGGTCATGGCCAATCGGCAGGCTGAGGTCGGCATAGGCCAGTTCACGGTGCGCCTCATCGACGAACAGCTCGCGCGGCGTGCTGCCAATCACCGCGAGCACGCGCGGGTCGAGCACCTCCCAGGGGCGAACCTGCTGTTCGACCATGTTTTCACGGGCTTGGGCGTAGTTGATCGTCATGGCGATGGACTGGCTGGAGAGAGGCGGCAATTCTAGCTTGTCTTGGCTGTGGGGCGGCTGACTTGTGACAAGATTCATCTTGCCTGGCCGATACAGCCTCTGGCAGTGCCAAAAGTCAGGGGTGATGCCCAGGTCGTGAGGCTTATCGTCTGGCACGAGGGCGCTGCGGCGGGGCGGCCAGTTCGCGGGCATCCAGAAAGCCGTCGCGGTTGCGGTCTTGGCGCTTGAACCCGGCTTCCAGCGAGGCCAGATGTTCGGCCAGGGGGATGGCGTTGCCACGCCCGCCGGGCAGCTCGCCCGGCTCCAGCACGCCATTGCGGTTCTTGTCCATGGCATCAAAGCCGTAGCGCATCCAGTCCTGATATTCGCCGAGCGAAACCCGGCCATCGCCATCGCGGTCGATGCGTTGCAGGTAGTCGCTGACCGAGGATTGGGCAAGCACTGGCGCGCTGAACAATATCGCGCAACACAATATGAAGTTGGCGTGTAGAAGAGGCATCGCAATCCGTGGGCGGGGGATAATGAAGCATCATGCGGCTATTGCCCCGGGCTGGCAAACTGCGCCTCCCACTTGCCATACCACTGTCATGCCTGAATTGCCCGAAGTCGAAACCACCCGCCGCGGTCTTGAGCCACATTTGCTGGGGCGCCGCGTGCGTCAGGTGGTATTGCGCCGCAACACATTGCGCTGGCCGATTGCCGAGCAAATCGAGCATCTGCTGCCGGGGCAACGCATCCATGCGGTGCGCCGACGCTCCAAATACCTGTTGCTCGATACCGATGCAGGCAGCGCGCTATGGCATCTGGGCATGTCCGGCAGCCTGCGCGTGTTGCCGCAGCAAACCCCACTGCGGGCGCATGACCATGTGGATTTTGCGCTCGATGATGGTCAGGTGCTGCGTTACAACGACCCACGCCGTTTTGGCTGCCTGCTCTGGCAAGCGCCCGGCACTACTCATGAATTGCTGGAAGGTCTTGGCCCGGAGCCGCTGTCGCAGGACTTTGATGGTGAGTACCTGTACCAGCGCAGCCGGGGCCGCAGTGTGCCGGTGAAAAGTTTTCTGATGAATGCCGCCATCGTGGTCGGCGTGGGCAATATTTACGCCGCAGAAGCCCTGTTCGAGGCTGGCATCGCCCCGCAGCGCGAAGCCGGGAAAATTTCGCTGGCGCGCTATCTGCGGCTTGCCGATGCCGTCAAGCGCATTCTGGCAAATGCCATCGAGCGCGGCGGTACCACCTTGCGTGATTTCATCAGCCCCGATGGCCTGCCCGGCTATTTCGAGCAAGAACTGCTGGTGTATGGCCGTGGCGGTGAGCCATGCAAGGTATGTGGCAGCCGGCTCAAGGAAACCCGCATCGCCCAGCGCAGCAGTGTCTGGTGTCCACGCTGCCAGCGCTGAATTGCTCAGCTTTGGTCATTCGTCTGGCGCTACACTGCCCGGATGAGCAGCTCCGGTATTACCCAGTGGTTGGATGAAGCGCGTGGTGGCGACCGCGTGGCACTCAACCGTGTTTTGCAAGCGCTCTATCACGAGCTGCATGCCATGGCTAGGCGCCAGCTGGGTGAGGGCGAGGCGCACACGCTGGATGCCACCGCGCTGGTGCATGAGGCCTATCTCAAGCTGGTTGGACAGGGGCAGGCGCAATTTGCCGACCGCGCCGGTTTTTTCGCCTATGCCGCTTCTGCAATGCGCAGCGTGGTGGTTGACCATGCGCGGGCACGGGTGGCATTGAAACGCGGCGGCGGCCAGACCATGCAGCGTGTGGCCGAGTTGCCCGAGCATGTCGATGGCGGCCTGAAGCTGGATGAGGACCTGCTTTCGCTGGATACCGCGCTGACGCTTTTGCAAGAGCTTGACCCGCAACTGGCGCGGGTGGTGGAGCTGCGTTATTTCGCCGGGCTTTCCGAGCCGCAAATCGCCGAGCTGGTGCAGCGCTCTGAACGCAGTGTGCGCCGCGACTGGCAGAAAGCGCGCATGTTCCTGCTCAGCGCATTGCAGGGCGATGATGGCGCTTGATCGCAGCCGCTGGCAGCAGCTTTCTGCGGCGCTGGATACGCTGCTGGATTTGCCGCCCGATCTGCGTGCTGCCCGGCTGGACGATATCGCCGGGCAAGATGCGGCTTTTGCCGATGAGTTGCGCAGGCTTCTTGCGCAGCAAGACAGCTGTGACAGCCTGCTTGACAGTCCTTTGATAACCGCGCCGCCCGGCCCGCGTGAAGGCGAGCGTATCGGCCCTTACCGGCTGGAAAAACTGCTGGGCGAAGGCGGCATGGGGCAGGTGTGGCTGGCCGAGCGTGCCGATGGCCTGTACCAGCGCCATGTGGCGCTGAAGCTGCTGCGCCCGGGGCTTGCCGACCCCAATCTGCGGCTGCGCTTTACCCGCGAGCGGCAGATTCTGGCGCGCCTTGCCCATCCGCATATCGCCAGACTGCTCGATGCCGGCATCAGCGCCGAAGGCCAGCCCTATCTGGCGCTGGAAAAAGTCGAGGGCGAAGGGTTGCTGGAATATTGCCGCAAGCGTGGCATCGGCCTGCGCCAGCGGCTGCAGATTTTTCGTCAGGTGTGTGCCGCCGTCAGTCATGCCCATGCCAATCTGGTGGTGCATCGTGACCTCAAGCCTTCCAATATTCTGGTGACCGAGGCCGGTGAGGTGCGGTTGCTGGACTTTGGTATCGCCAAACTGCTGGATGGCAACGAGTCCGACCCGCCCGAGGCCACCCATACCGGCGTGCGCAGCTTTACCCTGCATTACGCCGCGCCGGAGCAAATCCGCGGCAGTGCCATCACCACCCAGACCGATGTGTATTCGCTGGGCGTGGTGCTGTACGAGCTTCTGACCGGCGAAAAACCTTATCGCCTGAAACGCGAAAGCCATGCCCAATGGGAAGAAGCCATCCTTGCAGGAGAGCCGCTGCGCCCTTCGGTGACGGTGATGCGGAGTGGCAATGACGAGGCCGTGCCCGGTATCGAGCGGCGCCGCTGGGCACGCATGCTGGCCGGGGATATCGACAATATCGTGCTCAAGGCGTTGGCCAAGCAGCTCGCCGAGCGCTACCCTTCAGCCGAGGCATTGTCGCTGGATATTCAAAGACATCTGGATGGCCTGCCGGTACTGGCGCGCCCGCAGAGTCTGGGTTACCGGCTGCGCAAATTCGTCAGCCGGCAACGCTGGGCGATTCTGGGAACGGCTCTGGTGCTGTCCAGCCTGTTGTCACTGCTGCTGTTGATTTGGAGCCAGCGCCAACAGGCGGTGCGCGAAACGGCTCGCGCCCAGGCACTGCAAGACTTTGTTATCGCCCTGTTTGACAATGCGGGCGCTTCAGGCGGCGGCCTGCCACTGGATGTGGAGTCACTGCTGGATGCGGGCGAAGCCCGTGGCGAGCGCGAATTGGCACGCCAGCCGCGTGCGCATGCCGAGCTGCTGGGCGTGATGGCGCGCATCCGCATCGCACTGGGACAGTACGAAGAAGCCCGCGCCCTGCTGATGCGGCAGGCCGGGCTGCTTGATGCGATGCCGGATACGCCCAAGGCATTGCAACTTGATGCCAGCACCCAGCGCGGACGGCTGCAGCGCCTGCAGGGTGATGCCGCTGGCTGCATCGCAACCTTGCAGCCCTTGCAGGGCGAGGCGCGCAGCGCACAGGCACAGCTGCCTGCTTTGGTGGCCGATTATTACTCTCAACTGGCGCGCTGCCAGCGCAGCGTGGGCGAGCGTGACACGGCACGGCAGCTGTTCCAACAATCGCTGTCATTGCGTCGCAGCGTACTGGCCGATGGTATTGGCGTAGTCGAAAATCTTACTGACCTTGCAGCACTTTCCGTGGATGCCGGTGATTACCCGCAGGCCTTGCGCGGCTTTCAAAACGCATTGGCGCAGCTGCGACAAATTGCCGGCACACGCCATCGGCTTGCCATCGACATCCTGCGCTCCATCGCCACTACCCAGCAGCAGATGGGGCAAAGCGCCGCCGCCGCGCGCAGCTATGACGAAGCGCTGCAACTGTCGGAAGAACTGCTGGGCACTGCCCATCCCGGCAGCATTGGCTTGCGCCGCCAACAGGCCAGTCTGTTGCTGCTACTGGGGCAACTACAGCAGGCAGACGAAAAGCTGCGCTTCAACCACGGGCTGATTGGTCAGCGTTTTGGCGCAAACAGCGCAGAAATGGCGGCCTCCTGGGATGCGCTTGGACAAAGCGCCCATGCGCTGGGCAAGCTGGATGCAGCACATCAGCACTACCTGCGTGCCCAGCGACTGATGCGTGAGTTGAAGTTGAACACGGCACTTGCCGACACCTTGCAGCGCGACGCACAGGTGTTGCTGGAGGCAGGCCGCAGCGAAGCGGCCTTGAAAAATCTGCAACAGGCCAGTCGCTTGCGCGGCGCGCCCACAGCGGAAAACCTGATAGGGCAGGCGCAGGCATCAATGCAGCTGGCACGCTTTGCCGATGCGGCTCAATTGCTGGATCAAGCCCAGATGCTGGAAAAGACCCAGGCACCCATTTGGATTGCCAAAGCTCGCCTGCATGCGTTTGACCCCGATGCCAATGCAGCGGCCCGCCAACAAAGCGAGGCCGATTTGCAGGCAGTTTTGAAGCTGGAGGTCAAAGACGAAAAAGCCCTGCAACAGCATTGGCAGGCACAGGCGGCACTTGCCAGCCTGATATGCGTGCGCGACCCACAGGCCGGGCTTGCCGCCTACGAGCACTTACTTGAAACACTCACCGAACTGCGTCCGCAGGGTGGTCAACTGATGCGGCAAGTCGAGGCTGACAAGGTCATCTGTATGGAATCTATGCCAAGGGCGGGATAAGGTGCGCGTCTGACTCAGAACAAAGGCGGCTGCAGAGGCTGGATTTCGCCTTCACCGCGCATCACTTTCTTGAATTCGCGGCGGCTGACCGAGACATAGCGCTCGTTGCCGCCGATTTCCACTTGCGGGCCTTCGGCCACGGCTCGCCCCTGGGCATCAACGCGCACACTCATGGTGGCCTTGCTGCCGCTGTGGCAGATGGTCTTGATTTCCTGCAATTCATCCGCCCAGGCCAGGAGTGCGGCACTGCCGGCGAACAGTTCGCCGCGAAAATCGGTGCGCAGGCCATAGCACAGCACTGGAATGCCAAGGGTATCCACCACTTCGGAAAGCTGCCAGACCTGTGACTTGGACAGGAACTGCGCCTCGTCCACCAGTACGCAGTGCAGTTGGCCTTGGTTGGCAATATCGGTGCGAATCAAGGTTTCCAGGTCGTCCTGCTCCGCAAAGCGCGTGGCTTTGGCTTCCAGCCCGATTCTGGAGGCGACCTTGCCGCTGGCACGGGTATCCAGGCGCGGGGCCAGAATGGTGACGCGCATGCCGCGTTCGCGGTAATTGTGTGCCGATTGCAGCAGAGTGGTGGTCTTGCCGGCATTCATTGCCGAGTAATAGAAGTAGAGCTTGGCCATGTAGCGGCAGGTCGAGACTTGGAGCAGGCTCTGACAGAATACGCGCCCGCCGACTTGCTTTCACGCCCATGCACGGATTGAACCCGCCCCAACGCCAAGCTGTACTGCATACCGAAGGCCCGCTGCTGGTGCTGGCCGGTGCCGGTAGCGGCAAGACCCGGGTGATTGTGGAGAAGATTGCGCATCTGGTCAGCACGGGCCGCTATCCGGCCCGGCGCATCGCGGCGATTACCTTTACCAACAAATCCGCCAGGGAAATGCGCGAGCGCGTGGCCAAGCGCCTCAAGGGCGATGCCGCCGATGGCCTCACCATCTGCACTTTTCATGCGCTGGGGCTGAAAATCGTGCAGATGGAGCATACCCGGCTTGGTCTTGCGCGCGGCTTTTCGGTGTTTGATGCCGATGATGCGCAGGCGCAGGTCAAGGACTTGATGGCCGGTGCCAAGCCCGATGCGGTGCAGGCCAGCCTTGCGCTGATTTCGCGCGCCAAGAATGCCGGGCTCTCCCCTGAGGAGGCGCTGCGCGAGGCGCGTTCCACCCGCGAGCTGGAGGCGGCGCGGCTGTACGGCCAATATCAGGCGCGGCTGGAGAGCTTCAATGCAGTGGATTTTGATGACCTGATTCGCTTGCCGGTGACGCTTTTGGAAACCGATGCCGATGCGCGTGCGGTCTGGCGCGAGCGCATTGGCTATCTTTTGGTGGACGAATGCCAAGACACCAATGATGCGCAATACCGGCTGCTGAAAGCCCTGGCAGGCGAGGCCGGACAGTTCACCTGCGTGGGCGATGATGACCAGTCCATCTACGCCTGGCGCGGCGCCAACCCGGAAAACCTGATGCAGATGGCGCAGGATTATCCGGCGCTTGAAATCGTCAAGCTGGAGCAGAACTACCGCTGCTCCAACCGCGTGCTGCGCGCGGCCAATCATCTGATTGCCCATAATCCGCATGAGCATCTGAAAACCCTGTGGAGCGACTCGGCAGACGGCGAGCGCATCCGCGTCTGGGAGTGCCGCGACAGCGAGCACGAGGCAGAAAAAGTCGCCGCGGAAATCCACTTCCTGCACGGTGCGCGCCAAGCGCCGTGGAGTGATTTCTGCATCCTGTTCCGTGGCAACCACCAGTCGCGGGTACTGGAAAAAGCCCTGCAATTGCTGCGCATTCCCTATCACCTTTCCGGCGGTACCGCGTTTCTGGAGCGCGCGGAAGTGAAGGACGCACTGGCCTGGCTGCGGCTTTTGGTCAATCCCGACGATGACGCGGCATTTCTGCGCGCGGTGCAGTCGCCCAAACGCGAAGTGGGGCAAGGCACGCTGTCGCGTCTGGCAGAGCTGGCGCGCAATGCCGAGCTGTCGATGTTGCGCGCTGCTGAATCGCTGGGGATACTGCAACAATTGCCTGCGCGCGCTGCCAACGCCCTGCACGGCTTTACCGAAATCGTCCAGCGCCTGCGCCGGGAGGCTGCCGAGCTGTCCCCGGCAGAGCTGGTACGCAGCCTGGCGGTGCGCTCGGGGCTGGATGCCATGCTCAAGGCACAGTGCAAAAGCGAGCAGCTCTATCGCATCCGCAGCGGCAATCTGGAAGAACTGGCGCAGTGGTTCGAGGGCGCCAAGGGCGCCGGGCTTGGCGATTTGGCCGCGCAACTGGCGCTGGTTGCCCGCAATGACAAGGACGATGCCGGAAATCAGGTGCGCCTGATGAGCCTGCATGCCTCCAAGGGGCTGGAGTTCCGCTATGTATTCATCGTCGGCATGGAGGAGGGCAATCTGCCGCATGAAGCCAGCCTTGATGAAGGCCGCCTGGAAGAAGAACGCCGCCTGCTGTATGTGGGCATTACCCGCGCCAAGGAACAACTATGGCTGTCGCACGCAAAGCGCGCCACCCGCTGGGGCAGCGTGGTGAAGCTCACGCCTTCGCGGTTTTTCGAGGAACTGCCTGCGGCCGAGTTGCAGCGCGATGGAGCCGACCCGGTGGCCGATGCCGAGCGCAAAAAAGAGCGCGGTCGCGCAGCGCTGGCGGCCATCGCCGAGATGTTGAAAACCTCGGATTGAGCGCTCAACGCTGGCAGCGATAGCAGGACAAGGCTGCCTGCCTGCGTTTTGCACCTTGCACCTGCCGCCTTTGCCAAGCAGCGGGCATAAAGAAGAAACCTTGGCTTAGGGTGGGCATGCCTGCCCACCGTAGGCGCCACTTGCAGGCACAATATGCGCTGCAAGCCGCCTGGGGCGGGAGTGAATGAATAATGAGTGTGGATTTTTACCGTTTTGATGTCATCGTGATTGGCGGCGGTCATGCCGGTACCGAGGCGGCGCTGGCCGCAGCGCGGGCGGGCAGCCGCACCCTGCTTTTGACCCACAGCATCGAAACCGTGGGCGCGATGAGCTGCAACCCGGCCATTGGCGGTATTGGCAAGGGGCATTTGGTCAAAGAAATCGATGCGCTTGGCGGAGTGATGGCGTGCGCTGCTGATGCGGCGGGTATCCAGTGGCGCACCCTCAATGCCAGCAAAGGGCCGGCGGTGCGCGCGACCCGCGCCCAGGCCGACCGCAGCCTGTACCGCGCCTTCATCCGTCGCGCGGTGGAGTCGCAGCCGAACCTGACGGTATTCCAGGCCGGGGTGGACGATATCGTCATCGAAAACGATGCCGTGCAGGCGGTCATCACCCAGACCGGGCTGACCTTTCACGCACCGGCGGTGATTTTGACCGCTGGCACTTTCCTTGCGGGCAAGGTGCATATCGGCCAGACCCAGTACGCCGCCGGGCGCATGGGTGATCCGCCTTCCACGGCGCTGGCGCACAAGCTGCGCGAAGGCCGTTTTGTGGTGGACCGGCTGAAAACCGGCACGCCGCCACGCATTGATGGTCGCACCCTGGATTATTCGCAGATGAGCCCGCAGCCGGGCGATACGCCGCGCCCGGTGTTTTCCTTCATGGGCAGCCATGCCGACCATCCAGCGCAGGTGAATTGCTGGATTACCCATACCAGCGAGCGTACCCACGACATCATCCGCGCGGCGCTGCACCGCAGCCCGCTGTATTCCGGGCAGATTGAGGGCATTGGCCCGCGCTATTGCCCGTCGATTGAAGACAAAGTGGTGCGCTTTGCAGAAAAACCCAGCCACCAGATTTTTGTCGAGCCTGAAGGGCTGGATGTGGTGGAAATCTATCCCAATGGCATCAGCACCTCGCTGCCGTTCGATGTGCAGCTGGCGCTGGTACGCTCCATTACCGGCTTTGAACACGCGCATATCACCCGTCCCGGTTACGCCATCGAATACGACTTCTTCGACCCGCGCGGGCTGAAAGCCACACTGGAAACCAAAGCCGTGTCCGGGCTGTTTTTTGCCGGACAAATCAATGGCACCACCGGCTATGAGGAGGCTGCCGCACAAGGGCTGCTGGCCGGTATCAATGCCGCCCGGCAAGTACAGGGCAAGGATGGCTGGAGCCCGCGCCGTGACGAGGCCTATCTGGGCGTGATGGTCGATGACCTCATCACCCAGGGCACGCTGGAGCCGTACCGGATGTTTACCAGCCGTGCCGAGTACCGCCTGCAACTGCGCGAGGATAATGCCGATGCGCGCTTGACCCCGGTGGGGCGTGAGCTGGGGGTGGTGGACGATACCCGCTGGGCGGCTTTCAGCGCCAAGCGTGAAGCGGTGGAAGCCGAAACGGCGCGCCTCAAGGCGCTGTGGGCAGCCCCCAATAACCCGCTGGGGCAGGCATTGGCACGCGATATCGGGCTGGAGGTCAGCCGTGAAACTTCGGCCATGGACTTGTTGCGCCGACCGGAGCTCGACTATGTTCGTCTGATGCAGACCGAGGGCATTGGCCCTGGCGTGGCCGATGCCAAGGTCGCCGAGCAGGTGGAAATCGAGGCCAAGTATTCCGGCTATCTGGAACGCCAGCGTGAAGAAATTGCCCGCGCACGCCGCAACGAGGACAGTCCGATTCCGTCAGGTTTTGATTACAGTGCCGTGCGTGGCCTTTCGGCAGAAGTGCTGCAAAAACTGCAACGGGTGCAGCCGGAAACCATTGGCCAGGCGCAGCGCATCCCCGGCGTGACTCCGGCCGCGATTTCATTGCTTCTGGTGCATCTGACCCGCGCCCGCCGCAGCCAGGCGGCTTGATAGGCGCTTGCATGAGCGCAGCTATCAAGCCGTTTCACTTTCTGCCGGGCAATTGTCAGGAACGGCTACTGCTTTGCGACCATGCCAGTTGCGAAATTCCAGTCGAGCTGGCAGAACTTGGTTTGAGCCAGACAGATCGCCGCCGCCATATTGCCTGGGACATCGGTGCCAAAGAAGTTGCGTGGGCGCTTGCTGAAAAATTGGATTGTCCGGCGTTTTTTGGCGGAGTTTCGCGTCTGGTGGCCGATCTTAACCGCGCACCGGATTCGGCCGAGATGGTGATGCGGGAAAGTGATGGCGGCATTGTGCCGGGAAACTGCAGCTTGAGTGATGAGGCGCGTGGGCAGCGCATCAGTCAGTGGCATGCCCCCTATCACCACGCCATTGCCCATCATTTGCAAACATGCCTGGGGCGGGGTTGTCGTCCCATCATATTGTCCATCCACAGCTTCAACCCCGAGCTGCATGGGCAGTCGCGTCCCTGGCCTGTCGGGTTGTTATGGCGGGAAAAGGCGCCCTGGCTGGAGGCACTGTTCAATCAACTTCGGCAACAAGGCTTGAATGTGGGGGACAATCAACCTTATGACGGCTGGCGGTCGCTGGGGTATACCTTGGAGCAGCATGCCATTGCGCATGGCTTGCGATACTTGATGGTGGAAATACGCAACGACCAGATTGCAACAGTCCAAGGTCAGCGCGCATGGGCACAAACGCTGCATTGGGCGCTGGATAGCGCCGGGTTCTGGGATGCAAGATGACTTGATAAAGGGTCTTGTAAAGCTAAACTTTTTCAGTGGTGAGTGAATCCAAAAATAAAAACAGGTGCTGCCATCGGCTCTGAGTCGCAGAGAGGATTTTTCTGAAAATCTTGGCGTTACTTCGCCTTGAACTTGTCTGCCTCGGATACTGCAAGCCTGACAGATGTGAGTCTGCGCTCGATAAATGCCATCTACATCAAACTGCGTGAGCGCATCGCCGTTGGGTTTGAACACGACCCTTGGTTGGGGCAAGTGGAAGTGAAAAGTTCTGCTTTGACTCTTGCCGTGTTTGCTGCAAGCGCGGACGGGGCGTGGGGAGCAAGGCCATCATGTTTGGCGCTTTACAAGCGCAACGGATGGGTGTTCGCAGAGATTGTCCCTGATGTCAAGAAAGCTACACTGCAAAAGGTTATTCAGGGTAAAGTGGCACCGGATAGCGTCATCCATAGTGACGGCTATCACCGGCTGTAGAGGTGAGTTCTATCGAGTTGTTCTGGGCAAGGGTATTTACAGCGATATGCCCAGCTCGCATCTCAAAAACCAAGTTGCTCCAAACATTGACGCAATAACCTATATGCACTCATGGTATAAATGCGGTGAGGGTGTTTTATATCAAACCTTGATTTTCCAAGATTCTATGAGCTACACACAAAACGATTTTCAAGATTGGATATTCTGTATTGATGAAAAGATGGAGTATTTCACCGAGGATTTTGCCAGGAAAAACAATCTTGTGTTGGATTATAGTGTGCAATCTTTGGATGATTTGGAGCAGTGGATATTTGCAAACTTTGAGAGCAATGAGTTGTTGATAGAGAACTCAAAGCTTTTGGACTTGTTGACCATATACATTGGAGAGACATTCAGGAGGCATATTGGCGGGAAGTGGGTTATGGATACTGTAAATAAAAACAACGCTTACTATATGATGCCTGTTTTAATGGATGAAAAATACAAAATAGAAAAATATGTTGCTCCTTCGACATTTGCTACAGCTTGTATTTCAAGAAAAAGGGGGGATTACATTAGTGGTATATTGAAGAATAATATGGAAGATATGGGGATTGAATTTGAGAGGTGATTTTCAATCTATGGTGACTTAGGTGTCGTGAGGATGTCCTGAATATGCGTGACTCTCAGTAATGCCATTGGCAATGGATTCTTGCGAAATTCTCATGAGGTAGTCGAGGAATATGGCAAGAAAATTTTTGGAGCCAAGAGGCAGCCTCAATGATAAGTATTATCGTTAAAAGCCATGCGGCAAGGAGTGTTGACCTGAAAGCGGAAATCCGGGGTGCGCTCTCAATCATTCCGTTTAGGCTGGGGCTATGTTTTTTGGGCGGTGCTGCTGTACCACAATTAATGGATGTTGATTATCGAGGTATCCCATTTCATGTGATTTTCTGAGGGCCGGTATCTGGAATATGCTTTTGGGTTGGCTTGTTTTAATGGCATATGGCTTGGGTTGGTGTTGATATTGAAGCATGAATATATTTAATATCTTTTATGTGGTTTTCTCCCTGTTTGTTTTTGCGGTTTGTTTTTGGAGTGTTGCAAGAATTGCGCTTTTATTGAAGCGGGCTTGGGGGGATGCGTCGCCGATTTTTCAGATTCCCAAGGGGTTTCCAAGGTTCAAGTCAAAATGGATGAGCAGGCTGGCTTATTACTTGATTATTAATTTTATTTCGCTTTTTGCGATGCTTATGGTTGGTCGTGGACATGAGGGGCATTACATCCCGTTAAGTGTTTTTATTGAAAATATTGATTTTTACCTGGTTGTTATTTTTTCTATTAACGCAATGATTTTGGGTTTGATGTATGCCTTCAACAAGATTCAAGTTGCTTGGCCTGCGAAATTAAAGGTTCATTGGATAGGGGAGGTAATTTTTTGGGTGCTTGTGTTGTTGTGCGCACTGTATTTTGGGCTTTCCCTTCAGTCAGAATTGGAAATGAAGATGATGAGAGAGCGTTGATTTGAAGCTTTTGCTGGATTGCTCCAGACCTGATGTGGCTCTTGGGGGGCTTTAGCGCCTGCAAGAGCGAGGCGTATAGAGTAAAATTGCCTGGCCGCAGGTTAAGTAAGGCGATACGGAAATAATATTGGTGTGCGGTCATGGGGTTGGTGTGGCGATTTTTTGCAAAGGCGGGGTTGATATTGATAATGGTGGAGAAGGAAATTGAAATTGATAGCTTTGATGTGAAGTGCTCTCTTTGGGCGAGTATTTTTGCGGTTTTTATTCTTTTTCCAATTGCTCTGTCAATGTTGAAGTTGCTTGATGTCAAGAATGCAGTTAGTCAAACGCAGCTTATAATTTTTCTGCTTTCTACGGTTTTCGGTTTTTTGATAGCGGTCATGAAGATCACAGTGAGGAAGGTTTGCTTCATGAGGCGCGGCAATGATCTTTTCATAAAAGATGGAAAAAATATTGAGTTCAAGCTGGATGATGTATTTAACTATAATTTGTATGACTATAATTCCAGAAAGGCATTCATGGTAAGGGTGTCGAGTAGAGGTAAATCATATTTCTATTTGTCTCCAAACATGAATCTGAAAGGTGAAGTGGAAGATTTTTTCGGAAAATCAAACATGGATAGGCGCGGCGTTGATTTTTTTGCAAAAGCTTTTCCGCTGGCTCTTTGTTTTGCATATTTTTCCATTTCCATCGCTTTTTTTGTATGAAAATTGTCGGGGGGGTCCGAGTTTTGATGAATTGGGTTTGCGTTCAGGGGCATGGGTTGCTGCCAATTCTTGCGGCAATAGTTTATGTGTAATAAAAATTCACTGGCGGGTTGCATAGATGAGCCAAAACGATGTAAAATAGGCGTTCTTTGTATCTTTGTTTGACAATAGGGCATTTGTTGTCCTGTCAATAATTTTTTTGTTGCTTGTTGCAATAGCTTCTACGGCTGCCTGGTATTGGGGGTTGGCAGGAAGATCTGTGACGGCCGTTTTTTCGGGTTGCGTTATTTTTATATGGATTATTCTTTCATCGATGATACATGGAAAAAAGCTTGGCTCTGACATATGTGCTATATCCGCTGTTTTTGATTTTCATCATATTTTCAGCTCAAAAAATTGCATATTTCCTGAAATATTGATGAGCTGTCCGGTGTGTCCATGTCACTTGTCAGGGAGGCCAAGCTTCCTCTCAGCTGCTGCTGCCAATATCCCGCTCAAATTTTTGCAGATAAGCTATTGGAAACGCTTGCGTTCCAAGCGCCCATGAGAAGGCTGGCTTGAATTTCATGGGCGGCTTCATTGCTCAGGAAGTCTGAAACATCATGCATTCCCATCGTCAAAATATGATTCGCCCGCTGAGAATACTCCTCGTCCTGCCCCTGCTGTTTGCGGGACTGACGATGCTGATCCTGTTCTTCAAGCCGCAGAACGGCTCGCTGGACAGCAGCCGGTTCCATAATAACCATCAGCGTGTCAACGGCTCTTATTTCTATCGTCACCCAGACGGCATTTATGTTTCGGTGCCCAGCGACGGCATGGTGCCGGTGCCCGAGGCCGACCCCGAAAGCTTCACCGCGCTGAACGGCAAGAATGCGCAAATCGGCTGGGATGCCACGCAAGTATTCTGCGGCCATCAAGTGCTGCCGGGCTTGCAGCCGCCGGTGCAGGCGCTCGGCAACCATCTTTACAGCGATGGTCGCAGTACCTATTACTGCGACCACTTCACTGAACGCCGTTCGGCAGGCTTTTGGGGCTATATCGGCGCCTCGGTACGCCAGGCCGCGGCAGGACGGCACATCAGCCATTATCACTATCCTTTCCGTCTGCTGGACGACGCCGGCAAAACCTTCCGGGCGCTGCCGCATTCGCAGTGGCTGAGCACCGACGGCAGCCGATTTTATTATCGCGGCGAACCCATTGCCGCGGCGCAAGATACACCCTTCCCGATTATCGACAGTCGTCACGAACCGCGCGCTTATGAAGCGCAAACACTGGCGGCCAGCCGTGAAGCGCTACGGCTTGATTCCCGCGCATCGCCCTATCTGGCCGACGGCAGCCGCGTGTTTTACCAAACCCGCCTGCTGGATGTGCCCGATGATGAAGCACTGCGCACGCTGCATTATGCAGCCTGGGGCGGTTTTGACCTGCTTTATCACGCCCAGGGCGGCGCCCTGTTTGTGGACGGCGAAGCCCTCAACCCCGACCAACCACCCTACCGCCTGCTTTCCCGCAGCGACTCCCACGCCCAGCATTTGTTTTTCAGTAATGCCAAGGGGCTGTATTTCTACGACCACGAAAGCCGCCGCGCCCGCAAAGTGGCCGGCAACCGCCTGCCTTGGCGTGATTTCAAAGAAATCGACGACGGCTATTTGAGCAGCAATGGCAGCGACTTGATTTTCTTCCTGTCGCAAGAAGGCTGGGGGCAGCGCAGCGGCCTGGACGGCTACCGCACGCAAATTGCGCGCCTTGCCGACGTTGCCCCTGGCCGCTGGCAGCGCTGGGGTGAGCCGCATTGGCATCTATGGCAAAAAGGCGAGGCGGTGTATTACTTCAACACGCTGAAAAGAAGCCAACATCACGGTGGCGGCGTTTACCTGGTGCCGCAGCCACAACGGCTACGCGAACAGCTGCAACAGCGCCACGCCAATACCGACACCGTTGCGCGCTGGATAGAAGAAGGCCTGCTGCTGCCCGCCGAACACGACATCATCGCCACCGCCGAAAGTCGGTGGAAAAACGATACCTTCAAAATGGTGATGTGGCCTCTGCTGATTGGCGCCGCGATTGGCTGGGGGGCGTACCGCCTTCTCCTCAAACACGGCGTGAATCTCGACCCGTTTGTGATTGAAAACGGCCACCTGCTGATCAACAACGCCTTGGGCAAAAAATACCCACTGGCCGAGATTGCACAGGTGCGCTTTTCCATTCGCCACCATTACTTCGGCTTGACCAGCGGCCGTCTGCAGGTGGTTCTGCGCGACGGCTCCCGCTCAATGGCTTATGTGTTCGCTCCAGCCAGGGCACTGCTGGCCAACAAACTGCGGCTGGAGGCGGAGATTGCCCGCCTGCAAACCCTGTTGCAGCAGCATGGTGTGACCAGCGAATATCCCAGCGCAGAGTAATGCGGTCACGGCACGGCTCTCGACAAAAGCTGCCTGCTTCAGCGCTCGAGAATAGCCACCACGCCCATGCCGCCTGCGGTACAGATGGAAATCAGGCAGCGGCCGCTGCCGCGCTCGGCCAGCTCCTTGGCGGCGGTAGCGACGATGCGCGCGCCGGTGGCAGCAAACGGGTGGCCGGTGGCCAGCGATGAGCCATTGGGATTGAGCTTGGCCATGTCGATCGCGCCCAGCGGTGCGGCAAGCCCCAGGCGCTCACGGCAGTAATCGGCGCTTTCCCAGGCGGCCAGCGTACACAGCACTTGCGCTGCAAAGGCTTCGTGGATTTCGTAAAAGTCAAAATCTTGCAGGGTCAACCCGTTACGCACCAGAAGCTCGGCCACGGCCACGGTGGGCGCCATCAGCAAGCCTTCGCCACCGACAAAATCCACGGCCGCCACCTGTGCATCGCGCAGCCAGGCCAGCGGCTCAATGCCGTTTTGTGCAGCCCATTCGGCGCTGGAAATCAGACAGGCGGCAGCGCCATCGGTCAGTGGCGTGGAATTGCCGGCAGTCAGTGTGCCGTGACCACTGGTTTTGTCGAAGGCAGGCTTCAGAGTAGCGAGCTTTTCCACGGTTGTTTCCGGGCGCAGGATATTGTCACGCCCTACGCCCCGGAACGGTACAACCAGGTCATCAAAGAAGCCGCGCTCGTAGGCAGCAGCCAGTTTCTGATGCGAGGCAGCGGCAAGCGTGTCCTGGGCTTCACGGCTGATCTGCCATTGGCGTGCCATGTCTTCGCAGTGCTGCCCCATTGATTTGCCGGTGCGCGGCTCGGCCACGCCGGGGAAGCTCGGCACAAGCCAGCCGGGGCGGAAGTGCTTGAATGCGGCCAGCTTGCCGCCAATGCTCTTGGCCGCGTTGGCAGCCAGCAAGGCCTGACGCAATTTCTGGCCATAAACAATCGGCACGTCCGAGGTGGTATCCGAGCCACCACCAATGCCGGCCTCGATTTGTCCCAGCGCAATCTTGTTGGCCACATGCACGATGGTGTCCAGCGAAGTGCCGCAGGCGCGTTGCAGGGTGATGCCGGGGGTCAGCGGCGAAAGCCCGGAAGACAGCGCCGCTTCGCGCCCCAGATTCCAGTCGTTGGAGTGCTTGATGACTGCCCCCATCGCCACTTCGCCCAGTTGCTGGCCTTGTAGGCGGTATTTTTCCACCAGCGCGCTCAAAGCACGTACCGAGAGCGCCATATTGCCGATACCAGCATAGGCGGTGTTTTGGCGGCAGAACGGGATGCGGGTACCCCCAAGAATGGCAACGGGACGAGCTTCAAGCATGAATTTTCTCCTGACCATGCGCTATCGCACGGATTAAACTTCAAAGTCTAAACCGAATCTGTAGCCGAGCCATGACCCAATCCGATTCCGATCTTTCCGTACTGGCCGTGATGGCGCTGGAATGGATGCCCGATGCTGCCCCACCGCATCCGGCGCTCTCACAGCAACAGGCGGGTGTCTTGGCCGAGCGCATCGGTCACGACTTGGCGCTGTTGGTGCCGGAAGTCACCGGGCTGGACTTGATGGTGATGGGCGCGCACTTCGACCCGGCAGAAGCCCTGCGCGCGGGCTGGCCGCTGCATCGCCGCTTGCACGAGCTGCGTCTGCGCGCGCCCGGACGCAATGCGGCGCCGCGCATCATTGCCCTGGGCGCGGATGCCTCGGGCGAGATTCCGCAGCCCTTGCAGGCTGAAACCGCCATGCGGGGCGGTGCGCTGCGTATCGTGCCGCTGCTCTTGGCAGGTGAAAATGCTGCCGGTGTGGGCGAGCAGCTTGAAGCCTTGCTGCTGGAGCGCGGCATGGCGCGTGCCGAAACCGCGCTGCTGGCGCAGGAGGCCTTTGCCACGCGGGTGGAGCATGTGCGCTATCTCACCATCCACGACCTGGCCGCGATGATGGCACTGCAATACCAGAACATGGGGCTGGAGGCGTTGTGGGGGTTGATTGAAACTGCCCTGCTGGCACCGGGCAAAGCAGCCTGGTTGGATGCGCCGCCGGAGCCGCTGCTATATCTCAGCAATGGCGAAGTCCGCGCCGGCCTGTTTTCTGATGCGGCCTGGCGCGAGCGTTATGGCGGCGATGAACAAGACCCGGCACGGCTGGCGCGGTTGCGCGGCTTTTTTGATGCCCGCCTGCGGCAGTTTGCCGCCGTGCTGGAAGCCCATGACCTGCCGCTGCTGTATGTGGACATACCCGCAGGGCGCGATGCCAAAACCGTATTGCTGGAGGCTTGATGATGAAAATCGTGCTGACCCCGTTTGCCCGCACCCGGCTATTCCCGCGCGATGGTCGCGCCACTGCCATTCAGGACTGCAGCGCCGAAGATTTCGAGGTGTATTTGAATGCGCACGCACCGCTGAAAGTGCTCGAAGGCTATGCGCCGTTTTGCCAGCTGCATGTGCATGAAAACTGGACATCCACACGCTGCTCGGTCATCGCCATCGATGACGGCAACCGCGGCCAGTTGCGTAGCGCCTATGAGGCGCGCAGCCGCGAGGAACTGCCGGTACTGGTGCGCTGGTTTGAAGGGGCTGAAGCCCCACGCGCCAAATACCTGATTCCCATCCTCTACAGCGCCGAACAAATGCAAAAAGAAGGTAGCCCCATTGAGGGCGACTGGGGCATCGTCGGCTGTCTTTATACGCTCAGCCCCGAGGAAATCCCGATGGCGCCGATCACCATGATGCGCAATGCGCTGGGCGTGGAGGAGGGAGGCTCCGGGGTGCCTATCGACCGCGACGCCTACCGGCGCAGCGCCGAGTTCTGGGAACGGCACGCCAACTGGCGCTAATGCAACGCCCCGGTTTTGGCCGGGGCGTTCAGACTGCTGACAAACCCTGGCCTTGGCCTGGGTTTGTTGTTTTCATAGACAGATGCTGAAAGCGCCCACGCCTGCGCAGCAGCAGCTTGAGATGGTGACGCTTGAGATGCTGGTGCCCCAAGACCACCTGTTGCGCAAGATCGACGCAACGG
>NWQQ01000034.1 GCA_002798255.1 Lysobacteraceae bacterium NML95-0200
CAGCGGCGGCCAAAGCCTTTGACCAGCTCTCCGGCGAAGCCCATGGCAGCGTGCGCAGCGTACTGGCCGATGACAGCCGCCACCTGCGCAATGCCGCCCTGTCCCGTGCCCGCACCGGCCTGGATGCCTTCACGGCGCAGGGCACGGGTGCCGGCTTCTCGGTCTGGGCGGATTACCAGAGCCGTGGCGGCGCCCTGCAAGGCGACTTCAACACCGCCTACACCCGCTATGACGGCCACCAGTGGCTGGTAGGCGGCGATTACCAGCTGGAGAACGGCCTGCGCATTGGCCTGTTCGGCGGCAGCGGTCGTCTGGATGGCAACATCGGCCACCGCAGCTCGAAGTTTGAAGTCCGCAACAACAGCCTCGGCCTGCATGTGGGCGGTCGCTGGAACGGCTTTGGCGTGTTTGCCGGCTACACCCACGGCAAACAGGACATCGACGTCAAGCGCACGGTGAACTTTGCGGGCTTCAGCGCCGGTCTCAACAGCGACTACAGCGCCAAGACCCGTCAGGGCTTTGTGGAAGTGGGCTATCTGTTTGGCGGCGAACGCTTCCAGGCCGAGCCGTACCTGCAATATGCCGATGTGCGTGTGAAGACGGACGGCTTCAAGGAAATGGGCAGCAGCCCGGCAGCACTTGGTGCCGTGGGTCAGAGCAACGACCTGAAGGTGACCACCGGCGGGGTGCGTGCCAGCCTGAACCTGGCAGGCAGCCAGCAGGAAGAAACCTGGCTGAGCCTGCGCGCAGGCCTGGGCTACCGCCATGCCTCGGGTGATTTGTCGGCCGCCAGCCTGCAATCGTTCAACGGCAGCCCGGCCTTTACCGTGCTGGGCGCACCGGTGGCGAAGAAGGCCACCGTGGCGGATTTGGGAGTTGCCGCCCGCCTGAGCGCGCGCAGCCTGCTGGAAGTGGGCTATAGCGGCCAGTACGCCGATGAAGGCAACGACCACGGCGCCCACGCCCGCTTCACCTTCAAGTTCTGAGCCTGTTCACGGCATGCGGGTTGAGGTGCTCACCCCAACCCGCACACACGCTTGAAGCACGAAGCCACACACCCCCGGGAGGAAAATCCCGGGGGTGTGTGGCTGATGGGGTATTGAAGCCCGTTTGCCCCGGAGGCTGCCAGTTGTTTTGGGCTACCGGAAGTTCTACTTTTGAACCGTAGGCTGCTTGACGGGGAAGCTTACGTGCTACAGGCAGCACATAGCGGTAAATACAGTGCACCGACAGTTTGAGGGCAACGCCTTATCCCTCTTGATTCAATACCGGAAGCTCGGTTTTTTGTTGCTTTTCCCGGCATTTGGAAAAGTCGTTGCCACAGATGCCGCATTCTTTTTCCAGGCCCAGATTGGCGATGCCGCCGCAGGAGCCGGCGATGGGTTTGCGCCCGAGCATGACGCCCACGGCCATGCCGGCGACGACCAGCAGGAACACGATAAAGGCGGTAATCCAGGTCAGCATGTTCAGTTCTCGTCAGGATAAAGCGCCGCAAAGCGGCGGCTGGTGCGGGTTTCAAAGCCGTTTTCGCTGCGGCTGATGAAAACGGCGGCGATATCGTGTTGTTCGGCATAGGCAAGGCCGCGTTCAGGCCCCAGCACCATCAGCAAGGTGGAGAGGCCATCGGCCTGCATCGCGCCTGGGTGGATGACGCTGACCGAGGCCAGCCGGTGCGTCACCGGGCGCAGGCTGTGTGGGTCAATCAGATGCGATTGGCGCTGGCCGTCCACTTCGCGGTATTGGCGGTAATCGCCGGAGCTGGAGATTGACTGGCCGCTTAGGGGAATGATTTTCTGCGCCTGCCGGGTATCTTCCAGTGGCGCTTCGATGCCGATGCGCCAGGGCACGCCTCCGGGCTTCAGGCCTTCGCCGCGCATCTCGCCGGTGACATCAATCAAGAAATTCTCAATGCCCTGGCTGGCGAGATAGTCGGCGATGCGGTCGATGGCGTAACCAGCGGCCATGCTGTTGAAGTCGATTTGGATAGCCGCATCCTTACACAAGGCATCGCCCTCGATGCGCAAATGCTGCATGCCAATCAGCGGGCGTAATGTGGCAAGCTGCTCATCACTGGGCGCTGACCATTGCGCCACCGGGTTGGCGGCGGCTTTGGGGCCAAAGCCCCAGGCATCCACCACCGGCAGCAGGGTGATATCGAAGGCGCCTTCGCTGCTTTCGGCAAGTTCCATGGCGTGCACGGCCAGCGCAATGGCGGCCTCTGGCATCTGCATGCAGCCGGGCGCTGCGGCATTGAAGCGCGCCAGCGCCGAATCATCCCGATAGGTGGACACGGCCTGGTCGATATCGGCAAGGATGGCTTCCACGCCCTGTTGCAGCGCGGCGGTTTGCCCATTGCCGCGAGCCACATAGCTGATGGTGTAGTGGCTGCCCATGGTGGGGCCGGAAAACTTGAGCACCTGTTCTGGCTGGCAGGCGGCGAGCAGCAGGGGCAGAGCAACGGCGCAAAGGCGGGAAAGGGCAGGCATGGGCTCAAGGCGAGATGGGGGGGAAGTTTGTTGTTTGGCAAATACCGCAGAAACAAGGCAGGCGCTTGGCCTGCCTGTTGTTCTGTTTGCCGGACTCACCCGCCAAAATCATCCAGGAAGATATTGTCACGCTCAACGCCCAGGTCAAGCAGCATCTGGATGACGGCAGCGTTCATCATCGGCGGGCCGCACATGTAGTACTCGCAATCCTCCGGTGCCGGGTGGTCTTTGAGGTAGTTTTCGTACAGCACGTTGTGGATGAAGCCGGTGTAGCCGGTCCAGTTGTCCTCGGGCAGCGGGTCGGAAAGCGCCAGATGCCAGGTGAAGTTGTCGTTTTCTTCGGCGAGCTTGTCGTATTCGTCCACATAGAACGCTTCGCGCAGCGAGCGCGCGCCATACCAGAAGCTGATTTTGCGCTTGGAATTGAGGCGCTTTAACTGGTCGAAGATATGCGAGCGCATCGGCGCCATGCCCGCGCCACCGCCGATGAACACCATTTCCGCATCGGTGTCCTTGGCGAAGAACTCACCAAACGGGCCATACACCGTGACCTTGTCGCCGGCCTTCAAGTTAAACACCCAGGAGGACATCTTGCCCGGCGGCAGGTCATCGCGCCGGGGCGGCGGCGAGGCCACGCGGATATTGAATTTGACGATGCCTTTTTCTTCCGGGTAATTGGCCATGGAATAGGCGCGAATCACCGGCTCATCGACCTTGGAGACATAGCGCCACAGGTCGAACTTGTCCCAGTCGTCGCGGAATTTTTCCGGGATGTCGAAGTCCTTGTAGGCCACGGTATGCGGCGGGCATTCCAGCTGCACATAGCCGCCGGCGCGGAAATCGACGTTTTCGCCCTCGGGCAGGCGCAGGGTCAGCTCCTTGATGAAGGTGGCGACGTTATCGTTGCTCTCCACCGTGCATTCCCACTTTTTCACGCCGAAGACTTCTTCGGGCACTTCGATTTTCATGTCCTGCTTGACCGGGGTCTGGCAGGACAGGCGCCAGCCTTCGCCTGCCTGACGACGGGTGAAGTGCGACTCCTCGGTGGGCAGCATTTCGCCGCCGCCTTCATTGACGATGCATTTGCACTGCGCGCAGGTGCCGCCGCCGCCACAGGCCGAAGAAAGAAAGATGTTCTGCGCCGCCAGCGTTTGCAGCAATTTGCCGCCCGCAGGTACGGTGATACTGCGCTCGCCATTGATTTCGATGGTGACATCGCCGCTGGCAACGAGCTTTGAGCGGGCAAACAGGATGATCAGCACCAGTGCCAACACGATGGCGGTGAACATGCCCACGCCCAGCAGGATTTCCGTGGTCATAGCTGCACCCCCGAGAACGACATGAAGCCCAGCGCCATCAGGCCGATGATGATGAAGGTGATGCCAAGGCCTTGCAGGCCGCTGGGCACATCGCTGTACTTGAGCTTTTCGCGGATGCCGGCCAGCGCGGCAATGGCCAGCGCCCAGGATAGCCCCGAGCCCACGCCATACACTGCGCTTTCGGCCAGGTTGTAGTCGCGCTCGACCATGAACAAGGTGCCGCCCATGATGGCGCAGTTCACGGTGATCAGCGGCAGGAACACGCCCAGCGCGTTGTACAGGCTGGGGACGTATTTATCCAGCAGCATTTCCAGAATCTGCACGATGGCGGCAATCACGCCGATATAGGAGAGCAGCCCCAGGAAGCTCAAATCCACCTCCGGCAGCCCGGCCCAGGCCAGCGCGCCGTCTTTCAGCAAATAGGTGTAGATCAGGTTGTTGGCCGGGACGGTGATGGCCTGTACCACCACCACCGCGATGCCAAGGCCAATGGCGGTTTCCACCTTCTTGGAGATGGCGATGAAGGTACACATGCCTAAGAAGAAGGCCAGCGCCATGTTCTCGACGAACACCGCGCGCAGAAACAGGCTGAGGTAATGTTCCATCACACGCCCTCCCGCTCGGAAACATGCGCCGCCATCTGGTAGGCCGGGGCTTCTTTTTGATCGGACTTCCAGCTGCGCAGCGCCCAGATAATGAGGCCAATCAGGAAAAACGCCGAGGGCGGCAACAGCAGCAGGCCATTGGGCACGTACCAGCCGCCGTCATTGACCGTGGGCAGCACGGGATAGCCCATCAGCTTGCCCGCGCCAAACAGCTCGCGAATCACGCCCAGCAAAATCAGCATGGCGCTATAGCCAAGACCATTGCCGATGCCGTCAAAGAACGACAGCAGCGGCGGGTTCTGCATGGCGAAAGCCTCGGCGCGCCCCATCACGATGCAGTTGGTAATGATGAGGCCGACAAATACCGAGAGCTGCTTGGACAGCGAATAGGCAAAGGCCTTGAGGGTCTGATCGACCACAATCACCAGCGAGGCGATGATCACCATCTGCACAATCATGCGGATGGAGGATGGAATCTGCATGCGGATGGTGGAGATGAACAGGTTGGAAAAACCTGCCACCAGGGTCAGCGCGATGGACATCACCAACGCCGTTTTCAGATTGGAGGTGACCGCCAGCGCCGAGCAAATGCCGAGGATTTGCAGGCCAATCGGGTTGTTCTGCACGATGGGGTCAAAAAGTACCTGCCGAATGGTGGGTTGTGCCATTTAAATCTCTCCCGTCCGCAGATGGGTCAATAGCGGGCCAAAACCTTGCGGCCCAAGCCAGAAAGCCAGCAGATTGTTCACCCCGTTGCTGGTCAGGGTAGCGCCTGCCAAACCATCAATCTGATGGGGATGGTCTGGCGCTGCCGTACCTTTGACCACGGTGATGGCCGGTTGCCCTTTGGCATCGAATACCTGCTTGCCCGGCCACAGCGCCTTCCAGCGCGGGTTGTCCACTTCGCCTCCCAGACCCGGGGTTTCGCCATGCTGGTAAAAACCAAAACCCTCAATGGTGTTGTAGTCGTTTTTCAGCGCGATAAAGCCATGCAGGGTGGACCACAGCCCGTAGCCACGTACCGGCAAAACCAGTGTTTGGGTCTGCCCCTGGGCATCCTCCACCAGATACACCACGCTATAGCGCTCGCGGCGGCGAATCGAAGCGATATCTTCCTCGCCGGAGAGCGCTTGACCCAGTGCCGGATCCTGCGCTGCCTTCAGCGGGTCGAAACTCGCAACCGGATAGGCATCGCTGAAGCGGCCACTGTCCAGATCCACCAGCCGCGGCTGGATGCGGCTATCGAAAATCTGCCGCACTTGGGTAGCCGGGGCATCGGCATCGGCCAGCCCGGCGATAGAAAGGATATTGCGCTGCTTGTCCAGCTGGCGGTTGGCCACCTGGGTGGACTTGAGGCCCACTGCCGCACCGGCGACCACCACCGAGCAGGCAAGACAGACCAGCAAGGCCACGCTCAAGGTGCGGCGCATGGATTCAGGCGCATTACTCATGGCGCTTGGCCCTCCGTTTGATATTGGCGCGGATGACAAAATGGTCAATCAGCGGCGCGAACAGGTTGGCGAACAAGATGGCCAGCATCATGCCCTCGGGGAAGGCCGGGTTGATGACGCGAATCATCACCGCCATCACGCCAATCAAAGCGCCGAAAATCCACTTGCCGGTATTGGTCATGGACGCCGATACCGGGTCGGTGGCCATGAACATCATGCCAAGCGCAAAGCCGCCCAGCACCAGATGCCAGTACCAAGGCAGCGCAAACATCGGATTGCTGTCCGAGCCAATCGCGTTGAGCAGCAGGCTGAATGCCACCATGCCGAGCATCACCCCGGCCACAATCCGCCAAGCGGCAATGCGCATGATGAGCAGGGCGAAGCCGCCAACCAGGATGGCAAGCGTACTGGTTTCGCCTACCGAGCCGGGCATGAAGCCCAGGAAGGCGTCCCACCAGCTCAGACCGCTTTCTGCCAGCGCCGCCACGCCGCCACTGGCGGCGTGACTGAGCGCCGTGGCGCCCGCATAGCCATCGACTACATTCCAGACCGCATCGCCCGAAAGTGAGGCCGGATAGGCAAAGAACAGGAAGGCGCGCCCTGCCAGCGCCGGGTTGATGAAATTCTTGCCGGTGCCGCCAAACACTTCCTTGCCCAGCACCACGCCAAAACTGATGCCCAGTGCCACCTGCCACAGCGGGATGGTGGGCGGCAGGGTCAGGGCAAACAGCACCGAGGTGACGAAAAAGCCTTCGTTGACTTCATGGCGGCGGATGGAGGCAAACAGGATTTCCCAGAAGCCACCGACGATGAAAGTCACCGCATAAATCGGCACAAAGTACAGCGCGCCAAGCAGCAGGTTGTCGTAAAGGCTGGCCGGGTTGAAGCCCCCCAGCGATGCCATCAGCGCATAGCGCCAGTCGGTTTGTACAGACAACAGCTCCGGCTGCGCCGCAAACACCAGATTGGCCTGGTAGCCCGCATTCCACATGCCGAAGAACATCGCCGGGAAGGTGCACAGCCACACCAGAATCATGATGCGCTTTAGGTCAATGCTGTCACGCACATGGGCATTGGCGCGGGTAACGCTGCCGGGACGGTACAGGAAGGTATCCACCGCCTCGTACAGGGCGTACCACTTTTCGTACTTGCCGCCCTTGTGAACATGCGGCTCCATTTTCTCCAGCCAGGATCTCAAGCCCATCTCAGCCCTCCTTCTCGATTCGGGTCAGGTTGTCCCGCAGAATCGGGCCATATTCGTATTTGCCCGGGCATACATAGGTGCATAGCGCCAGGTCTTCCTCGTCCAGCTCCAGACAGCCCAGCTTCTGCGCCATCTCGGTATCGCCCATGATCAGCGCACGCAACAGCTGGGTGGGCAGGATGTCCAGCGGCATCACCGCCTCATAACTGCCAATCGGCACCATGGCTCGCGCGCTGCCGTTGGTGGTGGTCGTGAACTTGAACAATTTGCGGCCGAGGAAACGGGACAAAAACGCGCCAGTCACCGAGTGCTTCTCGATACCCGGACGCAGGTAGTGCAACATTTCGCGCTCGCGGCCTTCGTTGAGGCAACTCACCTGCAGGTGATAACGTCCCAGATAGGCATACGCCCCCTGTGCGGTACGCCCGCCCAGCAGCGAGCCGGAAATCACCCGATGCTCGCCTGCGGCAAGCTGCCCGGCGGTCAATTCGACAAGGTTTGCCCCCAGCCGGGTGCGGACAAGGCGCGGCTTTTCCACCACCGGGCCTGCCAGCGAAACAATGCGCTCCACCCACAGCTTGCCGGTGGTGAACAGTTTGCCGATGGCAATCACATCCTGATAACTGATATGCCAAACCGTGCGGCTGGCCGATACCGGATGCAGAAAATGGATATGCGTGCCCACAAGTCCGGCCGGATGCGGCCCTTGGAAGCTTTCAGTGCGCACCCCGGCCACATCCTCGCCCGGCAAATTCACGCCTGCAGCCTTGCACAGCCACAGGGCAGAGGTCAGGCGCATCAATACTTGCAGGCCGTGGCGGAAATCATCGGCATACTGGGCAATGACCACTGCCGGGTCGGCAGCCAAGGGATGGGTGTCGATGGCGGTGACAAAAATCGCTTCCGGCTCGGCATCCACGGCGGGAATCTTGCTGTAAGGCCGGGTACGCAGCGCCGCCCACAGCCCGGATTTTTGCAGGGTTTCACGCACCTGCGCCTGCCCAAGGCCAGGCAGCTGAACCGGCGGATGGGCAGGAAACTCAACGGCCTGCGCTTCGTCCTCCACATCAATCACCACCGACTGCAGTACACGACGCTCACCCCGATGGATGGCGCTGACCACACCAGCAGCCGGCGCAGTGATATGCACGCCCGGGCTGTTTTTGTCGGAAAACAGTACCTGCCCGAGCTTGACCTGCTCGCCTACCTGGACAGCCATGGTGGGCTTCAAGCCGGGGTAATCGGCGCCGATGACGGCCACGCGGCGCACCGCCGGCGCAGCCGCTACCTGCTGCACTGGAGCACCCGCAATGGGCAGGTCTAGGCCGTTTTTGATTTTAATCATGGGTTTTGGCGACCTGAAAAGATAAGGTGGCTATGTTTGCAAGCTGCCCCACTGGCGCAGCCCAAGCAGCATATCTTAACGGAAGCCCAATCCGAACTTGTGAGAGTTGCGTCAAACACCAACTTTGAAGTGGCGCTCACCACCCCAAATTCTCAAAGCCTGTTCACAATCTCCTTGCCAGCCACCGCAAAAAACCGAAAAGCGCTGCGCAACCGACTTCCCCCATCAGCACACACGCTTCAAAGCGTGCCTGCTATGATTTGGGCAATTTTTATCGCCACGACCATGGATCCTGACCCTGCGCCCGCCCCTGCCTCCCGGCTGCCGTCCCCCTCCCTGACCGGGTACTGCCGTGTTTGAGTTGCTGATCGTCATCGCACTGATTGCGTTGAACGGTTTTTTTGCCATGTCGGAAATGGCGCTGGTTACTTCGCGCAAGCTCCGCCTCAAGCAAATGGCTGAAACTTCGCGTGGTGCGGCCAAGGCATTGGCATTGGCCGAACAGCCGGACAATCTGCTCTCCACCGTACAGGTTGGCATCACCCTGATTGGCATTTTGACCGGCATGTTTGGCGGTGAAGCCATTGGTGTTTTGATAGCTGGCTGGCTGGAATCTCTCTGGCCTGCCGCCACGCAATACACGCGCCCGATCGGCATCGGCACGGCGGTCACCCTGATTACCGCAGGCCAGGTGATTTTCGGAGAACTCATCCCCAAACGCCTGGCCATCACCAATTCCGAGCGCATTGCCAGCCTGGTTGCCATTCCGCTGGATGTACTGGCCACGCTGGCAAAGCCGGTCGTGTTTGCCCTCGGCGCCCTCACCCGCCTGGTATTGCGCCTTTTGGGCATCCGTGACGATGACAAGAGCGCGATCACCGAAGAAGAAATCCGCCTCTTGGTCAGTGAAAGTCATGAGCAGGGCGTGATTGACCTTGACGAGCGCAATATGATGAACCGGGTGATGCGCCTGGGTGATCGCGATGCCGAAAGCCTGATGACACCGCGCACCCGCATCAGCTGGCTGGATGCCGAGGCCGATTTCGAGCACAACCTCGCCACCATGCGCGCCACGCCGTTCTCGCGCTATCCGGTGTATCGCGGCGATGACCAAAACGTACTGGGTGTTCTGGAAGTCAAGGCACTGCTGCATGACCTTGACCAGACCCGGCTTGACCTGTTCCGTGAACTGCGCCCGGCTGTCTTCGTCTCTGAATCCACCCATGCCATGAAGCTTCTGGAAATCTTCCGCGAAGAACAGCAGTCGCTGGCTCTGGTGGTGGATGAATATGGCGATATCTCCGGCATGGTCACCATCAATGATGTGCTGGGCGCGGTGATTGGCAGATTGCAGGCCAATGGTGAAAGCGCCGATAGCCAGCCAATGGTCACGGTACGCGAGGATGGCTCACTGCTGGTCGATGCCAGCCTGCCGGTCGATGATTTGCGCGAGCTGATTGCAAGCAGCCGCCTGCCGGAAGAAGACGAGCACGACTACCATACTGCCGCTGGCATGCTGATTGCCCACTTTGGCCGCATCCCGCATGTGGGCGAATACCTGGAATGGGCGGGCTGGCGTATTGAAGTCATCGACCTTGACGGCCCGCGTATCGACAAACTGCTGCTGCAACGGCTGGAGGCCGAAAACGGCCATGAATGAAGCCGGCTTTGGCCGTACCGGCACGCGCGCGCTTCTGGAAAAGCTGACCGAAGGCGAGCCCGATGACGTGCTTGAACTTGGCAACCTGCTTGGCGGCCTTGGCCGTCGCGCCTTTGGCGTGCTTCTGTTCCTGGCCGTGCCATTGGCCTTTTTCCCGGGAGTTGCCGCCGTTATCGCCGCCCCTGTCACGGTACTGGTTGGCCTGCATTTGCTGCTATTGCGCCAGCATCTGTGGCTGCCGCGCTTTCTGGCCGAACGTGGCCCGGAGCGCCAACTCATCAGCCGTTTCGAGCAACGCTTTGACAAATGGTTCGGGCGACTGGAGCGCTGGGCCAAACCACGCTGGCTGCTGCTGATTGACCACCCAGTCGCCTCCATTTTTACCGGGCTGCTGTTGATTCTTTTGGGCATCCTGCTATCGCTCCCCATTCCGTTCACCAATGCCCTGTTTGCCCTGCTACTGCTGCCTATCGCCCTTGGCCTGCTGGAGCGCGATGGCCGGCTGCTGCTCATTGGCTGGACGACGGGCAGCATCGCCATCACCGGCATTGGTCTGGCTTCCGGCGAACTGCTGAACATTGCCGGAAAGCTTTTCTGAGAACCTGTTCAAAATCTTCGTGCTAATTTGGCTATGCTCTTTGCATGAGAACGAAATACCCAGGCGACATCAGCCCCGAGCAATTCGAGCATGTGCGCCCTTTGCTGGAGCGGGCACTACTCAAAAGCGTGGCCAGCGAGAGACAGCGGCGCAACGCATGCAGCGCGCGCTTGTCGTGGACGCACAGAGCGTAAAGGGCAGTGACACCGTCGGCCACAAGGGCTATGACGCAGGCAAGAAAGTCTCGGGCATCAAACGTCACATCGCAATCGATAGCCAAGGCCTGTGCCCCACGCCATTGCTGTGACCACAGCCAATGTGACGGATCGCCAAGGCGCGCTACAGGCGCTCATGCGTTGTAGCCCGGCACTCAGGCGCGTGCAAAGTTTGCTGTGTGACAGTGGCTACGTGGGCAAGCCTTTTGCACAAGGCGTGCAGGCCATTTGGGGAGCGCACGTCAACGTGCAGATCGCCAAGCGCAGTCAGTTGCACACCTTCAAGGTGATGCCCAAGCGCTGGGTTGTGGAGCGCAGCTTCGCCTGGTTGGGGAAAAACAGACGCTTGTGGAAGAACTGCGAGCGTCTGCTCAATACCAGCTTGCAGTTCATCCACTTGGCTTTCCTGGCGCTTGTCCTCAAAAGATTTTGAACAGGCTCTCAGGATGTTACGCAAGAATGCGCGCCAAGGCGCATCTTGCACAACTCGAAAAACCGGATTCTTGCGTCAAATTCAGCCAGTCATCCTGTCCCAGAAGCTTTTCACGCCATCCATGAAGGTGCTGTGGCGTGGCGAGTGTTTGCGGGCGCCCTCGCCGACGAAGGTGGCTTCGAATTTCTCCAGCAGTTCTTTCTGCTCACGGGTGAGGTTGACCGGGGTTTCGACAATCACCGTGCAGTACAGGTCGCCCTCGCTGCGGCTGCGTACCGATTTCACGCCCTTGCCGCGCAGGCGGAATACCTTGCCGCTTTGGGTTTCGGCAGGAATGCGGATTTCCGCCTCGCCCTTCAGGGTCGGTACGCGCACGCTATCGCCCAGCGCCGCCTGGGAGATGCGGATCGGCACTTCGCAATGCAAGTCATCGCCCTCGCGGGTGAAGATTTCGTGCTTGCGCACATGGATTTCGATATACAAATCGCCAGGCGGTGCACCGGCAGGACCGGCTTCGCCCTCACCGGAGAGGCGGATGCGGTCGCCATTGTCCACGCCTGCGGGAATGGTGACTTCCAGCACCTTGTCTTTTTGTACGCGGCCATTGCCATGACAGGTTTTGCAGGGTTTGGCGATGGTTTGTCCGCGACCGTCGCAATGTGGACAGGTCTGTTGCATGCGGAAGGGACCGCGCTGCATCACCACCTGACCGTGACCATGACAATGCCGGCAGGTTTCGAGTTTGCCATCTTCCGAGCCACTGCCATTGCAGTCGCTGCATTCAACCCGTGTGGGCATCTCGATGGTTTTCTTCAGCCCGGCCACGGCTTCTTCCAGCCCCAGCTCCAGGTGATAGAGCATGTCCGCGCCACGCCGTGCGCGCTGCTGGCCGCCCATGCCGCCACCGAAGATATTGCCGAAGATGTCGCCAAAAATATCGCCCATATCGGCATAACCAGCGCCTGCACCGCCGCCCATGCCATGCTCGAAAGCGGCATGGCCGTGCTGGTCATAGGCACGGCGTTTGCTGGCATCGGAAAGCACGTCATAGGCCTCTTTCACTTCCTTGAAGGCGGCTTCTGCGGCGGCTTCGTTGCCGGGGTTGCGGTCGGGGTGATGTTTGGCGGCAGCGCGGCGGTAGGCGGTTTTGAGTTCGGCTTCGCTTGCGCTGCGGGCAACGCCCAGTACTTCGTAATAATCGCGTTTGCTCATGGCTGGCTACTGGTCTCATGCAAACGGGCAGGCGTGAATCCGCCTGCCCGTGTCTGCGTGTTGAGAAGAATCAGTCTTTCTTCTCGTCCTTGACTTCGGTGAACTCGGCATCCACCACATCGTCCTGGGTCGCGCCGCTCGGGGCAGCGCCTTCATCGCCGGGCTGGCTGGCAGCCGCCGCTGCGGCAAACAGTGCTTGTGCGGCTTCTTCCAGTGCCTTGGCCTTGGCTTCGATTTGCGCCTTGTCATCGCCCTTCAGCACGCCTTCGAGGTCGGCAATCGCGCTCTCGGCACGGCCAATCACATCGCCCGGCAGTTTTTCGCCATTGTCCTTGATGGCGCTGCGGGTGGCGTGAATCAGGCCGTCTGCCTGGTTGCGGGCAGCAATCAGTTCCTGGAACTTCTTGTCTTCCTCGCGGTGTGCTTCGGCATCCTGCACCATGCGCTGGATTTCTTCATCCGACAGACCCGAGCCGGCCTTGATTTCGACCTTCTGCTCCTTGCCGGTCTTCTTGTCCTTGGCAGTCACATGCACGATGCCGTTGGCATCGATGTCAAAGCTCACCTCAATCTGCGGCATGCCGCGCGGGGCAGGCTCGATGCCGGTCAGGTCAAAGCGCGCCAGCGACTTGTTGTACTGCGCCTGCTCGCGCTCGCCCTGCAACACATGCACGGTGACCGCGGACTGGTTGTCATCGGCGGTGGAGAACACCTGGCTGGCCTTGGTCGGGATGGTGGTGTTCTTTTCGATGATCTTGGTGAACACGCCGCCCAAGGTTTCGATGCCGAGCGAGAGCGGAGTCACATCCAGCAGCAGCACATCCTTGACATCACCGGCCAGCACCCCACCCTGCACCGCCGCACCGAGCGCCACGGCTTCGTCCGGGTTGACATCCTTGCGCGGCTCCTTGCCAAAGAATTCGGCCACCGCGGCCTGCACCTTGGGCATGCGGGTCTGACCACCGACCAGGATCACCTCGGCGATGTCGCCTGCCTTGAGGCCGGCATCATTGAGTGCCACGCGGCAAGGCTCGATGGTCTTCTTCACCAGATCATCCACCAAGGCTTCGAGCTTGGCGCGGGTCAGCTTGATGTTGAGATGCTTGGGACCTGAGGCATCGGCCGTGATATAGGGCAGATTGACATCGGTCTGCTGGCTGGAGGAAAGCTCGATCTTGGCGCGCTCGGCGGCATCCTTCAGGCGCTGCAGTGCCAGCGGATCCTTGCGCAGATCCACGCCATCGCTCTTTTGGAATTCTTCCACCAGATAGTCGATGACGCGGGCGTCGAAGTCTTCGCCACCGAGGAAGGTATCGCCATTGGTGGCCAGCACTTCAAACTGCTTCTCGCCATCGACATCGGCGATTTCGATGATCGACACGTCGAAGGTACCACCGCCAAGGTCATACACCACGATCTTGCGGTCGCCGCCATCCTTGTCCAAGCCATAGGCCAGCGCTGCCGCGGTCGGCTCGTTGATGATGCGCTTGACTTCCAGCCCGGCGATGCGGCCGGCGTCCTTGGTGGCCTGACGCTGGCTGTCATTGAAGTAGGCCGGTACGGTAATCACCGCTTCGGTCACCGTCTCGCCCAGGAAGGCTTCGGCGGTCTTCTTCATCTTTTCCAGCACCTTGGCGGAGACTTCCTGCGGTGCCAGCTTGCGGCCTTCGCTGGTTTCCACCCAGGCATCGCCATTGTCATGACCGATGATGGCATAGGGCACCAGGTCGAGGTCTTTCTTGACTTCGGCATCGGTGAACTTGCGGCCAATCAGGCGCTTGACGGCGAAGAAGGTGTTCTTCGGGTTGGTGACAGCCTGACGCTTGGCCGAAGCGCCGACCAGCACTTCACCATCCTTGCTCCAAGCCACGATCGAGGGCGTGGTGCGATCGCCTTCGGCGTTTTCGATGACACGTGCCTTGCCGCCTTCCATCACTGCCACGCAGGAGTTAGTGGTGCCAAGGTCGATACCAATGATTTTTGCCATTGTTGATTACTCTCTCTAATGATTGGGCGGCGATGCCGCGATGACAGGTATTTGGGGATGCCCAGCGCCGCTTCAAGGGCTGGGCTGAAAAAATCAGGGGGCAACCACTACCATTGCCGGACGCAACAGGCGCTCATTGAGCACATAGCCTTTCTGGAACACCTGCACGATGGCGCCGCTGGCAATGCCCTCGGCTGCCATCTGGCTCACGGCGTTATGTTGCTCGGGATTGAACGCATCCCCTGCTGCCGCAGCCACTTCGGCAAAACCGTTCTTGCCGGCGATATCGCTCAGCTGCTTGAGGGTCAGCTCAAGGCCGGCACGCAGCGGGTCATCCGCCTTGGCACTGGCAAGCCCGGCCTCCAGTGCGTCAAACACCGGAATCATTTCCGACAGCAGCTTTTCGTTGGCAAACTTGCGTGCCATTTCAATATCCCGCGCCAGGCGCTTGCGCTGGTTTTCAAGATCGGCGCGCTCCAGCAGCGACTGTGCCTTGAGCTGCTCGATTTCGGCTTTCAAGGCTTCCAGCTCGTCTTCTGCCGCCATTTCCGGCTGCGGGTTTTCATTCGGATCAACTGTATTTTCTTGGCTCATTGTGGCCTTTCCATGACGGGCGATACCCGCGACATAGGGGCAGTGCCCACGGCTTTCAAGAGCCAACAAATCGCAGCCAGTCGCAGAATTTGCAACAGGTGCGCATTAAGCTATGCGCCATGCTGATCCGACTTGCCATTTGTGATTTCGCCGTCGTGCAACAGGCCGAGCTGGCCTTTGACGCCGGCATGACTGTTATCTCGGGTGAAACCGGCGCGGGCAAATCGCTGCTGGTCGATGCGCTGGGCTTCATTTCCGGCCAGCGCGCCGATGCCAGTGTGGTGCGCCACGGCGCCGAGCGTGCCGATTTGACTGCCGAATTCAGCCTGCATGACACCCCTGCCGCGCGTGAGTGGCTTGCCGAGCAGGAGATGGATGAAGCCGATGGCCTATGCCGCCTGCGCCGGGTACTGCGCGCCGATGGCGGCTCCAAAGCCTGGATCAATGGCCGCATGGTCAGTGCCAGCCAGCTCGGCGAATTGGCAGCCCTGCTGCTGGAAATCCACGGCCAGCACGCCCAGCAGGCACTGCTGGCGCGCCCGGCGCAACTGGCATTGCTGGATCAATACGGCGGCCACCCACATCTACTGGATGAAGTCGCGCAGGCTGCCCGCCATTGGCAACAGCTCAAGCGCGAGCAGGAAAAACTCAGCGCCCAAGGCGATGTCAGCGAGCGATGCGAATATCTGCGTCACCAGTTGGACGAGCTGGAATCCGAAACGCTGGAAACCGATGCCATCGCCACCCTGGAGGCCGAACACCGCCGTCTGGCGCATGGCAGTGAGCTTGCCAGCGCCCAAGCCCAAGCACTGGCCTGGCTGGCGGAAGGGGATGAGTTCAATGCCCTCAGCTTGCTGCATCGCGCCCGCCATGCGCTGGGCGATGTCATCGCGCATGATCCGCGTCTGGCCGATATCGACGCGATGCTGGAATCAGCCGGCATTGCGCTGGATGAAGCCAGCGATGCCCTGCGCCGCCTGGGCGATGAAGCCGAACTGGACCCGGCGCATTTCGATGCTCTGGATGCGCGCCTGCAACGGCTGCATACCCTTGCCCGCAAGCATCGCGTTGGCATGGATGAGCTCATCAATGTTCGCAGCCATATCGGACGCGAGTTGGAGGCACTGGAAAACGCCGGTGAACGGCTTGCCGGACTGAAGGCGGAAATGGACAAGGCGCTAGCCGTCTGGCAGAACGCCGCCGAACAGCTTGGCCGTGCCCGCCAGACCGCAGCCACGGCACTGGCGAGCGCCGTGCTTGCCATCATCCGTGAGCTGGGCATGGGCAAGGCGGATTTCCAGATTCAGCTTGTTGAGCAAGACCGCGCCATCCCTGACCCACAGGGCGCAGAGCGTGTGGAATTCATGATTGCCGCCAACCCCGGCCAGCCGCCCAAACCGCTGCGCAAGGTGGCTTCCGGCGGGGAGCTCTCACGCATCTCGCTGGCGATTGAAGTCGCCAGTCACGCCGCCGGTGGCGCAGCCACCATGATTTTCGACGAAGTGGACACCGGCATCAGCGGCGCTGTGGCCGAAGTGGTCGGGCAGAAGCTGCGCGCTCTTGGCGAACACGCACAAGTGATGTGCGTGACCCACCTGCCACAAGTCGCCGCCCAAGGGCATCAGCAATGGCGGGTCAGCAAAAGCGGGGATGAAATGGTCACCTCAAGCGCCGTCGAAAAGCTGGACGAAGCCGGCCGAGTCGAGGAAATCGCCCGCCTGCTGGGCGGCGTCAATATCAGCGATGCCGTGCGCGAAGCCGCCCGCAGCCTGCTGGAGAGCAGCAATAGAGTCAGTGGCTAAAGGCTCGTCGCCCTGCCCCGGATGGCGAAACTTGCATCATCCGCACATTGCCCAGCGGCTGTGCGAGCACTGGCTGCAAAACCGCCCGATGCGCCAGTTCAACCCGCGCGAGCTGGCGCATATCGCCCAGGTACTTGTTCCAGTGGGCCTGGGCCTCGGGACATGCAGCAGGCCTCATGGCCTGAATCAGGCGCAATACGGCCAAGCAATGGTGCACAACAGCAATACGCCGGTTTCGGTGATTTCCACCAATGCCCCCAGGGTATCGCCAGTGCAGCCGCCCAGGCGCTGCATGCAGGCGCTGCGCCAGCGCCAGAAAACCAGCAGCAGGCCAAGCAGTAGCGCAAGCGCCAGCCATACCGGCAGCCATGCCAATGGCGCCAGTCCCAGCACGGTGATAAGCCAGCCCGCCCGGGGCGTGGGGGCAAGGCCGCTGCCAAGGCCATTGGCGCGCACATAGGGCGTGGCAAGCAGGGCGGGCAGCAATACCAGGCGACCAGCAAAGACCGCAAAAAACAGTGCCGGTGCAACCTGCGGCAGGCTCGCCAGTGCAGCGAATTTCAACAGCAATACCAGCAGCAAGGCAATGACCCCCATCGGCCCGCTGGCCGGGTCTTTCATGATGGCGAGGGTTTTCTTTCTATCGCCGATGCCGCCTACCCAGGCATCGGCGCTGTCGGCCAGACCATCCAGATGCAGGCCGCCACTCAACCAGACCCAGGCCAGCAAAGTCAGGGCCGCCAGCAGCAGATTGGGCAGCCAATCGGCCAGCAGCGCATTCAGCAGCATCAACAATGCGCCCAGCAATGCACCCACCAGCGGGTAATACAGCGGCGAGCGTTGCCGGGCCTGGCTATCGGCAAATACCGATACCGGCACCGGGATGCGGCTCAGAAAACCGAGGGCTACGGCAAAGGCTTTCACAGAGGGCGCTCCGGCAGTGGCCAGGGCAGGTGCTGGAAGCTGGCATGCGGCACGTCGATGCCGGCCATATCGGCAAAGCTGCGGCCTTCCGCCCAGCAGCGCAGCAGGCGGATGACGCCGCCATGCGTCACCACCAAAACGCGCTCTTCCTTTGCCGGGGCGTACAGCGCCAATGCCGCATGCAGGCGCGCGGCAAACTGTGCCAGGGTTTCAGCGCCGGGCGGCGGGTTCTGCCAGGGGTCAGCCCAGAACGCTGCCAGCGCCTCGCCGTCCTGTTCGGCAATCTGTGCAATCGGCACGCCTTGCCAGTGCCCAAAATGATATTCGGCCAAACCTTCGGCCACCGCCAGCGGCACGCCACGCTGCGCGGCCAGCTCTCGCGCGAAGGCGGCACAACGCTGCAAGGGCGAAGTCACGATGCGTTGCCACTGCCGTCCCTGTACTGCCTGCCGCAATTGCGCCCAACCCTGCTCGGTGAGTGCATCATCCAGTTGCCCGCGATAGCTGGCCTTGCCAGTATCGCCATGCCGCAGCAGGTCAAAACCGGCCATGCTCATGCCCGACTGACTCCGGCCTCAGCAAAAGTCGCCATTTGTCCATGCAGGGCGCAGGCCAGCCGTAGCAATGGCAAAGCTGTTGCCGCGCCACTGCCTTCCCCCAGCCGCAAGTCCAAATCGAGCAAGGGCTCGGCCGCCAGCGCCTGCAAAAGCCGTCCATGCCCCTGCTCCTTGGAGCGATGCGAAAACAGCAGCCAGTCGCGGACTTTGGGCTGGATGTGCACCGCGACCAGGGCTGCTGCACTGCTGATAAAGCCATCGACCATTACCGGCAAAGCAGCCTGTGCGGCGGCGATATACGCCCCGGCAAGGGCAGCGATTTCAAAGCCGCCAAGGCAGCGCAACCAATCCAGTGGCTGCGCTTGCCCGGCATGCAGCGCCAGCGCGCGGTTTATCACTTCGGCCTTGTGGGCGATGCCATCAGCCGACAGGCCGGTACCCGCGCCGGCCAGTTGTTCGGCAGGCAGCGCCAGCAAGGCGCAGGCCAATGCGCTGGCAGCGGTGGTATTGCCAATGCCCATTTCACCGCCAATGAAAATATCCGCGCCTGCGGCCTTGGCGCGCTGCACACTATCGCGCCCCGCCGCCAGTGCGGCAGCCAGTTGTGCCGCGCTCATCGCAGGCTGCTGGCAGAAGTTTGCCGTGCCAGGCGCAATCCAGACACGCTGGACACCGGGAATCTCGCCAGGGTCGTTCACCACCCCGAGATTCACCACCTCAAGCCTCGCGCCCAAATGCTTGGCCAGCACGCTGATGGCTGCGCCGCCAGTGGCAAAGTTCGCCAGCATCTGCCCGGTAACCGCCTGCGGAAAGGCCGAGATATTTTCTGCCGCCACGCCGTGGTCGGCTGCAAATATGGCAATCCAGGGATTTTCCAGCGCCGGCTTGAGCTGGCGCTGCATCGCCGCCAGTGTCACCGCCAGTGTTTCCAGGCGCCCCAATGCACCGGGTGGCTTGGTCAATTGCATTTGATGCTGCAAGGCGCGCTGGTGCATCTGTGCATCCAGCGCCGCCACCGGGGCATGCAACCATTCAAGATTCATCATTGTTTTCCTTTCAGATACCAGGGCAGCCCGGCGATGACCATCACCACCGCATCGCATTGTGCAGCCAGACGCTGATGCAGGCGGCCAGATTCGTCCACAAAACGGCGCGAAAGCGCGCCCATTGGTACCACCCCCTGCCCCACTTCATTGCTGACCAGAATCAGCTCGCCGGGAAGTTTAGGCAATATTGCCAGCAAGGTATCCAGTGTTTGCTGCAAATTTTCGGGCGCATGCAGCAGCTGATTGCTGAGCCAGAGCGTCAGGCAGTCCACCAGCAGCACGGCATCTGCTCGGGCGTGCGCCTGCAATGCCGCGGCCAATTGCAGTGGCGCTTCCACAAGCTGCCAGTGCGGCGGGCGCTGCTGGCGGTGCTGCTCGATGCGCGCGGCCATTTCCGCATCCTGCGCCTCGGCGGTGGCGATATACACCACCGGCTTGCCGGACTGGCTGGCCAAGCGTTCGGCAAACGCGCTTTTGCCAGAGCGTGCGCCGCCCAGAATCAGTCGTTGCATCGTGCAATCCCCACAAGTTTTTTCAAGGTAACGGTGTCCAGATGCGCCTCTACCGCATCGGCCAGTCGCTCGATGCTGGCTTCGCGCAGGGCACGCACATCCAGTGGCTGCGCCTTTTCAAGCCCTGCCCATTGCAGCAGCAGGCTGAGCGCCTCGGGCGTATCAAACAGGCCATGCAGATAACTGCCCAGTACCTGTCCATCGGCAGACAACGCGCCATCGCGCGCGCCGTTTTCAAGCAGCAACGGCTGCTCGCCGGCAATCCGGCTTTGCCCGCAATGGATTTCATAGCCCGATACCGGCGCAGTTTTGCCAAGCAGATGCAGCTGTCCACGCATATTGGCAAGGCGTTTTTGCTTTTGCAGCACGGTGTCGATGGGCAAATAGCCAAGCCCCTGGGTGCTGCCGGGCATGCCTTCCAGGCCGTCCGGGTCATGGACGGCCTGCCCCAGCATCTGCATGCCGCCACAGATGCCGATGATTTTTCCGCCATAGCGCAGATGCCGGGCAATGGCGCGCTCCCAGCCATTGGCGCGCAGCCAGGCCAAATCGGCCGAGGTCGCCTTGCTGCCCGGCAGGATGATGAGCTCGCAGGGCGCTATCGGCTGCCCTGCCGGGATGAACTGCAAGTCCACTTGCGGGTGGACACGCAGGGCATCGAAGTCATTGTGGTTGCTGATGCGCGGCAACGCCGGAATCCGCACCCGCAATGGTGCGGCAACATGTGCAGCAAGTGTTTTCGGCAAGGCATCCTCGGCCTCCAGATGCAGCCCCTGCATGAGGGGCAACACCCCCAGCACCGGCTTGCCCGTGCGCGCTTCCAGCCAGCGCAAGCCTGGCTCCAGCAGCGCAATATCGCCGCGAAAACGATTGATGACAAAACCGGCCACGCGCGCACGTTCGCTTGACGAAAGCAATTCCAGGGTGCCGACAAGATGCGCAAACACGCCGCCACGGTCGATGTCGGCAATCAGGATGACCGGGCAATCCACCGCCTCGGCATAGCCCATATTGGCGATGTCATGCGCGCGCAGATTGATTTCCGCAGGGCTGCCTGCGCCTTCTACCAGCAGCACATCATGCGCTGCCACAAGCCGCTGGTGCGAGGCCAGCACCGCCTTCAGCGCCTGCGGCTTGTACTGCTGATACTGCGCCGCACTCATCTGGCCGATGGCCTTGCCGTGCACAATCACCTGCGTGCCGGTATCGGCATGCGGTTTTAAAAGAATCGGGTTGAAATCGGTATGCGCAGCCACGCCTGCGGCCTCGGCCTGCACTGCCTGGGCGCGACCAATCTCGCCACCATCGGCAGTGACGGCGGCATTGAGCGCCATGTTTTGCGGCTTGAACGGCGCCACCTTCACGCCCTGTCGCCGCGCCCAGCGGCATAGCGCGGTGACCAGCAGACTCTTGCCTGCATCGGATGTGCAGCCCTGCACCATCAAGACTTTTGCGCTCATTGCGCTATCTCCTGCAAGGCGGTTTGCAACCGCTGCCATGCATTTTCGCTGCCGGGCAGGCCAAAACGCAGCGCCAAAGGCTCGGCAAAGCGCCGCACCAGCACGGCGCGTTGCGCCAGTGCCTCGGCCACGGCACTGGCCTGTGCATCCTGCCAATAGCGGAAATACGCCGTGCCGGATGTATTCATACCATGCGCGGCCAGCAATGCCGCAAGCCGTGCGCCTTGCTGTTGCAACCACTGCCGCTGCGCCTTGTGCCAGTCACTATCGGCCAGCGCCTTGCGCAGCAGCCAGCGCGCCGGGCCATTCACTGTCCACGGGCCAAACTGCGCGGCAAGTCTTTGCAGGGCGCTTTCCGTTGAAACCACAAAACCTGCGCGTATCCCGGCAAGGCCAAAGAACTTGCCCACCGAGCGCAGCACCCACAAACCTTCACGGCTGTCGGCACACAGGCTGTTTTCCGAGGTGACATCCATGAAGGCTTCATCCACCACCAGCCAGCCGCCACTAGCGGCGAGCCGGGCATGCGCGGCCAACAGCGCCTGGCGGGAAAACACCGCGCCTGTCGGATTGCAGGGGTTTATCAGCACCAGCACATCATGCGTGCCGGCAGCGGCCAGTATCTTGTCTGCGGGCAGCAGCGTGACTTGATGCCCGGCGCTTTGCCAGGCATGGGCGTGTTCGGCATAGCCAGGCGCCAGCACCGCCACACGGCTGGCCTTGCGTAGCCTCGGCAACATCTGGATGGCCGTCTGCGAGCCTGCCACCGGCAATAGCTGCGCGGCACCGTAATAATTGCAAGCTACCGGAAGCAGGCCGTCATCGTCTTCGGGCAGGCGTTGCCAGACCCTTGACGGGATTTCCGGCAGCGGCCAGGCGCGCGGGCTGATGCCGGTGGAAAGGTCAAGCCAATCTTCGGCGGCAATGCCGTACTGCCGCGCGACATGGTTCAAGCGTCCCCCATGTTCAAGCATTGCCTGCCCTCCAGACCAGGGTGACAAGCAGGATGATGACTGCCCACAGCCAGGCGCCATTTCGCACCAGACGCCAAGCCGCAAAGATGCAAGCGGCATCGGCCTTGCGCCCTGCTCCCAGTATCGGCCGGGACATCATCTGCCCGTGATACATCGCCGCACCACCCAACTGCACCTGCAAGGCGCCCGCACCTGCGGCCATCACCGGCCCTGCATTGGGGCTTTTCCATTGGCGAGCCTGCACGCGCCAGGCCGCCAATGCCTGCCGCGTCGAGCCCAGCAAGGCATAGCTCAAGGCGGTCAAGCGCGCAGGAACAAAATTCAGCACATCATCCACACGCGCCGCGCACATGCCAAAGCGTGAAAAGCGCGCATTGCGATAGCCCCACATCGCATCCAGAGTATTGGCAAGCCGGTACAGCAGCACGCCCGGCGCGCCCAGCAACAGGCACCAGAAAATTGCGGCAAAAACCGCATCGCAGCCATTTTCCAGTACCGATTCGGTCGCAGCCGTGGCAACGCCGGTTTCATCCAGCGCCGCTGTATCACGGCTGACAATCCGGCTTACAGCAGCACGCGCGGCGGGCAAATCCTGCTGCTGCAAGGCGGCTGCAACCGGAGCGGCATGCTCGCCCAGACTGCGCAGGCCAATGGCGAAATACAGGACGATGCTGGTAAAGAGAGCCTTTAACCACGGCCAGCTTTCCAGCCAGCAAGCAAGCAGCGCACACAGCGCCACGGCAGGCAGCACCGCCAGACTCCAGGCAAGGACACCGGCCATGCGGCTATCGCGGTACAGATAGCGCTCAAGCCAGGCGGCAAAACGCCCAAAAACCAGCAGCGGATGCGCCCGGCGCGGCTCGCCCAGCAGCGCATCCAGACACAGCGCGGCGATGACGATCACAGCGAGCATGGGTTTGTGTCATCGGTTATCAGCACAGCATTCCCCTCCCTGTCACCCGGCGCACAATCGCAAGGTCTTGGTGGGCGCAGCAAGAGATTCTGCAACGGCGCTTACGCTTGCGCAGAATGACGGGTGGTTTTTCAGATTCGACAAGCCCAACCGTCTTGCGCAAGTCACACCCACATCCCGTCACCCTGCGCGAAGTCGCAGGGTCTTTGTGGAGAAGCAAAAGGATTCTGCAACTGTACTTCGCTTGCGCAGAATGACGGTGCTTTTGCTTTTGACTTTCCGCCCTGTTCGGACGCGCCGAGTACCGCAGCGACCAATGGGAGAAGGCAGGGCATGTTTGAGCATCGTGCAACGATGCGAGTTTGCCCTGCCGCCATTGGTCGCGAGGAACGCAGGGCACCCCGCGTAGCGGGGCGCGGTAGCCAGGGCTGGTTTCTTTGCTTACTTTCTTTGCCAGCAAAGAAAGTAAGTGCGCCGCCGGGCGCAGTCCCGGCATTGAACAAACAGCAGCATCCCAGAAGACTCTGCAACGGCGCTGCGCTTGCGCAGAATGACAGCTGATTTTGTTTGCTGTTGCTTTAGCCAGGGCTGGTTTCTTTGCCTCCTTTTCTTTGCTGGCAAAGAAAGTAAGTGCGCTGCCGGGCGCAGCCCCGGCATTGAACAATATGCACCTGCCAACCCCCCTCACAACTCGATGCCTTTCTGCGCCTTGATACCGGCTTTGAAGGCATGCTTGACCAGCCGCATCTCAGTCACCGTATCGGCTGCCGCAATCAAGTCATCGGCTGCACCGCGTCCGGTAATCACCACATGCTGATGGCGCGGGCGGGCTTTGAGTGCAGCCAGCACCTCATCCAGAGGCAGGTAGTTTTTCACCAGCGCGATATTGAGCTCATCCAGCAGCACAAACTCGAAAGTCTCATCCTCAAGCATCGCCCTGGCCTCGTTCCAGGCCGCCCTGGCTGCTGCCATATCACGCGCAAGGCTCTGCGTTTCCCAGGTAAAGCCCTCGCCCATCACCCGGTAGCGCAGCTCGTTTTCATCAAAACGGCGGAAGAACGCCTCCTCTCCGGTGGCGAAGCTGCCCTTGATGAACTGCACCACGCCGCAGCGCATGCCATGCCCTAGCGAGCGCGCCAGCATGCCAAAGGCCGATGAGCTTTTGCCCTTGCCATTGCCGGTATTGACCACCAGCACGCCACGGTCTTCCGTGGCGCGGGCAATACGGGCATCGACCAGCGCCTTTTTGCGCTGGGCACGTTCACGATGCCGAGCCGGATCCTGTGCTTTCACGCGCGCGCCATGCGCCCTTGTGAGCTGTGCTTGCCAAACACGCGCCACAGCAGCAGCCCTGCGCCGATATAGGCGCTGGCGGTCATCACATAGGACGGCCCCCACTGCCAGGCACGCGCCAGATATTCGGCCATATGCGGCTCGGCATAACGGCCACCCAGCCAATAGAAAGCGCCATTGGAAATGATGAAGGCCACCGTGCTTGCCAGCACACCGACCGCAGCCACACCAAGCAGCGAAGCGATTTGCGTTGAAAGCTTGCCGCTCACTGCGCGACCGCTATACCACAGCACCGCATAGGCCACTTGCAAGAAGCCATAGCTTGGTGTGACGCAATAGGCATCGAAAAAGTTCTCGCCACGCAGGCTGATGGCTGTGAAGTCAATGGTGATACCCAGCACGACAAAGGCCAGGAACAGCCGGTGCCTGGAAAGCAAAAGCCCGCCCAGGAAAAACACCGCCATCGAGGCATCGTACAGATGCAGCAGCTTGCCGATTTCGTGAAAGCGGGTCAGCACCATCGCCAGAATCAGTGCAAACAGGATGAAACGTTGTTGCCGGGGAGAAGTGGTATCAGCCAACATGAAAACCTCCGGTTTCAAGGAAAGGCGGCGCAGCCAAGTACGCCGCCGGGGATTAGGCACGAGTCTTAACGCACACCATCGTAGCGCAGGGTGAGCAGCCAGGTGCGACCGGCCTGATTGTAGAACGCAGCCGTTTCGTAACGCTTGTCAAGCACGTTTTCAAGGCTTGCCTGCACCTGCCAGCCTTCGGCAAAACGCCAGCCTGCGCGCAAGTCGGTCACTGCATAGCCCCCCAGGGCATTGGTATTGGCAAGGTTGTCATAACGACGGCCTGCCCCCGTCAACGAGGCGCCCAACTCGAAATCGCCAAAGCTGCGCTCCACATCAATCCGCCCGGTCTGCCTGGCGCGGCGCGGCAACAAATTGCCGCGATGCTTGCCACCCAGGCTCTCGGGATTGAGCCAGGTCAGCGCCGTGCGTACTTGCCAGCCGGCAATCTCGGTATTTGCCCCCAGCTCCAGGCCGCGAATGCGGGCGCGGTCAACATTGCCCGGCGCAAAGATGGCCGCGTCATAGGCAATCAGGTCGTCCACCGTGTTCTGGAACGCCTGCACATTCCAGCCGCCCCAGTCATGCTCGCCGCGCAGCCCCAGTTCCAGATTGCGGGCGCGCTCCGGACGCAGCGCGGCATTGCCGTAGCCCGGGTAGTAGAGCTCGTTGAAGGTCGGCGCCTTGAAGGCATTGCCCCAGCTGGCCGAAACACGCAACGCATCGGACAGCTGCCAGCCCCATTGCACAGAGCCGGTATTACGGCTGCCGAACTGCTCATTGCGGTCATGGCGGCCTGACAATTGCAGGCTGTGCGCGCCCAATGCCTGCCACCATTGCGCATAAACACCGCGGTTATTGCGACGGTTTTGCGTGTAAACGGTATCGCTTTCCAGCGCATCGCGGCTCCATTCAAAGCCCGCCAGCAAGCGCGTGTCCGCATCCAGATTCCAGTCCGTTTGCAGTCCGGCCTGGCTGCGGTCGGTATTGAAGGTGCTCTTCCAGATGCCGTCCTTGTAATTTTCGCTATGGTCGGCAGAGCGACCGGCACTCAAAGTCAGCGAGAAATTTTCATTCGCAAAATAGTGCAACTGCGTACCCAACACTTGCTGGCGGCCTTCGGCTTCATTGACGAAGCTGCCATCGTAATGATTGCGGGTGCGCGCCAGCATGGCATTGCCCTGCAAGCGCCATTGCTGGTTGAAATTCATCCCGGCATAGGCGCTGATGGACTGGTTGCGATAGCCATCGCGGTCGGGCTCATCGACAAAACAGCCCGCACCGGGCACATACCCCGGCTGTCCCCTGCGCCCCTGTGCAGCGCGGCCACGGCAGGCATCAAAGCCCTCGGTTTCATCATGAGCCAAAGAAACGTCATACCAGGCGTTGTCATCATTGTTACGCCCGGCAACACCGGCACTGAGCTTGCGACCACCATAACTACCAACGGCCAACGAAAAACTGGATTCAACAGAAGACGCCGGGCTTTTGTTGCCTTGACGGGTAAAAATCTGAATCACGCCGCCAATGGCTTCGGAGCCATACAGGCTGGAATACGGCCCGCGCACGATTTCGATGCGGTCGATATGGCTCAACGGAATATCCTGCCATGCCGCGCCGCCAGTGCTGGCAGAGCCCATGCGCACACCGTCAATCAACAGCAAGGTGTGGTCGGACTCGGTACCGCGCAAAAACAGCGAGCTGGCCTTGCCCGCCCCGCCGTTGTTGCTGAACTGAATACCGGCGCGGCCACGCAGCAATTCCAACAAGGAACGCGCCTGGCTGCGTTCAATTTCGCTGCGGTAAATCACCGTGGTCGAAGCTACTACATGGCGCAATTCTCGCCACTGACGGGCACCGGTGACGACGATGGTATCGAGGTCACTGGCCGCATCGGCAGCATGCAGAGACAAGGCAGGCAACAAGGCTGCCAACGCCACGGCAAGGACTGCCGGCCGGCAAGGATTGGAAGAAATTTTCATGGTGCAAAACTCCAGCCGCGCCCATCCGCACGGCATCAAGTGAATAAAAAAACTGCATGCAGACAGGCGCGTCAGCCACTTTCACGGCTGCTCCCCATGCCCGCAGCATGTTCGCTTCACCCAAGGCCGGTCTCCGGGCTTGTGCACCGACATGAGGGCGTTGCCATCACTCGCGCTGCCACGCCTTCCCATGCCAAAGCACAGTGGCCTGTGTGGAAACTTGTGCACCTACCGTTGCGGGGGCAGCTCCGGCTTGAGACAAATACTTATCCGTACCGGATTCCCGTTTCAGCCGGGCATCATGCAGATAACCCCGGCCACCTTGAGTGAGCGCATTTTACCCGTGTTTTCTCGGCAAATACGGCGCTAACGGGATAAAATGATTCCATTCCGAATCGACCGCTTCGCCATGACCGAAAACTCCTCCATCCCCCAGCTGAACCCGACTGAAGCGCGCATCCTTGGCTGCCTGATTGAAAAAGAAGCCACCACCCCGGATGTCTATCCGCTGACCGTCAATAACGTAATGATGGCCTGCAACCAGAAAACCGCACGCGAGCCGGTGATGTCGCTGGAGCAGGGCGCGGTGCATTACGCCCTGCGGCAACTGGAAGTGCGCGGCCTGGTGCGCTCGCAGCATACCGCCCGCGCCGAACGTTATGCCCACCGCTTTGAACTGGTCTATGGCCTGACCCCGCCGCAAACGGCACTGATGGCGCTGCTGATGCTGCGCGGCGCACAAACCGCACACGAGCTGTATGCCCGTAGCGAGCGCCTTGCCAAGTTTGAAAATGTCGAAGAAGTGCAGGCAATACTTGAGCGGCTGATGCAAAAAGACACCCCACTGGTGGCACTGGTTCCGCGCAAATCCGGCCAGCGTGGCGAACGCTACCGCCATTTGCTGATTCCCGGCGAAATACAGGAAGACGATGACGAGCCAGACTTCAACTTCAACCTCTCCCAAGGCCAACCCAGCCTGCGCGAGCGCGTAGCCGAACTTGAAACCCGCCTTGCCGCCGTCGAGGCCCAGCTGGCTGCACTTTTGCCCGCCGCTGACAGCGCCGCTCCAACCTCTTCCAATCAAGACACTTGAGCCGCCAACAACCTCAACAGTGACGTTGGCAGCGGCTATAATCCGCAGCCTCGACGGGAGAAGCGGCATCCCCGCTGCCGAAGGCGCAACCGCCCGCAATCGCTCAGGCTCCTGACCGTCGCGCGAACAACACTCTGGAGAGACTGGCCGCCTTTGCGCAGGCCAGCGCCGAAGGGGCAAAAGGCCGTTTCCGGGCGGCCTCCAAACTCTCAGGCAAAAGGACAGAGGGGCATGTCACAGGCGTATTGCGCGCCTGTCCTGCCCTCGCCTTTGGAGCCCCCTGATGCAATCCCAGTCCCTCTCCGCCCTGGAAAACCGCGATGCCTTTGTCGCCCGTCACTTGGGTCCTAGCCCGGACGAAATCACCCAGATGCTTGGCCTGTTGGGCTTTGACTCGCTCGATGCGCTGACCGATGCCATCGTGCCGGGCAAAATCCGCCTGCAAAAGCCGTTGGCGCTGCCGGAGGCGGTCACCGAAGTCGAAGCCCTGGAGAAGCTGCGCGCCCTTGCCCGCAACAACACGCTGTACAAGAACTTCATCGGCCAGGGCTATTACGGCACCCATACGCCGAATGTCATCCTGCGCAATATTCTGGAAAATCCGGCCTGGTACACCGCCTATACCCCGTATCAGGCGGAAATCTCGCAAGGCCGGATGGAGGCGTTGATCAACTTCCAGCAGATGGTCGCTGACCTTACCGGTATGGAAATCGCCAATGCCTCGCTGCTGGACGAAGCCACCGCCGCGGCCGAAGCGATGACGCTGGCCAAGCGTTCGGCCAAGAGCAAATCCGGCAACTTCCTGGTTTCCGGCGATGTCCATCCGCAGACTTTGGACGTACTGGCGACCCGCGCTGCGCCGCTGGGCATCACTATCGTTGTTGCCAACAGCGCCGAGGAATGGCGCAGCCTGTGTACTGCGGGCGACTACTTTGGCGCGCTGGTCCAGTATCCGGCCTCCAGCGGCTGGCTGCTTGACTGGTCGGACGAAGTGGACACCATCCATGGGCACAACGCGCTGGCGGTGTTTGCCACCGACCTCTTGGCGCTTACCTTGCTGAAATCGCCCGGCGAAATGGGCGCGGATATCGTTATCGGCAACAGCCAGCGTTTTGGCGTGCCGTTCGGTTTTGGCGGCCCGCACGCGGCCTTCATGGCCTGCCGCGATGCCTACAAACGCTCGATGCCGGGGCGTTTGATTGGCGTGTCTGTCGATGCCCATGGCAACCCGGCTTATCGCCTCACCCTGCAAACCCGCGAGCAGCATATCCGCCGCGAAAAGGCCACCAGCAATATCTGCACCGCGCAGGTGCTGCTGGCGGTAATGGCGGCGATGTACGCCGTGTATCACGGCCCGGAGGGTCTGCGCCGCATCGGCGAGCGCGTGGCGCGCCTGACCAGCATCCTGAAAGCCGGTCTTGCCGAGCTGGGCTATGCCGGGCACTTCAACCATGACACCGCCTTCGACACGCTGTGCCTGAAGCTCGGTAACGAAGCCGCTGCGGCGCTCCTCCAGCGCGCGCTGGGGTATGGCGTCAACCTGCGCCGCGACCGTGGCGAATACATCTGCATCTCGCTGGATGAAACCACCACCCGCGAGGACGTGCAACTGTTGTGGGCGATTTTTGCCAACGGCAAGCCGCTGCCGTCCATCGAAGCCCTGGACGGCAAGGCCGCCTCGCTGATTCCGGAAAACCTGCGCCGCAGCAGCGCCTATCTCACCCATCCGGTGTTCAACAGCCACCACAGCGAGCACGAAATGCTGCGCTATATGCGCCAGCTGGCCGACAAGGATCTGGCGCTGGACCGCACCATGATTCCGCTGGGCAGCTGCACCATGAAGCTCAATGCCACTGCCGAGATGATGCCGGTGACCTGGCCGGAGTTCGCCAATATCCACCCGTTCGCCCCGGCCGAGCAGGCGGCGGGCTATCAGGCGCTTATCGCCGGGCTGGAAGCCATGCTCTGCGAATGCACCGGCTATGACGCGGTCAGCCTGCAACCGAACTCCGGTGCGCAGGGCGAATACGCTGGCCTCCTGGCCATCCGCGCCTGGCACGCCAGCCGTGGCGAAAGCCACCGCGATATCTGCCTGATTCCAGAGTCGGCACACGGCACCAACCCGGCCAGCGCCCAGCTATGCGGCATGAAGGTGGTGGTAGTGGCCTGCGACAAGCAGGGCAATGTCGATGTGGACGACCTGCGCGCCAAGGCCGAAAAGCACAGGGACAACCTCGCTGCCATCATGCTCACCTACCCCTCCACCCACGGCGTGTTTGAAGAAGCCGTGGTGGAGATTTGCGAAATCGTCCATGCCCACGGCGGTCAGGTCTATACCGACGGCGCCAATATGAACGCGCTGGTCGGCGTGGCCCAGCCCGGGCGTTGGGGCTCGGATGTTTCGCATCTGAACCTGCACAAGACCTTCTGCATCCCGCACGGCGGCGGCGGCCCCGGCGTTGGCCCCTGCGCGGTGAAATCGCATCTGGCGCCGTTCCTGCCCAAGGCCGCCAATGACACCATCGGCACGCCGGGCGTGGGCCAGGGCGCACAGGTCAGCGCCGCCACTTTTGGTTCGGCCAGCATCCTGCCGATCAGCTGGATGTACATCACCCTGATGGGCGCTGCCGGCCTGAAGCTCGCCACCCAGGTGGCGCTGCTCAATGCCAACTACGTCTCCAAGCGTCTGGCCGAGCACTATCCCACGCTGTACAGCGGCCGTCAGGGGCTGGTGGCGCATGAATGCATCCTCGACCTGCGCCCGCTGGAAAAAGCCACCGGCATCAGCGCCGAGGATGTCGCCAAGCGCCTGATTGACTTCGGCTTCCATGCCCCGACCCTGTCCTTCCCGGTGGCCGGCACCCTGATGGTGGAACCGACTGAATCCGAATCCAAGCACGAGCTGGACCGCTTTATTGACGCGATGATTCAAATCCGCGAAGAAATCCGCATGGTGGAAAACGGTCAGCTTGACCGCGCCGACAACCCGCTGAAAAACGCCCCGCATACCGCCGCTGCCGCCACCGCCAGCGAATGGCCGCATGCTTACAGCCGTGAACTGGCGGTATTTCCGCTGGCCAGCCTCAAGCAGCAGAAATACTGGCCGCCGGTCGGCCGCGTGGACAATGTGCATGGCGACAAGAACGTGTTCTGCGCCTGCATCCCGGTGGATGCGTTCAAGGACGAGCACGCATAAAGCGCAAACTGCATCCTGTTACTCTCCGTGGAGCCTCAGCAGAGGCTCCATTTTTATGCAGCGCATCATTAAAAGTGTGATAGCCGTCATAAAAAAGCAAGCCACTCATCAAGCCAATATCACAAGCACTGTATTCATATTTATCATTGCGCCGCATTTCCCTTGCACAGTGTCATCTTCCTTCGCTCACATGCATAAGGCATGGAACGTCCTTTAACCAAACTTCTGGCCTGGCTGCTGGCAATTTGCCTGCTGCCGCCGCTTACCGCTGCTGCCCTGAACAGGGGGCATGTCAGTGATTACACCGTACAGCACTGGGATATGCGTCACGGTCTGCCGCACAACATGGTCAATGGCATTACCCAGGATGGTGACGGCTTTATCTGGGTGACAACCTGGGAGGGAGCTGCGCGCTTCAATGGTCACAGCTTCACCGCATTTGATGACCGCAATATCCCCGGCCTTGAGACCCGCTCCTTTCGCGATGCAGTCACCGATACCCGGGGGCGGGTCATTTTTGGCGCGCCGCAAACCGGGCTATGGCGGCAGGAACGGGGTCACTGGCAGCCACTGACCGGACACCCGCGCCTGTCCCTGCTGCTGCTCCGGACCCGCAACGGCGATATCTGGGTCGGCACCGAAAGCGGCCTGTTCCGGCTGGATAGCCAGGGACAGCTGCATCCGGGTCCGAAAGTCTCAAGCAGCAGCCAAAGGGCATGGGTCACGGCAATAGCCGAGCTTGGCAACGGCCATCTGCTGCTGGCCGCCGATGATGTCCTGTTCGAGGTCAACCCGCAAACCTTGCAGGCGCGGCAACTGGAATTGGATATCCGTCATATCGGCACCATCTTCAACCTGCTGCATACCCGCCAGGGCGAAACTTTTCTTGCCCCGCAGCGCGGCCTGTACCAGAAAACCGCCAGTGGCCTGGTGCCCGTACCGGCGTTTGAAAAGCTGCGTATCAGCGCCATGCTCGAAGACCGGCGCGGCAATATCTGGGTCAGCACCGCCGAGCGCGGCCTGTTACGCTGGCGTGGCGACATGCTTGAAGCAGTGGGTGAGCAGGAAGGCTTGACCGGACACAGCACCCCGGCGCTGTTTGAAGACAATGAAGGCCATCTCTGGGCAGGCACCACCGATGGCCTGTTCCTGATTGCCCGCAGTACCGCCAAGGGCCTGGATACCCGTCACGGGCTGGACAACAAAAACGTCCGCACCGTACTGCATGCCCGCGATGGCAGCATCTGGATAGGCACCAGCGCCGGGCTTAACCGCTGGCAGCACGGGCATGTCACTACACTGAAATCTTTGTGGGGAGAAGATGCCCATAGCAGTGTACTGGCACTGGCGGAGGCCGCCGATGGCCTCTGGGTCGGCACCTATGAACGCGGCATCCTGCTGCTGGATGAAAACGGCAAGCCGCAAAAAACGCTTGACCGCGCATCGGGTCTGAGCTCAAACCGTATCCGTTCACTGCTGGTGGATGGCGAAGACTTGTGGATTGGCTCGCATGGCGGCCTCTCCAGGCTGGACAAGGCCGGTACAGTCCACCACTACGGTGCCGAATACGGGCTTGAAGAAGGCTTCATCACCGTCATTCACAAAGACGCGCAGGGCACGCTCTGGCTCGGCGGCAGCCAGGGGCTGTGCATACTGCCGCAAGGCCGGCAAAAGGGGCGCTGCTATAACAGGCAGAGTCAACCGCAACTGCCCGCCCAGACCGTTTTCGACTTTCTGGAAATGCCGGGCAATGAAATGCTGATTGCCAGCGACCACGGCATCCTGCGCTGGGATGGCAATACCTTCCGCCGCTATGGCAAGGCGCATGGCCTGCCTAATGAGTCCCTGTTCCGCCTGCTGCCAGACCGGCAGGGTTTCCTCTGGGTGAGCAGCAATAACGGCGTGTTCCGCATCGACCCAAGACAGCTGGATGAAATCGACCGGGGCAAGCGCAGCCAGCTTGCGCTGATGCATTTCACCCAGGACAGCGGCATGCCCAGCTCGCAGGCCAATGGCAATAGCTTTCCCGCCGCCGACATGGATGCCGATGGCAATTTCTGGGTTGCCACCGGCGCCGGGGTCGCCATCATCAATACCCAGATACCCACCGACATTAGCCATGTAAAAGTGCCACTGGTTATTGAGCAATTACTGGTGGATGGTATTGAGCATTCTGCCTGGCAGCCTGCAACACGCCCGGCCACGGACAGCAAACGTATCGTCATTCGCTACGCCGGACTCAATCATCGCCATATTCATGAGCTGCGCTACCGCTACCGGCTACTTGGCTTTGACAACAACTGGGTAGAAGCCGGCAGCGGCACCGAAGCGGTATTCACCAACCTGCCCGCAGGCACATTCACCTTTGAAGTCCAGGCGATGGTGCCCCCGCTGGACTGGAACAATGTTCCGGCAAGCAACCAGGCCCGGCTCAGCCTGCACCTTACCCCGCCCTGGTGGCAACGCCATGATGTGCAACTGCTGGTGCTCATTGCCAGCGTGCTGCTGCTCATGACCCTGATGCGCCTGCGCGAGCACAATCAGCGCAAGCGGCGTGAAAAGCTGGAGAAACTGGTCAAGGTTCGCACCCGCGAGCTCGACGAGAAAAACCATGCACTGCAAGAAGCCAGCCAGGTGCAGTCACAGCTGATGCAGCGTCTTGAGTTTCTGGCAGGCCAGGATGAACTGACCTCCCTGCCCAACCGCCGTAGCGCACGCAAGCACATGGAGGCCCTGTGCCAGCTACAGCCCATTCGCCTGGCGATGATTGACCTGGACCACTTCAAGTCCATCAATGACCGCTACGGCCATGAAACCGGCGACCGCGCCCTGATTGTGTTTGCCCGCCTGTTGCAGCAACATGCAGGCCATCTGGAAAATTGCGCACGCTTGGGCGGCGAAGAGTTTGCCCTGCTGATACCCGATACTGACCACGATACCGCCCTGGCCCATTGCCAGTCGCTTTGCCAGCAAATGGCCGCCACACCCATCCATGCGGTGAACGGCCAGACGCTCCATTGCACCATCAGCATCGGGCTTTCAACGCCAAGCCGCGATCCGCACCAATTGCTGCACGAGGCCGACAAGGCGCTTTACCGCGCCAAAAACGCTGGCCGCAACCGTGTGTGCATTGCCGATTGACCCTCCGGCAAAAAACATTAGATTAGGCAACGCTTGAGCCCAGTTGATTCATCTATCAAGCCCGCCATCACGCCTTCCCGCCTGTCACGGACATGTGCGTGTCCGCCATCATTTCCATGGAGTCTGTCTATGAGCGCCCGTTCAATTCCGGCCAAAAAATTGCTCTGCACCGCCCTGCTTTCAGCCCTTGCCCTGCCTGCGGCGGCACAGAGCCAGAACAATAATGCGGAACTTGACCGCGTCACCGTCACCGGCTCACGCATCAAGCGCACCGAGGTCGAAGCGGCGCTGCCCATCACCACCCTGAAAAAAGATGAAATCGAGCGCCAGGGCATCAGCTCCACCGAGCAGCTGATGATGTTCCTCAATATCGCCGGCAATGGCTCGGACAACCTTGCCAGCAATGGCGGCATTACTTCAGAAGAACAGCGCGGCAATAATGGCGTCTCCGGCGCCAACCTGCGCGGCCAGGGCGCCGATGCCACCCTGGTGCTGCTCAATGGCCGCCGCGTCGCCACCCACGGCCTGAAAGGCCGCGCGGTGGATTTGAATTCCATTCCGTTTGCCGCCATCGAGCGCGTGGAAGTGCTGCGCGATGGCGCCTCGGCCATTTACGGCACCGATGCCATTGGCGGCGTTATCAACTTCATCACCAAGGATGATTATCAGGGGGCGCAGCTCAGTGCCGATGCCGATGTTACCGAAGCCGGTGGCGGCCACAGCTTCCGCTACAGCCTCCTGGCCGGTCATGGCGACCTGGATGAAAACGGCTGGAATGTCTTTGCCAGCCTGAGCCTGCGCCGCAGCACCATACTGCGCGGTGCCGACCGCGACTTCTCCAATACCTTCCAGCCCGAACGCGGCCTCTCGCCGGACACCCGTGGCACCCCGTTTGCCACCGTGTTCAACCGCGAAGGCTCGCTGCTCGGCACGGCTGGCGTTATCGACCCGCGTGATGGCAGCCGCCAGAGCGCCGTCAATGTGCTGCGCCTGCCCGGCGGCGCTGGCTGCGCCAATGGTGGCGAGATGATGGGCGATTACGACTACCTGCTTTGGCGGCAGCCTGCCTCGCGTTATGCCTGCGCCTGGGATTACCCGGCTGCGGCCGTCATCCAGCAGCCGGTGGAAAGCCGCGACTTCCTTGGCCGCGCCAGCTTCAAGATTGCCGACAACCACCAGGCCAGCATCGAGCTGACCGGCTCGCGCGTGGATGTCACCAAAACCTTCGAGCCGAACCAGATTTCCCCTGGCCGCACCTTTGATATCAGCACCTGGTATCCGGCCAGCGGCATCGCCTATGAGCGCATCTATCAGCAACTGGCCGCTTATTTCGGCGCCGCCCAGCTTGATTACGGCGCGCCGATTGCCTACCGCTGGCGCTGCTACAGCTGCGGGCCGCGACAAATCCAGACCGTGACCGATAGCTGGCGCGCACTCCTCGCATTCAATGGCACGTTGGGCGAAGCTTGGGATTACGATATCGGCCTCTCGCGCGCCTCCAGCCAGTCCACCTCCACCATCCGCAGCGGCTATCACTATACCGATGCACTGAAGGCCGCACTTGGCAGCGGGCATGTCAACCCGTTCCTGCTGCCGGGGCAGGCGCAAACCGCCGAAGGCCAGGCGCTGATGGATGCTGCCTCCGCCGCTGGCGTTGAGCTGTATTCGGGCACCTCCACCGTGACCCAACTGGATGCCTCGCTCTCTGGCGAGCTGCCCTGGAGCCTGCCCGGCGGCGCCATCGCCATGGCCACCGGCATCGACCTGCGCCGCGAGCAATACCGCTTCAAGGGCGATACCCGCGTGGCCGGACAACCCATCTTCAATGCGCCATTTGATGATGCCAACGCGCTGGAGGGCGCCACCCGCAACGTGCGCGCAGCCTATCTGGAGTTCTACCTGCCGGTGCTGAGCACCCTGGAATTCACTCTGGCAGGCCGCTATGACCGCTACGACGGTTTTGGTTCCACCACCAATCCCAAATACTCGTTCAAGTACCGTCCCGCCGACTGGCTGGCCTTCCGCGGCGCCTATAGCACCGGCTTCAAGGTGCCAAGCTTCAACCAGCTATTCAATGGCGTGAGCGAAACCCTGTACACCGGGCTTGACCTGGCCGACCCGGCGCGCTGCCCCGGTGGTGTTGCCGATGCCAGCAAACCCGGCTGTGAATCCATCCGCCCCGACCAGCTTTTCGGTGGCCGCGTGGATTTGCAGCCGGAAGAATCCAGGCAACGCAGCCTGGGTGTTGTCCTGGCGCCGCACCAGAACTTCAACATGAGCCTGGACTGGTGGGAAATCGAGCGCAGCAATACCATCCGCAACGCACCGCTGGAAGTGCTGGTGGATTACTACGATGTCTTCAGTGCCAACTGGATTCGTGACGCGGCCGGCAATATCACCCATATCGACCGCCGCTACATCAACTCCGGCGGCAGCCGCATGCGCGGCATCGAGCTGGATGCCAACCTGACCGGCGAATTGGCCGGGGGCGCCTGGCGCGTCAACCTCAATGGCAGCTATCTCAGCGAATTCCGCACCAAGGCACTGGAAACCCTGCCTTATAGCGACAATCTGGTCGGCGAATATGTGCGCTACTACAACCTGCCACTGCGCTGGAAGCACACTTTGGGCTTCTCCTGGGCACGCGGTAACTGGGCGCACAGCCTGACCCAAGTGTACCGCTCCGGCTATAAGGATGAGTTGCCGATTTCAGTACGCAATGGCACCCATACCCCACGGGAGTGGAACCCCGATGTACGTGACTATGCGCTGTACAACTACAGCCTGACCTACACCGGCTTTGAACGCTTCAAGCTCGGCTTCGGCATCAAAAACCTGTTTGATGCCGCCCCGCCCTTCACTGCCCATATGAACGACTTTGCCGCCGGTGCGGGCTGGGAGCCGCGCGTGGCCGACCCCCGCGGCCGCGCCTATGTCTTCAAGCTCGAATACACACTCTGGTAAGCCTTATCGGCCAATGCATCACAAAGCCCGACATCTGCCGGGCTTTGTCTTTTAGGCGGTTTTCGTTGCAAAGGCCTCACGCAGCGCTTCATAAGCTGCTCGCTGCTGCTCATTGACAGGCACCGGTGCCAGGACTTCCAACTCGACAATCTGGTCACCCGGCACCGTGCCCGGCAAGCCGCGACCGCGCAGCCGCAGCTTTTTCCCGGCTTCCGAGCCCGGCGGGATTTTCAGCTCGACCGCACCGCCCAGCGTCGGTACTTTCACCGTATCCCCCAGGGCTGCTTGCCAGGGCATGACCTCCAGAACATGAATCAGGTTACGACCATCGACTTCAAAATGCGGATGGGCGGCATATTCGATTTCCAGCAACAAATCGCCATGCGTGCCTTGTCCCTTCAGGCGAATCACCTTGCCGGGGGCAATGCCCTTGGGCAGCTTTACATCCAGCGATTTGCCGCCGACGCTGACCCGCACCGAGTCGCCGTTATAGACCTTCTCCAAAGGCACCGAGAGCCTGGCGCGGGTATCGCCACGCGGCGCGCTGTGCCCGGCTCCAGGTGAAAAACCAGCGGTACGGCGTTGTTGGCCGAAAATCTGCTCAAAGAAATCACTGAAGCCGCCATGCCCGCCGCCGCCGGCAAAGATTTCTTCATAGTCAAAGCCCGGATGGCCGCCAAAACCACCCTGCGGTGGCACTTCGTCACCGGGACGAAAACCGCGGCTGCGCAGCTGATCATAAGCGGCGCGCTTTTGCGGATCGCGCAGCGCCTCATAGGCCTCATTGACTGCCTTGAACTTGTCTTCAGCCCCGGCTTCTTTGCTGACATCCGGGTGATATTTGCGCGCCAGACGGCGATAAGCGCTTTTGATCTCGGCATCGCCCGCTGAAGGCTCAACCCCGAGTGTGGCGTAATAATCCTTGAATTCCATCGTATTTCTGCGCCTAGGCGTGATTGCAGATGGTCTGGATATGCGGCAAGTGCGCGGGTTTTTCAAGCACCTGCCAAGCTGGCAAAATGTCCGCAATTCATAGCCTAAGGAATTCTCATGAGCATTCAAATCGGTGAGCGTATCCCTGAAGTCATGCTGCAGTCGGTGGGCAAGGATGGCTTTGAGAACGTCTCCAGCACGCAATTGTTCCAGGGACGGCGGGTATTGCTGTTTGCCGTTCCCGGCGCTTTCACCCCAACCTGCTCCGAGCAGCATCTGCCGGGCTATATCGCCGCTCTGGATGCATTTGCCAAGCATGATGTGGCAGTGATGTGCCTGTCGGTCAATGACCCATTCGTGATGCAGGCCTGGGGCAAGGCGGCCAATGTCCCGGAAGGCTTGCAGATGCTGGCCGATGGCAATGCCGAATTCACCCGGGCATTAGGCATGGCGATGGATGGCAGCGCCTACGGCATGGGGGTGCGCAGCAAACGCTATGCGCTGTACGCCGAAGACGGGGTGGTCAAAGACCTGCAAGTGGAAGCGCCGGGCGAGCTTCGCGTATCGACGGCGGAGTACATGCTGAAGCGCCTTCCTTAATCGGCACGGAAACCCCTGCAAGGCTCGTGCCTAATGTCAATCTACCTGTTAAAAAGCCGCTTCCAGAACCTGTTACGCCCGCTGGTGCGGCAGTTGCAGCAGATGGGTGTCAGCGCCAATGCCGTAACCCACGCCGCCGGGCTGGTTTCGCTCCTGGTCGCTGGCTGGGTGTATTGGCAAGCAGCTGATAAGCCGCTTTGGTATGCCTTGCTGCCGCTATGGATGCTGCTGCGCATGGGCATGAATGCCATCGACGGCATGCTGGCACGTGAGTTCGGTCATGCCTCGCGCCTGGGCGCCTATCTCAACGAGCTTTGGGATGTGCTGGCCGATGCAGCTTTGTACGCGGCCTTGGCCAGCCTTGCCGGTGTACGCCATGACATCGTGCTGGGCTTTGTGGTGCTGGCGATATTGAGCGAATACGCCGGCGTGCTGGGGGTGATGGTCGGCAGCCAGCGCCGTTATGAGGGGCCGATGGGCAAGAGCGACCGAGCCTTTGTGGTTGGCCTGCTGGGGCTGCTTTTGGCCACTGGCATTGCCAATGCCGACTGGGTGAACTGGACATACGCACTGGCTGCGGCACTTTGCTGCATCACACTGCTACGCCGTATCCATGCCGGACTCAAGGAACCAACAGATGAGTGAAGCCGACCGCTACAAAACCCTCCGCCCCCAGCAAAGCCATCACTGGCAAACCCCTGATGGTCAAACCGTGTTTTATCGCCACTGGCCTGCACAGGGGGTATGTCGCGGCAGCATCGTGCTGCTGCATCGCGGCCATGAGCACTCTGGACGCATGGCACATCTGGTGGATGAGCTGGGCTTGGAGGATTTTGAGTTCTTCGCCTGGGATGCACGCGGTAACGGACGCTCATCGGGAATGCGTGGCGATGCCCCCGGCTTTATGGGCTGGGTACGCGATCTGGACGGTTTCATGGCGCATCTTGGCAGCCAGCATGGCGTGCAAATGGAAAGCACCGCACTGGTGGCACAAAGCGTAGGTGCCGTGATTGCCGCAGCTTGGGCACATGATTACGCGCCACGACTGCGCGCCATGGTGCTGGCTTCCCCCGCCTTCAAGGTCAAGCTGTATGTCCCGCTGGCACGCCCGGCATTGGCAATGCTGTACAAATTGCGCGGCAATTTTCAGGTCAATAGTTACGTCAAGGCCAAGTTCCTGACGCATGACCCCGAGCGCATAGCCAGCTACGAGCAAGATCCGCTGATTACCCGGCCGATTTCGGTTCGGGTACTGCTGGGACTTTACAAGACTTCCGAGCGCATCGTGGACGATGCCGCCGCCATCATCGTCCCCACCCAATTGCTGGTATCGGCGGCCGACTTCGTGGTGCATCGCGCGCCGCAGGACAGGTTCTTCGAGCGTTTGGGGGCTGCCGTCAAGGAGCGCCACCTGCTGCCGGGTTTTTACCATGACACGCTTGGCGAGCGTGACCGGGGAGCGGCCATTGCCAAGATGCGAAAATTCTTGCTGGCGCGCTTTGATGAAGGGCTGAACCTACCCTCGCAGCTTGAAGCGCACCGACACGGCGTGCGCTTTGACGAGGCTGAAAAACTCGCCTGGCCGCTCCCCAAGTGGAGCGCCGAAGGCCTGTACTGGCGCGCCACCCGTGCCGGTCTGCGCTTGGGTGGCAAGCTGTCCAAAGGCATCAGACTGGGACTTGAGACCGGCTTTGATTCGGGCAGCACGCTGGACTATGTGTACGAGAATCAGGCACGCGGCGCTGGCCCCTTGGGTCGCTTTGTTGACCGCAATTATCTCGATGCCATCGGCTGGCGCGGCATACGTATCCGCCGCGAGCATCTGCGCGAGCTTTTGGCATTGGCCATGCAGCGCCTGCGCGATGCCGGGATGCCGGTACACGCGGTGGATATTGCCGCAGGTCATGGCCGTTATGTGTTGGAGGCCTTGGCAGGCACACCGGCAGCGCGCGCCGATAGCATCTTGCTGCGCGATTACAGCCCGCTCAATGTGGAAAAAGGTCGGCAACTCATCCGTGCCCTGAGCGCCGATGATATTGCCCGCTTCGAGCCCGGCAATGCTTTTGATGGCGAGAACCTGGCCGGCTTGCAACCTTCCCCAACGCTTGCGGTCGTCTCGGGGCTGTATGAATTGTTCCCCGACAATGCCTTGCTGCAGGCTTCACTTGCGGGTCTGGCGCGCGCCGTGCCCGCTGGGGGGTATTTGGCCTATACCGGCCAACCCTGGCATCCGCAGTTGGCCTTCATTGCCCGCGCCCTGACCAGTCATCGCGATGGCGAGGCCTGGGTGATGCGCCGCCGCTCCCAAGCAGAAATGGATGAATTGGTACAACAAGCCGGCTTCAAGAAAGTGGCGCAGCGAATCGATGACTTCGGCATCTTCACCGTATCGCTGGCGCAACGTGAAGGCTGAGATGCAGCGCCGCCCTTGGTTGCGTGCCTGCGTGTGGTTGGCATTTCTGGGGCCGTTCTTCTTCCTGACTTACGGCCTTGCCAATCAAATGGCAGTGCAACAAGATGCCTTGGGCAAGGTCGGCAATATTGCCCTGGCCTGGGAGCGGCATATCCCGCTATGGCCCTGGACCATCGTGCCGTATTGGTCAATTGACCTACTGTATGCCATCTCGCCGTTCCTGTGCCGCAGCCGTACAGAGCTTGACCGTCACGGCCTGCGGCTTCTTTGCGCACAACTGATTGCCGTGACATGTTTTCTGCTTTGGCCGCTGGCCTTTGGCTTCACCCGGCCACCGATAGAAGGCGTGTTCGGGCAGATGTTCAGTGCGCTGGAGCAGTTTGACAAACCCTATAACCAAGCGCCTTCGCTGCATATCGTCCTGCTTGTCGTGCTGTGGGTGAAATATGCCCAGTATCTGCATGGCATCTGGCGGCCGTTGCTGCATATCTGGTTTGCGCTGATTGGCCTCTCGGTGCTTACCACCTGGCAGCATCATTTCCTGGATGTCCCCACGGGGCTTGCCGTGGGCTGGCTATGCGTATGGTTGTGGCCGGATGCGCCACTTGCATCGCCACTGCAACGTGCTGCCCCAGCCCACTGCAGCCGCTGGCGTTTTGCCCTGCTGTATGCCTTGGGCGCCGCCTTGTTGTGCGGACTGGCATGGCAAGGTGGCCTCTGGCTGTGCCTGGCATGGCCAGCGTTATCGCTGGCCGTGGTGGCCTTCAACTATGCCTGGAGTGGCGCTGCCGGTTTTCAGAAGCAGGCCAATGGGCAGTTATCCATCGCCTCACGCTGGCTGCTGGCGCCCTACCTAGCGGCTGCCTGGCTGAATTCACGTCTGTGGACACATCGGCAGCCACAGCCGATTGCCCTCGGTGAAGGGTTGTGGTTAGGCCGTATCCCTGGTCGCGGCGAGCGGCAAAATTTTGCCCAAGTATTTGATTGCTGTGCGGAACTGCCGCGTGTGGATGCCTGCCCTGACGATGTCCAGCAGCTCATGCTGGATTTGCTGCCGCCAAGCAAGGCACAGCTCATTGCCGCGGCCGATGCACTCGACAAACAGCTCCAGCAAGGCCCGGTATTGCTCTGTTGCGCGCTTGGCTATTCGCGCAGCGCCAGTGTGGCGCTGGCCTGGCGGATACGTTGCCGGGGCGCGTCGTTTGCCGAGGCCTTGCAATGGCTGCAGCAGCGCAAACCCGAGTGCGTGATAAAGCCCGCGCATCGACATGTTTTGGAGCGCCTGTAATGCGTCCACTGCAAACCCATCTCACCGCACTCTCTGCCTGGCTTACCGCACTACGCAGCAGCCTGCGTCTGCCGCTTGGCATTGGCCTTGCCATAGCCGCCTGGGCACTATGGCTGAAAGCCGGTCTGCCCGGCAATATCGCGCTTGGAATCAGCATTGCACTGGCATTTGCCGCGCTGTACCTGGATTTGCGGCTGGGCTTTGACAGCCGCTTGCTCGCCATCGACGCCGATAGCCAACAACTTGATGCCGCGCTGCTATGGCTTGGCTTTCTGCCTGCGGCCAAAGCCGGGCGAAGCTGGGAGGCACGGCGTGATGGCTGTTTGCGCCTTGGCCGACGGCTGATATTCATCGTTATCCTGCAGTGGCTGGCATTGCTTGCCGCTTTTGCACTTTGGAGGTGGTCATGACTTCCCGGCTGGTTGCCCGGCTCATTAGCGCGCTCATCCGTTTTTTGACCGGTGCTCGCGCCATCTGGCATTGCCGTCCGGAAGCCCGCAAGCGGGTATATTACGGCAACCACGCAAGCCATGGCGATTTCGTGCTGATTTGGTCAGCAATACCCCTCGCCCTGCGCGCCCAGGTGCGTCCGGTCGCAGCAGCCGAATATTGGCAAAAAGGAAGGTTGCGTCGTTACCTCATCAGCCGGGTGTTCAATGGCGTTCTCATCGAGCGTGAGGCGCAAAACCGTCAGCATGACCCACTGCAAACCTTGTGTCAGGCTGTGGACGAAGGAGCCTCCTTGATTATCTTCCCGGAAGGCACACGCAATACCGATGATGGGCTGCTGCCGTTCAAAAGCGGTATTTTTCATCTGGCGCAGGCAAGGCCGCAGCTGGAATTCGTTCCCGTGTGGATAGACAACCTGGCGCGCGTCATGCCCAAGGGCAAGTTGCTGCCATTGCCATTGCTGTGCAGCGCCACCTTCGGGCAACCCATCCAGCTTGCCGCTGGCGAGGACAAGGCCGCCTTTTTGCAGCGCAGCCGTGATGCGCTGCTTGCACTGGGCGAGGCCCGTAGCCAGGAGCCGCACTGATGCTGCAAAAATTCTTGTCACTGCCGCATACCCTGCTGCTGTTTCTTGGCATCTTTGCCGTACTGAGCTTGGCCACCCTGATTGCCGAAGCCTTGCGCTGGCGTCTGCAAGGCGCTGCCAACCCGGTCATCGACAATCTGGTCGCGCGTATCCGCGCCTGGTGGGTGATGGCCGCACTCGTTGGCCTGGCGTTCTGGGCAGGGCGTGCCGGTGTGGTCGGCTTGTTCTTTTGCGTATCGTTCTTTGCCTTGCGCGAATTTCTCACCCTCACCCCCACCCGGCGCAGCGATTACTATGCCGTCCTGGCCGCGTTCTATCTCGCGCTACCCCTGCAATACTGGTTGGTGTACAGCGACTGGTATGGCCTGTTTGCCATCCTGATTCCGGTCTATGCGTTTTTGGCATTGCCGGTGCTTTCAGCGCTCGGTGGCGAAGTGCGTGGCTATCTGGAACGCACCGCCAAAGTGCAATGGGGATTGATGATAAGCGTGTACTGCATTTCCCATGTGCCGATGCTGCTGAACCTGAAAATCCCCGGCTTTGAAGGCCGCAACCTGCTGTTGGTGGCGTTTTTAGTCATCGTCGTGCAGTCCTCTGATGTCCTGCAATACATCTGGGGCAAACTCTGCGGCAAACGTCTGATTGCGCCACGGCTATCGCCCTCCAAGACCCTGGAAGGCTTTGTCGGCGGCATACTCTCGGCCAGCCTGCTCGGCATGGGATTGTGGTGGATTACGCCTTTCACCCCCTGGCAGGCCGGACTCCTGGCACTCATCATCACCCTGATGGGCTTTTATGGCGGGCTGGTGATGTCTGCCATCAAGCGCGATCGCGGCATCAAGGATTGGGGGCAGATGATCGAAGGACACGGCGGCATGCTCGATCGGCTGGATTCAGTCTGCTTTGCAGCCCCGGTGTTCTTCCATGTCATCCGGTACTGGTGGAGCTAGGTGCCAGCGCTGCAACGCAAGCACGTCAACAGGCCGCACATTTTCTGAATTACACAACCGCCTCTGCCGCAATCAATCTCAGTCAAAATATGACAAGCCCCGGTATTTCCGGGGCTTGTCAATACCGCACAGCGGCGTTGAGCAGTGCGCTTTGCGTTGAAGCTTTCGATACTCAACGCCTCGGCAAATACACCTGCGGATCCACTGGCTTGCCGTTTTGGCGAATTTCAAAATGCAGCATATTGCGCGGCGCGCCGCTGCTGCCCAGCTCGCCAATCTGCTGACCGGCCTTGACCAAGGCGCCTTCATTGACCAAGCGCCTGCGGTTGTGGCCATAAGCCGAAAGCCATTGGTCGTCGTGCTTGATGATGATGAGCTCGCCATAGCCCACCAGTCCCGAGCCGGAATACACCACGGTGCCGTCTGCGGCTGCGCGTACGGCCTCTCCCCCATTGCCGGAGATATCAATGCCCTGGCGGGTGGTGTCATTGGCAAGATAAGTGGAGATGATTTGCCCACCGCTGACCGGCCATTGCCAAGCAATCCGGCTTATCGCCGCTGGCGCTGCGGTTACTGCCGTACTGGCAGGCGGTGCTGTCGGGCGCGTGACAGGACGGCCGGGGGCCGGTGCAGTGCTACGCGGTGGCGTGCTGCTGGCCGTGGCATCACGCGGATACAGGCGCAGGCGCTGGCCGGGGTAGATGGTGTAAGGCGGCGGGACATTGTTCCACAATGCCAAGTCCAGCGGCGTAATGCCGTTCTGGGTGGCGATGCGATATACCGTTTCACCGCGTTGCACCACATGGGTGGCACCGTATTTGGGCTGCGAAACCCTGGCCTGCGGCGTTGCGCTCTGCACTGGGCGCGCAGCAGACTGCGATTGTGATTGTGTCTGTGCTGCCCCGGTAGCAGCCGGCTGCGGACTGCGCACCACCGTACTGCGGGTACAGGCGCTTGCGCCCAACAGCAGGACAGCGCTCACCGCCATGGCGCGCAGCACACGGGTATTGGGCTGTGAAAACATATTGTTCATCCGCTCACCTTTTGCAGCAATTGAGTCAGTGCCACGCCACCACCAGCAAGCAGCACCGTGAAATAAATCATTGTTCCAATATTGGCCAGATGCCCCAACAATACCGCGATACCATCGCGCTGGATGAACCCCACCGCATACAGCAGCAGTGCGATGCCCGGCAGGGTATTGCTGAAGGGCACAAAGCCAAATGGCGCCATCAAAAGCAGCGCCGCCAGAATGAAGCCCAGATTATTGAATAGCTGCATCATGCGGCCATCGACAAAAAACGGCAGGCGGTGCGGACGGCTGATGCGCTCCATGCGCCGCACCCATTTCAGCCCGGTTTTGAGGCCGGGGCGCAGTTTGTCCACCTGCAACGGCTTGCTTTTGAGTTTCTCCGGCAGCCAAAGATTGCCACTACCCAGGCGGCTGATGCCGATCAGCAAAATCACCGCTCCAAACACGGTACTGACCCCGGGAATCGACACCGGAATCAAGAACACCAGGGTCAGCATGATGGTCAGCACCAGCAGGCCTTCATCGCCCAGCACTTTCAAAAGCTCGCCCAGATGCAAATGTTCGGCAGGCAGGGCATCAATCATCACCTCGATTTGCTCGGAGAGTGATTGCCCGGCATCAGGCGGCGTAGAAGCTGTGTGATTTGTCATTCCATCACCCCGGCCAACAACGGCACAAAACTCACCGGCGCCAGATTTTGCTGTAACCAGCGCCCTTCCGGGTCTTGCGCCAGGCGCAATAACTGGCCGTTTACCGGCGCCACCAAGATGCCGCCCGGCGCCAGTTGCTCAAGCAGTGCTGGCTCAAGCGCGGCCGCACCGGCAGTCACCACGATGGCATCGAACGGGGCGTACTCTGGCCAGCCCGCGCGGCCATCATCATGACGGCTGCGCACTTCAATGCCGAGTTGCCTAAAGCGCTTGCGCGCGGTGCGCAGCAAATCACCGATGCGCTCCACGGTAAATACCTGCATGCCAAGCGCAGCCAATACGCTGGCCTGATAGCCCGAGCCGGTACCGATTTCCAGCACTTTCTTCGGCGCGCAGGCCAGTACGGCTTCGCTCATCTTTGCCACCACCCAGGGCTGGGAAATGGTCTGGCCATGACCAATCGGCAGGGCGGTATCTTCATAGGCGCGCCCGGCAAAAGCTTCATCCACAAACATATGCCGCGGCAAGGTACGGATGGCGGTCAGCACCCGCTCGTTTTCCACGCCCTGCTCACGCAGGCGTTCAATCAGCCGGTCACGCACCCGCTGGCCGGTCATGCCAACGCCGATGGCTTCCGGGCTTAAGCGCAATCGGGAAATCATGCCAACTTGAAACCCTGTACCCAGCTGGCCACCTGCTCCAGCGCCTGATAACGGGTCAGATCCACCTTGATCGGCGTGACCGATACCGCGCCACGGCGGATGGCATCAAAATCCGTGCCTGGCCCGGCATCTTGTTCCGGGCCTGCCGGACCTATCCAAAAAAACGAGCGCCCACGCGGGTCGGGGGCAGCGATGCAACTTTCGGCACGGTGACGATTGCCCAGCCGTGTGGCTTCAAAGGCGCTGATTTTATCCCACTCGATATCCGGCACGTTGACATTCAGGATGGTGTCAGCTGGCAGCGGGTCGCTCGCCAGACGCTTGACAATCTGCACCGCTGCAAAGGCGGCCGTTTCAAAATGTTGCGGGTCGTGATCACGGCTCACCAGCGAAATCGCCACCGCCGGAAGCCCCAAAAAGCGCCCCTCCATCGCTGCCGAGACGGTGCCGGAATAAATCACGTCATCGCCCAGATTGGCCGCATTATTGATGCCCGACACCACCATGTCCGGCTCGGCGCGATCCTGAAACATGCCGGTCAGTGCCAGATGCACACAATCGGTGGGCGTGCCATGCACGCGCCAAGTGTGCTCATCCTGCTGCACCACTCGAATGGGCATATCCAGCGTCAACGAATTGCTGGCACCGCTGCGGTCACGGTCGGGCGCCACCACTGTCACCTCATGACCGGCAGCACGCAGCTCCGCGGCCAGGATGCGGATACCCGGCGCGTCCACGCCATCATCGTTGCTCACCAAGATACGCATGCGCTTGATTCGTCCAAAGAGGCGACATGATACCGGAGCCAGGTCGCAGTCTCACCTGCTGTTCACGCAAACACTGGGAAAACCCGGCAAAAACTTGCGTAAAGTATGCCGATGTCCCGCAAACCACCTGCACCCGAAATCACCGATCTGGACGATGCTGCGCTGTTTCGCAGCGCGATTGGCTCGGTACGTGAAATTACCCCGCGCCCTGCTCCGCCGGCACGGCCACGCCCGATGCCAAGGGCGGCCATGGCCGAACGCGACGAGCGCGAAGCAGCCAGCGAGTTTCGTCTGGCGCTGGATGAGCAGCTTTTGGCGGCAGGCGATACGCTCAGCTATCGCCGCAATGAAATCCCGCCACGCACGCTGAAGCGTCTGGCACGCGGTGAATTTGCCGCTGTAGATGAACTGGACTTGCACGGCGTGGACAGCCGCACCGCCGAAAGATGGCTCCGCGAGTTTCTACGCCATGCCGTGCAGGAAGGCTTTGGCTGCGTGCGCATCATCCACGGCAAGGGGCGCTACAGCGCCGAAGGCGTGCCCGTGCTGAAAAACCTGGTGGATCGCATGCTGCGCCAGCGCGCCGATGTGCTGGCATTCCATTCCGCCTCAGCGGCGCAAGGCGGCACCGGCGCGGTGCTGGTATTGCTCGCCACACGCCGTCATCGTTGAAAAACCACCGCTACGCCTCCATTGAAGGTTGATGACTCATCCGCAATCGACCACAAACAAAGAAAAGGCGCCGGTGTCCAGTCTGCGCACCCTCTGGCCCTACGTACAGCGCCAGCGCGGGCTGTTTTTTGCCTGGCTGCTGGCGCTGGGCTGCTCATCTGCCGCCACCCTGACCTTGCCGATGGCCTTCCGGCAAATGATTGACCACGGCTTTGCCAGCGGCAGCAATATCGACCAAACCTTCAGCCTGGTACTGGCGGTGGTGCTGGTATTGGCACTGGCGACTGCTGCGCGGTTTTTTTTTGTCAGCCTGCTGGGCGAGCGCGTGGTAGCCGACTTGCGGCAGCGCCTGTATGCGCACCTCATCAGTCTGGACATGGCCTTCCACGATGCCAACCGCAGTGGCGAGCTGGTTTCGCGCCTGACCGCCGATGCAGAACTGTTGCGCAGCGTGGTCGGCTCGGCCATGTCGGTGGCACTGCGCAGCGCGGTGATCGTGATCGGCTCCCTGCTGATGCTGTTCATCACCGCCCCGAAGCTGGCCGCCTGGGCGGTGCTCGGCATCCCACTGGCGGTACTGCCGATCGTACTGGGTGGCCGCCGCCTGCAAAAAATCGCCCGGCAAACCCAGGACCGGATTGCCGATGCCAATACCCATGCCGCCGAGGCACTGGCGGCAGTGAAAACCGTGCAGGCGCATGGCCGCGAAGCCTGGGAACGTGGCCGCTTTGCCGATGCCATCGCACTGGCGGTACAGGTAGCGAAAAAACGCATCAGCTGGCAATCGCTGGTCACCGCACTGGCTATCGTGCTGATTTTCGGCGCCATCACCCTGGTGCTGTGGAGCGGCGCGCATGATGTCATCGCCGGAAAAATGAGCGCCGGCACGCTCGGGCAATTCGTGTTCTACGCCCTGATTGGCGGCGGCTCGGTCGGGGCACTGGCCGAAGTCTGGAACGAATTGCAGCGCGCCGCAGGCGGCATGGGACGCATCAACGAACTGCTGCAACAGCAGCCGCAAATCAGCGCACCGGCCAATCCCAAACCGCTACCGGCTCCGCTGCGCGGCGAAGTATGTTTTGAAAACGTCACCTTCCACTACCCTGCCCGCCCGGACAGCGCCGCACTGGAAAACTTCAGCCTGCGCATTGCCCCCGGCGAAACCGTGGCGCTGGTCGGCCCTTCCGGCGCAGGCAAAAGTACCGTACTGTCGATGCTGCTGCGCTTCCATGACCCGGACAGCGGCCAGATCAAAATCGACGGCGAAGATATTCGGCACTTCGACCCGCGCGCGCTGCGCCAATCCTTGGCACTGGTACCGCAAACGCCCAGCATTTTTGCCAGCTCCGCCGCCGACAATATCCGCTATGGCCGGCTGGACGCCACTGATGCCGAAGTAGAATCCGCCGCCCAGGCCGCCGAAGCCCTGGACTTCCTGCGTGCCCTACCCGCTGGCCTGGACGAGCCACTGGGCGAGCGCGGCGCACGCCTGTCCGGCGGCCAACAGCAGCGCATCGCCATCGCCCGCGCGCTTTTGAAAGACGCCCCCATCCTGCTGCTGGACGAGGCCACCTCGGCACTGGATGCACAAAGCGAGCACGCCGTGCAAAACGCCCTGGAGCACCTGATGCAAGGCCGCACCACTTTGGTGATTGCCCATCGCCTCGCCACCATCCTCAAGGCCGACCGCATCGTGGTCATGGACAAAGGCCGGATTGTCGCCGAGGGCCGCCACACCGAACTGCTTGCCCAGGGCGGCCTCTACGCCGAGCTGGCCCGATTGCAGTTCTTGGACTGAAGAAACACAACAATCTGGCAAGCAAAGAGCGAGTCATCAAGACTCGCTCTCAAGCTCACTCATGATGAGTGTCCAGGCCAGACTTGGCATCAGGCATGATGCCGTTTGCCTTAAAAACTGGCCGCGTAACCGCTGTCCTGGATGACTTTCTGCAAGGCTTCGGCAGTGCGCAAATTGCCGGCCACAAGCCCCCGGCTATCAATGCCGCGCGCATCCACAGGCGCAGTGGGCGCGCCCTTGAAATCGCAAACCTTGCCGCCCGCCTCGCGCACCATCAGCATGCCAGCGGCGATATCCCAGGGCTTGACCCCGGCTTCAAAATAGGCATCCAGGCGGCCACAGGCCACATAGGCCAGGTCGAGCGCAGCAGAACCGGTACGGCGGATGTCTTCGGCCTGATTGAGCAGGCGGCGGGTGCATTCAAGCTGTGCACCGGCGCGTTCGCGCTCACGCGGGTGAAAGCCGGTCGCCACCAGGGCGCCTTCCAGGCTGCGACGCTCGGCCACGCGGATGCGGCGGTCATTGAGCACCGCGCCGCTCCCCCGGCTGGCCGCAAACAGCTCGTTGCGCAGCGGGTCGAAAATCACGCCATGCGTGGGCTCGCCGTTTTCCACCAGCGCAATCGAAACGCAGTAATGCGGCAGGCCGCGCAGATAGTTGCTGGTGCCATCAAGCGGGTCAATCACCCAGACATTGCGCCCCTTGCCAATCTGGCCGTGTTCTTCCCCCAGGATGGCGTAGTCCGGCGTTGCGCGCTTGAGTTCGCGGATGATGGCTTCTTCAGCCTGGGCATCCACTTCGCTGGCGTAATCCTGCCGGCCTTTTTCTACGACATTGAGTGCATCAAGACGGCTGATATTGCGCATCAGTACATTGCCGGCGGCGCGTGCCGCCTTGACCATCAGGGTAATGGCAGGTTTCTGCATGGGGAATGCCTGGTTGGAAAGAACAATTCGGCCGCGTTGCCGACTGCGCAGTTTAACATTGTCATATGGACATGACACACAACCCCGCTGCCCGTATCCGCATCGTGATGGTCGGCACCCAGCACCCCGGCAATCTTGGCGCCGCCGCGCGCGCAATGAAAACCATGGGGCTTGCCCGGATGGTTCTGGTTGCGCCTGAAAAAGCACCGGATTTTGAGACTGCCTCGATGGCCGCCGGTGCCGAGGCGCTGGTCTTTGATGCGCCGCGTTTTGCCGCATTGCAAGAAGCCGTGGCCGACTGCCAACTGGTACTGGGCTGTACCGCGCGCAGCCGCCGTATCGCGCTGGAGGAGCTGCCGCCACCGATGGCCGCAAAGCGGGCTGTACAAGCGGCGCAAACCTCGGCCGAAGTCGCCCTGGTGTTTGGCCGTGAACGCACCGGGCTTGATAACCACGAATTGCAGCTTTGTCATGCTGCCGTACATATCCCTTCCGACCCGGATTTCAGTTCGCTGAACCTGGCCGCTGCGGTGCAGGTGCTGGCCTATGAGGTGCGCATGGCGATATTGGCCGCGACTATGGCGGATGCGCCGCAAGCATCGCAGGATGCCCGTGAGCTGCCCGCTTCACATGCCGAACTGGAAGGCTTTTTTGCACAGCTTGGCGACACCCTGGACGCCATCGACTTTCACAAAGGGCGCACCCCGGAATCGGCATTGCGCAAATTGCGACGGATTTTTCTGCGTGCCGACATGAATGCGCGTGAAGTACGGCTGATGCGTGGCGTGCTGGCCGATGCGCAGCGCATGGCGCGATTGGCAGGCAAGCGTGTTTAGAGCCTCAAGTCCCGGCGCCATCAACGCAACTGCGAGTCTTTGCTGCCGCGGCGGTTGTAGCCGCTGAAGGCGGCTTCTTCGCTATCGCGTGCTTCCTGGCAGGGGACGCACAGGCGCACGCCGGGGATGGCGCGGCGGCGCGCCTCGGGAATCGGCGCATCACATGCCTCACAATGCTCAAGGCTCTCGCCGCGCGGCAGCCGGCTGCGCGCACGGGCGATGGCATCGTTTACCGTGGCATCAATCTGCTCTTGTACTGCACCATCACCTGCCCAGCCGGTTGCCATGATTGTCGTCTCCAAACGCAACAAAGGCGGAAGGGCATCCTTCCGCCTTTGCAATATCGCGCCGCGTATGCGGCAATTCAAGGATTACTCCGTGAACGGGGCGATTTCACCAGGACGGCGCAGCATCTTGTTGACTTCGTCCAAGTGCATTTCTTCTTCGACAATCATTTCGCGGGCGTATTCTTCCAGCAGCACCGACTTGCCTTCCACTGCTTCGAGCAGTTCGTAGTAAATCTTCAGCGCCGCTTCTTCATGCGCCAGCGATTCACGCAGGATGTCGCCGATATCGTGCTGTTCGGTTTCCAGCAGCGGGCCAATCTTCAGCGACGGGTGACCGCCCAGCAGGGTGACCAATTCGCCGGCCTTGTGGGCATGTGCCAGCGATTCGTCGGCATTGCCCTTCATCCAGGACACAATCGGGATGCGATTGTAGCCATAGACCATCAGCGAGTAGTGGGTGTAACGCACCACGCCAGCCAGCTCCATTTCCATGATGCGGTTGAGGATGCCGATGGCGGTGTCTTTTTGCGCTTTATCAAGTGCCATGAGATGAACTCCTGTTAGGGTTTGTGGTTGAAAGTGGGTGCAGTCTAGCGGTTGTTTCTGGATGTTTCTGGAGCGGAATCATTCCTAAACGCATCACCATCCACTTTCTCGATTAGCACGCCGCCGTGCTTGTGCCCCTCATACACCTCCCGCTCGAGCATCCCGGTCTGCTTGGCGACCAGCACCGGCACCAGCACCTGGCCGGTGACATTGGTCAAGGTGCGCATCATGTCCAGCACGCGGTCGATGGCATACAGATAACCGATGGTTTCCAGCGGCAGCCCGGCGGCAGTCAGTACCACGGTCGCCATCACCACGGCAGTACCCGGTACGCCAGCGGTGCCGAAGCTGCCGAGCACCGAGGCCAGCGCGATAATCAGGTACTGGTTGAGACTCAGGTCGATGCCCATGTACTGGCTGATGAACACGGCACAGAGCGCCGGATAAATCGCGCCGCAGCCATCCATCTTGATGCTGGCGCCCAGTGGCACGGCAAAGCTGGCGTAATCGCGGTTGACGCCAAGATTGTCGCTGGTGGTGCGCAGCGACATCGGCATGGCCGCAAAGCTGGAGGAAGTCACGAAGGCCACCTGCATCGCCGGAAACGCGCCACGGAAGAACTTCAGCGGATTGAGGCCATGCGCCAGCAACAGGCCGCTATACACCACCACGATATGGAAGGCGCAGGCCACATACAGGGCGATCACGAAGCTGCCCAGCGGCAGCAGCTTTTCAAAGCCATAAGTCCCCACCAGTGCGGCAATCAGGCCAAAGGTACCCAGCGGCGTCATTTCCAGCACATAGCGGGTGATTTGAATCCAGATGTCCGACAACTGGCTGGCCAGCTTGCGCGCCTCGGCGACTTTCTCGCCCAGTTTGACGATGGCAAAGCCAATCAGCCCGGCCACGAAAATCACCGGCAGAATCGAACCCCGCCCGGCAGCGAGTACCGTCTCGCCTGCCGCATTGGTACGCACACCAATGCCGGTCAGTGCATAGAACACATTGCTGGGCACGATATCGAGCAAAACCTGCATGACGCTGGGCACATCGCGCGGCTTCCAGTTATCGGCCACCGCCAGCTGTCCCACCCCGCTGCCCGGCTGCATCAGCCAGCCTGCCCCCAGCCCCACAGCCACGGCCAGCACCGCAGTAATGGCAAACCACAGGAATGTGCGGCCACCCAGCGCCGCCATCGACTTTTGCCCGGACAAGGCCGAAACCGCGCTAATCACCGCGAAAAACACCAGCGGCACGGCAATCATCTTGATAAGCGTGACGTACAAATCGCCCAGCCAGCCAAACCAGAGCTTGGCATCGGCGCCCAGCAGCCAGCCCGCCAGTGCGCCGAGCACGAAACCCAGCACGACCCGTTTCCAGAATTTGATTTTGAACCACCAGTCAAACATCGCCCACTCCTGTCATTACAGCCGGTGAAGATACTCCACCGCGGCACTCGGCGCATAATTCACACTTTCCCCTCTCCTCATGTTTAGAGACTGCGCCATGCTTCAACGCCGCTTTTTCGCCCTGCCCCTGTTCATCGCCTCGCTGGCGCTGGCGCCGCTGGCAGCTGCACAAACCCCAGCCCTGGTGGAAGTCCCGGGCATTGAGCGCCCGGCAGGCGAAACCGCCGACTGGTGGTTTATCCATGGCGCGGCACAGGCGGCCGAGCGCGGCGCGATGCAGGGCAAGGCACGCAATGTGATTTTGTTTCTGGGCGATGGCATGAGCCTGACCACGGTAGCAGCCGCGCGCATCCTCGAAGGCCAGCGGCAGGGGCGCTCCGGCGAAGAGCAGCGCCTGTCCTGGGAAGACTTCCCGGCCACCGCGCTCTCGCGCACCTACAACACCAATGCCCAGACCCCGGATTCGGCTGGCACCATGAGCGCGATTGCCACCGGCGTGAAAACCCGCATGGGCGTGCTGTCCATCGGCCAGGATGCGCCGCGCAATGACTGCGCAGCCGCGCTGAAATCACCGATGCTGACGCTTTGGCAGCTGGCTGCGGCCAGCGGCATGAAGACCGGCGTGGTGTCCACCACCCGCCTGACTCATGCCACCCCCGGCGCCACCTTCGCGCATTCGGCCAACCGCAACTGGGAAAGTGATGCCGAACTGCCCGCACATGCCCGGCAAGCGGGCTGTACCGACATCGCCCGGCAAATGATGGAGACCGGCCATGGCAACGGCGCCGACGTGATGCTGGGCGGCGGGCGCAGTTATTTTCTGCCCGACACCCTGCCCGACCCGGAATACCCGATGCAAAAAGGCCGCCGCAAGGATGGCCGCAACCTTGTGCAAACCTGGCAGGCGCGCCACCCCGGCGGCGTGTATGTCTGGAATCTTGAGCAGCTGAACCAAGCCGCCGGCGACAAGCCGGTTCTGGGGCTGTTCGAGCCCAGCCACATGCAGTATGAACACGACCGCCCGCAAGACCCGGGTGGTGAGCCGTCACTGGCGGAAATGACCCGCGCCGCGATCACCCGGCTGCAAGCCAGCCCGAATGGCTATGTGCTACTGGTGGAAGGTGGCCGCATCGACCATGCCCACCATGCCGGCAATGCCTATCGCGCGCTCTCTGACACCGTGGCGATGTCCGATGCGGTGCGCGTAGCCGCCGAAATGACCTCCGCCGATGACACGCTCATCATCGTCACCGCCGACCACAGCCATACCCTGCATTTTGCCGGCTACCCCACACGCGGCAACCCGATTCTGGGCAAGGTGCGCGGCTCAAGCTGGGAGGAAGGCGACCCCAGCGAACATGCCCTTGATGGCAGTGGCCTGCCCTACACCACGCTCGGCTATGCCAATGGCCCGGGCTATGCCGGTGCCAACGAAAACGCCCCGGAAGGCCCCAAAGCCCTGGGCAAGATAAGCCACCGCTGGCAGCAGGCACGGCATGGCCGCCCCGACCTCAGCCATGTGGACACCGCGCATCCGGATTACCTGCAGGAAGCCATGCTGCCGATGGCCTCGGAAACCCACGGCGGCGATGATGTCGGTGTCTGGGCGCGCGGCCCGGGCAGTCATGCGGTGCGCGGCAATATCGAGCAGAACACCCTGTTCCATCTGATGCTGCAAGCCACCCCCAAATTGCGCCAGGCGCTGTGCAGCAGCGGCCATTGCAATGATGCCGGGATTCCGGTCAAGCGCCCGGAGCCTGCACAGTTTCGTGACGCCAGCAAGCAATAAACTGGCAGGCCGCTTAACTCCCGCTACAGGAATGATTTGATGAACACCCAGTTGAACGGAAAAGTCTGCCTTGTCACTGGCGCCGCCAGCGGCATCGGCAAGCGTATCGCCGAAGTCTACGCCGCTGCGGGCGGCAAGGTGGTGGTCTCCGACCTTAATCTGGAGGCGGCCGAAAAAACCGCCGCCGATATCCGCGCAAGCGGCGGCGATGCACTGGCCGTGGCCATGGATGTCAGCAGCGAAGAACAGGTGGTCAGCGGCTTTGCCAAGGCCATCGGCCACTACGGCCAGATTGACGTGCTGGTTTCCAATGCCGGCATCCAGATCATCAACAAGGTCACCGACTTTTCACTGGCCGACTGGAAAAAGATGCTCGCCATCCACTGCGACGGCGCATTTTTGACCACCCGCGAAGCGATGCGCGACATGGAAAAGCGCAAAGCCTCGGGCGCCATCATCTATATGGGCAGCGTGCATTCACTGGAAGCCTCGCCGCTGAAATCGGCCTATGTCACCGCCAAGCACGGCCTGCTCGGCCTGTGCCGCACCGTGGCCAAGGAAGGCGGCCCCTTGGGCATCCGCGCCAACGTCATCTGCCCGGGCTTTGTACGCACCCCGCTGGTGGACAGGCAAATCCCCGAACAGGCCCGCGAATTCGGCATCAGCGAAGAAGAAGTCATCAAGAACATCATGCTGAAGAACACCGTCGATCACGAGTTCACCACCATTGACGATGTCGCCAATGTGGCGCTGTTCCTGGCCGCATTTGAAAACAACGCGCTGACCGGGCAGAGCCTTGCCGTCAGCCACGGCTGGCATATGCAGTGATGTTGAGCCGCAAACAGCAGCGGGCATTGCTGGAAAAAATCGCCCAATACCCCTCCGTCGCCCTGGTTTTGCAGGGTGGCGGCGCGCTCGGCGCCTACCAGTGCGGTGTCTATGAAGCACTGAATGAGGCCGGCATCCGCCCCAACTGGTATGCCGGCATTTCCATCGGCGCCATCAATGCCGCGCTGATTGCCGGCAACCGCCCGGAAGACCGGGTCGAGCGGCTGCGCGAATTCTGGGACACCATCTGCCAGCCTGCCGGGCTTGCCACCCTGCCCGCGCTTGGCATTCGCAACAGCCTAGCCATGCTGCCGATGTCACCGGCACTGGAAACCTGGGCAGCCTCGATGAGCGCGATGGCCGCCCTCTGGCAGGGGCAGACCGGCTTCTTCGAGCCGTGGCTTACCTCACCGTTCGTGCTGGCCGACGGCAGCGCCAATGCCACCAGTTTCTACGATACCCGCCCGCTGATTCAGACCCTGGAGCGGTTGGTGGACTTCGACCGCATCAACCAGGATCCGGATACCCGGCTCACGGTCGGCGCCACCGATGTGGAAAGCGGCAACTTCCGTTACTTTGACAGCCGCGATACCCGCATCGGCCCGGAGCATATCCTCGCCTCCGGCTCACTGCCCCCGGCATTTGCGCCGGTAGAGATTGATGGCCGTTTCTACTGGGATGGCGGCATCGTCTCCAATACCCCGCTGGAGCATATCCTCGACGAATGGCCGCGCAACGACACCCTCGCCTTTCAGGTGGACTTGTGGAGCGCACGCGGCGAGTTTCCGCAGACCATGATGGATGTACTTGAGCGCGCCAAGGACATCCAGTTCTCCAGCCGCACCCGCCACGGCACCGACATGGTAGCGCGCATGCAGCAGCTGCGCACGGCGCTGACCGACCTTATCGAGCAGCTGCCCGACAAAAAGCTGCCGGCGGATTTGCGCAAAACCCTGGAGCCGTGGCTGGACGACCGGGTGGTCAATATCGTGCACCTGATTTATCAGGCCAAACCCCACGAGCAGCAGTTCAAGGACTATGCCTTTGGCAGCATCAGCATGCAGAACCACTGGGAAAGCGGCCTGCGCGATACCCGCCAGACCCTGACCCGCCCGGAATGGTTCAACCTGCCCAGCCGCGACTGTGGCTATGCCGTGCACGATATCCACCGCGAAGAACAGAAAACCGGGCTGACGCGGCTGTAAGCGGCGGCGCTCCCGATTGCAGCGCACAGCCGTCAGAACCTGCGACTGTGCGGCAACCGGCCATCAGACGATAGCGCTCAATGCCTCAACTACTGGTGCTGTCTGGGCGCTGCGACCAAGTGCCTGGCCGATGCGTTCAAGTTTGGTCGCCAGGGCTTCGGCACTGTCGGCGCAGAGGGTGGCATGTCCCACCTTGCGACCGGCACGTGGCTGTTTGCCATAGTCGTGCCAGTAACCGCCGACTTCTTGCAGGACCGGCAGGGAATCGGGCATTTCGCCAATCCAGTTCAGCATGCAGCTGGGCTGGCGCAGCCCGGTATCGCCCAGCGGCAGTCCCAGCACTGCGCGCAGATGATTCTGGAATTGCGAGGTGATACTGCCTTCAATCGTCCAGTGGCCGGAGTTATGCACCCGTGGCGCCATTTCATTGGCGAGCAGTTCACCATCGCGGCAGAACAGCTCCAGCGCAAACACGCCGACATAATCCAGTGCCTCGGCGAGCTTCCGGGCATGGGCAACGGCTTGCTGCTCGATTGCAGCACTCATCCCTGCCGGGGCAAGGCTGGCCGAAAGGACGCCATCGACATGCCAGTTGCGGGTCAGCGGCCAGGTGCGGAATTCACCATCGCGGCCGCGCACGGCGACCACCGACACCTCGCTCTGGAACGGTACGAAGGCTTCCAGAATCAGCCCGGTTTTTTCCGCCTGTGCGCCCAGCGCCTGCCAGGCAGCCTCGACATCGGCGGGTGATTTGATACGGAACTGCCCCTTGCCGTCATAGCCCAGGCGGCGGGTTTTCAGGATGCAGGGCGTGCCAAGCCGCGCCACTGCCGCATCCAGTGCCGCACGGCTTGCCACATCGGCAAAATCCGGCACCGGGATGCCCAGCTCGCGGAACAGGCTTTTTTCACTCAGGCGGTCTTGTGCCACCGCCAAGGCTCTTGAGCCTGGAAACACCGGCGTATGCGCTGCCAGCCATTCGGCGGTGGTGGCGGGGACATTTTCAAAGTCGAAAGTCGCCACATCCACCTGTTCGGCAAACTGGCGCAGCACGGCCTCGTCGCCATATTCGCCGACCAGCATCGGCGCGAACTGCCCGGCGCAGGATTCGGCATTGCCATCAAGCACCAGAAAGCGTAGCCCCAGCGGTGCGCCGGCCAAGGCCATCATCCGCGCCAGTTGTCCACCGCCCAAAATACCCAGCGTTGTTGCCTGCATCTTGCTCATCCAATCCTGGGGTCATCGGCGGCCATCACGTCCGCGCATTGCTTGCTGCGGAAGGCCTCCAGACTGGCAGCGACTTGCGCATCATCAGCAGCCAGCATGGCCGCGGCAAACAGCGCGGCATTGGCGGCACCAGCATTGCCGATGGCAAAAGTCGCCACCGGGATGCCCGCTGGCATCTGCACAATCGACAGCAGCGAGTCCATGCCATTCAGCGCCCTGGACTGCACCGGCACACCCAGCACCGGCACCGCGGTCTTGGCCGCCAGCATACCCGGCAAGTGCGCCGCCCCGCCGGCACCGGCGATGATGGCGCGCAGGCCGCGGCTGGCCGCCTGTTCGGCATATTCAAACAGCACATCCGGGGTGCGGTGCGCCGATACCACGCGCACTTCATGGGGCACGCCCAGCAAATCCAGTTTGTCTGCCGCATGCTTCATGGTTTCCCAATCAGAACGCGACCCCATCACGATGCCCACTTTGGGCGGTTGTTGCGCAGTCATGGCTGTCCCGGTAACTAAAGGCGTATTCTAAGGCACCCCAATACGATTGATGTCATGGACAAGAAATTGCTCGATATTCTCGCCTGCCCCGTGACCCGCCAGCCGCTGGCGTTGCTGGATGGCACACGCCTTGCAGCACTCAATGCCGCGATTGCCGCAGGCGGCCTTGCCTTTGGCGAGCATACCCAGACCACGCCATTGCAACAGGCGCTGATTACCCAGGATGGCAAGCGCCTTTATCGGGTGGATGACGGCATCCCGGTACTGCTGCCGGAGGAATCCGCCGAAGCCCGCACGATTGCCGGTTTGGGTGCATGAGCCAGGTACAGATTCTGCCGCCGGACCCCGAGCGGGTGCTGGACGATGCGCGTCGCGCGCTGGCCGAGGACATGGCCACGGGCGATGTCACCGCCGCGCTGCTGCCCGATACCCCGGACAGCGCCTATCTGCTATGCAAGGAAGATGCGGTCATTGCTGGCCGTCCCTGGTTTGATGCCTGTCACCGGCTGCTGGATGAAAACGTGCAAATCCAGTGGCGCATCCAGGAAGGTGCGCGCGTCAAGGCCGGTACGGTCATCGCCACCTTGCAGGGGCGCAGCCGCGCGCTGGTCAGTGCCGAGCGTTGCGCGCTCAACTTCCTGCAAACGCTCTCCGGCACGGCCACCACCACCGCGCAATATGTGGCAGCAGTTGCAGGCACGCATACCAAAATCCTCGATACCCGCAAAACCATTCCCGGCCTGCGGCTGGCGCAGAAATACGCGGTGCGTGTGGGCGGCGGCCATAACCACCGCATTGGCCTGTTCGATGCGGTGATGTTGAAGGAAAACCATATCCGCGCCGCAGGCTCGCTGCGCCAGGCCGCCAATCAGGCTCGCGCGCAATTTCCGGATTTGCCGCTGATTATCGAAGTGGAAACCCTGGATGAATTGCGTCAGGCACTGCAAACCGGCTGCACCCGCATCCTGATTGACGATTTTGATACCGCCAGCCGTCGCGAAGCGGTGCGCATTGCCCGCGAGGAATTTGCCGGACGCATCCCGCTGGAAGTCTCCGGTGGTGTGGATATGAACAGCATTGCCGACATCGCCCGCGATGGGGTGGACTATATTTCCATCGGCAGCCTGACCAAGCATGTGCATGCCATTGACCTGTCCATGAAGCTCGGCCCACCGCCCGCTTCTTTTAGCTGATACTTATCATGAAACTGCCCTTTTCACTGCGTATTTCCACGCTGACGACTGCCCTGCTGCTGGCAGGCTGCGCCAGCGCCCCCAAGCCGCAAGCGCAACCGCCCGCGCCGGTCAGCCCCCCGCCACCCGTGGTTTCGTCCACACCCGAACATGCGCCCGTACAAGACGATAACCGGCGCACGGCATGGCAGGCGCCACCTGAAATATTCCCGCCCGGCACACCGCTGGCAACGCGCATCGTGGAAGTCGCCAAACGCGAACATGCGGCCTGGTCAAAACCCTTTATCGATGCCAATGGCCGGCTTGCCAGCCGTCGCACCGCCGAAGCCGAACGCTCCAGCCTGACCGATGGCAGCCCGGCCTGGGAGCGGGTCGTCGCCTACTGGCGTGACAGCGGCACCTTGCAGCGCGTATTCGGCAGCTATACCTCGGCCTATCAATGCCAGGACCCGCTGGCATCGAGCTATACCCGCAGCGATTGCCGCAGCTTCGTGGTGGATGCGCCGTGGTCAGCCGCCTTCATTTCCTATGTGATGGTCAAGGCCGGTGCCAGTGGCTTCCGCCATTCCGCCAGCCATATCGACTACATCCGCGCCGCCTATCGTGATAGCGGCCCCTACCGCTTCGCCGACCCCAATCAAACCCCGGTAGCGCTGGGTGACATGCTTTGCTACGTGCGCAACAACCGCAATGTGGTCGGCTTTGGCGGCCTGTCGGCTTTTCTTGCCAGCAGCAATGGCGGCCTGCAATCGCATTGCGATATCGTCGTCAATCTCACCCCGAATGAAGTCTGGCTGGTGGGCGGCAATGTCGCCAATATGGTGGCGATGCGCAAACTCAGGCTCGACGGTCAAGGACGCGCCATCTTGCCGCGCCCCATCAGCAATGATTGGGTTGCCAGTGACGAGGACGGCCAGTCACCCGCCTGCTCGCCGGAAAACGAAGCTGCCTGCAGCATGAACCGGCAGAATTGGGCGGCGCTGCTCAAGCTCAAGCCCGAGGCGCAATGATGGAAAACATGCTGTGGGCATTGCTGGCAGTCGGCGCCTTGATGGTTTGGGTCAATGCCGCCCGCCGCGCTGCCGAGCAGGCCAGTGAAATCGGCCGTCAAGCCTGCCAGCGCGCCGGCGTGCAGTGGCTCGACCACAGTGTGCATGCCACCGGCTTTCGCCTGCGCCGTGGTCATGATGGCCGGCTTGGCCTTGAGCGCAGTTACCGCTTTGAATACTCCCGGGACGGTCATGACCGCCACACTGGCAGCATGTCACTGCTGGCAGGCGAGCTGACCCGCTTTGTCGGCCCGGTGTCTGACGAAAACTGATACCACCGCCCTCAATCCATGACTTCCGGCAGGCACATAAATACCCTGGAAGGCTTACAGTTCAACACAACAATCTGCCCACGGTGGGCAGAAGGAAACAACCATGCGTACACCTTATCTTGCCCGTCTGGCGCTTTGCCTTGGCATCAGCGCCGCCCTGGCTGGTTGCAGCCAGTCCGACAACAGCAGCCCGGCTGCACCAGAAGCGCCCCGCTACACGCTGGACGAGGCCAAGCTGCCGCCGATGAACAGCTTCAGTGCCGCCGATATCGACAGCGCCGGCAATGCCTGTGCGGACTTTGGCAGCTATATCAACAAGAACTGGCTGGCTGCCAACCCGATTCCCGCCGACCGCACCAGCTGGGGCGCGTTCGAGATGCTGGATGAGCGTTCCAATGCCATCCAGCGCCAGATTGTCGAGCAGGCCGCCGCCATGAAAGATGCCCAGGGCATCGACAAGCTGATTGGCGACTTCTACGCCACCGGCATGGACGAAGCCAAGATTGAAGCCCAGGGCATCAGCCCGCTGAAATCGCGTATTGAAGCCATTGAAGCGCTCAGCGACACCGCCAGCATTGCCGAGCACCTGCGACACAGCTATTCGCAGGGTGAAGGCATGCTGTTTGGTTTTGGCCCGGAAGCGGACTTCAAAAACTCCGGCATGAATATCGCCTATGCCACCCAGGGCGGCCTGGGGCTGCCGGACAAGGGGTTCTATTTTGATGCCGACAAGCAGGACAAGCGCGCCGCTTATGAACAATATGTGGCGCGTATCCTGACCCTTTCCGGCCTTGCCCCGGCCGATGCCGAGCGCGAGGCCAAGGCGGTGCTGGCCTTTGAAACCCGGCTTGCCAATGCCTCCAAGTCCAGTGAGGAACTCGCCCGCGATGTCTCGCTGTACTACCACCCGGTCAGCCCCGAAGAGGCCGACAAGCTCACCCCGAATTTCTCCTGGTCGCAATTTTTTGAATCCCAGGGCGTGGAAAAGCCGGCCATGTTCTCGCTGGCCGTGCCGGAATTCCACCGCGAAGTCAGCCAGATGCTGGTTGATGTCCCGGTCAGCACCTGGCAAAGCTATCTGCGCTTCCATCTGGTCGATGGCGCCGCGCCGTATCTGTCCAGCGATTTTGTCAACGCCCATTTCGACTTCCACAACAAGGCGATGCGCGGCCAGCAGGAAAACCGCGAACGCTGGAAGCGCGTGCTGGGCACCATCAACAGCCAGGCGGGCGAAGCCCTCGGCCAGATTTACGTCAAGCTCGCCTTCCCCGCTGAATCCAAGGCGCGCATGGAAACGCTGGTGAAGAATCTGGGCGATGCCTTTGCCGAACGCCTGAAACAGCTGGACTGGATGGGCGAGGAAACCCGCGCCCGCGCCGAGGAAAAGCTCAAAGGCTTCACCACCAAGATTGGCTACCCCGACAAATGGCGCGATTTCAGCGGCCTTGAAACCCGCCGCGACAGCTATATCGAAAACGTGCTGGCGGCCAATGCCTTCAACTACCGCTGGTCGCTCGGCAAAATCGGCAAGCCCGTGGACAAGGACGAATGGGCGATGAGCCCGCAGACGGTCAATGCCTATTACAACCCGCTGCAAAATGAAATCGTGTTCCCTGCAGCCATCCTGCAACCGCCGTTCTTTGACGGCAAGGCCGATGATGCGCTCAATTACGGCGGCATCGGCGCGGTGATTGGCCATGAAATGACCCACGGCTTCGACGACCAGGGCAGCCGCTTTGCCGCCAATGGCAATCTGGAAAACTGGTGGCAGGAAAGCGATGCCCGCAACTTCAAGGCGCTCGCCAACAAGCTGGTGCAGCAGTTCGATGCCTATGAAGTGGCCGGCCAGCACGTCAACGGCAAGCTGACCCTGGGCGAGAACATCGCTGACCTCGGCGGCCTTGCCATCGCCTATGACGCTTACCAGCGTGCGCTGGGCGGCAAAACGCCCGAAGCCATCGACGGCCTGACCGGCAACCAGCGTTTCTTTGCCAACTGGGCCACCGTCTGGCGTCGCAACTTCACCCCCGATGAGCTGAAGGTAAGGCTGACCACCGATTCGCACGCCCCGGCCGAGTTCCGTGCCATCGGCGCGCCCAGCAACTTGCCCGCCTTTGCCGAGGCCTGGGGCTGCAAGCGCGGCGATGCCATGGTGCGCGAGGGCGATAATCAAGTGAAAATCTGGTAATCGCCAGCAACCCTCTGTCTGCCAAAGCAACCCGCCAGCATCCACCGCTGGCGGGTTTTTCATGCGCGCTTGTTATGCTTTGCCCCCCCTCACACGGAAAACCCTGCAATGCCTCAAGCCAAACCGCTGGTCATCGCCCTTGTTTTCAGCCTTGCTGCTGCCGCACTCACGCCCGCTGATGCCCAGGCACAGCGCAAGCGCAGCCAGGCGCGTCGCGCACCGGCGGCACCGGCCATCAGCGCCGAATGCCGGGACTTTTACACCGCCACCAACAAGGACTGGCTCGCCGCGGTCAGCGCCCCGCCCGGCACCGCCAGCATCACCGCGCTGGGGCAGCTGGTTGCCCGCAGCGAACAGCAGCAGCGCGACCTGCTCGATGCCGCCATGCAGGCGCCGCAAAACGATGTACAGAAACTGCTCGGCGATTTCTGGGCCAGCGGCCTGAATGAAGCCGCGCTGGAAGCCGATGGCAGCCGCCCGATTGCGCCGCTGCTGGAGCGTATCAACGGCATCCGCCGCAACCGCGACCTGCCCGCCGCCATTGCTGCCCTGCATCAGGTCGGTATCCCGGTGGCGTTCAATTTCAGCGCCGACCTCGACCTCAATGAGCTGGGCCGGCATATCGGCTATTTCAGCCAGGGCGGCATGGCGCTGCCCGACCCGGCGTTCTATACCCGCCAGGATGCAGAAACCGTGGCGCTGATGGGGCACTACCGCAGCTATGTGGAAAAAATCCTCACTCTGACCGGCACCCCGGCCAACCGTCTGGCCGCCGATACCGCAGCGGTTTTCGACCTGGAAACGCGGCTGGCACGGGTTGCCCGGCCACTGCCCAGCCTGCGCGACCCGCGCAGCAATTACGCGCCGGTGCCGGTAGCCGAGCTTGGCAAACAGTATCGCCATCTGCGTCTGGCCGAATTCATCCAGGCACAGGGCGTGAATGACGATACCGTATCCATCGCCAATCCGGCGATGCTGCAAGAAGTTGACCGCCTGCTTGGCAGCCTGAAGGCCGAGCAATGGAAGGTCTATCTGCGCTATCAGGTCGGCAATGCAATGGCCGCATATCTGTCCAAATCGTTCCGCGATGCCGATTTCGAGTTCCGTGGCCGCCTCCTGCTCGGACAGCCCGCAGCTGCGCCGCGCTGGAAGCAGACGCTGGATGCCATCAACCTGGCTGCCGGGCCGATGCTGGGACGTGAATATCGCGCCCGCTATCTGCCACAGGTTACCGCCCAGCGCGCCGAAGCCGTGGCCGGAGAAGTCCGCAATGCGCTGGCCACCGCGGTGGCCGCCTCCAGCTGGATGAGCGCCGCCGCCAAAGCCGAGGCCGCCGCCAAACTTGCCAAGCTGAAAATCGAAGTCGGCAGCCCCAAGCGCGACCTTGACTACAGCATCCAGCCGATGGGACGCGGCAGCTTTGGCAGCAATATGCTGATTGCCTCCACCTGGCGGCACCGCGAAGAAATGCGCCGCATTGGCCGCCACAACGCCGCCCGCCGCTGGGATGTACTGCCGCAGCAACCGGCGCTGGCTTACGACCCGGCCCAGAACCGGCTGATTGTCACCGCAGCCGTACTGCAACCGCCGGTCATCGACATGGCGCAGCCTGCCGCGGCGCATTACGGCAGCTTGGGCGCACTGGTCGGCCATGAACTGACCCATGCCATCAGCGCACGCGGCCGCCATGTCGATGCCAGCGGCAATATCCGCGACTGGTGGACGGCACAAGACCAGGCCGCCTGGCAAAGCCTGCTGACGCGCACCGCCAGCCAGTACGCCCAGCATGCTTACCCGATGCTGGACAACATCCGCATCAACGGCCAGCAAATCGCCGCCTCTGCACTCAATGACCTGTCCGGCTTTGCACTGGCCGAGGCGGCGCTGAACCAGGCCCTGCCCGAAGCCGACGCTGTACAGCGCCAGGCTTTCCACCAGGCCTGGGCACGGCTATGGGCACAGCAAATGAGCCGCGAAGCCGCCACCTTCCTGGCCAGCACCAGCCACAGCGCACCGGGGCAGTGGCGCGCCAATGGCGTGCTGATGAACAACGCAGGCTTTGCCGCCACCTACAAATGCAAAACCCCCGCCCCCATGCTGCTGCCCGAGGCACAACGCATCAAGGTCTGGTAACCCGTAAAACAACGCCACAACGCCCGGCCAAGTGAACTGCCCCAAACTTTGGACAGTTACGGGTTAAGTGGCTGAGGCCTGAGTCCGGCACTGCGCCGGGCTCAGAGTCTGTTCAAGGTCTCTTCTTGCCACCCGTTACTACTTCGCAAGGGGGCAGATACAAGACGCAAAACGCAGGCGGGCGGCCTTGTCATGCACTGCTGTGCCCCCCATTGGGCAAGCCCCCTATGCACAGAGCCTTTGTTGCACACCTTGCCAAGACAGCCGTCGTCAATATGCGGCTAGATGCCCTCCAAGCGCCCAAGTAAAAGCGCTTGATGGCAGCCTGTGACATATTGCCGCAGCGGCAACTTGAAATCTGCGCTGTAGTGACTGAACTTCTTGCCAAGCCCCTACACACCAGGCAGGTGATAGGTATTGACGTTGTAAAACCCGACGGCTGAGTCTCCTGCGTAGTTTGCCACTGCGCGTAGTTTGAATGCCTCACGGTCTCGCCATGAAAAACACCCCAAAGGTTGGGTGGGTATCCAACTTTTGGGGTGCAGTTCAAGCCAGCCGAGAGTTTTACATAGGGGCTTAGGAAGCAAACGCCTCAAAGAGGGTCATCTTTGAGCAGTTTAAGCAGTGTCTTGTAGAGATCAAGGTGCCGATGATTGAAGCGGAACTCGGTCTCCTTGAGATGCAGCTCGAACTTGTCCTTGCGTACACCATGAAACTGCGCCAGTCGATGCTTTGCGTAGCTCCAGAAAGACTCGATGCCGTTGACATGCCTGGCACCTTTGACGAACTCGTTGTTGCCGTGATTGACCCGGAAGTGCTTCTCCAAACCCAAATCAACCAGCCCATCATAGCCTCGCCAGCCGTCGGTATGGATGATGCTGTTGGGGTCCACTTTGCCGCGGATGATGGCTTGCAGCGTGGCTTTGGAGGCATTGGGGACGATCTCGGTGTAAACGCAGTCGCCACGTTTGAGCAGACCAAAGACGATGGTTTTGCCACCTGCGCCACGCCCGCGTTTGCCCTGGATGCGCTTGGGGCCGAAATAGGATTCATCGGCTTCAAGCTCGCCCGAGAACGGCGACTGCGCAGCACATTCTTGAGCCAGGCGAGCACGGATGCGTTGGTACACCGCATTGACCGAACGCACGGAAAGGCCACACAACTGCGCGGCATCCGTGGCGGTCAAATCCATGGCAAACAGACGCAAAAGACGTCGAAACTTGGCCTCACTGATTTTTGAGTGACGGTAATATCTATTTTTGCTTTGCATTTCAAGAAGTTAGCATGTGGTCAACACATGTTTGCTTCCTAAGCCCCTTACATAATAGAAGACAGGCGATTGCTTAATTGATGCCATCTGGCGTGGTTTGCGGGCCACCGATGGTGATGCCGCGCTCCGGCGGGTCTTGCGGCGGCGGGGCGCTGTCTTTCTTGACCCAGCCGACCGGCGGCTTGGGTTCGCGCCCGGCCATGATGTCGCGCACTTGTTCGGCATCGATGGTTTCCCATTCCATCAGTGCGCGGGTCATGGTTTCCACCGTTTCGCGGCGTTCTTCCAGAATGCGGCGCGCCACCTGGTATTGCTCGTCCAGAATGCGGCGAATTTCCGCATCCACCTTTTGCTGGGTGGCCTCGGAAATGGTCTTGCTGTTCAGCCCGTAATTGCTGTCCTGGGCATCAGCATAGACCATGGTGCCCAGCGCATCGGACATGCCGTACTGGGTGACCATCGCCCGTGCCATTTTGGTGGCGCGCTCAAAGTCGTTGGAAGCGCCGGTGGACATTTCGCCCATGAAAATTTCTTCGGCGATGCGGCCACCAAACAGGATGGAGATTTCTTCCAGCATCTTGTCGCGGTAGTGGCTGATGCGGTCATGCTCGGGCAGTTGCCAGGTCAGACCCAGCGCCCAGCCACGCGGCATGATGGTGACCTTGTGCACCGGGTCGGCCTTGGGCAGCGACATCGCCACCACCGCATGGCCAGATTCGTGATAGGCGGTCATCAGCCGCTCTTCCTCGCGCATCACCATGCTGCGGCGCTCCGGCCCCATGAAGATTTTGTCCTTGGCATCTTCAAAGTCCTGCATGTCCACCGCCTTCTTGTTGCGGCGGGCAGCAAACAGGGCGGCCTCGTTGACCAGGTTGGCAAGGTCGGCGCCGGAGAAACCCGGTGTGCCGCGTGCCAGCAGGCCGGGCTTGACATCATCGCCCAGCGGCACTTTGCGCATATGCACTTTCAGGATTTGCTCGCGACCCTTGATGTCGGGCAGGCCGACCATTACCTGGCGGTCAAAACGCCCCGGACGCAGCAGTGCCTTGTCGAGCACGTCCGGGCGGTTGGTGGCGGCAATCACGATGACGCCTTCGCCGCCTTCAAAGCCGTCCATTTCCACCAGCATCTGGTTAAGCGTCTGCTCACGCTCGTCATTGCCGCCGCCCATGCCGGCGCCGCGATGGCGGCCAACCGCGTCGATTTCGTCGATGAAGATGATGCAGGGCGCATGCTTCTTGGCCTGCTCGAACATGTCGCGCACGCGCGAAGCCCCCACGCCGACGAACATTTCCACAAAGTCCGAGCCGGAGATGGAGAAGAACGGCACCTTGGCTTCACCGGCAATCGCCTTGGCCAGCAGGGTTTTGCCGGTACCCGGCGGGCCGACCATCAGCACGCCGCGCGGAATCTTGCCGCCGAGCTTCTGGAAGCACGAGGGGTCACGCAAAAATTCGACCAGCTCGCCGACTTCCTCCTTGGCCTCGTCACAGCCAGCGACATCGGCAAATGTCACCTTGGTCTGATCTTCGGTTAGCATCTTGGCGCGCGATTTGCCAAAGCTCATCGCGCCCTTGGCGCCGCCCTGCTGCATCTGCCGCATCATGAAGAACCAGAAGCCGATGATGAGCGCAATCGGCAGCAGGTTGAGCAGGATGCTGAGCAGGATGCTGCGTCCGGAAGACGGTGCGGCCTGCACCACTTCCACCTTGCGGCTCAAAAGGTCGTCCATCATCTTGTCATCGCGCGGAGCCACGGTAGTGCCGGTGGTGTTGTCCTTGCGCTCGAAGGTAATCGTGCGGCCATCCTCGGCGATATTCACCTTGCGCACCCGGTCGTTGTAAACCGTATCCATAAACTCCGAATACGCCACCGCACCACCACTGCCAGCTACGCCCTGGCGCGGGCCAAAACTCTGGAACAGCATCATCAACACGATGGCGACGGTAACCCAGAGCAGGGTGTTTTTCATCAGGTCTTTCATGCAGCCTCCGGGCCTTACTTCATCTGCGCCAGCTTGCCCTGGGCCAGCGCATACACTTCGTTGGAACGGCGGCGCGAGGCCGCCGGTTTGCGGATTGCCACCTTGGCATAGCGGCGGCGCAGCTCGCGGACATAATCATCAAAGCCCACGCCCTGAAACAGTTTTATCAGGAATGTGCCGCCAATGCGCAGATGCTCGTCGGCAAAAGCCATCGCCAGTTCAGAAAGGTACATCGCCCGCGCCTGGTCGACCGCATCCACCCCGCTCATATTGGGGGCCATATCCGACAAAACAAGGTCTACCGCGTCACCGCCCAGCATCTGCTGCAACTGCGCCAGCACTTCGTCCTCGCGGAAGTCGCCGTGCAAAAACTCCACCCCGGCCAGCGAAGGCATTTCCAGAATGTCCGAGGCAATCACCCGGCCAGTATCGCCCAGCTGCTGGCGCACCCATTGCGACCAGCCTCCCGGCGCTGCGCCCAGGTCCACCACCACCATGCCCGGCTTCAGCAGCCGGTCGCGCTCGACCAGTTCTTCCAGCTTGAAAGCCGCCCGCGAGCGCAAACCGGCAGCCTGCGCCTTTTTGACGTAAGGGTCGGAGAAATGTTCGCGTAGCCAGCGATGACTGGATTTGCTTCTTGCCATGACAACGGGTCTTTATCGTTCTGCTCATGATACCCTGCCCGCTCCCCTTGCCATTCACGCTTCACTGATGAGTACCGAACTTTCTTCTGCCCAAATCCGTTACCTGCGCGGCGAAGCCCATGACCTCAAACCCTTGCTGCAAGTAGGCGGCAAAGGCCTGGGGGCGGGGCTGATTGCCGAGCTTGAGCAGTTACTGGAAGACCATGAACTCATCAAGGTCAAAGTGGCCGCTGCCGACCGCGAAAGCCGCGATGCGATGATTGCCGACATGGCCACGCAAGTGGGCGCGACCCTGGTGCAGCGCATTGGCCATACCGCCGTGCTATACCGCGCCTCGAAGGAAAAACGCCGCATCGTACTGCCGCGCAACTGATATGCACCTGGTTGAAGAAAAACCGGATTTCCAGTTCTTTTTGCGTGGCGCAACAGGCCATTACGCCCTGGTCAATGAACGCCGGCTGCAAACCAGCTTCATCCTCTCCCCGCAGCAACTCATTGAAAACTGGCCCATCAGCCAGGCTACGGAGCTGGACGCCGCCGCGATGCAAAGCCTTGTGGTCCTGCAGCCGGAAGTGGTGATTCTCGGCACCGGCAATACCCAGACATTTCCGCCTGCCGAGGCGCTGGCTGCCTGCCTCTTGCGCGGCATCGGCATCGAATGCATGTCCAATGCCGCCGCTGCCCGCACCTTCAATGTGCTGGCCGGAGAAGGCCGCAAGGTGGTGGCCGGGTTTATTTTGCAAACCGCCTGAATACCGGCAAATCCCGCCGCAATGCAGCATGAAAAAGGCTTGTCGGCACTTTCAGTAATCGTTAAGGTGCCATCGTGCGCTGCCATGCGGGCAGATGCATCGGGGCATGGCGCTGCCCAACCCCGCCAATGAAACATGCCCTCCCCGGAAGCTGTCCATGAGTGAAACTGTCCTGCCCAATACCCAACGCTCTCCCCGGCTTTGGCAGGCATTGTTGCCGCTGCTGTTGCTGGCCGGGATGCTGGGGATGGCGGTATTCCTGTTCAAGGACAACAGCTCCCAAGGGCCCAACCAAATCGCCCTGATACTGGCCTCGATGGTTGCGGCCTTGATTGGCCTGTCCAATGGCCAGCGCTGGCAGGAGATTCAGGACGGCATGGTGCAGGGCATTTCCCTTGCCATCATCCCCATGCTCATCCTGCTGGCAGTAGGCGCCTTGATTGGCGCCTGGATGCTCTCGGGCACCGTTCCCACGCTGATTGTGTACGGCCTGCAATTGATGCACCCGAGCTACTTCTATCCGGCCGCCTGTCTGGTTTGTGCAATCGTGGCACTCGCCATTGGCAGTAGCTGGACGGTGGCCGGCACCTTGGGCGTGGCACTGATTGGCGTTGCCCAGGGTCTGGGCATGTCGCCTGCGGTTACCGCCGGTGCAGTGATTTCCGGGGCGTATTTTGGCGACAAAATCTCGCCCCTTTCCGAAACCACCAATCTTGCCCCGGCAGCGGTGGAATCGGAGCTGTTTGCGCATATCCGCCATATGCTGTGGACCACCATTCCAAGCCTGCTGCTGGCGCTGATTCTGTTCACCATTGTCGGTCTCTCTGCCAATGCCCACAGCACAGATGTTTCATTGGGCGAATTGCCCGATATCTTGCGCGCCAATTTCAATATCGGCCCGCATTTGCTGATTCCTCTGGCCGTGGTGGTCATCCTGGCCATCAAGAAAATGCCGGCCTATCCGGCCATCCTGATTGGTGCCCTGACCGGCCTGCTATTTGCCGCCCTGTTCCAGACCGAAGCCATGCTGCAAATGGGCAGTACCGAGGGGCGCCCGCAGTGGTTAGCAATGCTGGCCGGCGGCTGGCAGGTGATGGCCGAAGGCTTCAGTATCGAAACCGGCAACACTGCGGCCGATGATTTGGTCAGCCGCGGCGGCATGGCTTCGATGCTTTCCACCATTTGGCTGATTATCTGTGCGATGGGCTTTGGCGCCGTCATGGAGCGCACCGGCCTTTTGCAGCGCCTGATCCGGATGGTACTCAAACTGGCGCGCACAACCGGCGCGCTGGTGACCACCACCATTGCAACTGCATTTGGCATCAATCTTGTTTCTGCCGACCAATACATGTCCATCGTGCTGACCGGACGACTGTACCGTGAGGAGTACGAGCGCCGTGGCCTGGCGCCGGTCAATCTCTCCCGCGCGCTGGAAGACGGCGGCACCCTGACCTCGCCGCTGGTGCCCTGGAATACCTGCGGCGCCTATATGGCGGCCACGCTCGGGGTCGCCACGCTGGATTATTTGCCATATGTATTTTTCAACCTTTTGAATCCGCTGATCGCCATCATCATGGCCTATGCCGGATTCAAGATTCTGCGCACCACCCCGGTTCTCCCCACAAAGCATTCCTGACCCTGTAAACCCCAGCACTAAAGAGTCCAAAACGATGGAAAACCGCTCAATTCACGGCATGTGGTCCTCGCGGCTGATGTTTGTCCTGGCTGCCACTGGCTCGGCGGTGGGGCTAGGCAATATCTGGCGATTTCCCTACATCACCTCGGATAACGGCGGCGGCGCCTTCGTGCTGGTATATCTGCTGTGCATCGCCATTGTCGGGCTGCCTATCCTGATTGGTGAAGTGCTGATTGGCCGGCATGGCAGGCTCAGCCCTATCAACTCGCTGCGCAAAATCATCAAGGAAAGCAATAGCTCCCCGGGATGGGTTGGCCTGGGCTGGATGGGCATCCTTGCCGGCATCCTGATTCTGAGCTTTTATTCGGTGGTCGCAGGCTGGACGCTGAATTACAGCTGGATTTACTTGAAGCAACTGTTCAGCAGCACGCCCATCATCACTGACCCCTCTGCCACCTTCACCGGCATGCTGGGCAATGCCGGCGAGCTGACTTTCTGGCACAGCCTGTTCATGCTGCTGACCGTAGCCGTGGTGGCACTCGGGGTGGAAAAAGGCCTGGAGCGCGCCGTGCGCTGGCTGATGCCGGCATTGTTCCTGCTGTTGATTGCCCTGGTGGTGTACGGCATCACCACCGGCTTTGCCGGACAGGCCGCAGAATTCCTGTTCAAACCGGACTTTTCCAAAATCACCCCCAAGGTGCTGCTCGCCGCCATGGGGCAGGCGTTCTTCACCCTGAGCCTTGGCATGTGCACGATGATGGCCTACGGCGCCTATCTGCCGCGCGAGGGCGTATCCATTCCCGGCTCCGGCATCGCCGTGGCACTGACCGACACCGGCGTGGCGCTCCTGGCCGGCATGGCCATCTTTCCCATTGTGCTGAACTACGGCATCAACCCCGCTGGCGGCGGCCCCGGCCTTATCTTTACTTCGCTGCCGCTGGCCTTCAACGAAATGCCGTTCGGCTCCCTGTATGGCCTGCTGTTTTTTGGCCTGCTGACCGTGGCCGCCTGGACTTCTTCCATCTCGCTGCTGGAGCCGGGCACCGCATGGCTGGTGGAACGCTTTGGCGTGGGCAGCCGCAAGCGCGCTGCGCTGATGCTGAGCGCGCTGTCATGGTTGCTTGGCCTGATGTCGGTGCTGTCCTTCAATCACTGGTCGCATATCAAGATTCTGGGACGTGATGTGATGAGCTTTATCGAGTTCATCTCCAGCGACCTGATGCTGCCGCTCGGCGGGCTTTTGATTGCACTGTTTGTCGGCTGGTCGGTCAGGCAGGCCATCTTGCGTAAAGAATTGCCGGAAATGTCCCCAGGGCTGTTCAATATCTGGCTGTGGACGGTACGCATCGTCGCCCCCAGCCTGGTACTGCTGGTATTACTACGCACGTTCTTCTGAGAGCCTGCCTCCAGGCAAAGCCAACGCCTCTTGCCGCACCGGCAGGAGGCGTTTTTTCATCTGTCCGGCCGATATTGTTTGTAAACTTGCCGCATGAATATCCCCCTCCCCTACAACAGCATCCGCGTGACCGAGCTTGCCGAACTCTTGGCAAGCCATATCCGTGAATTGGGCGAAGCTGGCTGGACCCCGGCCACCAGCAGCAATTTCTCCATGCGCGTGGACGATAAACACGCGCTCATCACCGTTTCTGGCCGCGACAAGCGCAAGCTCAGCGCCGATGACCTGATGGTGATTGACCTGGAAGGTCAGCCGGTCGGCAAAAATCTGCGCCCTTCTGCCGAAACCCTGCTGCATACTCAGCTATATCGCCGCTTTGCCGATGTGGCCTGTGTGCTGCATACCCATTCGCTCAGCCAAACCGTGGCCTCGCGCTTCTTTGCCCGGCAAGGCCATATCGAATTCCGCGATTACGAGCTACAAAAAGCCTTCCACGGCAACAGCAGCCATGAAGATGTCATGCGCGTGCCGGTCTTTGCCAATACCCAGCACATGCCGACCCTGGCCGCACAAGTGGATGCTGCCCTGGATGCCGCCCCCATGTGGGGCTATCTGATTGAAGGCCACGGCCTGTATGCCTGGGGACGCGACATCCATGAAGCGCGCCGCCACCTGGATGCCTTTGAATTTTTGCTTCAGTGTGAACTGAAACTGATGGAGCTTGCCCGATGAGCCGACTACGCATTTTCAACGATAACGACCCGTCCACTATCCTCAAGCAGAGCCAGCAACACGCCGAAATCGCTGCCGAACTGGCTCGCGTGGGGGTCGTGTTCGAGCAATGGCAGGCCAATGCGCCGGTCAAGGCCGGTGACAGCCCGGAGGCCATCATGGCTGCCTACCGCAACGATATCGACCGGCTGGTGGCAGCAAACGGCTTCAACAGCGTCGATGTGGTCAGCATCGCCCCGGACAACCCCAAGCGCGAAGAAATGCGCGGCAAATTCCTGGAAGAACACACCCACAAGGAAGGCGAAGTGCGCTTCTTCGTCGATGGCAGCGGCCTGTTTTCGCTGCATATCGGCAACCAGGTGTATGAAGTATTGTGCGAGAAAGGCGATTTGATTTCCGTCCCCGATGGCACCACCCACTGGTTCGACATGGGCCCCGCCCCCAGTTTTGTCGCCATCCGCTTCTTCACCAATCCCGATGGCTGGGTGGGCAACTTCACCGGCAGCGATATTGCCCAGCGATTCCCCCGCTACGAATAATCCCATCCCAAGCCTTGTGCAATCGCAACGAGAAGCAACCCGATGAAGCAAGCGCCGATTGACCCGGCAAGCGCACAGGCGCGGATTGATGCCATCCAGAAACGCTATCGTGAATGGACGCAGCTCGTTCCTAAACTGGAAGCGGCGCAGCAGGATTGGCAGCGCGGCATCGAAATCATGCGCGAACTCGCCCATTTCTATTTTGAGGGCGAGTACATGCGCTACCACGAGGCCATCGAAAACGGGCTGGATGTCAACCTGCATACCGGGGGCGAATATAGCGTGATGAGCGAAGACGCCCTGTGGAATGCCTTTCACGAGCAGCACAGCCTGGCCTGGCAGCGCCTGCGTTCGGCCATCGCCGTGCTCGATAGCGATGCCCAGGCAAGCTGCCAAACTGCCAGTCCCCAAGCCCAATAAGGCACATACCCATGCCCACCACCATCCTGACTGATATCGAAGGCACCACCGGCAGCATTTCCTTTGTCAAGGACGTGCTGTTTCCGTATGCACGCGCCGCCCTGCCCGGCTTCATTGCCACCCATCGGCATGAGCCACAAGTACGCGCCCTGCTGGACGAAGTTGGCAGCGAACTTGGCGTCGCCTACGATGACCCCACCATTGCCGGAGTCCTGCAAAGCTGGATTGACCAGGATCGCAAGCACACTGTGCTGAAAGCCCTGCAAGGCATGATTTGGCAAGCCGGTTACCGCGACGGCGAATTCACCGCGCATATCTATCCGGACGTGGCGCCTGTGCTGCGCCAATGGCATGCCGCAGGCCACCGACTTGCGGTGTACTCATCCGGCTCGGTGCCTGCCCAGAAGCTGTTTTTCGGTCACTCCGATGCCGGCGACCTGCTGCCATTGTTCGATGCATTTTTCGATACCCGGGTCGGACACAAGCGCGAGCCTGAAAGTTACCGACGCATCGCTGCGGAATTGGGCGCAGCTACCGGTGAGATCCTCTTCCTTTCCGATGTGGTGGAGGAGCTCGATGCCGCCCGCGAAGCCGGAATGCGCACCTGCCTGATCGACCGCAGCGAAGATTATCCCCAGCCACGCCTTGAAGCAGCGGCCAACGGTCACCCGCGTGCCGAGAGTTTCGCGGATATTGCGCCATAACTTCGCCGTTTAGAGCGTGTTATGCACTTTTCCGAGAGGTTGTGTTGATCTTGGATACAGTATCAGCATGTCTCGTAAACCTTACCCCAGTGATGTCAGCGATGAAGAATGGAGCTTTGTCGCACCCTACCTTATCT
>NWQQ01000016.1 GCA_002798255.1 Lysobacteraceae bacterium NML95-0200
TTGCTCAGGCCGAGGCCTGAAATACTTTGAGTGCAGAATCCATCCAGACCAGAATCACTCGCTGCATATCGCTATGCTTTTGAATTGAATCAGGTTCTGTTGAACATCTGCGAATTGGACAAGTCCATTCATCAGATGCCCGCACAAGTTACCTGCGTACACTTTCAAAGAACTGAACATCAATCCTCAGCGATTGACTTCGAATCTTGCCCCGGAGGCCAGGGCCGAAGGGGTCGCTCACTATACCCTGTTTTTTGTTTTTGTCAACACTTGACTCAAACTTTTTTCAGAGCCGGCAACCGAAGCTGCCGAAGTGAGCTGGAAACTGTAACACGTCTTTTTGACTTGTCAACACCCCGAGGGGAAGTTTCCACCCCAACCGCAACACCTCGCTGCCGGGACGCGAATTATGCACAAGGCCAAAGCATTTGCAAACACTTTTTTGCAAAAACGTGAGATTTTCTCCAAACCATGACATTCATCACGATTTATGGCGCTCACTGCCCAAAACAAAACGGCCCGGATTGCTCCGAGCCGTCTGGTTTGGTTTGGTTTGCGTGCGCCATCAGGCTGCAAACAAGGCTTTCATCTTTTTCAGTGCATTGACCTCGATTTGCCGGATGCGCTCGGCGCTGACGCCGTATTCATCGGCCAGCTCCTGCAAGGTCACCTTGCTGCCTTCATCCAGCCAGCGGCGGCGGATGATGTCGCGGCTTCTGGCATCCAGCCCGGCCATGCTCTCGCGCAGCAGTGCCAGTTGGTGGTCTTCGCTGTCGGCGCGCTCGTAGGCTTCGGAAGGGTCTTCTTCGGAAGCGGCCAGATACGCCACTGGCGAGGGCGGCGCATGCTCGTCATCTTCGCCTTCGGGCGCATCAAAGCCGATGTCGCGACCGGACAGGCGCGCTTCCATTTCCAGCACTTCGGATTCGGGCACGTTCAAGTCACGCGCCACGGCGCTGACTTCTTCGGCATTCATCCAGCCAAGGCGGGTCTTGCTTTTGCGCAGGTTGAAGAACAGTTTGCGCTGCGCCTTGGTGGTGGCCACCTTGACGATGCGCCAGTTCTTGATGATGAAGTCGTGCATTTCGGCGCGAATCCAGTGCACAGCAAAGCTCACCAGGCGCACGCCCATGTCCGGGTCAAAACGCTTGACGGCTTTCATCAGGCCGACATTGCCCTCCTGGATGAGGTCACCCAGTTGCAGGCCGTAGCCGTTGTAGCCGCGTGCCACGTGCACCACGAAGCGCAGATGAGAAAGAATCAGGTTCTGTGCCGCCCCCAGATCATTTTCATCACGCAGGCGACGTGCATAGTCTTGCTCTTCTTCAACCGTCAGCACCGGAATCTGGTGAACCGCGCTGATGTAGGACTCCAGCGAGCCCAGCGCGCTTGGCACCGGCAGGTTATTGGGAATCAGGGCTGTTTGTTTATTCATGTGCGCGATTCTAGCAGAGCGCATGCGCGCGGCATGTACTCAAAGCGCGGCGCTTTTTGTTCCATTCATGCAACACTGGCATCTATATCTGCTGGAAGCTGCCAGTCAATCGGTGCCACGCCGCGACGCGCCAGATATTCATTGCTGCGCGAAAAGTGCCGAGAGCCAAAAAAGCCGCGATGTGCTGAGAGCGGAGAAGGATGCGGTGCGCGCAGCACGCAGTGGCGGCGGCCATCGAGCACTTTGCCCTTGGCCTGTGCATGGCTGCCCCAAAGCAGGAACACCAGCCCCTCGCGCTCGCGGTTCAGGGTGTCGATGACATGGTCGGTAAAGCCCTCCCAACCACGGTTTTGGTGACTGCCGGCACGCCCGGCTTCCACGGTCAGGACGGCATTGAGTAGCAGCACGCCTTGCCTTGCCCAGTGCATCAAATAGCCATGCGCCGGGCGCTGAAAGCCGATGTCGGTTTCCAGTTCCTTATAGATATTGAGTAGCGAAGGCGGCGGGGCAATACCGGGCAATACCGAAAAGCACAGTCCATGCGCCTGTCCGGTGCCGTGGTACGGGTCTTGCCCCAGTATCACGACTTTTACGGCATCAAATGGGGTGGCCTCAAAGGCGGCAAATATCTGCGCAGCGGGCGGGTAAATCCGTGCGCCCTGTTGCTTGCGCTGGCGCAGGAAGGCCGACAATGCCTGCATGTCCTCGCGCGCAAACCAATCCCCTACCCGCGCTTTCCAGGAAGGCTCCAGGCGCACATCGCGGCCAGCACTCATGCCCTCACCGCATGTTTTTCAGGCAAGGCACAAAGACGCAACTGGAACAATGCCTTGGTCAGCAACAGCCTCTCCTCGATAGGCTTGAGCACCAGGTCATTGGCGCCAGCGCGCAACAGCTCGCTCTGGTTTTCGGCATTTTCATCTCCGGTCATCAACAGCACCGGCAACTGCCGTTTGCCCAGGCGCAGGCGCTGGCGGACATGCTCAAGCACATCCTTGCCGGTCAAATCGCCCAGCAAGTACAGGTCGGTCAGCAGCAGGTCGCAGCCGGGCGCGCCGGTTTCGGCGATGCGCGCATCCAGCCATTCAATCGCGGCCTCGGCACTGGTGACATGCGTGACCTCCAGCCCATGCAACTGCAACATCTTGCGGGTGGCATGCGCCACCACGCGGCTGTCTTCGGCATACAGGATATGCGCCCCGGCAATCGGCTCCGGGTGCACAAAGCCGCGAATGAAGGCAGCCAGCGCCCCCATTCCCAGGGATTTGTCGAAATAATCGGTGACTTCTTCGCTCAAGGTGCGCGCTTCAAGACGCGCCTGCGCCTCGCCCGATACCACAATCACCGGCACATAGCTTTGCCCGGCAGATTCGCGCACCGCTGCCGCTACGGCCAGGCCATCGCCATCAGGCAAGGCCAGCGATGTGGTAACCAGGTCAAATATGCCTGTGGACAGCACCCGGCGCGCATCGGCCACGCTTTCGGCCTGCTGCAAGTGGGCATTGGGCAGTTCTTTGGCAAGCACATCGCAGATGATTTTGCGCACCAGCCTGGAGCCATCCACCACCAGCACGCGCGGCGCATCGCTCACTACATGGCGCAAGTCGTGGCATTTCTCACTCATGCGTTTCAGCACTCCGGTCGGGTCTGGCGCAGAAAGTGCCCGGTCACGATGCCCGCGCCCAGCCAGCCCAGCAGGCCGGCTGCTGCCATCACCACCAGCACCTGCCACAGCGTCAGCCCCTGCAAGGCAAACTGGCTGCCGTAGCTTGCGGCAAGTTTTGCCAGCGGCTGCGACAGATAGTGATGCGCCAGAGCCAGCAGCGCCAGCGCCAAGGCGCCCGCGGCCAGGCCATACCAGGCGCCCAGATACAGGAACGGGCGACGAATGAAGCCGTCGGTAGCGCCCAGCAATTGCAGTACGCCGATTTCTTCCTTGCGCGACTGGATATCCAGGCGCACGGTATTGCCCACCACCAGCAGGGCGCCTGCGCCCAGCAGTATCGCCAGCACCCAGGCCAGACGCTCGCCAAAGGCCAGCCATTGGTCGAGGCGCTCACGCCAAAGTGCATCGTGCTGCACCAGGTCCGTTTCCGGCAATGCTTGCAGGCGTCCGGCAAGCGCCGCCCCGTCATTGGCCGGTGTCAGGATGAAAAGATGCGGCAGCGGGTTATCCTCAAGCTGGTCGATGGCATCCCCCAGCGCCGGGTTCTGCCGCAGGCGCTGCAAGCCCTCATCCGGGGTACGCCATTCCAGCGCGGCCACATCCGGCCAGGTGCGCAGCTCATCGGCCAGCGCCGCCACTCGTGTGGCATCGGTGTCCTGTTTCAAGAACACGCTGAGCGCGCGCGCCTGCTGCACATTGCCGGCAAAGCGTTCGACATTGCCCAGCACCAGCGCCAGCCCCAGTGGCAATGACAGCGCCACCGCCATCACGCCGATGGTCAGCAAAGTCGCCCAGGGCTTGCGCAAGGCGCGTCCGAGGCTGGCGCTCAGGCTGTAGAGGTGTTGCTCAAACCAGGCGGTAATCGCCGTTGGCTGTGTGGTCTGCGGCGTGTTCATTCGGCCAAATCCTCCGGCGCGATATCGTCCACCAGCCGCCCGCGGTCGAGCACCAGTACCCGCTTTCTCATGCGTTTGACCAGGGCCAGGTCATGGCTGGCTACCAGCACACTGGTACCGCGCTGTGGCAGTTCGGCAAACAGCGCCATGATTTCTTCGGCCAGCGTCGGGTCAAGATTGCCGGTGGGCTCATCCGCCACCAGAAGGCGCGGCTCGCCCACCAGGGCGCGGGCAATGCCTACGCGCTGTTGCTCGCCTGCCGAAAGCTGACCCGGCAGCGCATTTTCGCGCCCGGCAAGCCCCAGCCGCGCCAGTATTGCGCGCGCGCGCCTGCCGATTTCTTCGCGCCGGAGGCCGCGCAGAATCAGCGGCAGCGAGACGTTTTCCAGCACGCTGCGCTCAGCCAGCAGCAGGTGATTCTGATACACCACGCCCACATCGCGGCGGTGTAGCGCCACCTGCCGGCCACGTACTTTCAGCAGGTTTTTTTCCTGAAACAGCACCGCGCCACGGCTGGGACGCTCGGCCAGCTGGATGAGTTTGAGCAGGGTGCTTTTGCCTGCGCCGGAGTGGCCGGTGATGAACAGCATTTCACCTTCTGCCACGGCAAAGCTCACTTCTACAAGCGCATCCTGCCCGCCTGCATAGCGTTTGCTCACATTGTCGAAGCGAAGGATGCTCATGCAGAAAGTATAGTCGCCTGTGTTCAGCTGCCGGACGAAAACAGCGATTTGATGCCGCGCACTACCCGCGTCAACAACGACGCCGGTGGCTGTGCCTTGGCAGGCTTGGAGACAGCCGAATCAGATGCACTTGTGGCTGTTTCTGCCCTGCCTTGACCTGGTTTGCGACGACGGCGGCGACGTTTGCGCGCCGGATTTTCGCCTTCAGTCGCGGCTACCCTGCCCTCATCCGTTTGCAGTGGCCGTGGTTTGCGCTCGCCCTGCGGCTCGCCTGCATGCTGCCGGTCGCGCTCACCCTGCGCCCCGGCCTCGCCATTGCGCCCGCCACGGCGGCGATTACGGTTGCGGCTGCGACCACCGCTGCGTTTGGCCTCATCGGCAGTGCGTTGCTCGCGGGCTTCCTTGAAAATTTCGCCAATGCTCTCGCCCGTTTCCCCTGCCGGACGCTCGGGACGCGGCAGGGCGGTGAGCAATTCCTGCGTGACCGGCTCGGAGGGGATTTTCTGCTCGATATAGGCCTCGATATCCGGCAGGCTCATCGCATAGCGTTCGCAGGCGAAGCTGATGGCATCGCCCTCCGCCCCCAGCCGCGCAGTGCGGCCAATGCGGTGCACATAGTCCTCGGCATCGAACGGCAGGTCGTAGTTATAGACATGGCTGACGCCATCAATATGCAGGCCGCGTGCAGCCACATCGGTGGCGACCAGGATTTCCAGTTGCCCCTGCTGGAAGCGGCGCAGCAAGGTTTCGCGCTTTTTCTGCGGCACATCGCCCGAGAGCACGCCGACCCGATAACCGGCTTTTTCCAGCGCGCGCGCCACTCGCTCGACAAATGCCTTGGTGTTGACGAACACCATGGTGCGCGCGCCTTCGCTGCGCGAAAGCAACCCCAGGAGCAATGGCAGCTTTTCCTCGTCCGCCGGGTAATAAAGTTTTTGCCGTACCCGCTCGGCGGTGATGGTTTCGGCCTCCACCACCAGCTTTTCCGGCTCGTTCATGTGCTCATAAGCCAGCTCCAGCACGCGATGGCTGAGTGTGGCCGAGAACAGCAGGGTCTGGCGCTCGGTGCGCGCCGGCATGCGCCGCAGCAAGAAGCGCAGATCCTTGATGAAGCCGAGGTCAAACATGCGGTCGGCTTCATCCAGGATGCATATTTCGCAAGCATGCAGGCTGACCACCTTGTGCTGCTTGACGTAATCAATCAGCCGCCCGGGCGTGGCGATGATGATGTCCACACCGCTTTGCAACTGCGCGCGCTGCTTGTCGTAATCGACACCGCCATAGATCAGCGCAAACTTCAGCCCCAGGTCGGAAGCGAACTTCATCGCGTCCTTGTGGATTTGAATCGCCAGCTCCCGGGTCGGCGCCAGAATCAGCGCGCGCGGGTCTTCGGGATTTTTCTCAGCCAGCGCCGGGCGGGACAGCAAGCGGTTGATCGCGGCCACCAGGAACGCCAGTGTCTTGCCGGTACCGGTTTGCGCCTGGCCGGCGACATCGCGGCCTGCCAGCGCTACTGGCAAAGTCATGGCCTGAATTGGCGTGCAGCGCGTAAAGCCGGCTTTCTCCAGCCCGGCAAGCAGCGCCGGATGCAGGTCAAGTGTTGAAAACAGGGTATCGGTCAGGGGTTTTTCGCTCATGGGCTTAATCTGCGCCAGCCAATGCACTGGCTTGCATGGAAAAGAGTCGCAGCGCAGACTGGTGCCATGTGCTGCATGGGCGCGACGGTGGGCTTGAAACGGCCACCGGGGCGCCCCAGTTTAACAACTTCTGCCCAATTCCCGAGGAACCCCCATGAGCGATAACGTCATTCACGCCACCGATGCCGACTTCAACCAGCAAGTGCTGGAGTCGGATGTGCCGGTACTGGTGGATTTTTGGGCGCCCTGGTGCGGCCCCTGCCGGATGATTGCCCCGGCATTGGACGAGCTGGCCGACGAATATGCCGGTCGCGCCAAAGTCGTCAAAGTCAATGTGGACGAAAACCAGGCCACGGCCCTGAAATATCAGGTGCGCTCGATTCCTTACCTGCTGGTGTTCAAGAATGGCCAGCCGGTAGCCACCCAGGTGGGCGCCGTCGGCAAGCCGCAACTGGCCGGCCTGATTGACAAGGCGCTTTGATTCCCTGTCCCCCGGGCGGCGCATGAAGCGCCGCCTTTTGTTTGCGTTCACGCCAGCGCTTGCATCCATCTGGCTGCGATGCTAATTTTTGCCCGCGTTTGGCGCACTTGGCTTTGTCCGGTTGCTTGGGCCAACGCTTCCCGAACTTTTCAAGACCACGAGCCCCGATGTTGATGCCGGGCGCTCGACCGCGAGGATTCCCCGCTTGTCCGACGAGACCACTACTCCGCCACCCGCGCCCAAGCGCCGTGGCCGCCCGCCCAAGGCTCGCCCCGCAGCCGATAGCCCCCAAACCAGCCTGATTGTTGAAGTTGAGCCTGCAACTCCGCCGGCTCCGCCAGAATCTGCCCCCACCGCTCACGCGGCAGCGGAAACCATCCCGCCTGCGCCGGTAGCCGCGCCATCTGAAAAGACCGCCGATACGGACAATAATGCCGATGCCGCGCAGCAAGCGCCCTCGCCCTATGGCGAAGGCCAGTCGCAGCCACGCGAATTCCGCAACAATCGCCGCGAGCGCTTCAAGAACCGCCGCGACCGCCAGCGTTACCGCGACGGTTATCCCGACGATGGCCCGCAGGAGCCGTTCGTGCCGCGCCCGCATCCGCAGGTGCCCGAAGGCTTTCCAACGTATTCGCTGTCTGATTTGAAGCGCATGCCCGCGCCCAAGCTGCTGGATATTGCCGAGCAGCTGCAAATCACCGACGGCGTGGCGCGCGCGCGCAAGCAGGACATCATCTTCGCGCTGCTGAAAGTGCTGGCGCGCCACGGCGAAGGCGTGGCTGCCGATGGCGTGCTGGAAATCCTCTCCGACGGCTTTGGCTTTTTGCGCGCTGCCGAAGCCAGTTATCTGGCAGGGCCGGACGATGTCTATATCTCGCCCAGCCAAATCCGCCGCTTCAACCTGCGCACCGGCGACCATATCGCCGGCCGCATCCGCTGGCCGAAGGATGGCGAACGCTATTTCGCCCTCAACACCCTCGACAGCATCAATGGCGAGCCGCTGGAGGCTTCCAAAAACAAAACCCTGTTCGAGAACCTCACGCCGCTGTTTCCGCGCAAACGCTTCCGCCTGGAGCGCGGTGATGGCAGCAGCGAGGACATCACCGGCCGCATCCTCGACCTGATGGCACCGCAGGGCAAGGGTCAGCGCAGCCTGATTGTTTCACCGCCCAAGGCCGGTAAAACCATGATGATGCAGCAGATTGCCACGGCCATCACCAGCAATCACCCGGAAGTGCATCTGATTGTGCTGCTGATCGACGAGCGCCCGGAAGAAGTCACCGAAATGCAGCGCACCGTGCGCGGCGAAGTGATTTCCTCCACCTTCGATGAGCCAGCCGCCCGCCATGTGCAGGTGGCGGAAATGGTCATCGAGCGCGCCAAGCGTCTGGTCGAGCACAAAAAAGACGTGGTGATCCTGCTCGACTCCATCACCCGCCTGGCACGCGCCTACAACAATGTGCTGCCCAGCTCCGGCAAGGTGCTGACCGGCGGCGTCGATGCCAATGCCATGCACCGCCCCAAGCGCTTCTTCGGCGCCGCGCGCAATGTCGAAGAAGGCGGCAGCCTCACCATCATCGCCACCGCGCTGGTGGATACCGGCAGCGCCATGGACAAGGTGATTTACGAGGAGTTCAAGGGCACCGGTAACAGCGAAATCCATCTGGATCGCCGCATCACCGAAAAGCGCGTGTACCCGGCCATCGGTGTGAATCTCTCCGGCACCCGCCGTGAAGACCTGCTGATTGAGCCAGAGCTGCTGCAGAAGATCTGGATTCTGCGCAAACTGCTGCACCCGATGGACGAAATCGCCGCGATGGAATTCCTGCTCGACAAGATGAAGCAGACCAAATCCAACGACGAATTCTTTACCTCGATGAAGCGCTAAACCGGCAAACCCCGCTCACTTAAGCGGGGTTTGTTGTTTTCGCCGCGCCCGCCCTGGCAGGCGGGAAACCTGACTTGCGACTGATTGACAGCCGCAAAAACAGCACGCACCTGCTGCCTATTTGCGCTCGCGCAGCAGGCTGGCCACGGATACGCCTTGTTGACGCACGCCACCGAATTCGGCCGCCACATCGATAAGGCCGCGCATCATGGCGATTTCGCGCGGGCTGCGTCCCAGCTGGTCGCGGATATTGGGATCGGCACCAAAACGCAGCAGGCAGCGGATGACCTGGGGCAGGCCATGCAGTGCAGCCAGATGCAGCGGTGTAAAGCCGCGCGGGTCGCGGGCGGCCAGATTGACGCCCCGCCCCAGGAGATATTCCACCCCGGCCAACACTACGCTTTCATTGCAGGCTGCTCCCGGTTCTGCACGGCAGCCCAGCAGGAATAGCAGCGGGGTCACCCCCAGATGGGTGCCGGCATCCGGTGCGGCACCGGCGGCCAGTAATACATCCAGCAGGTTACGTACCCGGTTGGCATCATTTGCGGCAAAGCCATAGAGCGCAGCGCAGTGAATCGGCAGAAGTCCCTCGCCATCGCCACTGTCAATGCGTGCACCGGCGGCAATCAGGCGGCTGGCAATATCGGCAAGCCCCAGCGCCGAAGCCAGCATCAACACCGTGGCCCCCCCGGACAGCGGTTGCTCAACATCTGCGCCAGCTTCAAGCAAACGCTCCACCACGGCCAGATGATGGCGGTTGGCGGCAGCCGAAAGCGCAGTGGCGCCGGTATTGGCAGGAATATCGGGATTGGCTCCGGCGGCCAGCAAATAGGCCACGGCGGCTACATGCCCGCCGCCTGCGGCGCGCAGCAGGGCGGTACAACCCTGGGCATCCTGGCTATCCACGGCAAAGCCCAAGGCCAGCATGCGACCAATGGCTGCGACATCGCCCTGTATGGCAGAAGCCGGCAGGTCGCTGGCGCGCAGGCGGCGCCCCGGATGCGGCCAGCCGCGCCAATCCAGCCACTCGGCCAGTTGCCGGTGCCCGGCCGACAGGGCAATGCCTTGTGCGGTTTGCCCATCGGCCGCACGCAATGCCGGTTGCGCACCGGCGGCGAGCAGGGCTTGCACGGCCTCATCGCGTCCCAATGCGGCGGCCAGATGCAAGGCGGTCATGCCACGTGCATCGGCGCGATTGGGGTCGGCACCGCGTGCCAGGAGCTCATCCATCAGCCGCATCCAGCCCAGCCGAACCGACAAGGCCAGCGGGCTTTGCCGGTCGCTGCTGGTGGCAAAGGCATCGGCGCCGCGCTCCAGCAAGGCCAGCGCCAGCGCCTCGCCCTGGGCGGCTTCCAGCCGGGCTGTTTGCGCGGCCACAAGATAACGGGCAAGACCGGCGCGTCCGCCAGGCTGTGCACCCGCCTGCAATTGCCCGGCCAGCGCCTGACGTGCTGCCGGGTCGGCAGCGGCATCCAGCAGCAGGAACAGCGCCGTTTGTGCATCCATATCGCGGGCTTCGATATTGGCACCCAGTTTGCACAATGCGCCCACCTGCGCCGGACGGCGTTTCACCGCCTCCAGTAGCGCGCGGTCAAATTCCTGACGCTCAAGCAGGCCGCTCACCATGCGCACCGCTGCATCGTCACCGACATCCAGTGCATCGGCCAGCAATTGCAGGGGCGGACGGGTCACTTCGCCTTCGCTCTGGGCAAAGCTGGTCGGCAACGGGTAGTCCGGGTCGATGGCAGCGGCCAGTGTCCAGCGGCCTTCGGCCACCGCCATGTCCAGTGCGCCACGGCCAGTGGCATCCAGGCGGAAGGTATCAATGCCCGACTCGCGCAACCATGTGGCCAGTGCCGGGCTGGCCTTGCCGTTTTCGATGGCGCGTATCAGTGCATCTCGGCCTTCCGGGTCAATACTGTTCACATCGGCACCGGCAGCCAGCAGGATTTCCAGCACCGGCTGATGCCCGCCCGCTGCCGCCAGCAACCAGGCATCCAAGCCTTCATCATCCGCCAGCCGCAGGTCGGCACCGGCAGCCAGCAGGGTTTTGACGATTTCCGCATGTCCGGCCTGGGCGGCTTGTTGCAGGGCGGTGCGCCCCTGCCTGCTGCTCGCATCCACGGCTGCCTTTTGCTGCAACAAGAACTCGACACCTGCCGGGTCATCATCATCCGTAGCAGCGGCAGCCAGCAAGACCGGGTCACCGCCCAACGGCCAGGGTTTGGCGCCGCGCTCGACCAGGAATTTCAGCATCCGCCAGTTACCGGCCAATGCCGCCTGTGCCAACGGCGACTGCCCGGCATGGTTGAGCGCATCCAGCGAGGCGCCGGCATCCAGCAGCAACGCCGCCACACTGGGGTCGGTACTGCGCGCGGCATGGTGCAGCGGCGTGCAGCCTTCATCATCGGTTTCCGCCGGATTGGCGCCATTGGCAAGCAAGGTCATGACCGCTTCCGGGCGACCATGCCAGCTATCGCGGGTGGCAGCCAGCAGCGGGCTGGGCTTGCCCGCCGTGCCAGCGACCGATACGCCACGGGCAATCAGCTCGCGCAACAGGCGCAGGTCGGGCAGTACTGCCGCCAATTGCAGCAAGGTGCGCTGGTCGCGGTCTTCTGCCGGTGGCAGCGCCCCGGGGTCAGCGCCTGCTGCCAGCAATGCCAGGGCGCTCTCAACCCGGCCACCGCGCGCAGCGGCATACAGTTCGGCAGCTGTCGGTACAGGTTTTGGTTTTTCCGCCTCGCCCACGGATAGCGGCTGCGCGAGTTTTTCTGCCGGGGCATCGGCAACGGCCTGATATTCGTCCCAAAGGCTTTCCAGTGCGACCGGCTCGGCGTTTTTCAGGGGCTTTTGCCCCTGTAGCTGGCTGCTACGCGGCCGCCGCGCCTGCCGCAGCCATAGCGTCAGCGGCAGGGCGGCCAGCAAGACTGCACATAGCCAGCGGGTCGCACCTGTCATCAGGCCGGGCACGGCCAGCAGCACCGGCAAAGCGGCAAGCAGTGCGGCCGGTGTCGCTGTTTTCAGCCCCTGCCAGGCCAGCGGCGCTTGCCGTGCCGTGCTTTGCCAGTTATCCAGCGGCTCAATCTCGCCCGCCACAAAACGCCGCCACAGCGGCCAGCGTCGCCAGAATGCCAGCAGCAAAAAGCCAAAGCCAGCCGACAATGCCAGCGCCGCCCACAGGCTGCCGCTTTGCCCCAGCCGCAGCGCAGGCCAAAGCAGCAACAGCAGTGCAAGGCCGAAGCTGGTTGCCAGCGTTTTGCCCAGCGCCAGCGCGGCAGGCCGGGCAATGGATTGCGCATTGCCTGCCAGTGTCAGCCAAAATCCGGCCAACGCCAGCGGCAGGGCCAGCCATCCGGCTATGGCCGTAATCAGCCATACCGGGATGGACAGCAGCAAACCAAGCGTCTGTTTGTTGGTGATGTTCTCAGGCATCCGTACCCCAGTCATCGCACATCGGGTCTTGCGCCGCAGAGGGCGGAAATTGCAGATGGAAGCCGCGCTGGGTCAGACTTTCCATGACCTGACGCGGGTTTTCGCGCGCCAGCTTGCGCTCGGGCGTCAGCGCCACTTCCAGAACGAAATGCAGCGCCCCGAGCTGGCTGCGCAGCGGCCCGGGCAGGCGGTCAAAATCATCACGGGCAGCCAGATAGACATAGGTATCGGCGCGCCTGGAGCTTTTATAGACGTAAGCGTGCATGGCAAAACGCGGAAAAATAATCACCGATTGTGCGGGAAAGCGCCGCCCCGGAAAAGATGCAAAAGCCTGAACAACTGTTAGGCTTGTCGCCCCTTAAGCCGATATTGCCATCATGCGCTTGCTCCGTTCTGCCCCGCTTGCCCTTGCCCTTGTTGCTGGCCTTGTCCATGCCCAGCCCCAACCTGCGCTGACGCTGGAAACCATCATGGCCGACCCGGACTGGATTGGGAATGGCGTGGAAGCGGCCTGGTGGCGCTGGGACGGGCAGAGCATCGAGTTCCAGCAAAAACGCGCTGGCAGCAATATCCGCGACAACTTCCGCATTGCCGCCCGCGGCGGCCAGGCGACGGCGCTGGCCGATGGCGCGCGCGCTGACCTGGATGCGGCCGATGCCGCCTATAGCCCCGACCGCCAGCGCACGGCGTTTGTGCGTCATGGCGATGTATTCGTGCGCGATTTGCGCAGCGGCGCACTGACGCAGCTAACCCGTGACCTGACCCGTGCCGGGCGCGTGCAATGGAGCCAGGACGGCGCGCTGGTTTGGCAGCAGGGCGCGGACTGGTACCGCTGGAATGGCCGCATGGTGAGCCTGGCTGCTGCGCCGCGCGCCAGCGACGCACCGGGCAAGCCGCCCAAGGCCGATGAATTGCGCGAACGGCAACTGCGGCTGATTGACACCCTGCGCGAAGAGCGCGAGCGCCGCGATGCCGTGCGCGAACAAAACCAGGCCTGGCAAGCCGCGGATGCCAGCCGCGCCCCGGCGGCGATTCATCTGGGCGCGGATGTGGATATCGAAGACAGTGCGCTCTCGCCCGATGGCCGCTGGCTGCTGGTCATCACCCGCGCCAAGAACGCCGATGCCGGCCAGCGCGGGCAGATGCCGAAATACGTCACCGAATCGGGCTACGAAGAATTTGAAACGGTGCGCACCCGCGTGGGGCGCAACCCGCCGGTTCCGCACCGGCTATGGCTGGCGGAAGTCGCCACCGGCGCATTGCGTGAAGTGAAGTTCGACACCCTGCCCGGCATCCATCAAGACCCGCTGGCCGAGCTGCGCAGCGCCGCAGGCAAAGAGCCGCTGAAAGGCGCGCGCCCGGTACGGCTGATGAGCCAGGGGCGCAGCGCAGAACCGGCGATTATCTGGAGTGCCGATTCGGCACAGGTGGCGCTGGCAGTGCGCGCCATCGACAACAAGGACCGCTGGCTGGCCACGCTCGACCTTGACAAGGCCGCCCTGGCGCCACGCCACCGCCTGCACGATGCGGCGTGGATTAACTGGGATTTCAACGATTTTGGCTGGCTGCCGGACAACCGCACGCTGTGGTTCCTGTCCGAAGAAAGCGGCTTTTCGCATCTGTACACACAACGCGGCAATGGCAAGCCCACGCGCCTGACCCAGGGGCAGTGGGAAGTCTCCAGCGTGGAGCTTTCCCGCGATGGGCAAGCCTTCCACTTCCGCTGCAACCGCAACTGGCCGGGCGATTACGAGCTGTGCAGCGTGCCGGTGGCTGGCGGTGCAGTACGTGAAATCACCGCACTCGATGGCGTGGAAAGTTTCAGCCAGTCGCCCGACGGGCGGCAATTCCTGCTGCGCTGGTCGGCCAGCTACACCCCGCCACAGCTGGCGGTCATCGCTGCTGACGGCCAAAACCTCAAGCGCCTGACCGATACCCGCAGCGCCGACTTCCGCAAATTCGACTTCATCCCGCCCGAATACGTGCGCATCCCCTCCAAGCACGGTGCAGGCGAGGTCTGGGGCAAGTTCTACGGCCCTGCCCAGCTGGAAGCGGGCAAGCAATATCCCATCGTGCTGTTCGTGCATGGCGCGGGCTATTTGCAGAACGTCCATGCCGGCTATCCCAATTACTTCCGCGAGCAGATGTTCCATAACCTGCTGGTGCAGCATGGCTATATCGTGCTGGATTTGGACTTCCGCGCATCTTCGGGCTATGGCCGCGACTGGCGTACCGCCATCTACCGGCATATGGGCAAGCCCGAGCTTGAAGATTACCTGGACGGCATCGACTGGCTGGTCGCCAACAAACAGGGCGCGCGCGAGAAAGTCGGCATCTACGGCGGCAGCTATGGCGGCTTCATGACCTTCATGGCCCTGTTCCAGCGCCCGGACGTGTTCAAGGCCGGCGCCGCCCTGCGTCCGGTGACCGACTGGTCGCAATACAACCACGGCTATACCAGCAATATCCTCAACACCCCGGATATCGACCCGGAAGCCTATCGCCGCTCCTCACCGCTGGAATTTGCCGACCGCCTGCAGGGCCACCTGCTGATCAGCCACGGCATGATTGACGACAACGTGTTCTACCGCGACTCGGTGATGCTGGCGCAACGCCTGATTGAACTGCGCAAGCACAACTGGGAACTGGCCAGCTACCCGATGGAACGCCACGGCTATGTCCACGCCACCAGCTGGTACGACCAATACCGCCGCATCTTCGAACTGTTCGAGCGAAGTTTGAAGTAATCTTCCCGCCGCCCCGGCTCTGACCGGGGCTTTCTTCATCAGAAACCGCCCGCCTCATGCCTGCCCTGCCTGCTTTTCTGCGTCCGCGCCTTTCCGCCAACGCCTTGATGTTCATTACTGCGTTGTGGCTCACCGTGCTTTGCAATCAGCGCCTGTGGGGCTTGATTTGGGCCGTCCCCGTGGAGGGGGGGATTGCACTCTGGCTGTTCCGGGCACTGATGGCCGCATTAATTTTCGCCTTCGCATTGGGGCTGATGCTGCCGCTGTCGTTTCGCGGTGTGCTCAAGCCCTGGCTGATAACGCTCTTGTTGATGTCGGCCTCGGCCAATGTGCTGACCGTGGATTTTGGTGCGGTGGCCGACCGTCATGCCATCGCCAGCGTGTTTGAAACCGACCAGCGTGAAGCGGGCGAGATGATGTCGGCCTGGGTATTGACCCGGATTTTCCTGCTGGGCGTATTGCCCGCCCTCTTTGTTGCGCTGGCGCGTCTTCAATGGCAGCCCTTCAGGCAAGAGCTGCGCGCGCGCTGGAAGCCGTTACTGCTGGTGATTGCGCCCATCACCCTGGCCATCACCCTGGCCGGGCAGCAAGTCATTCCATTTGTGCGCAACCATCCCGAAACGCGCTATCTCACGCTGCCGTTTTCGGTCTTGAGCGCGATTCGCGGTCATTTGCGGCATACCTTCAAAACCACACCGCCTCACCAAGTTATTGGTGAAGATGCGCGCATGCTGCACCCGGCAAACGCTGACGACAAGCCGCGCGTGCTGGTGGTGGTGGTCGGCGAGTCGGCACGCTCGGAGAGTTTTGCATTCGACGGCTACGCACGCGACACCAATCCGGCGCTGGCGAAACTGCCGGTGGTGTTCTTTGGCAGGGTGCAAAGCTGCGGTACCAATACTGCCACCTCGCTGCCGTGCATGTTCTCCGACCTGGGGCGCAAGGACTACGACCCGCACATCGCCAATCACCGTGACAATGCGCTGGACCTGCTGCAACGCGCAGGCTGGCAGGTGGAGTGGTTCGACAACAATACCGGCAGCAAGAAGGTCGCCAGCCGCGTAGCCGAATCCGGCTGGCAGTCGCGTCCCGACCCGCGCTGGTGCGGCGCAAACGGCTGTCATGATGGCCTGTTGCAACACTATCTGGCCGAGCGCATCGGCCACATCGAGCGCGATACCGTCATCGTGCTGCATATGCTGGGCAGCCACGGCCCGGCTTATTACGAGCGTTATCCGCAGGACTTTGCCCGTTTCCTGCCCGAATGCCGCAGCACCCAACTGCAAAGCTGTAGTCGCGAGGCTATTCTCAATAGCTACGACAACACCATCGCCTACACCGACCATGTGCTGGCGGCGATGATTCAAACCCTGGATGGCAGCCCCGGCATTGATGCGGCGCTGCTGTACATCAGCGACCACGGCGAATCCACCGGCGAGAAGGGGCTGTACCTGCACGGTGCCCCGTATGCCTTTGCCCCCGAGCAGCAAACCCGCGTGCCGATGATTGCCTGGGCATCGCCCCACTATGCCGCCCGCATAGGGCTGGACATGCAGTGCCTTGAGGCAAAACGCAACGGCCAATACGCCCACGACCACTTCTTCGATACCCTGCTGGGTCTGGCTGATGTCAGCAGCAGTGCGCAGCGTGCTGCACTGGACATCAGCCACGACTGCCGCAAATAAACGCGGCTTTTGTGAAAGAGGCTCTAAGATGAGCCTCTTTTCATTCCGGCCTGTCCATGAGCCTTACGCTTGCCCTGATTCTGGTTTTGGCCGCTGCCCTGCTGGCGGCGTTGATTGTCTGGCTGCTGCTTGGTGGCCGTCATGCGGCGCAGATGCAGCGTCAGCAAAGTGCACATTTGCAGGCGCTCTCTGCCACCCAGCAGGAGTTGGCCGGGCTGGCCGAAAAGCACAAAATCAGCCAGCAGCAATACCTGCAAGCCGAGCAACAGCTGGCATCGGTGCAGGCGGCATTTTCCGAGCAGCAGCGGCAACTGGTCGAGTCACAAACGCTCAATAAGCAACTGCCGCAATTGCAGCAGCAACTGGCCGATTACAGCCAACGCTGGCAGGCAGGCGAGCAGCGCGCGCTGGACTTGCAAAGCCGCAACGCCGCAGCCCAGACACAGATTGCCCATCTTGAGCAACAGGCACAGGCGCTTGCTGCGCTGCGTGATGAGTACGCCCAGTTGCAGCAAACACTGGAGCAAACCCGCGTGGAAAACGAGCGGCTGCGCACGCAATGGCGGCAGGCGGAGCAAACACAGGCAGAAAAGCTGGCGCTACTACAGGACGCCCGTGAAAGCCTAGGACATCAGTTCCAGCAGCTTGCGCAAAAGGTACTGGAAGAAAAATCGCAAAACTTTTCCCGGCAAACCCAGGAGAATCTCGGCCAACTGCTGAACCCGCTGAACCAGCAAATCAGCCAGTTCGGCCAGCTTATCCAGAACACCTATGAAAAAGACACCCGCGAGCGCAGCGCGCTGGAAGTTGAACTCAAGCGCCTGCAAAGCCTCAATACCCAGCTGCATGGCGATGCCAGGGCGCTGACCCAGGCGCTCCTGGGCAGCCGCAACAAAACCCAGGGCAACTGGGGTGAAATCATTCTGGAAAGCGTGCTTGAGCACTCTGGCCTGACCCGCGGGCGGGAATACATCGTGCAGGCGGCCAGCACCCGTCAGGAAGAAGACGGCAGCATCCGCCGCCTGCAACCGGACGTGCTCATCAACCTGCCGGATGGCAAACAAATCGTCATCGACAGCAAGGTGTCACTCACCGCCTATGTGCGTCATGTCAAGGCCGAAGACGCCGCCAGCGCCGAGGCCGCCCTGCGCGAACATGTCGCCAGCGTGCGCGGTCATATGCGTGAGCTGTCACTGAAGAACTACAGCCAGCTCGATGGCGTGAACACGCTGGACTTCGTATTCATGTTCATCCCGGTGGAGCCGGCCTATCTGCTGGCGCTGCAACACGACGACAAGCTGTTCAATGACTGCTTCGAAAAACGCATCATGCTGGTCGGCCCCAGTACCTTGCTTGCCACCTTGCGCACCATCGCCAATATCTGGCGTAACGAGCAACAAAACCGCAACGCCCAGGAAATCGCTGATGAAGGCAGCAAGCTCTACGACAAATTCGTGGGCTTTGTGGAAACGCTGGAAAGAGTCGGCAAAAACCTGAATCAGGCGCAAAACGATTACCAGCAGGCGTTCTCTCAGCTCTCCGAAGGGCGCGGCAACTTGGTGCGGCGCGTGGAAAAATTGAAAGCGCTGGGTGTCAGAAGCAAAAAAAACCTGAGCACCGAATTGCTGGAAAAAGCCGAACACAACCACTTGCAGGCACTCAACGCGCCTTTGGCCAAAGACAAGGAAGAAAACGCATGAAGATTCTGGTGACAGGCGGTGGGGGGCGAGCCGCTGCGCCTGCACGCACCCACAAGGTGCGTGCGCAGTGGGCGAGCGCCATGCATGGACGCATGGCCGGATACAGCCGCCAGGGACGGCTCCATGTGAGAACAATGAAATGAAAATTCTGGTCACAGGTGGCGGGGGGCGAGCCGCTGCGCGTGCACGCACCCACAAAGTGCGTGCGCAGTGGGCGAGCGCCATGCATGGACGCATGGCCGGATACAGCCGCCAGGGACGGCTCCATGTGAGAGCAATGAAATGAAAATTCTGGTCACAGGTGGCGGTGGGTTCTTAGGCCAAGCCCTCTGCCAGGGCCTGCGCGCGCGCGGCTTTGAAGTTGTCAGCTTCAACCGCAGCCATTACCCGGCGCTGGATGAAATCGGCGTTACCCAGATTCAGGGCGATTTGGCCAGCCGCGATGCCGTGATTCATGCCGCCAGCAGCTGCAACGCCATCTTCCACAATGCCGCCAAGGCCGGCGCCTGGGGCAGCTATGCCAGCTATCACGCGGTGAATGTCACCGGCACCGAGAACGTGCTGGCGGCCTGCCGTGCGCATGGCATTGGCAAACTCGTGTACACCTCGACGCCCAGCGTGACCCATCGCGCTACGCATCCGGTGGAAGGCGGCACTGCCGATAACGTGCCCTATGGCGAAAATCTCAAGGCACCGTATGCGGCCACCAAGCAGATAGCCGAGAAAATGGTGCTGGCGGCCAACAGCACAACCCTTGCCACCGTGGCGCTGCGCCCGCGCCTGATTTGGGGAGTGGGCGACAACCATCTGCTGCCGAACCTGGTCAAACGCGCCCATGCCGGAAAACTGGCGCTGGTGGGCGATGGCCAGAACCTGATTGACACCACCTATATCGACAATGCCGCCGAGGCGCATTTCGCCGCCTTCGCGCATCTGGCTCCCGGCAGCGCCTGCGCCGGGCGCGCCTATTTCATCAGCAATGGCGAGCCGTGGACGCTGGAAGCCACCTTGAATGCCCTGCTCAAAGCCGCCGGTGCGCCGCCGGTCAAGCGCAAGATTCCGTTCCGCGTGGCTTATGCCGCAGGCTGGCTGGCAGAAAAACTCTGGCCGCTCATCCAGCCCGATGGCGAGCCGCCGATGACGCCATTCCTTGCCGAGCAACTTGCCACCACCCACTGGTACAGCATGACCCCGGCGCAGCAAGATTTCGGCTACCGGCCGCAAGTGTCCATGACCGAAGGGCTGCGGCGGCTGGCGCTGGCTCATAAAATGCCCGCATGAATATTTCTTTGCCCTTCAATTGGAAAATTCCGGCAGGCCGCGCCCTGCAATTGGCCTTGAACCGTGCGCTGGCGCTGGACGAAGACACGCGCGCGGCGCTGGCTCCCCTGCAAGGCCGGCAGGTGCAGCTGCATATGCAATCGCCGCCGCTGGCACTGGCCATCACCGTGATGGATGACGCGCTACAGGTAGGGCCGGCCAGTGGCGAGGCCGATTTGTCGGTGCGTGCCAGCCTGTCCGCACTGTTGCGACAATTGCCGCCGCTGCGCCGTGACGATGCCGCGCCGGTCGGGCAGTTGCGTATCGAGGGCGATGCCGAGCTTGCGCGCCGCCTGCAAAAACTGGCTCAAGGCTTTGAACCGGACTGGGCCGAGCCATTGACGCGGGTGTTTGGCGATGTGCTGGGCATGCAGATGGCCAATGGCTTTGCCTTCGCCCTGCGCCGCGCCAAAACTGCGGCACAGGGCTTTGCCAGTGACAGCGCCGACTGGCTGACCGAAGAATCCCGCGTGGTGGTGGGGCGCGAAGAACTTGCGGCATTTCATGAAGATGTCGATGCCATCCGCGATGATGTCGAGCGTTTGGCCGCACGCATTGCGCGCCTGGGAGCTGCGTCATGAAGTCGGCACGCCGCATCTGGCGGATAGGCCGGGTATTGCTGCGCTATCGGCTGGATGCGCTGCTTGATGGCACAGCCGCCGAGCGCTGGTTGAAGCTGGCGCGTCCGTTTGTGCCGCGCGCCAGCGCCGATGTGCAAGCCATGCCGCGCGGCCAGCGGCTACGCATGGTGTTGCAGGAGCTGGGGCCGATTTTTGTCAAAGCCGGGCAAATTCTCTCCACCCGCCGCGACCTGGTGCCCGCCGATGTGGCCGATGAGCTGGCGCTGCTGCAAGACCAGGTCAAACCCTTTGATGGCGATGAGGCGCGCGGCATCGTCGAGGCATCGCTCGGCCAAAGCATCACCGCGCTGTACTCGCGTTTTGACACTACGCCTCTGGCTTCGGCCTCAATTGCCCAGGTGCACGCCGCCACCCTGCACGATGGCCGCGAGGTGGTGGTCAAGGTGCTGCGCCCCAATATCCGCAGCCAGATTGAGGGCGATATCGCCCTGCTGTACGACCTGGCCGCTGTGGTGGAGCGCACCCATCCACGCGCCGACAAAATCCGTCCGCGCGAAGTGGTGGCGGAAATCGAATCCACCCTGGCCGCCGAGCTTGACCTGCAACGCGAGGCCGGCAATGCCAGTGTGCTGCGCCGCAACTGGCTGGAAAGCGGCGACCTGTACGTGCCGGAAGTCATCTGGACGCATACCAGCGAAAAGGTGATGACGCTGGAACGGGTGCATGGTATCCACAGCGATGACGTGGCCGCACTCGACAATGCCGGCATCGACCGCAAGGCACTGGCTGCCAAGGGCGTGCGCGTGTTCTACCAGCAGGTATTCCGTGACAACTTCTTCCATGCCGATGCCCATGCCGGCAATATCTGGGTGGACCCGGACCCGGCGCGCGCGGCCAACCCGCGTTTCATCGCCCTGGATTTCGGCATCATGGGGCAGCTCTCGCGTGCCGACCAGTATTACCTGGCCGAAAACTTCATGGCGATTTTCAACCGCAACTATCGCCGCATTGCCGAGCTGCATGTGGAGGCAGGCTGGATGCCCGCGCATGTGCGTATTGATGAGCTGGAAGCTGCCGCACGCGCCATCTGCGAGCCGTACTTCACCCGCCCGCTGTCGGAAATCTCGCTGGCCGAAGTGCTGGCCAAGCTGTTCCGCATGGCGCAGCGCCACCAGCTCACCCTGCAACCGCAGTTGATTCTGCTGCAAAAGACCCTGCTGAACATCGAAGGCGTGGGCAGGCAGCTCGACCCGCAAATCGACATCTGGGCAGTCGCCAAGCCGGTACTGGAAGCCATCCTGCGCGAACGCTACAGCCCGCGCCGCCTGCTGCGCGAAGCCGGGCAACGCCTGCCCGAATGGATAACCCGCGCCCCGGACATGCCCGGCCTTGTCCACGACTGGCTGAAGCAGCAAGTCCACGGCGGCCACCTGATTCAGATGCAATCCGAAGATGTACGCGTGCTCTCCAAAGACCTGCACATCATGCAAAAACGCATGATTTCCGCCGTGCTGGGCGCAGGCCTCTTGATTGTCGCCAGCGTGCTGTACGGCCTCGATGCTGGTGGCCCACGACTTGCCGGCATCCCCGTCGCCACCTGGATTGCCGGCCTTGGCGGCATCTGGGCACTGTTTGCCGCCTGGCCACGACGGCGGGTGAAGTGAAGACCCTGCGGAGACTTTCATGGTCATTGAACTTGCAGAAATATCGAAACGACTGGTTGCATCGGTAAATGGCGAAATCCCACCCCATCCGCATGATGAAATCACCCAGCTGGAAGTCGCCATTGAAAAACTGGGCAGCGAAATCGCGCTATTGAATGCTCGCCGCAAAACCCTGCAAGAAGGCGATGAATTACAACAACTCATGCAAGAAATGACCCGGCTGCGGACACTACAAGACAGTCTGAGCGCCAATGACGCACAAACCATTGCCGAGATTCTGACAAGGCAGCTGTCATGAGCCTTGTAATGACCGGAGAGCAAGTTGAAGACATCGTGCAGTTGCATTTGACGCTCTGCCAGTCAATGCACAGCACCCAGCGCCGGGAAAAGCCATTGCTGCTTCTGGTAGCCGGCCAACCCGGTGCCGGGAAAACCGGCCTTGCCGAAACCAACAAGCAATATCTGCGTGCGCATGGCGGCTATATCCATCTGGACGCCGACCGCCTGCGCGAATTATTGCCAGGCTATGCCGCGCTTGCGGCCGCGCATGGCGAAGCCGCCTCGGAAATCACCCAAGCCGCAGCCGGTGCTTGTGTCACCCGACTGCGTCAATATGCGGTAGAGACACGCCGCAATATCCTTGAAGAAGGCACACTGCGCGCCGGTGCCGATACTTTCACCCGTTATATTCAGCGCATGCAGGAAGTCGGCTATCTGGTGGAACTACGGGTTCTGGCCGTGTCCCCAGAAGAAAGCCTGCTCGGCATTTACAAACGCTACGAAGGCCAGATTGCCGCACATAGCCCGGCACCGCGCTTCGTGCCGGAAGACTATCATCGCAGCACAACCCATGCCTTGGCGCAGACCATAGCCGCGCTGGAAAAACAGGCCGACAAAGTGCTGGTATTCGACCGCCGCGGGCATGTGCTGCATCAGCATCTGCGTGGTGATGGTGACAGTGGTGCAAGTGCCATCCTCTGTGCCGCGCAACAAGACAACAATGCACAAAGCAAGGCTGCATTGGCACTGGGCTGGGATGCGATTTTCAAGACTGCCCATGCCCGCAATGCCAAGCCTGACTATCTGCAACGTATTGCACTACATCAAGCGCGCCTCCATGCAGCCATGCGAGCCGATATGGAGGCCTCAAAAATTTACGACGACAAACTGCCCGGTGCCCAAGCCTTCAGCCAGAAGTTGGCAGCGCACTCTTCCCATTGAAAACAACAAAGCCCCGGTTTTTGCTGGGGCTTTGTCTCACGTTGGGATTCAACTCAACCCACGCCTTTGCATCTGCGGCGCAGAAAATAGCGGTCATCGTCAGTCACGTCCATCAGCTCTTCGCCGTCTGCGGACAGTTCAAAGCGCCAGTAAGTCAGCCACTGCTTCCCCTCATCAGGCATATCGGCAATGATGGCCAGCTCGTTGTCCCCGTTCAAAACAACCGCCTTGATATTGCCCGTCTCGCTGAAGGCAATCGTATCTGCGGAAATGGTCATATTGCTTTCATCGTATTCGCCGGGCTTGAGGCATTTACCGCTCCAGTCGCCACGAAACCTGGCCGGGACTTCGGTAACGGCGATGGCATCAGCCACTTGCCCTGCACAATCGCAAGCCGGCTCCACAGCCAGCGCTGCCGCATCCACTTCAGCGTCTGCCGGCGCGGATACTTCCGCCACCCTGGGCGATGGCGTTTCCGCAGCCGCAGAGGGCTCAGACTTCTTGCCCAGCGGGCAACCGGCAAGCAGCAGAGTGGCCGCCAGCATCAGGGGAACTTTAACCACACGCATCCTTAGTCTCCTGTTTGATGAATGAAAATTTGTGCAAGCCAAACGCTTGGCTGTTTGCATGACGATAGCCAGAGCAGAATCGACTTTCAAATTTCACTATTGACAGAAATTTCTGCAAATGTATTATCTGCGCCATGCACCTGACTGATATCGAACGCCGCTTTATTGTCCACTGGGGAGAGATGGGCTCCGCCTGGGGCGTGAACCGCACCGTGGCGCAAATCCATGCACTGCTGTTCATTCACGGCCAGCCGCTGCATGCCGAGGCTATTACCCAGACCCTGGGCGTGGCGCGCTCCAATGTCAGCAACAGTCTCAAGGAGCTGCTGAACTGGAAGCTGATCCGCACCACGCAAATCCTCGGCGACCGGCGTGATTACTTTGAAACCTCGGGGGATGTCTGGGAGTTGTTCCGCATCATCGTGCGTGGTCGCAAAGAGCGTGAGTTCGACCCCACTACCGTGCTGTTGCGCGAGCTGGTCAACCGCGATGACTTTGCCGAGCAGTCGCCCAATGCACAAGACCGACTGCATCAGACGCTGCGTTTCATGGAAACCATCGGCAGCTGGAGCGATGAAATGCTGCGGCTCTCGCCACAGACGCTGGAGAAAGTGCTGCATCTGGGCGCCAGCATCCAGCGTTTTGTGCGCGACAAGTAACAAGCTGTTTTTTTGCCCCTAAGTTTCATTTTTAACAGAAATTACCGTAGCAACAGCCAATCATGAAAGCCATCCATTTCCAGTCCGTTTTCCACCACCCAGGAGCACTGCCATGAATCTCCCGCTTTTTCTGCTGTCCATCACCATCGCCGTCGTCGCACCGCTGATTGCCGTGCGCTATCTGCGTCCGATTCTTGTCCGGGTACTGACCCGCCTCTGCCATGACCAGGCCAATGGCGCCGAGTTCTGGGTGCGCAGCGCCTACTTGCTGGCGCTGAGTGGCACGCTCATCCTGATGCTGCTGTTTGGCAATTTCTCTGAAACAGCCAGCCTGCTGGATGCGCTGCATCGCACATTGCTGCTGGTCTGCGGCGGCGTATTCATTAGCGTTGCCCTTATTGCCCGCAATATCTGGAAACAGGTCATCGCCAGCATCAGCGCCCAATCCCTGCCACCCAAAATTCCCCGGGAGCATTGACAATGCGCACGCCTACGGTATTGCTCTGCGGCGCCAATGGCTTTATTGGCCGTCATATCCATGCGCGCTTGCTGCAAGCTGGCTGGCGGGTAAAAACCGCAAGCCGGCACGGGGAAGCCCGCATCGACTTTCGCCGTGCCACCGCTGCCGGGCACTGGCTGGATGCACTGCATGGCGTGGATGCAGTCATCAATGCGGTCGGCATCTTGCGTGACCGTCCCACTCAGCCGATGGCGGCAATTCACGATGCCGCGCCGCGTGCGCTGTTCGACGCCTGTGCGCAGCTGGGTATCCGCCGCGTAGTGCAAGTCTCTGCACTGGGCGTGGCCGAAGGCGATACCGCCTATGCCCGAAGCAAACGCGCCGCCGATGAACATTTGCTGGCGCTGAATGCACAAGGTCAGCTTGATAGTGTCGTGCTGCGCCCCAGTCTGGTATTTGGCATGGATGGCGATAGCACTCGGCTGTTTCTGCGGCTGGCACGGCTGCCGGTGCTGTTACTCCCCAAGGCGGCGATTCGCGCCCGGGTACAGCCATTGGCGGTGTGGGAGCTGGCCGAAGCCTGTAGCCGCTTGCTGAAAGACAACCACGATACCGGCGTGCTGGAGCTGGCAGGCTCACAGGCGCTCGGCATGGGTGAATACATCGCCTGCCTGCGCCAGCAACTTGGCAAAACGACACCGGCCAGGGTGCTGCCACTGCCTGATGCAATCACTCATGCCGCTGCGCGCATTGGCGATGCACTGCCGTTCTCGCCGCTGTTCAGTGAAGCCTTGCAGCTGCTGGCGCGTGACAACTGCAGCGAGACCGGGCATTTTGCCCGTCTGCTGCAACGCCCGCCCTGTGCGCCCGATGATTTTCTGGCCGCCGCCACGGAGCAAATCGCATGAGCGGCAAAGACCTGAACCTGTTGCGCCATAGCCTGATTGCCGTGTGGTGGCTGACCATCATCGCCAGCCTTGTGGAATGGAATGGACAGAGCCTGGCCTTGCTGCAGACAGGCGGCATCCAGTCCATGCCATTGGCACACGGCCTGATTGCCGCAGGCGTTGCGCTCGACCTGCTGCTTGCCTTGCTGCTGATGTTCTGGCCACGCCGCATCAGCTACCAAGTTTCCATGGCCGCCGTTATCGCACTCACGCTCACCGCCTCGGTTCTTTCGCCAAATCTGTGGCTGCACCCCTTGCAGCCGCTGGGCAAGAACCTGCCAATTCTCGCCATCCTGCATATCCTTGCCAGGCGCTCGTCATGAACACCTATCTCATCATCAAATGGCTGCATATCCTCAGCAGCGTGCTGCTGGTTGGCACCGGCTTTGGCTCGGCGTTCTACATGTTTTTTGCCAACCGCAGCGGCAGCCTCGCCGCCCAGGCCGTCGTCACCCGACTGGTAGTGCGTGCCGATTGGTGGTTCACCACCCCCGCCGGCATCGTGCAACCCATCAGCGGGTTTTACCTGATGTATCTCACCGGCTGGGGGCTGTCTTGGGATACGCCGTGGATACTGGCAAGCCTCATTCTCTACCTCATTGCCGGGCTGTGCTGGCTGCCGGTGGTATGGCTGCAAATCCGCATGGCAGACATGGCCGAACTTGCCCTGCAACAAGGCCAGGCACTACCGCAAAAATACTTCCGCTACGCACGACGCTGGGAACTGCTCGGCTACCCCGCCTTTATCGCCATGCTGGGGATTTACTATCTGATGGTGAACAAGCCGGTGTTGTGGGGGTGATGTGACTATTCGTGATGATAGATATGCCCGCATTTGAGGCAGAGCCACTCATTTTCCCAGTACGCCATCAACTCCGGCCAGACTTTGTTGTTAAAGGTATAGACGCGATATGCCCAGTAACCACACAACGCGATGACCGCACTTGAAAGCAAAAACCACTTGCTGAATGCAGAGGTATAAACCCACAACAGCCAGGCCAGAAATCCCAGAAACAAGGCAAACACATATCGCTGCTTGGCTGGGGGCGCGGCTCTGTATGCCAAAGTTGAGCGTGATATCCCCGTTGTCTGCGTACTGGCCGCTCCAACGCCCAACCCACCTCCACCTATACCTATTCCTGTGGTACGACTCGTGGCGCTGATGTTTTGAGTGCCGCCCTCATAGACGACCTGCAAACGCTGAGTGTTATCCGAATGGCATTTCTCACATTGCATGAAAACTCCCTAATCAATCAAAACGAGCTGGGCTTAGTACGAGCTAGCTCCGGAAATCATCCAAACACCATCGGGCTGCCGAGTCAGAGTAAAAAATCGCTCAGTACTTTCACCGCTTTGCTCGGATACATACTGCACACGGAAGGAAAAGGCATTGCGTGCCTCCAGCTTCCAGGCATCCACCCTTTGCACATCAAGACAAAGCGAGGAACTGTGATGTGTCATGAGGAGGTTGGCGTTTATGAAGTTCCAATGCACCCCCGGAGCCTTGTAACGTGCAAGCTGCCGCCCTGGAGATGAAAAATTGCAGCTTGTAATCAGCAAAATCCCGGAAATCAGCTCTTTGGCTTCTTGATACAGGGCTTCGACTTCTTCTGATTTTCCCGGTGCGTTCATTGCCTGAACCATGCGCATCAATTGCGCATCACTGGGCTGGGCATCCAGCATCCCGCCCCTTGCAGCAGCTGCATTGTTGCCCACAGAGCCGCCTGCCAGTACACGGTTAACGCGCTCAAGTCCGCTGTTGATACGCTCAAGCATGTTCTGCGCTTGTATTGGTTCCGCTACCCCCAAGCCGAGCACAGCCAGCAAACACAGCTTCAGTACCTTCATGTTTTTCTCCCTCATTACCGATACTTGCTTGCCCCATCATTGAGCAAGCCACGACAAATAAAAACACAAAGGTTTCATAAAAACAACTCAATAGGTTTTATGCAGCACACGCGCTTGCGTAAGTTGCCTGACCATGACCATCGAACGTCGGCAATTCTCCGAGCGGCTGGCTGCCGCCCTGCGCAATGCAGGATATGAACCGCGCGCAGCCACCTTGCACCGGCTATTCAACTCGCGCTATGCCGGGCGTTCTGTCAGTTATCAAACCTCATTGCGCTGGCTGAGTGGTCAAGCCATCCCCGAACAAGACAAGCTGCAAGTGCTGGCACTCATGCTGGGCATCACGCCACAGTGGCTGCGCTATGGCAGTGACGCCAGCAAAAATCAACGCGCGCCTTTACCGTTGGACAATGACGACGAACAAATCCTGCGCCTGTATCTGGCGCTACCGGGCGACAGCAAATTTTTGGTCGCAAGGCTCATCCGTAAGCTGAGTCATCCTGAGCAAAACGCGCTGGGAACGGCTCCAGTCAATCCAACCGAAAACATTCCGCCCAAGGGTTGAGGATAGCTGCAACCAACTTCAGGATGCGCCCTGCCAGGCAGCTATCCGGGCGGCGAGTTTCTTGGCGGAGATGCCGCCTTTGGCGCCGAGTTCCTGGGCGAAGGTGGCGATACGCAGTTCTTCCAGTTCGCGGCGCAGGGTGTTGGCTTCGGGGTCGTTTTTTGTAGCATTGGCCAGGGCATCGACAAAGGGTTTGATTTCCAGCATGCGCGCCTGGTCTTTGCCCGGGTCGCGCTGGGCGCGTTCGGCGCGCAGCGCAAGGCCGCGCAGCCAGCGCGGGTATTCGGCCAGTATCTCGGCGCCTTGCTCGCGCAAGAAACCGGGGAAGGTCAGGGTATTCAGATGCGCCTGCATATCGTCGAGATTGCCGCTGGCCCAGCCCATCAGTTTTGATTCCAGTGCGGCGCGCACTTGGGCTATCAGCTCAAGAATGGTTTCGGCCTGTTGCAGGCGGCGCATGGCCTCGGCAAACACGCTTTTGCCAAGCCGCTGGGCGTGCTGGGCAAAACTTTCTGCGTCGCGGATTTCGGCAAGCCCCTCGGCGCTCAACGCATTGAAAGCGCCCTCGACCAAATCCTCGCGCAGCGGCTCGCTATCGCGATTACTGGGCTTTTTGAACACATCGGCCTTGCTGGTGGGCTGCTCCAGCGCCGCATACAGCAACCCGGTCTTGGGGCTGATGGGCAGTTGCCGGCGCGCCTGTTTGAGTTTGTCTGCAAGGGCGATGCGCAGCAGGCGGCGCACGCCTTCGGCGTGATGGCGCAGCGCCAGCTCGCGCTGTGCGTGGACATGCAGCGAGACGCTATCGCCATCGTCATGCAGTGCCGGAAAGGCCGGAATGCCGGCATCACCCTGCATTTGCAACGGCACTGGCGCATCAGGAAAGCGGGTCAGTCCGGTTTGCCGCAAGTCGCGCGCAGCGCGGCTGGCAAACGCGCGCTGTGCACGGCTGCCAAATTTCTCCCGTAATGCGGCCAAGTCGCGCGATACGGCAAGCACGGTTTTGCCCTTTTCGTCCTGCAATTGCAGATTGATATGCAGATGCGCGGGCAGGCTTTCTTCATCAAAATCCAGCGCCGAAAGTTCAACGCCGCTGAGCTTTTGCAAAAACCGCGCCAGTGCCGCCGGCAGGCTGTCAGCCTGCGAGCCGCGATGCGCCTCGGCAAAGGCGCGGGCAAAATCCGGCGCAGGCACAAAATTGCGCCGCAATGATTTGGGCAGGGTTTTAATCAGTGCAGCGGCTTTTTCTTCGACAAAACCCGGCGCCATCCAGCTGAGCATAGCCGCATCCACAGCATTCAAAAGATGCAGTGGTAGCAGCAGGTTCATGCCGTCATCAGCCGCGCCCGGCTCAAAGCGATAACGCACCGCCAGACGCACATCGCCCAGCGCGATATACGGCGGGAAGCGTGCGGCATCGGTTTCCTCAGCCACCAGCAAGTCATCGCGCGACCATTCCAGCTGCGCCTTGCCTGCCGCATCCAGCCCTTTGTACCAGGCATCCAGCACCTGCACGTTATGCACATGCGCGGGCAGCCGATCCAGATACCAGCGGCTCTGCCAGTCCTCATCGACGACCAGCCCGGTGCGGCGCTGTTTGGCTTCTTCTTCGCGGGCCGCTTCCAGCGTGCGCAGATTGCGGGCAAGGAATGCGCTGCGGGTATTGACCTCGCCCATCACCAACGCATCGTGGGCAAAAATCGCGCGTGCTTCCTGCGGGTACAGCGCGCCGTAATGCACCGGCTTTTTCGGTGCCAGCACCAGCCCGAACAGGCTGATTTGCTCGCTGCCAATCACCCGCCCCTGCGCGCGCGACCAGCGCGGCTCGTGATGGCGGCGCGACAGCAGATGCGCAAGTTCGGCAATCACCCAGTCCGGCTCGATCGCGGCATTGGTGATGGCCCAGACTTTTTCGGTATCCAGCAAGGTCGCACTCAGCACCCAGGCCGGTGGCTTCCTGGCCAAAGTCGATCCGGGAAATAACTGGAAGCGCCGCCCGCGCGGGCCTTGATAACTGTTGCGCTCATCCAGATGGCCGATTTGCGTGGGCAACCCGGCAATCAGCGCACGATGCAGCCGTGCATACAGGACGGCGTTATCACCGCTGGCCTCACGCTTTTCTTGCGGCCACATTTCCTCGCATTGCAGCTTCAGCTGCCGATGCAACTCGCGCCATTCACGCAGCCGCAAGAAACCGAGAAACTTTTTCTCCGCCCATTTGCGCAGCTGGCTTTGACTCATGTCCTCATGCGCTTGGCGGAAGGCTTCCCACAGGTTCCAGATGCCGACAAATTCGGATTTGTTATCGGCAAACTCGGCATGCGCGGCATCGGCAGCGGCGCGCGCATCGGCGGGACGCTCGCGCGGGTCTTGCACGCCGAGAAAACTGGCGATGGCCAGCATTTGCGGCAATACGCCGTGTTTTTTCGCGGCAATCAGCATCCGCGAGAGCTTCACGTCCACTGGCAGGCGCGCCATTTCCCGGCCAATGGCGGTGAGGCGACGCTCGCCATCAATCGCGCCCAGCTCCAATAGTTGCTGCCAGCCATCGCTGATAGCACGCGCCTCGGGCGGCTCGAGAAACGGAAACGCTTCAATCTGCCCAAGACCGATGGAAAGCATGCGCAGAATCACCCCGGCCAGTGCCGAGCGCCGGATTTCCGGGTCGGTAAATTCTGGCCGGGCGGCAAAATCCGCCTCGGAATACAGGCGGATGCAGACGCCATCGGCGACGCGACCACAACGCCCGGCGCGCTGGTTGGCGCTGGCCTGGCTGATGGCCTCGATATGCAGGCGGTCGATTTTCTGCCGCGGGCTGTAGCGCTTGACGCGGGCAAAGCCCGGATCGACCACATAGCGGATGCGCGGCACAGTCAGCGAGGTTTCCGCCACATTGGTGGCGAGCACGATGCGGCGCTTCACGCCGGGATTGAACACCTTGTCCTGATCGCGTGCCGACAGCCGGGCGTACAGTGGAATCACTTCGGTGGCGCGGTATTTGCGCCTTTCCAGCGCCTGATGCGCATCGCGGATTTCGCGCTCGCCGGGCAGAAAAATCAGGGTATCGCCCAGCGGATTTTCGCGGGTGATTTCATCGCAGGCGGCGATGATGCCATCAAGCACGCTCATCGCTTCGCCGTCTTCGGTTTCGGCCAGCGGCCGGTAGCGCACTTCCACCGGATAGGTACGGCCTTCCACTTCCACCACCGGCGCGTCACCGAAATGTTCGGCAAAACGCGCGGTGTCGATGGTGGCCGAGGTGACGATGAGCTTCAAATCCGGGCGCTTTGCCAGCAGCCCTTTCAGATAGCCGAGCAGAAAGTCGATATTGAGGCTGCGCTCGTGCGCCTCGTCGATAATCAGCGTGTCATAGCGCGAGAGCCAGCGGTCAGACTGGATTTCCGCCAGCAGGATGCCATCGGTCATGAACTTGATGGCGGTGCGCTCGCCGACTTGCTCATTGAAGCGTACCTGAAAGCCCACCGCATCGCCCATCGGCACTTGCAGCTCTTCGGCCACGCGGCGCGCCACCGAGCGCGCCGCGATACGCCGCGGCTGGGTACAACCAATCATCCCGGCCTCACCGCGCCCGGCCATCAGGCACAGCTTGGGCAATTGCGTTGTCTTGCCGCTGCCGGTTTCCCCGGCAATCACCACCACCTGATGTTGGCGAATCAAGGCGATGATGTCCTCGGCCTTGTCGGCCAGCGGCAGGTCTTGGTTGATACTGGCCGTAGGCAATTGCGCGCATCGCGCCTGCCGCGCGGCGATGGAGGCTTGCAGCTTTTCGGTGAAGGCAGCACGCAATGCACCGTCTTTCGGCCGGGCTTTCCATTTGCTCAACAGCCCCAGCAAGCGGCCACGGTCGCGGCTCAGCGCGTCATCAATGGCACGGCGGGCATGGCGCAAATCCAGATTTTCCGGCAGCGGCGCAGACATCAATCAGGGCAGTCAGGCAAAGGCGCGCTCCAGCACTGCCATCCGCACCAGCACACCGTTTTCCACCTGCCGCAGAATGCGCGACTGCGGGCCATCGGCCACTTCGTCGCTGATTTCCACGCCGCGATTGAGGGGCCCCGGGTGCATGACGATGGCATCCCGGGCTGCGCCGGCCATGCGGGCAGCGGTAATGCCGTAGTCGCGGTGATAGCCATCCAGCGACTCAATCAGGCCATCTTCCATGCGCTCGCGTTGCAGGCGCAGGGTCATCACCACATCAGCATCGCTGAGTGCCTCGTCAAGATCATGGCTGACATGGCAGCCCGCCAAGGTATCGTCGCTGGGCAGCAGATTGGCCGGGCCGCAGACGCGGATATCCTGCACGCCCAGGGTGCGCAGCGCAGCAAGGTCGCTGCGCGCCACCCGCGAATGCAGGATGTCGCCGACAATCGCCACTTTCAGCGCAGAAAAATCGCGCCCCTTGGCTTCGCGGATGGTGAGCATGTCCAGCAGCGCCTGGGTCGGGTGCTGGCTGCGACCGTCCCCGGCATTGATAAGCGCCGTGCCCGGCGCGGCGCTTTGTGCAAGCTCGGCGACCAGGCCGTCTTCACGGGCACGGATGATGAAGGCGGACACGCCCATCGCCTCGATGTTTTTCAGGGTATCGAGCGCGGTTTCGCCCTTGGTGGCCGAAGAGGTCGCCGCCTCGAAGTTCAAAATATCCGCACCCAACCGCTGCGCGGCGCGCTGAAAGCTGAGCCGGGTGCGCGTGGAGGGCTCAAAAAACAGGGTGCAGACAGCGTGGCCGGACAGATGGCTACGACAGTCGCCTGCATGGCGCAGTGCTTCGGCACGGTCAAGGATGGCAGTCAGCGCATCAAAATCGAGCGCCTGCATGGACAGCAGATGTTGCGGCATGGCTTTAGTTTTCCTTGTCTTGCGTAGTTTGGGCTGGTGTGATGGGCACGGCGCTATCGGGCGCGGCAATCCAGCGTTCTATGATGACGGCAGCGGCGACCGCGTCCAGCTCGGCGGCATCACGGCGGCGGCGCTGGCCTTCGGCGCGCGCGGCGGCAAAGCGTTGTGCCGCCTCGATGCTGGAGCGGCGCTCGTCCACCATCAATACCGGCAGACCGAAGCGTTGCTGCAATTGCCGGGCAAAGCGCTGCGCACGTTGTCGTGCTGGCTGGTCGCTGCCGTCCAGAGTCAACGGGTCACCGACGATAAAACCGCTGGGCAGCCATTCACGGCGCAGCTTTTCAATCGCCGGCCAGTCCGGCTTGTCATCGCGCATCTCCACCACGGCAATCGCGCGCGCCCCGGCACCGATGACACTGCCGACCGCCACGCCGATGCGCCGTGCACCGACATCAAAGCCCAGTACCGCGCCATCCAGCCTCATGCGCGACCGCTGTAATGAGTCATGTTCATCAGGTTCACACCCACCAGCCCGGCAGCGGCCTGCCAGCGTTGTTCCAGCGGCAGGCGGAACAGCAAATCATCATCCGATGGCGCCAGCAGCCAACTGTTTTCACTGATTTCCTGTTCAAGCTGGCCTGCGGCCCAGCCCGCACAACCCAGCGCCACCAGCGCCTGCGCCGGGCCATCGCCACGCGCCATTGCTTCGAGCACATCGCGCGAAGTGGTCAGCGCAAGACCACCGGGCAGCCGCACGCTGGAATCCCATTCGCGCTCGCCATCATGCAGCACAAAACCACGCTCGGCATGTACCGGGCCACCGGCCAGCACCGGCTGCGCCAAAAGCTCAGGCGCGCCGCCTTCGATGCGGATTTGTGCAAACAGCTCGCCGACGCTGAATTCCGAGGCACGATTGATGACAATCCCCATCGCGCCGTGTTCGTCATGCTGGCAAATCAGGCTGACGGTGCGCGCGAAGTTGGGGTCGTCCAAAGCCGGCAAGGCAATCAGCAATTGCCTGGCCAAAGATGAGGCAGATTCTGTCATGCCGAGATTGTAGCCTGTGCGCCCTGTTTGCCGGGGTAAAAACGGCAACGCCCGCCGGGGCGGGCGCGGCTCATCGCAATGCCTGAAGCTCGCGTATTAGCGGACTTCCGCCACTTCCACGCCATCCAGCCCCTGTGCCAGGGTACGGGCATCGCCCCCCTGCGCCAGCTTGATTTTCAGGCGCACTTCGTTTTGCGAGTCGGCATAGCGCAATGCGTCGTCATAGCTGATTTCACCGGCCTGATACAGCTCGAACAGGCTCTGGTCAAAGGTTTTCATGCCGAGCTGGGTGGAGTCCTTCATCACCTCTTTGAGCTTGTGGATTTCGCCATCGCGGATATAGTCCTGCACCAGCGGCGTGCCCAGCAGGATTTCCATCGCCACCCGGCGCCCCTTGCCATCCACGCGCGGCACCAGTTGCTGCGCAACCACCGCCTTGAGGTTCAGCGACAAGTCCATCAGCAATTGCTGGCGGCGGTCTTCCGGGAAGAAGTTGATGATGCGGTCCATTGCCTGGTTGGCATTGTTGGCGTGCAGGGTACACAGCACCAGGTGGCCGGTTTCGGCAAAAGCGATGGCGTGATCCATGCCTTCGCGGGTACGCACTTCGCCAATCATGATGACATCCGGCGCCTGGCGCAGGGTGTTCTTCAGCGCCGCCTCCCAGCTTTCGGTGTCGATGCCGACCTCGCGCTGGGTAACGATGCAGTTTTCGTGACGGTGCACGAATTCAATCGGGTCTTCGATGGTGATGATATGACCGGTCGCCGCCTTGTTGCGATGGCCAATCATCGCCGCCAGCGAGGTGGTCTTGCCGGTGCCGGTGGCGCCCACAAAGATGATGATGCCGCGCTTGGTCATCGCCAGGGTTTTGATGATCGGCGGCAGGTTCAGTTCTTCGGTGGTCGGGATATGGGTCTCGATGCGGCGCAGCACCATGCCGACCTGATTGCGCTGGTAGAAGGCCGAAACACGGAAGCGCCCCACTCCGGCAAGGCCAATGGCGAAGTTGCATTCATGGGTTTTTTCAAACTCTTCACGCTGCGCCGGGGTCATCACCGACAGCACCAGGTCACGGCTCTGCTGCGAGGTCAGCGGCTCCTGGGTCACAGGCGTGATCTTGCCGTTGACCTTCATCGAAGGCGGCATGCCGGAAGTGATGAACAAGTCCGAGGCGCGCTGCGTGGACATGAGTTTCAGCAAGGAGGTGAACTCGGCGGGTGTCGTCATGGGAAGAACTCCAGAAAATTCATGCCGCTAGGTCTTAATCGAACAAACGCTTGTCCTTGGCGTATTCGCGCGCCTGCGGCTTCAGAATCAAGCCGCGCGCCACCAAGTCTTGCAGATGCTGATCCAGGGTCATCATGCCGTATTGCTGGCCGGTCTGGATGGCCGAGTACATCTGCGCCACCTTGTCCTCACGAATCAGGTTACGGATGGCCGGAATCCCCACCATGATTTCCCAGGCTGCGGTACGGCCACCACCGACTTTCTTCAAAAGCGCCTGCGAAATCACCGCACGCAGTGATTCGGACAGCATCGAGCGCACCATCGGTTTTTCGCCAGCCGGGAACACGTCGATGATACGGTCGATGGTTTTGGCAGCCGAACTGGTATGCAATGTGCCGAATACCAGGTGCCCGGTTTCGGCAGCGGTCAGCGCCAGCCGGATGGTTTCCAGGTCACGTAATTCGCCCACCAGGATATAGTCCGGGTCTTCACGCAGCGCCGAGCGCAGCGCCTCGTTGAAGCCGTGGGTATCGCGGTGCACTTCGCGCTGGTTGATCAGGCACTTCTGCGACTGGTGCACGAATTCGATGGGGTCTTCCACCGACAGGATGTGGCCATACTCGTTCTTGTTAATGTGATCGAGCATCGCCGCCAGCGTGGTGGATTTGCCAGAACCCGTAGGGCCAGTCACCAGAATCAGACCCTGCGGCTGGTTGACCAGCTCGCGGAACAGCGGCGGGCAGCCGAGCTGGTCGAGCGTCAACACTTCTGAAGGAATGGTGCGGAACACCGCACCGGCGCCGCGGTTCTGGTTAAAGGCATTGACACGGAAGCGTGCAAGGCCGGGGATTTCAAAGGAGAAGTCGGTTTCCAGGAATTCTTCGTAATCGCGGCGCTGCTTGTCCGACATGATGTCGTAAATCAGCGCATGCACGGTTTTGTGATCCAGCGGCGGGATATTGATACGGCGCACATCGCCATCGACGCGAATCATCGGCGGCAAGCCTGCCGACAGATGCAAGTCGGATGCCTTGTTCTTTACAGAAAAGGCCAATAATTCTGCAATATCCATTCTTTCTCCCTAGTTTCTTGAAACTGTGATCGAATGCCGGTTCCCCAGCCCCTTGCGGAGTATAACTCCCTGAAAACATGAGAATCGCTTGATTGCTATGCTTTATGCCTTGACCCAACTCAAAGTAATGACATGAATCCTGCTTCCGACTCGATTACCTTCATTGGCGGCGGCAATATGGCGCGCTGCCTGATTGGCGGCCTGATTGCCGCAGGCAAAGCGCCGGAAAAAATCCGCGTGGCCGAGCCGGTAGAAGCCGTGCGCCAAACCCTGGCGGCAGATTTCTCCGTGCAAGTCTTTGCCCAAGGCCAGGATGCGGTGAAAGACAGTGCCATCTGGCTGCTGGCCGTCAAGCCGCAGGTCATGAAAAGCCTCTGTCAATCGCTGGCCGGACAGGCACAGGCGCAAAAACCGCTGCTGGTATCAGTCGCTGCCGGCATCACCAGCGAGCAGATATCCAGCTGGCTGGGCGGCGGACTGGCGGTGGTGCGCACCATGCCCAATACCCCGGCACTGCTTGGAGCAGGCGTAACGGGCCTGTACGCCAACCACCAAGTCACCCCCTCACAAAAGCAAGCAGCCCAAGCGCTGCTGCAAGGCGCAGGCGCGACCGTCTGGATTGATGATGAAAACCTGATGGATGCGGTCACCGCAGTTTCCGGCAGCGGCCCGGCTTATGTGTTCTTGCTGGCCGAAGCCATGCAGGCCGCAGGCGAAGCCGAAGGCCTGAGTGCAGAAGCCGCGCGTAGCCTGACTATCCAGACCCTGCTGGGTGCGGCCAAAATGCTGACCCATGACGATACCCCGGCCGCCGAGCTGCGCCGCCGCGTGACCTCACCGGGCGGCACCACCCAGGCAGCGATCGAGAGCTTCGAAGCCGATGACTTTCGCGCCATTGTCGCCCGCGCCATCCATGCCGCCCGCCAGCGCGGCATTGAACTTGCCAAGGCCAATGCCTGATGAAAACACTATTGCTTACCCTGTTATTAACGCTATCGCTGGCGGCCTGCGGTCAGGATGCGCCTCGCCCGGCTACGCCGGTCGGTCAGAACGCACCGAGCCAGGCCGCCCGCGCCACGCTGGGCGATATGCGGTTGGAGGCGCGTCTGGTGCGCAGCAGCGATTTAAGCGAGGCCATCGCCCGGCAATACGGGGTGCGCCGCGATGCCGACAACTGGCTGCTTCTGGTTTCTCCGCGCAGCGCAGCAGGCGATGTCGTCCCGGTCGATGGTCTGCATTTGCAGGCGCGCGCGGCAAGCCTTGCCGAAAGCATGAAGCCGCTGACACTGCGCCGCATCGACAGCGCCGGATTTGCCGACTGGATTGCCGAAATCCACGCCAGCGCGCCGACCACCTTGCAGCTGGAAATCGACGCGCGCCGGGACACGGCCAGTGCGCAGCTGCGCTTCAGCCGCGACCTGCCCAAGCCCTGATAATCGCCGCAAGCGCGGCCAGGCCATCGCTCAGGGCGGCAGGGCCTGGTTGCAGAATCAGGGGCGATTTCACTTCGTGCAGCTCGCCATGCAGCACCGCCGGAATCTGCGCCCAGCCCGGTCTTGCGGCGACTTGTTCCGGACGGAATTTCTTGCCGCACCAGGAACCGATGATGATGTCCGGGGCGCGGCGGATGACTTCATCGCCATCGGCCAGAATGCGGTTTTTGGCCAGCGGCTCGGCGGCATGCTCGGGAAAGATGTCATCACCTCCGGCCATCGCAATCAGCTCGCTGACCCAGCGGATGCCGCTAATCATCGGCGTGTCCCATTCCTCGAAATACACCTTGGGACGTCGCGGCAGACGTGCAGCCTCAGCCGCCACCGCGTCAATACCTTGCTGCAAGGCAGCGGCGTAATCATTGGCCTTGGCGGCCGCACCGACCAGCGCGCCCAGCCTGCGGATGTAGTCAAGAATGCCCTCGACACTGCGGTGGTTGGCAATCCAGACCTCCACGCCGTGGCGGATGAGTTCGGCGGCGATATCGGCCTGGATATCGGAAAAGCCAATCACCAAATCCGGCTGCAAGGCCAGAATCGCGTCGGTCTTGGCGCAGGTAAAGGCACTGACCCTGGGCTTTTCACGTCGCGCCCGTGCTGGCCGCACGGTAAAGCCGGAAATGCCGACAATCCGGTCTTGCTCGCCCAGCGCGTACAGGGTTTCGGTGGGTTCTTCGGTCAGGCAGACAATGCGCCGCGGGCCAGTCATGGACAAGCGCCTGCACGCATCAGGGATAGAGCATGCGCTTGTGCCAGTGGCCGTCGGCATTGCGCTCGTACAAGCAGCGCTCGTGCAAGCGGAACTGGGCGCCGTACCAGAATTCGATGGCGCGCGGCACCACGCGGGTGCCTGACCAGGTGGCCGGGCGCGGCACGTCGCGGCCGGCAAACTCACGCTCGAAGTCGTTGATGCGCGCCTCAAAGGTTTCGCGCCTGTCCAGCGTGCGTGATTGCTGCGAGGCCCAGGCGCCAATCTGGCTCATGCGCGGGCGGCTGGCAAAATAGGCATCGGCCTCGTCCGCGCTGACCGGCTGGGTATCGCCCTCGATACGCACTTCGATACCGGCCTCGCCCAGATGCGGCCACCAGAACAGCAGCGCCGCCTGCGGGTTGGCGGCCAGCTCCGCGCCCTTGCGGCCATCGGTATGGCTGTAAAACACAAAGCCGCGCGCATCAAAATCTTTCAGCAGCACGATGCGCGCTGCCGGGCGGCCTTGCGCATCGGCGGTAGCCAAGGTCATGCCGGTGGGCTCCGGCTCGCATTCACGGGCACGTGCAAACAGGCTGGCAAAGGTGTCGATGGCTTCGGCAAGCAGAGATTCGGTATTCATTGCGGTATTGTCTCCCGATGAAGTCCGCAATGCATCCTGCAATCTTGCTGCACACATCTGCCAATTTGGTGTTCATCGGCCCGACGGGCGCGGGCAAGACTTCGATTGGCAAACGCCTGGCTGGCGCACTCGGGCGGCGCTTTGTCGATACCGACCGCGAGCTGGAGCAGCGCACCGGCGCCAGCATTGCGCAAATTTTTGACTGCGAGGGCGAAGCTGGCTTCCGGCGCCGTGAATCGCAGCTCTTGGCCGAACTCTTGGCCGCCCAAAACCTGCTGATTGCCACCGGCGGCGGCGTGGTTCTGGCTGCGGAAAACCGTGCAGCCCTCGCCAGGCAGGCTTTCGTGATACATCTGCATGTCAGTGTCGCCGGGCAATTGCGCAGGCTGGCGCGCTGTCGCCAGCGTCCCTTGCTACAGCGCCCCGACCGCGAGCAGGCGCTCATGCAAATGGCCGCAATCCGCAATCCGCTGTATGCACAAGTGGCCGATCTGCATTTTGATACCGAAGGCCACAGCCCGGATGAAGCCGTCCATCTTTTACAACTATTACTGCAACACCGGGAACTGACATGAATATTGAAAGCGTGGCCGTCGGCGGCCCTGCCCCCTACCGCATTGATATTGGCGCAGGGCTGCTGGGTGATGAGGCGCGTCTGGCCGCACACTGGCGCGGTCGCCATGCACTGGTACTGAGTGATAGCCATGTCGCCCGACATCATGCACAGAAGCTGATGGATGCGCTCTCCCGCGCCAAACCGCAGGCCGATATTCGCCTGCACACCATTGCCGCCGGAGAGGCCTCGAAAACCCTGGCGAGCTTCTCCGGGGTGATTGACGCACTGGCCGCACAGGGCGCTACCCGCGATGCCTGCGTGTTTGCCCTCGGCGGTGGCGTGGTCGGGGACTTGGCCGGGTTTGCCGCCGCCTGCTGGATGCGCGGCATCGACTGCGTGCAACTACCCACCTCACTGCTGGCGATGGTTGATTCCTCGGTCGGCGGCAAGACTGCGGTGGATATTCCCGCCGGCAAGAACCTGGTCGGCGTATTTCATCTGCCGCGCGCGGTCATCATCGACACCAACACCCTGCATACCCTGCCGCAGCGCGAAATCTCTGCCGGGCTGGCCGAAGTGGTCAAATACGGTGCGATTTTCGATGCGGAATTTCTTGGCTGGCTGGAGCAGCATGCCGAAGCACTCTTGGCGCTGGACGAGGCCGCGCTCAAGTACGCCATCGCCGCCAGTTGCCGCTACAAGGCCGCCGTGGTCGAGCGCGACCCGTTTGAACATGGCGAGCGCGCCCTGCTCAATTTCGGCCATACCTTTGCCCACGCCATCGAAGCCGAACAAGGCTTCGGCGGACTGGTACATGGCGAGGCCGTCGCCATCGGCATGGTGCTGGCCGCGCGCCTTTCCACCCGGCTCGGGCTTGCGCCGCAACCACACGGCGAGCGCCTTGCCCGGCTGCTGGCGCGGCTGCACCTGCCCACCACCCTGCCCGAGGGCTTGGATATTGAGGCATTGCTGGCACGCATGCGGCTGGACAAAAAAGCCAGCGCCCACGGCCTGCGTTTCGTGCTCTGGCAGGGCGCAGGTAAAGCCGAGCTCATCAGCGGCGTGGATGAGCAGGCGGTGCGCAAGATATTGCAATAACAGCCATCTCAAGTTGACGGACGGTTTAACCCGGCTATCATGCCACATCCTGTTAAGCTAAACTTCAGATTAAATCGGAGTAAGTTTTAAATGAATCATCGCTCCCTCCTGATTACAGCCTGTGGCCTGTTTTTTTCCCAGTCACTGTTTGCCCGCGAGCCGATTCCGGCAGAGGCCTTTGCCCGCACGCCGGACATCCAGTCAGTTTCGATGAGCGCCGATGGCAAAAATCTGGTCGCACTGATTAAATCCCCAGCTGCCGGCAGCGAGGACACTGCGCTTGCCACCTGGGATCTGGACAATCTCTCTGCACCGCCGCGCATCACGCCATCAGGTGACCGGATGAAGTTCATCGCCGCCAACGCCATGAAGGCCAATCGCGTCTTGGTACTCGGCCGTCAGGAATGGACCGGGCAGCTGGCCGGCTGCGGCGAGGGCAGGAGTACCGGCTCGACCAAGACCTTTGTCGTCAAGCCTTATCTCACCGATGTGCAGCAGCAAAAGTTCAGCGAGGCCTTCGCCGACAACAGCCGTCGCACCGGTGTCAGCCGCGAGACCCAGCAATGCATGGAAATCAGCGGCACATCCTCGCTGGTCAACAGCCTGCCGCTGGATCCGGACAACGTCATCATCCGCCAGATCAACAGTGCCAACCTGCAAAGCTATTACTACCTCTACAACCTGCGCACGGATGAAACCAAGCTGTTGTTCCAGGCCAATGGCCGCAGTTCGCCGGGACTGTTCAATCCACGCAATGGCGAGGTGATGACGCGCGAACAAATCGAGCCGGTTGGCGGCGACTTCGAACTGCGTATCTTTATCCGCAACCCGACCAGCGGCGAGTTTGAGCTGCACGAGAATCTCACCCGCAAACTCAGCGAGCGCATTGAAACCAGTTTCGTTGGCATTGATGAGGCCAGCGGCAAGTATTACGTACTCACGGACGCCGACTCCGATCTGGTGCAGGCGCGGATGTACGACCCGGTTACCCGCAAGTTTGATCCCGAACCACTGGTGGCTCACCCGCAATACTCGATTGGCGGCCTGGTGCTGGGGCGCCAGCCCAGCAATTTCAACAAGGTGCTCGGCTTCGTGGTGAATGGCCCGAGCCCGGAAGTCGTGTATGTCGACCCGCAGATGAAGGCCATCCACGATGGACTGAAAAACAGTCATCCTGGTCAGAGCATCTTCATCGAAAGCTACAACGACGACCTCTCACGCGTGCTGTATGGCACCGAAAGCCCGCGCCACGCCCCCAGCTATCACCTGCTGCTGGATCGCAAACAGGTCAAAACCCTGGGCAGTCAACGCCCGTGGATCAAGGCCGATGATATCGGTGAGCAACGCTGGATAACCTACAAGGCTCGCGACGGTATGGAAATCCCGGCAATTCTCGACCTTCCTGCTGGCTGGAAACCCGGTGATGCACCACTACCGGCGATTGTCCATCCGCATGGTGGCCCATGGGCACGCGACTATACCGGCTGGGATCAGTCCGGCTGGGTGCCATTCCTGACCTCGCGCGGCTATGCCGTGTTGCGCCCGCAATATCGCGGCTCGGCAGGGCTTGGACGCAGCCTGTGGCGCGCCGGTGATGGTCAATGGGGCCTGAAAATGCAGGATGACAAGGACGATGCCGCTGCCTGGCTGGTCAAGGAAGGTATCGCCGCCCCGGATCGGATTGCCATCTTTGGCTATTCCTACGGCGGCTTCTCTGCCGCTGCCGCCGTAGTCCGCCCTGGCGGCCCATTCCAATGCGCGATCTCCGGTGCTCCGGTGACCGATCTTGCCCGAATCGGCCGCAGCTGGAGTGACAACCGTCTGCAACGCATCCTGCAAGGCAGTACCGTGACCGGCATGGATCCAATGCGCAATACCGACAAGGCCAGCATCCCGGTACTGCTCTATGTCGGCGACCGTGACGTCAGAACCCCGGCTTTCCATGCCCGCAGCTTCTACGATGCAGTCAAAGGCAAGGTGCCTGCACGTTTCCAGCTGATTGCCGACATGCCGCACAGCATGCCGTGGTATCCGCGCCACCAGACACAAACCTTGAGCCTCATCGAAAGCTTCCTTGCCAACGAATGCGGCCCCGGCGGTTTGTAAGCCGCTATCAGGGAGCTTATCTCCATACCCCGGTGATTCACCCATCGGGGTTTTTCATGCGGATGCCAAAGCTACCGGCAAAAATGTGGTGAAGCTCACAAAAACAGGGGAAATCCTCGTATTCATAAAAAAATTCACACAAATGACTCTTGCCTGTACCAGAAAATTCATTTAAACATTGTTAATCAACCTCCCATCCTTCATGAGGACATGCAGTGAAGACCCATCGTAAACCTCACTCTCTAACCCGCCTGCCGCTGATCGTGGCAATGCTTGGCTGCCTGTACGGTGTTTCCGCCCAGGCTCAGGAAGCTACCGATCAAACGCCCGCCAGTGATGAGACCCGGGAAAAGTCCAACAAAGATCTGGGCACCATTACCGTCACCGGCTCGCTGCTGCGCCGCGTCGAATACGATACTGCCGCTCCAGTACAGGTCATCACTGCCGACACCAATATCGCCGCAGGCCAGGTGGATGTGGCCGAATTCCTGCAGACTTCCAGCGTGGCAGCCGGCAGCACCCAGATCTCCAACCAGTTCTCAAGCTTCGTCACCGAAGGCGGCATCGGCACCCAGACCGTCTCGCTGCGCGGCATGGGCGCCAATCGCAGCCTGGTACTGCTGAACGGCAACCGCCCCGGCCCGGCCGGCACCCGTGGCCAGGTTGGCGCTTTCGACCTCAACGTGATTCCGCAGGCCATCCTGCAGCGCGCCGAAGTGCTCAAGGACGGCTCTTCCTCGATCTACGGCTCCGATGCCGTTGCCGGTGTGGTCAACCTGATCACCCGCAAGAACATCAGCCGCCCGGAAGTTTCCTTCATGGTGCGCGCACCGCAACACGGCGGTGGCGAGTCCTATGACCTTTCCGGTGCATTCGGCTGGAATCTCGGCAGCGGCAATATCGCCCTGGCCGCCAGCTACTACCAGCAGCAGCCGCTGAAGGTCAAGGATCGCGACTTCTTCCGCTGCCCGCGCGACATGTACTGGGACGACTACGGCAACCGTCTTGACCGCGCCGATACCTCAATCAATGCCGGCACCGCCTACGAAGGCTGCCAGGGCTCGCTCTACAATGCCGTCATCGATGCCAATACCGGCATCCGCTATGTGCCCTCGACCGATGGCAGCACGGTCGGCCCGATTCCCGGTTACCGCCCGCGCACCCGAACCACCTATGCCAACTCCCCCAAGGCCTCGACCGATGAAGTGATCTACGGCGACTGGCAGGAGGAGGACAATATCATCGCCTCGACCAGGCGCTACAGCCTGTACGGATCTTCCGATTTCAACTTCAGCAATGGCCTGGCCTGGACCAGCGAAGTGTTGCTCAACCGCCGCGAAACCCAGGCGCGCAGCTTCCGCCAGTTCTTCCCGCTTATCGGCAGCGATTATGCCAACAGCCCCGGCTACAAGGCACCGGTTCCAAGCGGTCTGGCCATGCCGGTCATGCCGTTCCGCATGGATAACAATATCAAGGTAGATTTCTATTACCTGAATACTGCACTGGAAGGCGACCTGCCGTTTGCCGACTGGACCTGGAAGGCCAATACCTCCTATTCGCGCAGCAAGGGCAGTTACAGCTCACTGAACATTCGTGCCAGCGCCAGTGGTGATGCCGAGTACAGCGATACTGCCCCCAGCCTTGACTACTTTGATCCCGGCTTCCTCAGCGGCCGACGCATGGATGAACTGGTCAATGCCCTTGGTGTTTGGGACAAAGGGGTCACCATCTACGATCAATTCGTCTTCAATGCCGTGGCCACAGGTGAACTGTTCCAGCTCCCCGCCGGTGCCGTCGGCGCCGCCGTAGGTGCCGAATACCGCCGCTACAGCATCGACGACCAGCCCGGTGCCCTGTCGCGTAATGCCGACTCCTGGGGTCTAACCTCGGCGAGCGTCACCAAGGGCAAGGACAACGTGAAGGAATTGTTCTTCGAAACCGAAATCCCGCTGCTGAAGGGCAAGCCGGCAGTGGAATCGTTGACCCTGAACCTTTCCGCCCGCGCCTTCGACTACGACTCGCTGAAAGACAACGACAAGGTCTGGAAGCTCGGTCTCAACTGGCAGGTCATTCCCTCCCTGCGCCTGCGCGCCACCAAGGGCACCTCGTTCCGCGCCCCTGGCCTGTACGAGCTGTACCTCGGCAACCAGAGCGGCTTCCAGGGACAGCGCGCGATCGACCCCTGTATCGAATGGCGTGACAGCACCAACGAATACGTCCGTGCCAACTGCGCCGCAGCCGGCATTCCGGATGACTACGCTGGCGCCAGCAGCTCGGCCACGGTCTATACCGGCGGCGGTGCCGGCCTGCTGCGTCCGGAAACCTCCAAGGCGTTCACTGCCGGCTTTGTCTGGACCCCGAGCTTTGCGCCGCTGAGCGTGGCGCTGGACTACTTCAACTACGAAGTCATCGACCAGATTTCCGAGTTGAAAGCTAATAGCATTCTGGCAGGCTGCTACGGCTCACCGGTCTATCCGAACGAATTCTGCAGCCGCTTCGATCGCAATCCCGCAAACCACGGCACCGCCCCGCACAAGATCGAAACCGTGCGCGCCAGCTACATCAATATCAACCGCCAGCAGGTGCGTGGATATGACCTTCTGGCCCGCTACGAAAACGATTACAGCTTCGGCAAGCTGGATATCGAGGCTTCGGTCAGCTATCTCCTGGAAGATGCCTACCAGACTTTCTCCAGCGCTTCGGCCAGCGGCTATGAAACCAACGACTACGTCGGCAATATTGCCCGTCCACGCACCGTAGGTAACATCCGTACCAACTTCAAGCGCAATGACTGGAGCTACACCTGGAGCATGGACTACGTCGGCGGTACCGATGCCATCTTCCGCAAGCCAGTGGTCGATTATTACCGCTTCAAGAATGCCAACCGCAATATCTCGTTGGCAGCCCGCATGTACCACACGGCTTCGGTGATGTACTCAGCCGACAAGTGGTCGATGCTGTTCGGGGTACGCAATGTGTTCGACACCACCCCGCCGACCATTTCCTCCGGTGCTACCACCCGCTATGGCAACATCCCGGCCTTTGCCACCCAGTACGACTGGCTTGGCCGTACCTTCTTTGCCCGTTTCAACTACAAGTTCTGAGCTTGAAGGCAAAGTGCGATATGACAAGGGCGGCTTCGGCCGCCCTTGTCATGTGCGCCCCATCACGCTGGCCTTTCCTCATGCCTTTATTTGCAAGTCTCACCTTGCCGCTACAATGTGCGGATGCGCGTCCTGTTGCAACACTCCCCCAAGTCCGGAGAGCCCCCGCATTTTGTCCAACTGATGCTCCAGCCGGATTTGTTCGGCGGCTGGACACTGCTGCGCGAAGCTCGCCGGGAAGGCAAAAGCCAGCTCAAGCGCAGCCAGTTCGAAGATCGTGCCAGTGCCGTTGCTGCCCTGAAGAAACTGCGCGATAGCCACATCAAAAAAGGCTTCAAACCCCTGCTGCCACCCGGCAGCAATCTCCAGACGGAAATCCCATGGCCCTGAAAAACGACCGATTCCTGCGTGCCCTGCGCCGCGAACCCGTGGATGCCACGCCAGTATGGCTGATGCGTCAGGCCGGGCGCTATCTGCCCGAATACCGCGCCACCCGCAAGGCGGCCGGCAGCTTCCTGGCGATGGCGAAGAACCCGGAAATCGCCTGCGAAGTCACCCTGCAACCGCTGCGGCGCTTTCCGCTGGATGCAGCGATTTTGTTTTCGGACATCCTCACCGTGCCCGACGCCATGGGGCTTGGCCTGTACTTTGTCGAAGGCGAAGGCCCGAAATTCGAGCGTCCGGTACGCGATGCCGCTGCGGTTGCCCAACTCGCCGTGCCGGACATGGAAACCGAACTTGGCTATGTGATGGATGCGGTACGGCTGATTCGCCGCGAACTGGACGGGCAGGTACCGCTGATCGGCTTTTCCGGCAGCCCCTGGACGCTGGCCTGCTATATGGTCGAAGGCGGCGGCAGCAAGGACTTTGCCCGCATCAAGGCGATGGCCTATAGCGAGCCTGCACTGCTGCACCGCTTGCTGGATATCACCACCGATGCGGTGATTGCCTACCTTGCCGCACAACGCGCCGCCGGCGCCCAGGCGCTACAGGTCTTCGATACCTGGGGCGGGGTGCTCTCTCCGGCGCTGTACCGCGAGTTTTCGCTGCGCTATCTGCAACGCATTGCCCGCGAAGTGCCGAGCGGCAAAGGCGCCGAGCGCACCCCGCTGATTTTGTTCGGCAAGGGCTGTGGCCAGCATATCGAGTCCCTTGCCGCAACCGGCGCCGATGCACTCGGCATTGACTGGACCACCTCGCTTGGCGATGCCCGCAGCCGCAGCGGCGGCCAGGTTGCACTGCAAGGCAATCTCGACCCGACCACGCTGTATGCAAGCCCGGAGGCAATCCGCACGGAAGTGCGCAAGGCGCTGGATGATTACGCCCATGCCAACGGTGGCTCGCGTGATGGTCATGTGTTCAATCTTGGACATGGCATGTCCCCGGACATGAACCCCGAGCATGTCGCGGTACTGGTAGACGAAGTGCATCGCTACAGCCATCGCCAAGCCGCTGTCTGAATAGACGAAAGCAACAGTCCTGCAGGGCTGTTGCCCCCCGCACAAAGCCCACCTGGGCACCTGCTCAAGGCTGCTTATTTCTCCAAAACTTCCGCCAGCATTTCCAAGGTGACCGGCTTGCGCAGCAAGTGGCTGAAGCCTGCCACCTTGACCCTGGATTCCAGGTCTGGCTCAACACTGGCCGTGACGGCAATCATTGGCGCATCCTGCCCGCAGGCACGCAACTGCTGCGCCAGTTCAAAACCGTCCATGCCGGGCAAGTCCAGATCCAGCAGCAGCTGGTCAAAGCGCTGCGTGGCATTCTCTGCCAATGCCGCCAGCGCATGTTCGGCATGCCGTACCTGATGCCCCAATGCCTGCAATAGCGAGACCAATACTTCTGCAACCAGCGGGTCATCTTCCACCAGCAATAAATGCAAATGGGCATCCCCTTGCAGGGGCTTGTCGGCAGCCCCGGTCGCTGGCATTGCTGCCGCAGCCAGCGGCAATTGCACGCTGAAACAGCTGCCCTGTCCGGGTGTGCTCTGTAGCTCGATGGTGCCGCCCATCGCCGCTGCCAGCTCCCGGCTGATGGCAAGCCCCAGCCCGCTGCCACCATATCCGACACCATTGCGTGGCGCCTCGCCTTGTTCAAAACGCTGGAACAGCTTGTCGATTTCCGCGGCGGCAAGTCCGGGGCCGGTATCCTGCACATGGAACGCCACGCCCTGCCGCTCGCCTGCATCAACGCGCAATGACACGCGGCCAGTTTCGGTGAACTTGATGGCATTGCCCAGAAGATTGAGCAGGATTTGCTCCACGCGGGTACGGTCACCAAGCAGACAAACGGGTGCATCCGCGCTGATTTGACAGTCAAATTGCAGCCCCTTTTTCGCTGCCAGTGGCTGCATCAATGCCGCCACTTCATTGAGCAGCTGCCGCATGTCAAACGGTGCCTCGACCAGTACCAGCTTGCCAGCTTCCACCCGCGCCAGGTCCAGTGCATCGTTGACCAGATGCAGCAGATGCTTGCCCGCACTCTGGATGGCCTCGACCTGTTTGCGCTGACGCGCATCCAACGCACTGCTTTGTAACAACTCGGACATGCCCAGTACGCCAGTCAGTGGCGTGCGGATTTCATGTCCCATGGTGGCAAGGAAACGGGTCTTGGCCTCGGATGCCTGTTCGGCCAGCAAACGCCGCTGCTCGGCCAGTTGCCATTGGTGTTTGCGCTTAAGGCGCTGCCGCCAGATGTGAACCAGGCCGCAAAGTGCCAGAAAAACCAATATCCCCGCCAATAACATTGCCCAGCCGGAGCGCCACCAAGGTGGTGTAATGACAAATGCCAGCTGCTGCTCTTCGGCCATATTGCCGTAGGCATCGCGAGCACGCATATGCAGCACATAATGTCCCGGCGGCAGGCCGGTAAAAATGCGCTCCCCCTGAGCGCCATGATCCACCCAGTCCTTGTCGAAGCCTTGCAGACGGCTCCAGTAACGCGCGGCTGCCGGGTCGTCAAAGGCCAGCAAATGCCCGGTAATGCGCAATTCACGGTCATCCGGGTCAAACACCAGCGCATTATCGCCAAGCCGCTGGCTGACCCATTCGCCATTACGGCGTACATCCACCGAGTCGATTTTCAGTACCGGCGTGCGAATTTCCGGGTCAGGATAGCGCGTATCAATCAGCGCCAGCGTACCGGCATCGGTGGTCGCGGCAAGCAAGCCTTTTTCACTCAACACCAGACCACGGTCAACAAATTCCTGGCTAAGCAAGCCATTGGCAATGCCATAAGTCCGCAGGTGGGCGCGTTGCGGATCCCAGAGAAACAATCCACGGCGACTGGAGACCCAGACGCGACGGCGCGCATCAATCACCAGGCCACCGGCTTCCACCGCAGGCAGTTCACGTCCGGCCCGCAGTTCCGCGACCTTTTTCCATTCGCCATCCTGATATTGATGGCGCTCAAGACCACCCAGACGATGCAGCCACAGCGCATCATCGCCCTCAAAGGCAAAAGCAAAAACCCGCGCCCCCGCCAGGCCTGCGGGCGCCACCAGCTTGCCACTGGCTGCATCCAGCCAGCCAAGGCCGTGACTGCCGGCGACCCAAAGCCTGCCCGCCGCATTCACAGCAATGGCTTCGCTATCACCTGCGCCAAGGCCGTTGGCTTCACTGGCAGCGATGACCTTCAGCACCCTGCCGGTCTCAATATCGCGCTGTTGCAAGCCATAGCCCTGGATCGACAACCACAAGCTATCGTCCTGCCCGGATGTAATCAGATCCGGAAAGCCGGTTGCTGGTAATGCATCTTGGGGGCTGTCGGCATGCCAATGCTGCAACTGGCCATGCGCATTGATGCGCAGCAAACCAATCCGGCCATCGCCCAGCCATAGCTGCCGGTTTTTGTCTTCATGAATCACCATCGGCTTGATACGACGCAGTACCTCATGATGCTGTGAGCCGTTGATGTATTCGGCCACACCCGTTGCGTCAATCCTTTCAATATGTCCATCCACACCGGCAATCCATACCCCACCCTGGCGCGCCGGGGTGATGGCGCGATACATCTCCGAAGCCAGTCCATATTCGCCATCCCCCCGCCTGAGCTCGACCATACTGCGCCAATCCGGGCGCAAAAAGCCAAGACCAGCACCCGGCACCCCCACCCACAAGCCGCCATCGGCCTGCACCTTCAAACCCAGCACCAGCCGTGGCATTGCGCCACTATCGGCCATTACCGGCAACGGAATGGCATCATCCGCCACGACCCGCCACAGCCTGCGCTGGCTGCCCAGCCACATGCTGCCATCGGCAGCGCGCGCCATCGACACGACCGCATTGGGGCGCTCGAACATCGGCGAATACGGCAGGCGCAGCCACTGTCCATTGGCTTCACGACGAAATACACCTGCTGCGCTCCCCACCCATAACCTGCCATTCTCCACCAGCAGCGAGTACACCACCCCCAGCGCACTTGCCTCTGGCAGTACTTGCGGATGCAGGGTCTTGCCATCCCAATACAGCAGCCCCTTACCGGTACCAATCCACAAGCCGCCGGACTCATCGCTGGCCAAAGACAGCACTACCGGCGATGGCAATGCCGGCAACGCTTGCAGCTGCCACTGCTGCGGGTCATTGCCTTCTGCGCTGACCTGGAACACCCCGGCATTGGAGGTGCCAAGCCAAAGCGTGTCGCCACGGCTGGCAAAGGCGAATACATCGCTCTCACCCAGTTCGGGATGGGTTTTGTTGTTCAGCCGTGCAAATCCGACACGGTCTTCCCCCAACATCGCCACCCCGCCAAACTCCACTGCAAGCCATAGCCGGTCGCGGCTGTCCACATGCATCGCCTGGACATAATTATTGGGCAGAGAGTCAGCCGCATTCGGGTCGTGCCGCCAGATGCGAAACCCCTGGCCGTCATAGCGCGCCAGGCCATCGGCGCTACCGGCCCAGACAAAACCAGCCTTGTCTATCTCAATTGCAGTCAGCGCGGATGAGGGCAGGCCATCGCGTACGCCCAGAATCCGCAGATGCGGCACTTCCGGTACTTGTGCGCACACAACGCCTTCCACGCATAGCAGCAGAGCCAAAATCCAGACAAGCAGGCGCATCCCTCATCCCCAGTATGCAGTCACTGCCGATGCTGGCGAGCAATGCCTGCAAGTGCAAGTCTTTTCACACCTCATGCCCGCTTGCAAGGTAAAGTTCCGGCTGTTTAATCCGGAAGCCAGCCTTATGACGATTCGTCCAGCCAGCCTCCACTGGAATGGCCTTGCCAAATTTTTCCATTGGAGCATCGTGATTTTGTTGCTAGTCCAGGGTATTGCTGCGGTTTTGATGGACGGCTTTCCACGCGAAATGCGCGGCACGCTGATGATGCTGCACAAATCCACAGGAGTGCTGATTTTGCTGCTCGCCATTGCGCGCCTTGCATGGCGCCTGATGAGCAAAGCGCCGCCTGCATTGCCCGAAGTCAGCGCCGCCAACCGCATGCTGGCGCAGCTGGGGCATGTCGTGCTGTATGTGCTACTGTTTGCCGTGCCGCTCAGCGGTTTTCTGATGTCTGCCTATGGCGGACGTGTGACCGAATTCTATGGCCTGTTTGCGCTGCCCAATTTCGTCGCCGCCAATGAGTCCATGAACGAATTGATGCACGAAATCCACGCGCCGCTGTTCTTTGCCCTGGTGCTGGTGGCTGCCGGGCATGCCGCTGCGGCGCTGTATCACCACTACATCAAGCGTGATGCCACGCTGATACGCATGCTTCCGGACAACAAGACTTAGACCACATCCTGCAAAAACGCCCGCGCAGTGGCGGCATCGAACGGCCAGCGCAGTTCCCTGCCACTGCGCCGGTGCTGCAATACCGGCACATGCAGGCCATAGCGCGCTTCCAGCGCCTCATCTTCATCAATGAACACACTGTCAAACTCTGGCCAACCCGCTTCTGCCAGCACCGCCAGTGCCTCATCGCATAGATGACAGTCATCGCGTTGGTACACAATCCAGTCCATTTCAAAACGGCGGTTCGGGTTCGCACCTAGAATAGCCGCAATTTTTCGGAACTCCTCTCATGGCCGTCAGCGTTTTCGACATTTACAAAATCGGTATTGGCCCCAGCTCCTCGCATACCGTGGGGCCGATGCGCGCGGCAGCGCGCTTCGTGCGCCACCATCTGAACGAAACCGGCAAACTGGCCGATGTTGTCCGCATCCGCGCCGAGGTATTTGGCTCGCTGGCGCTGACCGGACGTGGTCATGGCACCGACAAGGCGGTGCTGATGGGACTGGAGGGCCATCGCCCCAACCAGATTGACCCGGACATCATCCCTGCGGCACTGGAACGCATCCGTGGCGAGAAAAAAATCCGCGTCGATGGCGTGCATGAAATCGCCTTCAACGAAAAAACCGACCTCATCATGAACAAGCGCCAGAAGCTGCCATTCCATACCAATGGCATGCGCTTCATCGCCTTCGATGCCGAAGGCAAAGAGGTCGCCAGTCGTGACTATTATTCAGTGGGCGGCGGTTTTGTGGTCAATGCCGACGAGGCTGCCGAAGACCGTATCGTCGCCGATACCACCGAGGTGGCACATCCTTTTTCCAGCGGCGATGAACTTTTGGCGCGCGCGGAGCAAACAGGCCTGTCCATTGCCCGCATCATGATGGAAAACGAGCGCGCCTGGCGCAGTGATGAAGCCATCCTCGCCAATCTGCGCGAAATCTGGGCAGCGATGAAAGCCTGCGTGGCGCGCGGCATCCGCGAAGCCGGAACCCTGCCCGGCGGCCTGCATGTGGCACGCCGTGCGCCAGCGCTGTATGCCGAACTGTCCGCGCGCCCGGAAGCCGGAATGCGCGACCCGCTGACCATCCTCGACTGGGTGAACCTGTACGCGCTGGCAGTCAACGAGGAAAACGCCGCCGGCGGTCGGGTGGTGACTGCGCCCACCAATGGCGCAGCCGGCATCATCCCGGCAGTGCTGCATTACTACGACCGCTTCTGCCCTGGCGCCAACGAGCAGGGCGTGTTCGACTTTTTGCTGACCGCAGCGGCGGTGGGCATTCTTTACAAGGAAAACGCCAGCATTTCCGGCGCAGAAGTCGGCTGCCAGGGCGAAGTCGGCGTCGCCTGCTCGATGGCCGCCGCCGGCCTGACCGCCGCACTCGGCGGCACGCCCTCGCAAATCGAAAACGCCGCGGAAATCGGCATGGAGCACAACCTGGGGCTGACCTGCGACCCGATTGCCGGACTGGTGCAAATCCCCTGCATCGAGCGCAATGCCATGGGCGCGGTCAAGGCCATCAATGCCACCCGCATGGCGATGCGCGGTGACGGCAAGCACAAAGTGTCGCTGGACAAGGTCATCAAAACCATGCGCGATACCGGCCGCGACATGCAGGACAAATACAAGGAAACCAGCCGCGGCGGCCTGGCGGTGAATGTCATCGAGTGCTGATATGCCACTGCCAATTGCGACAAACCTCGCCCTGATGGACGAGGTTTGTCGGCAGCTCAAAGACAGCGTTGGATTAGAGCTTTATCACGCCGCAGGCAATCCGTCCTCCCGCATTACCGGTTGGCTGACTGGTGTAATCATCCGCGCCGGCATGCACAATCACGGCCTTGCCCGCCGCATCACTTGACGCACCATCGCCCAGACTGACGCCGGGAAAAAAGGCATTGACTTCGGCCACACCCTGCGCATTGGCCTGCAGATTGTCCTGATCACCCAGGTGATGCTCGCCATGCGCACTGCGACCATGCGCCCGCGCCGTAGGATTGAAGTGACCACCGGCACTGCTGCCATCCTCCGCACTGCAATCGCCCGTTTCATGAATATGAAAGGCGTGCTCGCCATTTGCACCAAGACCGCTGATTTGACCACTCAGGCGCACACCCTCACCTTCACGCACCAAGCGCAAATGACCGCTTACTTGCGACCCTGATTTGGCTTCCAGGCTGATGCTCGCTTCGACAGGCGCCGCCTTGGTTGTCGATACTTCCAGCGGGGCGGCAGCCTCAGTAGCAGTCATCTGCTGCTGACTGCAGGCTGCCAACAGCAAACCGCAGCTCAGCGGCAGCATATTTTTCAGTATCTTGCTCATGTTTTTCTCCAATCCGGGCTTGCCACGCTAACGGATTTGCAACCGACTGAAAACCTCCCAACTCCAAGGACTCACATGTTCCGTCAAGATGTTTCTTTGCAGCAACTCAATGCCTTGTCCGAAAAAACCCTGATGCGCCCGCTCGGCATCGTGTTCACCGAAATCGGTACGGATTATTTGTGTGCCACCATGCCTGTGGATGCACGCACCCATCAACCCTATGGCCTGCTGCATGGCGGTGCTTCTGCGGCACTGGCCGAAACACTGGGCAGCACGGCCGCCGGCCTGTGCGTGGACGATGACAAAGCGGTGGTCGGCATTGAAATCAATGCCAATCATCTGCGTGGCGTGCGCGAAGGCGAGGTCAAGGGTATCGCACGCCCACTGCATGTGGGACGCAGTACCCAGGTCTGGGAAATCCGTATTGAAAACAGCGCCGGGCAACTGGTTTGCATCTCACGCCTGACGGTCGCGGTGATTGCCAAACACGGCCACTGAGGCTGCCGCCCGATTATTTCGGATTCTGACTGGCAAGCCGCTTCAACTCGGCCAGCGCCGCCTGGATGGGCGCATCGCCGGGCAATACATGGCCGGCGTTTTCTCCGGCCAGCTTGCTTTCGGGTTCTTCTTCGCCCTGCAGGTGGCCGGGCAGGCTGGCCTCGCTGTAGCGGCTGGGGGCGGTTTCGTTTTCCGGGGTCAGGATGACATCGGGATGGATACCCACCCCTTGAATGGAGCGACCGCTGGGGGTGTAGTAGCGGGCGGTGGTGAGTTTGACGGCATCGCCATTGGCCAGTGGCAGAAAGCTCTGTACCGAGCCTTTGCCGAAGGTACGGCTGCCGATGATGCGGGCGCGCCGGTTATCGCGCAGTGCCGCCGCCAGCACTTCTGATGCACTGGCAGAGCCGGCATCCACCAATACCGCAACCGGTGCGCCAGCCAGCAAGTCACCAGGCTTGGCATGGTTGCGGATATCGCTGTTCCGGGCGCGGCCACGGGTGCTGACAATCAGGCCATCGTCCAGCAAGTCATCGGCGATTTTCACCGCAGGCCCGAGCAGGCCGCCGGGATTGCCGCGCAAGTCAATCAGCAGGCCGTTGAGCCGTCCGTTTGCCTGTGTCTTCAGGGCTTCCAGTGCCTGGTCGAACTCCTCGCCAGTGCCCGCCTGGAAACGACTGATGCGGATATAGCCATAGCCCGGCTCCAGCAGGCGGCTGCGCACGCTTTGCAGCTGGATGCGCTCACGCTTCAGGCTAACTTCGAAAGGCGCGCGCCCCTGGCGTTGCACCGTGACTTTGACCTCGCTGCCGGCTACGCCGCGCAATGGGGTGCTGCCCGTGGTGTCGTTGATGGGCTGGCCGTCGATGGCGGTAATGATGTCGCCCGAGCGCAGCCCGGCGCGTTCGGCAGGCCCGCCTTCCAGCGGGGCGATGATTTTCAGCACCGGGCCTGGCTGTTGTTGCAGTTCAACGCCCACGCCCTCATAAGCCCCGGCGGTATCTTCGTTGAAATCCTTGGCTGCATCTGCATCGAAATACACGCTGTGCGGGTCAAGGTCGAGCAGCAGCCCGCGCAGTGCCGAGCGCATCAGTTTTTTGTCTTCCACCGGGGTGACATAGGCTTCGCGGATGGCGTTGTAAACGCTGACGAAATAGCGGATTTCTTCCAGGGGTATCTGGCGGCTGCGGTTTTCACTGTCTGCGCCTGCCGGGTCTGGGGCTGTGCCTTGTTGTGCCATTGCTGGCAGGGCACAGGCGATGGCAACGGCAAGAATCAGGGGGCGAAGGCGCATCGGCAACAGCTCCGGAAGGAATGAGGGGATTATGCAGCCGCCGGCTCAGCGGCGCAGCCAAACATTGGGGTTGACCGGACGGCCAGCGCGGCGCAGCTCAAAATACAGCGCAGGCCGCCCCTGCCCGCCGGAATTGCCGACACTGCCGATGGCATCGCCGCGCCTGACCTGGCTGCCGGTTTCTTTCATCAGTGCATCGTTATGGGCATACAGGCTCATATAGCCGTTGCCGTGGTCGATGATGCACAGCAGGCCGTAGCCACTCATCCATTCGGCAAACACGACCTGTCCATCAGCGACGGCGCGCACTGGCGTTCCCGCCGCAGCGGCAATCAGCAACCCGGAGCTGCGCGCACCATCGGGCAGGGTGCCGCCGAAGCCTGCCAGCAATTGCCCGTTGAGTGGCCAGCCTGCGCCGCCCACGGCGACTGGGCTCACCGGAGCCGGGCGTGATGCCGTAGTGCTGGTGGTTTGTGCCGGGCGCGGGGCCGTGCTGCGGCTTTCACTGCGGCGGCGGGCATCGCGCTCACGGCGGGCGGCGGTTTGTCTTGCCCGGCGTTCGGCAGCGGCCTGTTCGCGCTGGGCGCGCTCTGCGGCCTCACGGCGCTCACGCTCGGCGCGTGCGGCGGCGGCGCGCAACTGGGCGAGCAGACGCTCCAGTGCGGCGGCATCTTGTCCCAGTGCCTGTTCGCGGCTGCGCTTGTCCTGATACTGGCTATCAAGCCTGCCCAGCAGCCCGGCGCGTTCGTTGCGCAGTTTCTCCACTTCGGCAAGTTCGGCCTGCTGCTTTTGACGCGCCTCGGCCAGCCGTGTCTGGTTGTCAGCGATGGCTTGTTGTAGCGTCCTGGCCTCGTTCAGCTGCTCGGAAATCTGCCGGATTTGTGCCGCGCGCTGGCGCTGCAATGCGCCGTAATAGGCCAGGTCATGCTGACCCTGCTGAATCTGGTCTTGCGAGAGCATGACTTTCAGCGCCGATTCCGGGCCGGTGAGATAGGCCGCGCGCAGCAGCCGGGCCAAATGCTGCCGCTGGCTGGCGAGTGTTTTTTCAAGGCTCGCGCTGCGCGCTTCCAGCTCGGCCAGTTGTGCCTGGTCACGGCTGATGGCCTGGCGGGTCTGCGCCAAGGCACGCGCCGAACGGGCGATGGACTCGTCCGCTTCACGCAAGGCGCGCGCCGCTTCGCCACGCTCGCCCTCCAGGCGGCGGCGCTCCTGACCGATTTGTTGCAGCTCGCCACGCAACTGCTGCAGTTTGCGCTCGGTCTGGCGAACGTCCTGCGCCACTGCCATGCCAACGGCAAGCGTCAGCAGTGCGGTGATGGCAAGACGGGCGAGCGTGGGTTTCATTGGATAAGCAGGCTCTCGCCGGTCATTTCCGCAGGTTTGTCGATACCCAGCAAATCCAGCAGCGTCGGGGCGACATCGCGCAATGCGCCGCCACGGCGCAGGCTGGCCTGGCGCGTGCCGACATAAATCAGCGGCACCGGCCCCACGGTGTGTGCGGTATGCGGCTGGCCGGTTTCTGCATCGCGCATCATTTCCAGATTGCCGTGGTCGGCGGTAATCAGCAGGGCGCCGCCTGTTTTTTCCACCGCAGCCACCACGGCGCCAATGGCGTTATCCACCGCTTCGGCGGCCTTGATGGCGGCGGCCATCACCCCGGTATGCCCAACCATGTCCGGGTTGGCGATATTGCATACCACCAGGTCGTACTGGCCGCTTGCAATGGCGGCGGTGAGTTTCTCGGTCAGTTCCGGGCAGCTCATTTCCGGCTGCAAGTCGTAAGTGGCCACTTGCGGGCTGGGGATGAGGATGCGGTCTTCGCCTGCATACAATGCCTCGCGCCCGCCGCTGAAAAAGAAGGTCACATGCGCGTATTTTTCGGTTTCGGCAATGCGCAGCTGCCTCTTGCCATGCGCCTGCATGATTTCGCCCAGGGTATTGGTGAGATTTTCCGGCGGAAAGGCCAGGCTCGCCGGCAGACTGGCATCGTATTCGGTCAGGCAGACAAACGCGGCCAGCTGCGGGCGGCGGGCAGTGAAACCATCAAAATCCGCTTGCACAAAGGCTGCGGCCAATTGCCGGGCACGGTCGGCACGGAAGTTGATGAACACGGCGGTATCGCCATCGGCAAATTTCGCGCCCTCGCCAATCACCGTGGGCTGCACGAATTCATCGTTTTCATCGCGGGCATAGGCCGCTGCCAGCGCATCAAGGGCGTTGTCGGCATGCAGGCTGGCCGTGGCTTCCACCATCGCATCCCAGGCGCGCTGCACCCTGTCCCAGCGTTTGTCGCGGTCCATCGCGTAATAGCGGCCACTGACGCTGGCGATGCGTGCATTGCCAAGCTGCGTGCAAAGCGCCTGCAAGGCTTCAAGGCTGGGCCTGGCCGAGCGCGGCGGCATATCGCGGCCATCCAGAAAGGCATGCACGGCCACTTGCGGCACTTGCATCTGCTGCGCCAGTTCCAGCAGCGCAAACAGGTGTGATTCGTGGCTATGCACGCCACCGGGCGAGAGCAGCCCCATCACATGCAGGGTGCCGCCATTGGCCCTGGCCTTTTCGCAGGCCGCGCGCAGTGCCGGGTTTTCAAAGAAGCTGCCGTCCTCAATCGCCGCATCAATGCGGGTCAAATCCTGATACACGATGCGCCCGGCGCCCAGATTCATATGCCCCACTTCGGAATTGCCCATCTGCCCGTCCGGCAGCCCGACATGGCGGCCTTCGGTATGAATCAGCGTATGCGGGCGCTCTGCCCATAGTTTGTCCCAGTTGGGGAGATGCGCTGCGGCCAGCGCGTTGTCGGTGGGGTCTTCACGGTAGCCCCAGCCATCCAGAATCAGCAGGACGACGGGCTTGGGATGCAGGTTGCTGGACATGGTGAGCAGTGACTTTTGGCAGATGCCCAAAACCGGGCGATGTGGAATTGTAGTCTGCCCTTGCCAGGAGACGACTTATGAACAAGACATTGCCTTTGCTACTGGTGTTGGCGCTCGCACCTGCGGCCACTTGCGCGCAGCAAAATTACAGTGAAGTGAGCAAGTCCATCCGCATTGCAGCGAGCACCCAGGCGGGTCATCTGCAATCGGTCAGTGGTCGCATTGAAATTGCCGAAGGCGCGCACGTGCGCAGCGCGAAGACCGTCAGCGGCGGGGTGAAACTGGCGCGCAATGTGCAGGCAGGCGATGTGGAAACGGTCAGCGGCCGGGTTGAAGTAGGCGACGGCGCGCGTGTGGGCAATCTGGAGTCGGTCAGTGGCACTATCGAACTGGGCGCCGATGTGCGTGGCGGCGATGTGGAAACGGTCAGCGGCAGCATCCGCGCCGGCACCGCCAGCCAACTGGGCAAACTGGAAACAGTCAGTGGCGCCGTGCGATTGCAAGGCAATAACCGCAGCGGAAAAGTGGAAAGCGTCAGCGGCAGTGTTTTCATTGGCAGCGGCAGCCAGGTCGCGGGCAGTGTGGAAACCGCCAGCGGCAGCATTGGCCTGGTGCGCAGCACGGTGGAAGGCGATGTCATCACCTATGCCGGGGATGTCACCGTAGGTATCGGCTCGCACGTCAAAGGCACGGTGGTGGTGAAAAAGCCCAATTCGCAAAACAGCATTTTGCGGCTGCTGCCGGCCGGCGGGCAGCGGCTGCCGCGCATCATCATCAGCGCCGATGCCGTGGTGGATGGCGAGTTGCGCTTCGAACACGAAGTCAAACTGTATGTGCATGAGCGCGCACGCACCGGCCACATTCATGGCGCAACCGCGGTGCGCTTCAACACCCCGACCCCGCCCCGCGACTGATTGCGCCACGCCTGCCAGGCCGGGCTATCATCGGCATTCCGTACCCAACCCCGGAGTTCCGATGCGACACACCCTGCTTTTTCCGGCGCTGGCCTCGGCCATGTTGTTGGCCGCCTGCCAGAACACCGCCGATAGCACGAATACGGCCGAGTCAGCTGCTGCACAGGCATTGCCAGCGTCCAGTCACAACTTCAGCAGCGATATCAATCTCGCTGATTACACCGAGCTTTTGAAAACGCTTGCCTCCGACCAGATGGAAGGCCGCGCGCCCGGCACCTTGGGCGAAGAGCGCAGCATCGAATACATCCGCCAGCAGTTTGAAGCGGCGGGCCTTAAGCCCGGCAACAACGGCGACTGGTTCCAGACCGTGGCCATGACCGTCACCGAGGCCTCGCCCGATACCACCATGCAGCTGGAAGTAGGCGGCAAACAGCACACGCTGAAGTTTGGCGATGACATGGTGGTCGGCACCCGCACCGGTGAAGCGCAGGTCAAGCTTGATGCCAGCCAACTGGTATTTGTCGGCTATGGCGTGGATGCCCCCGAGCACAACTGGAACGACTACGCCGGGGTCGATGTCAAGGGCAAAACCGTGGTGATGTTCGTCAACGACCCGGGCTTCCACGCCGGTGACGAGCACCTGTTTGAAGGCAAGCGCATGACCTATTACGGCCGCTGGACCTACAAGTTTGAAGAAGCCGCACGCAAGGGCGCCAGCGGCGCGCTGGTGATTCACGACGATGCCGGCGCCGCCTATGGCTGGGGCGTGGTGAAGAACTCCTGGTCGGGCGAGCAATTCGACCTGCCCGCCAAGACCGACCCGGAACCGCGCCTGCCCATCCAGGGCTGGTTGACTGGCGAGACCGCCGCCAAACTGTTTGCCGATGCCGGACTTGACCTTGAAAAAATGCGTCAAGCCGCAGGCAAACCCGGCTTCAAGGCCGTACCGCTGGATGCCAGGGTGAGCGTGGAGTTAAGCAGCAAGGTCAGCGAAAAATCCTCGCGCAATGTCATCGGCATGTTGCCCGGCACGGAAACCCCGGATGAAGTCATCGTCTATATGGCGCACTGGGATCACCTTGGCAAGCACGAGGGTGAAGGCGACCAGACCTATAACGGCGCGGTGGACAATGCCACCGGCGTTGCCGGCATCATCGAAATCGCCGGACAGTTTGCCGCCAACCCGCCCAAGCGCTCGGTACTGTTCCTGGCCGTCACCCTGGAAGAATCCGGCCTGCTCGGCTCCAAGCACTATGTGAACAGCGCCCCGGTGGTGCCGATGGACAAGACCGTGGCCGTCATCAATATGGATGCCATGCCGGTGGGCGGGCGGGCCAGGAACATGACCGTCATCGGCATGGGTAATTCCGAACTGGAAGACCTGCTAGCCGAGGCGCTGAAGCCGCAGGATCGCATCATCACCCCCGAAGCCACGCCCGAGGACGGCTTCTATTTCCGCTCCGACCATTTCAACTTTGCCAAGGCCGGCGTGCCGGCGCTGTATGCCAAGGGCGGCGACGACCTGCGCGAAGGCGGCACGGAAGCCGGACAGGCGGTGATGGCCGATTACCGCAAACACCGCTACCACAAGCCCAGCGACGAGTTCGACCCGAACTGGAAACTCGACGGTCTGGTCGAAGACCTGCAAGCCCTGTACCAAGTCGGCAATACCGTGGCCAATGACGCCAGCTGGCCGAACTGGTACAAAACCAGCGCCTTCCGCGCTGCGCGCGATGCGATGATGGCCGAGAAGAAGTAATCGCACGCTTTCATCCAGGTGCAGCAGAACGGCTCCCGAAAGGGAGCCGTTCTCAGACTGCTGACAAACCCTGGCCTTGGCCTGGGTTTGTTGTTTTCATAGACAGATGCTGAAAGAGCCCACGCCTGCGCAGCAGCAGCTTGAGATGGTGACGCTTGAGATGCTGGTGCCCCAAGACCACCTGTTGCGCAAGATCGACGCAACGGTGGATTTCTCCTTCATCCGTGACCATGTGGCGCATCTG
>NWQQ01000004.1 GCA_002798255.1 Lysobacteraceae bacterium NML95-0200
CAGCGGCGGCCAAAGCCTTTGACCAGCTCTCCGGCGAAGCCCATGGCAGCGTGCGCAGCGTACTGGCCGATGACAGCCGCCACCTGCGCAATGCCGCCCTGTCCCGTGCCCGCACCGGCCTGGATGCGTTCACCGCCCAGGGCGTGGGTGCCGGCTTCTCGGTCTGGGCCGATTACCAGGGGCGCGGTGGCGCCCTGCAAGGCGACTTCAACACCGCCTACACCCGCTATGATGGCCAGCAATGGCTGGTCGGCGGCGACTACCAGCTGGAGAACGGCCTGCGCGTTGGCCTCCTCGGCGGCAGCGGCCGTCTGGATGGCCATATCGGCCATCGCACCAGCAAGTTCGAAGTCAGACACAACAGCCTCGGCCTGCATGTGGGCGGTCGCTGGAGCGGTCTGGGCGTATTTGCCGGTTACACCCATAGCCAGCAGGACATCGACATCACCCGCACGGTGAACTTCGCAGGCTTCAGCGCAGGTCTCACTGGCGACTACAAGGCCAAGACCCGTCAGGGCTTTGTGGAACTGGGCTACCTGTTTGGCGGCGAACGCTTCCAGGCCGAGCCCTACCTGCAATACGCCGATGTGCGCGTGCAGACGGACGGCTTCCAGGAAGCAGGTAACCCGCTGGCCGCCCTCAGCGCCGCCGGGCAGCGCAACCAGCTGAAGCTCACCACCGGCGGCGTGCGCGCCAGCCTGAACCTGGCCGGCAGCCAGCAGGAAGAAACCTGGCTGAGCCTGCGCGCAGGCCTGGGCTACCGCCATGCCTCGGGTGATTTGTCGGCCGCCAGCCTGCAATCGTTCAACGGCAGCCCGGCCTTTACCGTGCTGGGCGCACCGGTGGCGAAGAAGGCCACCGTGGCGGATTTGGGAGTTGCCGCCCGCCTGAGCGCGCGCAGCCTGCTGGAAGTGGGCTATAGCGGCCAGTACGCCGATGAAGGCAACGACCACGGCGCCCACGCCCGCTTCACCTTCAAGTTCTGAGCCTGTTCACGGCATGCGGGTTGAGGTGCTCACCCCAACCCGCACACACGCTTGAAGCACGAAGCCACACACCCCCGGAGGAAAATCCCGGGGGTGTGTGGCTGATGGGGTATTGAAGCCCGTTTGCCCCAGGGGGCTGGCAGTTGTTTCAGGCAAACGTATCATCTGCCAACTGGCAGCAACCGGTTATAAATGCACATGAAATCTCCCCGCAAAAAGCGCATCAGGCTCGCTACCACCCTGACCGTACTCGGATTGCTGGCGGCTTTCATTTTGTTGGCCGTAACGGCTCTGCCGCTGGAAGAACTGGCAGCCAGTACACAGGCGGAGAGGTACACATCTGGCAGCCTGCCCAATCAGCACACGCATCAAGACCTGCCCGCTGAGGCCTGGCGAACTGTCGCGCTGATTCAGCGCGGCGGCCCGTATCCGCACCGCCAGGATGGCACGGTATTTGGCAATCGCGAGCGACTTTTGCCCGGCAAACCTCGTGGCTATTACCGTGAATACACGGTGGAAACGCCGGGGCTGCGGCATCGTGGTGCAAGGCGCATCGTCACCGGCGGCCAACCGCCCGATGTCTGGTATTACAGTGACGACCACTACCAGAGCTTCCGCAAGTTCACGCCATGAGCGCTCCATCTTCCGGCCTTCTCCTTCTCTCCAGCGCGGATTTTGTGCAATTGCAACAGGCATTGCTTGATGCCGGCGCCGAGCTGCGCGAAGTCTCTCTTGCCGGCGTGCGCAACAAGGGCGCGCTGCTGGCACGCTTTGCCCGGGCACTGGATTTTCCCGAAGGCATCGGCCACAACTGGGATAGCCTGGCCGATGCGCTGCGCGATGTATTTCCGCCGCAACAAGCGCCGCAGGTATTGATCGTGCGCCACTGCCGCGCCTTGCGGGAGGCAAGCCCGGAGGACTTGCAGATACTTGTAGACATCCTGGCCGACACCCTGACGTTTTATGCCGGACAAGGCCAGCAGGTTGCAATCGTGCTGGATGCCCGCCCGCCCCGATGCTGAATCAAACCTGCTGCAACCAGCGTTTTGCCATGCGCCGCAGCGAAGCATCGCCGCCCTCGTCTTCGGCCAGTGTGGCGATATCCCGCCAGGCCAGCGCCAGCGATTCTTCGCTGATGACGAAATTCTCATCCGCGCCTGCCCGCAACACATAGCGCACGTCGTAATGCCAATGCCCCGGCACGGCGCCATGCGCGGGTATCCAGTGTTTGTCGATATCGAAAATTTCAGGAGCAAGCACAAGCCCATGCAGCCCGGATTCTTCGCAGGCTTCGCGTAATGCGGCGGCGGCCAGGTCAGTATCGCCATCGGCATGTCCGCCCAATTGCAGCCAGCGTTGCAGTTTGCGGTGGTGGGTCAGCAGCACACGCCTGCCATCGGCGCTCACCAGCCAGCAAGAAGCGGTGAAATGCCCGGCCAAACGGCTGCGGCAAAACGGACTCTGCCCACCTTCGCGCAGCAGTGTCAGATATTCGCCCGCCAGCGCCGCCTGCTGTGGATATTGCCCGGCAAAGACTTGCAGGGCGTGCTCAAGCGCAGTCATCGGCTTCAACCTGCCAATGCATCAAGTTCTTCCCAGCGGGCATAGGCCGTATCCAGCTCGGCCTGCGCCGCTTCAAGCGCGGCATTGTCGGCCTGCACGGCGGCGGCATCGCGCTGGAAGTACGCCGGCTCGTTCATGCGTGCAGTGTGCTCGGCAATCTGCGCTTCCAGCGCCTCGATGCGTGCCGGCAAGGCTTCCAGCTCGCGGGCGTCCTTGTAGCTCAGTTTCTTTTTGGTACTCGTCGGCTTTTCTGCGGGCTTTTCCGGCGCTTTGACGGCAACAGGCTTTTCAGCCGATATCGCGCCTTGCGGGCGTTGCCGCAGCCAGTCGCTATAGCCGCCGACATACTCACCTATCCGGCCATCGCCTTCCATCACCAGCGTGGAAGTCACCACATTGTCGAGAAAATCACGGTCGTGGCTGACCAGAATCAGGGTGCCGGGATATTCCAGGAGCAGCTCTTCCAAAAGCTCCAGGGTTTCCACATCCAGATCATTGGTCGGCTCATCCATCACCAATAGATTGGAAGGCTGGGCAAACAGTTTGGCCAGCAGCAGGCGATTGCGTTCGCCGCCAGAAAGCCGGGTAATCGGTGCGCGTGCGCGCTCGGGAGTGAACAGGAAATCCTGCAAATAGCCCAGCACATGCTTGCGACGCCCGCCCACGTCAACGGTATCGCTGCCTTCGGCGACGTTTTCCATCGCATTCCAGTCCTCGCGCAGTGTGGCGCGGTACTGGTCGAAATACGCCACCTGCAACTGCGTGCCCAGCTGTACTTCGCCGCTGTCCGGGGCAAGCTCGCCCAGGAGCAGCTTCAGCAAAGTGCTCTTGCCGCTGCCATTGGGGCCGATCAGGCCAATGCGGTCGCCGCGCAGCAAGGTGGTGGAAAAGTCCCGCACCAAGGTCTTGTCGCCATGGGCAAAGCCCAGGTGCTTGACCTGGATGACCTTCTTGCCCGAAGCCCCGGCGCTGGCCAGCTCCATCTGCACCTTGCCCTGCACTTCACGGCGGGCGGCGCGCTCACGGCGCATTTCCTTCAACCGCCGCACCCGGCCTTCATCACGGGTACGGCGCGCCTTGATGCCCTGGCGAATCCAGATTTCTTCTTCAGCCAGCAGTTTGTCGAAACGGGCATTCTCCTGGCGCTCGGCATGCAGCCGCTCCTCACGGCGGCGCAGATAGTTGTCCCAGTCTCCCGGCCAGCTGGTCAGCTCACCACGGTCGATTTCGACAATGCGCGTGGCCAATTGCTTCAGAAAACGCCGATCGTGGGTGATGAACAGCAAAGCCCCTGGCCATTGCTGCAAAAAGCCTTCCAGCCAGTCGATGGCCTCGATATCCAGATGGTTGGTCGGCTCATCCAGCAATAGCAAGTCCGGCGAGGACACCAATGCCCGCGCCAGCAGCACGCGGCGTTTCAAGCCGCCGGAAAGCCGGGTGAAATCGGCTTCGCCATCGAGTTCCAGCCGTTGCAGGGTGTCATTGACGCGATTTTCCAGTGACCAGCCACCCTGGGCTTCGATGGCTGCCTGCACCTTGGCCAGCGCCACTTCATCCAGCACTTCGGCATGGGTCAGATGATGATGCTCGGCAAGCAGCTGACCCAGCGCGCCCAGGCCTTGGGCCACCACATCGAACACCTTGCCCTGCGCCGCCTGCGGCACTTCCTGCTCAAGCCGCGCAATGCGCACCCCGCTTTGCAGGCGAATCTCGCCATCATCGGGCTTGATTTCGCCTGCAATCAGCTTCAGCAAGGTGGACTTGCCGGCGCCATTGCGGCCAATCAGGGCGATACGTTCGCCCGGCTCGATGGAAAAATTTACCTGCTCCAGCAACAATGGGCCGCCGATACTGAAATCAACGGCGTTCAATGTAATCAGTGGCATGAGCGCCCCAAACAAAACAAAGCGCAATTTTCACATGCTTTTGGAGCCTGTCATGAACAACCTCATCATCTACAAGACCATGCCGGAATGGACGCCGGATACCCTGCCCAAAGGTTTTCTGCACAATCACCATACCCAGGAAGGCACCTGGGCGCAGCTGCAAATACTGGCAGGAAGTCTTGATTTCGCCATCACCGATAGCCAGGGCAATACCCTGGAGCACTTTACTTTCAGCCCGGAAAATCAACCGCCCTTGATTGAACCCAAGCAATGGCATCGCATCGTCTCGGCCAGTACCGACATGCGCTGCCAACTGCGCTTCATGTGCACGCCCGAGGACTACCCGGCCAAGAAATACAAGCTGAGCCGTGCACACTCCGAAGTCGTCGAAGCCCTGCCGCGCCTTGCCCTGCCCGCCAATGCCCGTGCACTGGATGTGGGCTGTGGTCGCGGCCGCAACAGCCTGTATCTGGCGCTGCACGGCCTGCACGTGGATGGCATCGACCGCAACCCCGAAGCCTTGCAGACGCTGGCCGAGATCATCGCCAGCGAAAACTTCGGCGAGCGCATCAGGCTTGCCGAGGCCGACTTCAATCAGGCCGGCCAACAAACCCTGTTGCAGGGCCAGTATGACCTCATCCTCTCCACCGTAGTGCTGATGTTCCTGCAGGCAGACGCCGCCCGCGCCCTGATCGCGCAGATGCAGGCCGCCACCGCGCCGGGCGGCTACAACCTGATCGTCAGCGCCATGGACACCGACGACTATCCCTGCACCCAGCCTTTTCCCTTCACCCTGCGCGAAGGCGAGCTGGCGACGATGTACCAGGGCTGGGAGCTGCTCAAATACAATGAAAACCTGGGGCACCTTCATAAAACCGATGCCGAAGGCAATCCCATCGCGCTGCGCTTTGCCACCCTGCTGGCAAGAAAGCCGCAATAAATTCTGAACTGCATGAAAAAACCGCCCCTTGGGGCGGTTTTGAAAAAATGGATATTGAAATCAACTTCCGGTGAACATCGCTCGATACTTCGCCGCCAAATGCGGGCGCAGTACGGAGGCTGGCACATCCACACTCTGGGTACCATCGGAATATGGGCCGACCTGGTAGGGCGGAAATACAAAGCGCAGGCCAAACCATTTGCCATCGGCCGAGGGAATCGGTTCAAACTGGGCGAAGTTGGCCGCATCAGGCATGGTGCCTTCTTCAATCATATTGCTGGCACTGCGAATGATTTCAGTGCGCTCGGGCAAAGGCACTTCATCTTCATCAAGACGCGCCTCTACCTGGGCACCCAATTGTTTGCGCACATAGTCCGATATGGCCTGCCAGCCGGAGCGTTCGGACACCAAGTCCTGCGGGCTGAGCATCCTGTCTTCCTGTGGCAGATAGGTAAAACGCGCAATCAGCGGGATGCCATGTGCACCACCGGTATACAGGCTGCCATCGACGGCCACCACTACCGCAGCGGGGGTATTCATCAGCTCAATGAAATTGAGGCTCAGGTCATAAGTATTGCCGCCACCGACAGAATCACCGGCGAGCTTGACCGCATCATCCAGATCCTGCTGTGCGCTTTTGGCGTAATCAAACAGGGCCTGGGCAAGCTGGGGGTGCTGGCTGGCAACCGCAGGATAGGTGATGCCGATAAGATACTTGGAATTACGCTCGGTCACATCTTTAAGTGGCAGCTCCAATGCCTGCACAGGCTCTTGTTTATCGGCAGGTGTAACGGCAGCGGTTGTTTCCTTATCTGTTGACGGCGCTTCCACTCGACAGCCGACAAGCACAACCAGCAACACTAACAAGGGCACAATTCGCAAAGACATGGGGATATACAAATTGGAAATGACTGGGCTCAGAATGACACAAGGCGTGTGATGCCAATATCATGGTCACATGATAGAGGCTGTTTTGCCGTCTTTGGCAACAAAAAACCCGACCGGAGCCGGGTTTTCTTTGCCAGGCATGAACAGGCGATTACAGCGCCTGCACTTCGTCGGCTTGCAGGCCTTTCTGGCCCTGCACTACCTTGAAGGAAACCTGCTGGCCTTCCTGCAACGACTTGAAGCCGGTGCCCTGGATGGAGCGGAAGTGGACAAACAAATCAGCGCCGCTTTCGGGGGTGATGAAGCCGTAGCCCTTGGCATCGTTGAACCATTTGACGGTACCGGTCTGACGATCGGACATGTTGTTACTCCTTGGAAACAGTTGGATGAAAACACGGCACAAGGCCGGACTGTCAGACAAGGGGCAACACGCAAGCGATGAAGCTGACCGCACGATCAAACACATCGGATCACTATGTTTCCGTGATCCCGCTGAAACAGTATGCGCACCATACACCAAAGCCGCGCAATAAGGGGAGATTTTTCACTTTGCTGGCAGAACTATCATGCAGAGGCACGCAAATCTTCGTATTCAGCATGACGCTTCATCCAGCTGTCCACATAGGAGCATTGCGGATTGACCTGCAAGCCTTCGGCCCGCGCCCATTGCAGCGCCGCCCCGGTAAGCCCCCCGGCAAGACCGCGACCGCCAATTGCTGCGGGCACATGGGTGCTGAAAATCACCATCACATCACCCTCCCTGCGGTAATGAAGGCTTGCACGATACCCGTCTTCTTGCAGGTAAAACTGCCCGCTTGCAGCGTCGTGTTCAATTTCACGCATATCAGAACCTCATTTGCCGAAGAAAATGTCCTGCCAGCCCCGGCTGGGTCAGCAGCATGAACAAGACGCCATAGGCCGCGCCGGCCAGATGGGTGCCATGGGCGATATTGTCGCGGCCACGGCGCTCCATCCAGATGGAATAGGCCACATACAGCACGGCGAACACGATGGCCGGAATCGGCACCGGGATGGGGAAAATCACCAGCTTCGACCAAGGCGAGAACAGGATGAAGGCAAACAGCACTGCCGAGGTGCCACCGGAAGCGCCCAGGCTGCGATAGTTCGGGTTTTGCCGGTGCCCAAGCCAGGCCGGCAGGGCGGCCATGCCAATGGCCGAGAGATAGAAAAACGCAAACCCCGCCGCTGCGGAGAGTCCCTCGCCGAACACCTGCTCAATCTGGCGACCAAAAAAGAACAGCGTCACCATATTGAAGATAAGGTGCATCCAGTCGGCATGGATGAAGCCGTGGGTGAGCAGGCGCTCATATTGCTTGCGGCGCGCCATCAGCGCCGGCCACAACATCAATCGCTCCAACAGCCGCTCGTTATCGAAAGCCCGCCATGAAACCAGCACGGTAATGGCGATGATGATGAGGGTCATGCTGGGATTCATGGCCTGTCTCCACAAGGCATCAAGCCAGACCTGCTAGCGGGTTTGCTCATGCGTACTGCCCAAATTTGCAAAGACTGCAAGACTATCACCGCCCGCTTGAGCCGCCTAATATCAGCGGGTTTCCCAACCAAGATGTCTGTTATGCCTCGCCTCAATGCACTTGCCCTTGCCTGCCTGATGGCCTTGACCCCGCTTGCGTCACTGGCCGCCCCGCCCCTGTCCAGCCATGCCGAACGCAGCGGCTTTACCCAAACCGGCCGTTATGCAGAAGTGATTGAACTTTGCGAAGGCTTTGCGCAAGCCTATCCGCAGCGGGTGCGCTGTTTTGACTTTGGCACCACCCCGGAAGGCCGGCCGATGAAGGCGCTGGCGATATCGGCCAGTGGCGCGCTGGATGCAGAAACTGCCCGCGCCCGGAAATTGCCGGTGATTCTGGTGCAAGGCGGGATTCACGCCGGGGAAATCGACGGCAAGGATGCGGTGTTCTGGCTGCTGCGCGAATGGCTTGAAGACCCGCAAAAAATGGCGCTGCTGCAACAGCAGGTGATGCTGTTTGTGCCGGTATTCAATGTCGATGGTCATGAAAATTTCCGCGCCTGGAACCGCCCCAACCAGCGCGGCCCTGAGCAAATGGGGTTTCGCGTCACCGCACAGCGTTACAACCTCAACCGCGACTATCTGAAAGCCGATTCGCCGGAGATGCAGGCCATGCTGCGGCTGGTCAATCAATGGGACCCGCTGGTGGAAATCGACCTGCATGCCACCGATGGCGCACAGTTCCAGCACGATATTTCCATCACCGCACATCCGGTGAATATTGGTGATGCGGCGCTGGCACATGTGGGGCGCAGCCTGCGCGATGGCATCATCGCCGAGCTTGGCAAAAATGGCTCGATGCCGGTGGATTTCTACCCCAGTTTCGTCGAATACGACAATCCGGCTTCGGGCTTTTCCGAGGGCGTACCCAGCCCGCGCTTTTCGCATGGCTATTTCTGGCTGCGCAACCGCATCGGTATCCTGGTCGAAACTCATAGCTGGCGCAGCTATCCCGAGCGCGTGCGCGCAACCCGCATCAGCGTGGAAAGCCTGATTGGGCAGATGGCTCGCCACGGCAAGGACTGGCAGGCCGTGGCCACAGCCACCGATGCCCGCAGCGCTGCCCTTGCCGGCCAGCGCATACCGTTGAGCTGGAAAGTGCTGGAAGAGGCCAAAACCATCGACTTCCAGGGCTATGCCTATACCCGCACCCCGTCAGACATTTCCGGCGCCCTGATGACCCGCTATGACGAAACCACCCCGCAAGTCTGGCGCGTGCCGCTACGCAACCAGGTCGCTCCGGCACTGGAAGTCACTGCCCCGGAGAACGGCTATCTGATTCCCGCCGCCTGGGCCAGCCTCTTCCAGCCCAAACTGGCGCTGCATGGCATCGAATACCGTCCCATCGAGCAGGCACTTGCCGATATTCCGGTGGAAGTTTTCCGTGCCAGCCGGGCCGAATTCGCCAAAACCTCCGTGGAAGGCCAGCAACGGCTCAGCATCGAGGGCCAGTGGCAGGCCGAAGGCAGGCAGAGCCTTGCCCCCGGCGCACTCTGGGTGCCGATCCGCCAGGCCAAGGCGCGTCTTGTCATGCAGCTTCTTGAACCGCAAGCCCCGGACGCACTCGTCGCCTGGGGCAAGATGAATAACGTCTTTGAGCGCAAAGAATACATGGAGGACTATGTGGCCGAGGCCGAAGCCCGCAAGATGCTGGCACAGGATGCGGCACTGAAAGCCGAATTCCAGCGTCGCCTGGCCGAAGATGCCGAGTTTGGCGCCTCCGCTGAAAAGCGCCTGGAGTTTTTCTACCGCCGCCACCCGGCCTATGACCGCGAGCTGCACCGCTACCCGGTTGTGCGCCCCTTGCAGGCAATCAAGTAAGCCAGCCCTTGCGCGGCGCAACATGACTTGTGCAAAGACTCAGGTCTAGAATCAATCAATCGTTTGAATTGATTGACTTGCATGGCTGCCATCCAGTTCAGCACCAAAGAACGGATTCTCAATGCCGCAGAAGCCCTGTTCGCCGAGCAGGGCTTTTCCGCGACCTCCTTGCGTGAAGTCACCAGTCGTGCCGATGTCAATATCGCTGCGGTCAATTACCACTTTGGCAGCAAGGAAAACCTCATCAACGAAGTATTCCGGCGACGCATGGACGAGATGAGCCAGGCGCGGCTGACGCTTCTGAAAGCGGCCCTGGCCGAGCAGCCCGGCCAGATTGAAGCCATCCTGCGCGCCTTCATTATTCCTGCGCTTGGCGTTTCCACCGAGCGCGGCGGGGTGGCCTTCATCCGCGTGATTGCCCGTGCCTATGCGGAAAAAAACGACAGTCTGCGCACCTTTCTGTCAGCACGCTACGGTCATGTGCTGCGCGAATTTGCCAAGGCATTGGCACCCTGCCTGCCCGGGATTTCCAAGGAGCAGCTGTATTGGCGGCTGGACTTTGTCATCGGTGCGCTGTCCTATGCGATGTCGGATTTCGGCGTCATCAAGCGCCCTTCCGGCATCAGCGAGGCCACCCATCGCGAGCGCGCCACCCAGGAGTTGATTGCTTTCGCCGTGGCCGGGCTGAGAGCCTGAGCCTTCTCCATCCACCCTCACCGGAGCCTGAAATGTCCGAAAAATTACTTGTCCGCCGTGTTGCCGTCCTGGGCGCAGGCGTGATGGGCGCGCAAATCGCCGCCCAGCTGGTCAATGCCGGCGTCGATACCGTGCTGTTCGACCTGCCCTCTCAAGAGGGTGACAAAAGCGCGATTGCGAAAAAAGCCATCGCCCATCTGGCCAAGCTCTCGCCGGCGCCGCTGGCGGAAAAGTCGCTGGCCGAAGCCATCGTCCCGGCCAACTACGAAACCGACCTGGCACTGCTGGAAAGCTGCGGCCTCATCATCGAGGCGATTGCCGAGCGCATGGACTGGAAGCAAGAGCTGTACCGCAAAATCGCAGGGCATGTCCCGGCACATGCCCTGCTGGCCTCCAATACCTCGGGGCTTGGCATCGAAAAATTGGCCGATGCGCTGCCCGAAGCCCTGCGCCCGCGCTTTTGCGGCGTGCATTTCTTCAACCCGCCGCGCTATATGTATCTGGTGGAGCTGATTCCCACCCGGCATACCGACAGCAAGCTGCTGGCCGGGCTGGAGACTTTCCTCACCACGCAAGTCGGCAAGGGCGTGGTGATTGCCCGTGATACGCCAAACTTCATCGGCAATCGCATCGGCGTATTCTCGATTCTCGCCACCCTGCATCACACCGCGCAGTTCGGGCTTGGCTTTGATACTGTCGATGCGCTCACCGGCCCCTTGCTTGGCCGCCCCAAATCCGCCACCTATCGCACCGCCGATGTGGTGGGACTTGACACCCTGCGGCATGTCATCAACACCATGGCCGATACCCTGCCCCAAGACCCCTGGCATGGCTTTTTCAGGGCGCCCGCGTGGCTGGATGCGCTGATTGAAAAAGGCGCGCTGGGGCAAAAAAGCGGTATCGGCATCTACCGCAAACAGGGCAAGCAGATTGATGTGCTTGACCTTGAAAAAGGCGATTACGCTGCGCAAAGCGGTGGCGCAGCGGAAGAAGTCATCGCCATCTTGAAAGAAAAAGACCCGGTGAAGAAATTTGCCGCACTGCGTGCCAGCGAGCACCCGCAGGCGCAGTTCCTGTGGGCGATTTTCCGCGACCTGTTCCATTACGCGGCCTACCATTTGGCCGATATTGCCGAAACCGCCCGCGATGTGGACTTCGCCATCCGCTGGGGCTATGGCTGGAAAATGGGCCCGTTTGAAACCTGGCAGGCCGCTGGCTGGCAGCAGATTGCCCAGTGGATTGCCGAGGATATCCAGGCGGGCAAGAGCATGAGCGCCGCGCCACTACCGGCATGGGTGATGCAGCGCGATGGCGTACATATGGCCACTGGCAGCTACAGCCCCAGCCAGGATGCCCTGCTGCCGCGCTCGGCACTGCCGGTGTATCAGCGCCAGCGCTTTCCCGACCCGGTACTGGGCGAGGTTTACGCCAGCGGCAAGACCATTTGGGAAAACCCCGGCGTGCGCCTTTGGGCGGATGAAGGCGAGGATATCGCCGTCATCAGCTTCAAAACCAAGCTCAATACCGTCAACGACCATGTGCTTGACGGCATCCAGGAAGCCATCGGCATTGCCGAGCGCGACTTCAAGGGACTGGTGATTTGGCAGGCCAGCGAGCCATTCTCCGCCGGTGCTGACCTTGCCGGTGCGCTGGGCTTGCTGAAACAGGGCAAGGTGGATGAGTTCGAGGCGATGGTCGCCAACTTCCAGCGCACCAGCCAGGCCATCAAGTATGCGCTGGTGCCGGTGGTGGCCGCAGTGCGCGGCCTGGCGCTCGGCGGTGGCTGCGAGTTCCAGATGCACGCTGCGCGCACCGTGGCGCATCTGGAAAGCTATATCGGCCTGGTGGAAGCCGGGGTTGGCCTCTTGCCTGCCGGTGGCGGCCTGAAGGAGTTTGCGCTGCGCGCCGCCAAGGCCGCCGAAAACGGCGATGTATTTGCTGCGCTGAAAAAAGGCTTTGAAGCCGCGGCCATGGCCAAGGTTTCAACTTCAGCTATGGAGGCCAAAACCCTGGGGCTTTTGCGTGCCGATGACCGCATCGTGATGAATGTCCATGAGCTGCTGCATGTCGCCAAGGCCGAGGCGCGTTCGCTGGCCGAGGGCGGCTATCGCCCGCCGCTGCCAGCGCGCGCCATTCGCGTAGCCGGTAATGTCGGCATCGCCACTTTCAAGATGATGCTGGTGAACATGCTCGAAGGCCGCTTCATCAGCCCCTATGACGCGGAAATTGCCGGACGCATCGCCACCATCATCTGCGGCGGTGAAATCGACCGGCATGCGCTGGTCGATGAAGAATGGCTGATTCGCCTTGAACGCCAGCATTTTGTCGAGCTGGCGCAACAGGAGAAAACCCAGGCGCGTATCGAGCACATGCTCAATACCGGCAAGCCGCTGCGTAATTGAACCCGATGAAAAAGACTCGGCATCCTGCCGCAATTTTTCCCGCGTTGTCCAAGCGCCTGAGCTTTGGCAGCGCGCGTGGCGGCACAGCCAGGTGCCGTTATCCCGACTTTTGGAGATAGCCATGAATAAACAAATCCAGGACGCCTATATCGTCGCCGCCACCCGCACCCCGGTCGGCAAGGCACCGAAAGGCATGTTCCGCAATACCCGCCCGGATGACATGCTGGCGCATGTATTGCGCGCCGTCGTCGCGCAAGCCCCCGGCGTGGACACTGCACGCATTGATGACGCCATCATCGGCTGCGCCATGCCCGAGGCCGAGCAAGGCATGAATGTCGCCCGCATCGGCGTGCTGCTGGCGGGGCTGCCCAATACCGTGGCGGCGCAAACCGTAAACCGTTTTTGCTCCTCCGGTCTGCAGGCCATCGCCATGGCTGCCGACCAGATTCGTCTGGGGCAAGCTGACCTGATGCTGGCCGGTGGCACCGAGTCGATGAGCATGGTGCCGATGATGGGCAACAAGGTCGCGCTCTCGCCACAGGTGTTTGCCAGCAGCGAAAATACCGCGATTGCCTATGGCATGGGCATTACTGCGGAAAAGGTCGCCGAGCAATGGAAAGTCAGCCGCGAGGCGCAGGATGCCTTCGCCGTGGCCTCGCATGAAAAAGCCCTGGCGGCGATTGCCCGGGGCGAATTCAGGGACGAAATTACCCCCTACCCCATCAGCAGCTATCAGCCCGACCTTGACAGCTATAGCATTAGCGCGGCCGGGCATCTGGCCGATACCGACGAGGGCCCGCGCCCCGGCACCTCGATGGAAGCCCTGGCCAAGCTCAAGCCGGTATTCCGCAATGGCCAGTTTGGCGGCACCGTGACCGCCGGCAACAGCTCGCAGATGAGCGATGGCGCCGCCGCCGTGTTACTGGCTTCGGAGCAGGCCATCAAGGATTACGGCCTGACCCCGCTGGCGCGTTTTGTCAGTTTCTCGGTGGCCGGGGTACGCCCGGAGGTGATGGGCATCGGCCCGGTGGCGGCCATTCCCAAGGCGCTGCAGCAAGCCGGTCTTGACCAAGATCAGCTGGACTGGATTGAGCTCAACGAAGCCTTCGCCGCACAGGCGCTGGCGGTGATGGGCGACTGCCAGCTCGACCCTGCCCGCGTCAATCCACTGGGCGGCGCCATTGCCCTGGGGCATCCGCTGGGCGCTACCGGCGCGATTCGCACCGCCACCCTGCTGCACGGCCTGCGCCGTCACAAGCAGAAATACGGCATGGTCACCATGTGCATCGGCACCGGCATGGGCGCAGCCGGGATTTTCGAAGCGGTTTGAGTCATCAGCTCAATATGAAAACACCCCAAAGGTCGGATGGGCGTCCAACTTTTGGGGTGCCGTTCAAAACGGCGGACATTTAATTTGTCGGCACACCACCGACTCCGGGGCTGGGTCTGCCATCACTTGCCGGGCAACAAATTCTCGGAAAGTGAGCACTGGATCATGCCGGCGTCCCAAACCTTCCCAGCGGCGCGCCAGCCAGCAAATGCATGTGAATCTGGAAGACGGTCTGGCCGCCGTCGCCATTGCAGTTCATCACGATGCGGTAGCCGCTTTCATCCAGGCCTTGCGCTTTGGCGTAATTCGCCGCAGCCACGGCCAGACGGCCGATGATTTCCGGCTGGTTTTGCGGCACATCATTCAAGGTAGCGAAATCCTGCTTGGGCACGAACAACACATGCACCGGCGCCTGTGGCGCAATATCGCGGAAGGCAAACAGGTGCTCGTCCTCATAGACGATTTCTGCGGGGATTTCGCGGTCGCGTATCTTGTGAAAAACAGTGCTCATGCGCAAGGCTCATACAGGGGTTTGCGTGATTCTAGCCCGGATGTTCGGGGATGCCGAAACGGCCGCGCAGCATTTTCAGCGCCTATGTCGCGCTGGACTGTCCCCGGGCAGCCCGCAGGCGCTGAAACCGCTATGCTGCTCCCATGCAACCGCCTCCCCCACCCTCGCAGGCAATCGACCTGTATCTGAGCCGCGAGCATGATTGCGGCTACTGGCCGCAACGCAGTGCGCGCAATCTGCTGCTGGCACCCGGTGATACGCGCCTTGCTGCCCTGTATCCGCGCGCGCTGGAAATAGGTTTTCGGCGCTCCGGCGAGCTGATTTATCGCCCGGCGTGCCCGCATTGTCATGCCTGCATCCCCGTGCGCATCCCGGTGGCGGACTTCCACCCCAATCGCAGCCAGCGCCGCAATCTCGCCCAGAATGCCGCCCTCATCATGCGCATCCTGCCTGCCGAGCGCAGCGAAGAGCAATTCGCACTGTATCGTCGCTATCTGCAAAGCCGCCATGCCGGCGGCGGCATGGATGCCCATACCCCGGAAGATTTCGACCAGTTTTTGACAGGCCAGCGTTTCAATACCCGCTTTGCCGAATTCCGCCGGGATGGTCAATTGCTGGCAGTGGCCGTCACCGATGTGCTGCCCGATGCGCTGTCATCGGTCTATACCTTCTATGCGCCTGAAGCCGCTGCGCGCGGCCTCGGCACCCATGCCATCTTACGACAAATCCAATGGGCGCGCGAAGCCGGTCTGGCATACGTATATCTGGGTTTTTGGCTGCACAATCACCCGAAAATGGACTACAAACGCCGCTTCACGCCACTACAGGGTTTTGATGGCCAACAGTGGCTGCCTTTTGAACATTTTTTCCCGGAGCCATCATGAGCTTTCGCCGCTTGCTTCTTGTTGCCAGTTTGCTGCTCGCTGCCTGCAGCAGCATGCCCGCCCCCGACCAGCCTTCTGCCATGCGCTTTGCCACTTACAACACCTCGCTGTATCACGGGCAGGCCGGTGGCCTGATTGCGCGGCTGCAAAACGATGACCCAGGCGCGCGCAAAATCGCGGCCGTGCTGCAACACACCCGGCCTGACGTGGTGCTGCTCAACGAGTTCGATTTCGATGCCGCAGGCCAGGCAGCGGATTTGTTCCAGCGCCAGTATCTTGAGCAGTCGCAATTCGGTCTTGCCCCCATCCACTATCCGTACCGCCATATCGCCCCGGTCAATACCGGCGTTGCCAGCGGACTGGATTTGGATGGCGATGGCAAGGTCAGCGGCGAAGGCCGTGCCTATGGCAATGATGCCTGGGGCTATGGCCTACATCCGGGACAATACGGCATGCTGGTATTGTCCAAATATCCCATCGACAGCGCCCGCATCCGCAGTTTTCAGCATTTCAAATGGTCGGCGCTGCCCGGCGCAATCCGGCCAACCGACCCGGCCAGCGGCAAGCCCTGGCATCCCGACGCTATCTGGCAGGCCTTGCGGCTGTCATCCAAATCGCATTGGGATGTCCCCATCAAGACCCCGCAAGGCGACATCCACTTGCTCGCCCTGCATCCCACGCCGCCGGTTTTCGATGGCCCGGAAGACCGTAATGGCGCCCGCAACCATGACGAAATCCGCCTCATTGCCGAATACATTTCCGGCAAGCCGCTGCCCTGGCTTTGCGATGACCAGGGCGTGTGTGGCGGCCTGCCGGCCAGCGCCGCATTCGTGATTGCCGGTGACCTCAATGCCGACCCGATGGACGGCGACAGCGCGCCGGGCGCCATCGCGCAACTGCTTGAGCACCCACGGGTATTGAGCTATGCCGCGCCACGCAGCCAGGGCGCTGCTGCCCGCGCCGCGCATTACGGCATTGCAAGGCGCGGCGATACCGCCACCCACACTGGCGACTTTGGCGCGCGCTCCGGCACGTTGCAGTTGGACTATGTCCTGCCCTCACGCCAGCTTGCCGTCAAACGCAGCGGCGTATTCTGGCCGCTGCCCGAAAGTGCCCAAGCCCGCTTTGCCGAAGGCAGCGACCATCATCTGGTATGGCTGGATTTGGATTTTTCCGGCAACTGATTGATTCGTGCAAGCCAAGTCCGGCATATCCGGACTTGGCGTTGTTCAGACCTTTCCTGAATCAGCGCAGCTCCACCTTCAGGCGGGCGGCAGCATCGCGCGCTTTTTGCCGCGCCTCATCAATACTTTGCCCGCGCGCCAGGGTCACTGCCACGCGGCGCTGGCCTGCCACGCTCGGTTTGCCAAACAGCCGCAGGGCGCTATCGGGCTCGGCAAGTGCGGCATCCGCGCCAGAGAACACCGGCACGCCATGGCCTTCTGCCAGTACCGCGCAAGAGGCCGAAGGTGCAAGGCAGGGGATGCTGCCATCAGCCTCGGTCGCTACCGGCAGGCCGAGAATCGCACGGGCATGCAGGGCAAACTCCGAAAGCGTTTGCGATACCAGGGTGACAAGGCCGGTATCGTGCGGGCGCGGCGAGACTTCCGAAAACCAGACTTCATCGCCCTTGACGAAAAACTCCATGCCAAACAGGCCATAGCCGCCCAGGCTCTCGGATACCTTGCGGGCAATCTCTTGCGCACGCGCCAATGCCTTTTCCGACATCGGCTGCGGCTGCCAGCTTTCGCGATAATCACCATCCTTCTGCCAATGGCCGATGGGCGCACAAAAGGCCGTGCCACCGGTATGCCGCACGGTCAGCAGGGTGATTTCGTAATCGAAATCAACAAAACCTTCGACAATGCAGCACCCGGCGCCAGCGCGCCCGCCGCTTTGCGCGTACTCCCAGGCGGCATCAATATCCCCGGCCGTTTTCAATGTGGACTGCCCCTTGCCCGATGAGGACATCACCGGCTTGATGACACAAGGCAGGCCAATGGCCTCAATCGCTGCCAGATATTGCTCGCGGTCATCCACAAAACGGTAGCGCGAAGTCGGCACGCCCAGTTCTTCTGCGGCCAGCCGCCGGATGCCCTCACGGTTCATGGTGAGCCAGGCCGCGCGCGCAGTCGGCACCACACAAAGCCCGGCATCGCGCTCCAGCTCAACCAGCGTCGGCGTATGGATGGCCTCGATTTCCGGCACCACCAGATGCGGCTGCTCCTGCGCTATCAAGGCACGCAAGGCGGCGCCATCGAGCATGTCGATGACATGACTGCGATGCGCCACCTGCATCGCCGGGGCATCGGCATAGCGGTCAACGGCAATCACCTCCACGCCAAAACGCTGCAACTCCAGCGCAACCTCCTTGCCCAGCTCGCCTGAACCCAGCAGCAAAACACGGGTGGCATAGGGCGAAAGCGGGGTACCGATAGTGCTCATGCAATGCTCCAAAATTGACTGGCATCAGTTTATGCCCATATCCCTATCTGTCATGCTTGTGCACATGCGTTTTTTTCCAGCCAAAGTGGCAGCGCTCGCCCTTGTATCGATGCTGTGGCTTGTCGGCTGCGGCCATCAGGATGTACCGGAGTTACGGCTTTCCGGCCTCATCACCCACGAAAAGCTGTCCGAAATCAGCGGTATGGCCGCATCGCGCCGCGAATCCGGCCGGTTGTGGGTGATTGACGATGGCGGCAACCCGGCGCAACTGCACGCCATTTCCCGGCGCGGTCGCTATCTTGGCAGCGTCAATATCGCCGGCGTGAAAAAAGTGGACTGGGAAGACCTTGCCAGTTTCGAGCTGGACGGCAAGCCCTATCTGATGATTGCCGACACCGGCGATAACGGCGGCATCCGCAAAACCCTGCAACTGCATGTCATTGCAGAGCCCGATAGCGAAACACTGGCACAAGGTGGCCAGGTGGAGCCGGCATGGAGCATCAACTTCCGCTGGCCCGATGGCGCACGCGATGTCGAGGCACTGGCTGTGGATGCGACAAGCGGGCAAATCATTCTTGTCAGCAAAAAACGGCAGCCGCCACAGCTTTTCACCCTGCCACTACGCCCGGCCAAAGAAACAGGCCGAAAAACCGAAACCGCGGCACTGGCCGGTACTCTAGCCGGCGTGCCACAAGCCAGTGCCAGCGAACGTCGTAAAAACCCGTCTTTTGCACGCCTGCGCAGCCAGGTCACTGCCGCTGACATCGCCCCGCAGCGTGATGCCATCGCCATCCTGACCTATGACAACCTGCTGCTCTATCGCCGCCGCCCCCAGCAAAGCTGGGCACAGGCACTGACCTCTGCGCCACAAGTCATCAGCTTGCGATTCTTGCCACAGGCAGAAGCCCTGGCCTGGTCGCCAAGCGGCATCCATGTCACCAGCGAACTTAGCCCGGCGCCATTGATGTATCTGCCTTATTCCCGGACTAACAAGTGATACCCAAGCACCTGCACAAGACGGTTTATTTCTTGCGCACGTACAGCACCAGTGCGTGGTCTTCAATCACATAGCCATGCTTGGCAGCGATTTCCTTTTGCAGCTGCTCAATCTCACGGCTTTCAAACTCGATGATTTTGCCGGTATCCAGATCCACCATATGGTCATGGTGTTCGCCCCGGTCGATTTCATACACCGCCTGACCGCCCTCAAAATTGTGCTTGAGCACAAGACCGGCAGCCTCGAACTGGGTCAGTACCCGATACACGGTAGCAAGACCAATTTCTTCATTGTCGGCAATCAGCTGGCGATAGATATCTTCAGCCGTCAAGTGCTGCGGGCGGGCGTTTTCCAGAAGGCTCAAGATGCGCACGCGCGGATGGGTTACCTTGAGGCCCGCATTGCGGATATCGTCGTTGTCCATTCGGATAGATGCAGTTGGCGAAAGTCAGTGGGAAGTTTGCCTGATCTGAACGCCAAGTGCAGCCCCTTTGCGCATGATTCTCAATCTTGCCATAGCATCGGTGTATCATCCCCCAGTCTTTACAGCCACTGTTCTACTCATGCGCGTGACCGCTTCCAGGCTTGCCCTTATTGCTCTCATTGCTGCCACCACTGCCGGTTGCGGCGTTCTTTACAAGCAGCCTATCTATCAGGGCACCTTGATTGACCCGGCCAGCGCCGAACAGTTGCAGGTGGGCATGAGCCGCCAACAGGTCGCCAGCATGCTCGGCACGCCCTCGATTGCCGACCCGTTCCATCAAAACCGCTGGGATTACACCAGCACAATCCGCCGCGGGCGTGTCGGCAAAACCGAGGTCAAGAACTTTGGCGTGCATTTTGAAAACGACCTGGTAACCCACTGGGAGGGCGATTACTTCCCGAACCAGGATGCCGAGCTTGCCCGCCGTTCGGTGCGCGAATTCGGTCCCAACCTGCGCCGCGAGCGCAATCAGCGCGGTCGTTGATGTAAACACCTTAAATACTCAAACAAAACCTGCTCTTTAGTAGCACGCAGAACATTCAGAGCCTGTTCAAGGTCACACACACCGTCTGATTTGAACGGGAGTCTTCACTTTACGGGCAACGGAGTGTTTCAACACCCGTGCCCGCACGAGGCGGGCACTGCCATCAATTTGTAAGCTGATACCCGTTGAATTGTTTCAACACACGTATCCACCTGGTTCAACAGTGCGCCGCCCAGTCTCCGTTCCCGGGCGTGCTTGAAGCAGATGAGCCGTATTTCGGCTCCAAACGTATCCAGAGCAAACGCGAGCGCGGCGCAGGTGGTAAAACCATCAGCTTTGGTACGTCAACGGCATCGAGTCTTTCTGGAGCCATGCCAAACATCGGCTGGTGCAACTTCACGGCATGCGACGTGACAAGTTCGGACTGCATCTCAAGAAGAACGGATTCCGCTTCAATCGTCAAAACCTTTAATCCCTACAAGACACTGCTTAAACTGCTCAAAAACGCCCCTCTTTGATGCCTTTGCTTCCTAAGCCTCAGCCAAAAAGATGGCAAGTGTCATACGTCTCCCCCAGAAAAGTCATACCAAGTACATCCACGATGACTCAATCGCACAATTTCCGCATTTCTGCCTGACAATAGTGCGATGAGCACACACATCGACCATTTGCTGGAAAACAACCGCCTCTGGGCCGAGCGCATCCAGAGCGAAGACCCCGGTTTTTTCCAGCGGCTTTCCACCCAGCAAACTCCGGAGTATCTATGGATAGGCTGCTCCGACTCGCGGGTGCCGGCCAACCAGGTCATCGGCCTTGCGCCGGGCGAGGTGTTCGTGCACCGCAATATCGCCAATGTGGTGGTGCATACTGACCTTAATTGTCTTTCCGTCATCCAGTACGCGGTGGATGTCCTCAAGGTCAAGCATATTCTGGTGGTGGGCCATTACGGCTGCGGCGGGGTGCTGGCATCACTTGAGAAAGCGCGGATTGGCCTTGCCGACAACTGGATTCGCCATGTCGATGATGTCGCCGCCAGGCACGTGGAAATCCTCTCGCCGCTGTGCAAGGAATTGGCGCATGACCGGTTGTGCGAGCTCAATGCCCTGGAGCAGGCGGTCAATGTCTGTCGCTCCACCATCATCCGCGATGCCTGGAGCCGTGGGCAGTCAATCGCGGTACATGCCTGGGTTTATAGTCTGCGCGATGGCCGTGCCCATGACCTGGGGCTTGCCGCCACCTCCACGCAGGATCTCGAAGCGCGCTATCAAGAGGCGCTTGCCCGTATCCGGGTGGATATGGAAGACCGATAAGCCCAAGCCATATTGCCTGCACGCCTTCGGCCCCTACCAGGACGCAAGATGAAAGCCAAGACCATTGCCCTGCTAATGTGCCTCATCACCTGCCCGGCAGCTGTTTGTGCCAGTGACAGTCCGGCCACGGATAATCCGGCGCTGGCAGCGCTGTTTGCGCAAGACCAGGCCGACCGCAATCAGAGCGATATCGACTGGCAGGCGCTCAGCCAGCGCGATGCCGAACGCCGTACACAGCTCAAACGCATGTTGCAACAAGGGCAGCTGCGCACCGCCAATGATTATCGCCATGCGGCCTTCATCCAACAGCATGGCGATACCCCGGAGGACTATCGCTTGGCGCATGCATTGGCAACCCTGGCAATGACACTCGAAGACAGTGCACAAAACCGCTGGATAGTCGCTGCAAGCTGGGATCGCCTGTTGATGTCGCATACCGAGCCGCAGTGGTATGGCACACAGATGCGTGGCGATGCCGATGGCATGTATTTGTTTCCGGTCAATCCAACGGCACTGGATGAATCACGGCGCAAGCACATGAGTGGTCATAGTCTTGCCGAACACAGGCAAAAACTGGAAACCATGGCAAAGCAAATCGGGCAAAAACTGCGTGACCCCGCCCCTACGATTGAACAGCTGCGCGCCCGGCAGCATGACGAAAGTGAAAACTGATGCTGCCTGCCGCTTTCAATCTGCAAGCCTGGATCGATGAGCACCGTCATCTTTTGAAGCCGCCGGTGGGCAACAAGTGCATCGTGCAGGAGGACTTCATCGTGATGATTGTCGGCGGCCCGAATGCGCGCACCGACTACCACTGGGAAGAAGGCCCGGAGTGGTTCTACCAGCTCGAAGGCGAAATGGTGCTGAAGGTGCAGGACGAGGGCGTGGCGCGTGATATTCCCATCCGCGCCGGTGAAGTGTTCTATCTGCCGCCGCGTGTGCCGCATTCCCCGCAGCGCATGGAAAACTCGGTCGGCCTGGTCATCGAACGCCGCCGTCTGCCGCACGAGAACGACGCGCTGATGTGGTTCTGCCAGCACTGCAACCACAAGCTGTATGAGGAATTTTTCCACCTGAGAGATATCGAGCAGGACTTTTTCCGGGTATTTGAAACCTTTTACCGCAGTGCCGCCCTGCGTACCTGCACGCAATGTGGCACGCTCAACCCGCGTCCGGCGCGTTACGAGGCGCCGCCGGACTCAGCGGCCGACATCACCTGATATTTGGAGCGCATCATCATGAACACCCATCTTCACGCCACCGACTATGCCGCCGCACAAGACGCCGCCTGCCCGCTGCGGCATTTCCGTGACGAGTTTTTGCTGCCGCAGCATGAAGGCCAGCCGCAGGCGTATTTTGTCGGCAATTCGCTGGGGCTACAGCCCAAAGCGGCGCGCGTGCATGTGGAAGAAGTGCTGCACAAATGGGCCAGCGAGGCAGTAGAGGGGCATTTCAACGGTAGCGGGCAGTGGATGCGCTATCACGAGCTGGTGCGCGAGCCACTGGCGGAAATCGTCGGCGCCAAGCCTTCGGAAGTGGTGGCGATGAACTCGCTGACCGCAAACCTGCACCTGATGATGGCGAGCTTCTACACCCCCACGCCTGAGCGCAATGCCATCCTGATTGAAAAGGGCAGCTTTCCTTCCGACCGCTACGCGGTGGAATCGCAAATCCGCTTCCACGGCTTCTCGCCCGATACCTGCCTGATTGAAGTCGAGCCTGACCTGCCCGGCCATCTGTTCTCGGCCGAGGCTATCGAAAACGCCATCCGCGCACATGGCGCGCGCCTGGCGCTGGTGCTCTGGCCCGGGGTGCAGTACCTGACCGGGCAGGCCTTCGACTTGCCGCGTATCGCCGCGCTCGCCCATGAGGTCGGCGCACAGGTGGGCTTTGACCTGGCGCATGCGGTCGGCAATCTGTCACTGGGCTTGCATGAGAGTGATGCCGACTTCGCGGTCTGGTGCCATTACAAATATCTGAACTCAGGCCCGGGAGCCGTGGCCGGCTGCTTTGTGCATGAGCGCCATGCGCGCACCGGGCGCCCGCGTCTGGCAGGCTGGTGGGGCAATGACCCGGCAACCCGCTTCCTGATGGCACCGGACTTCAACCCGTCCGCAGGTGCCGAGGGCTGGATGCTCTCCAACCCGCCGGTATTGGCGCTGGCGCCGCTGCGTGCCGCCGCCGAGCAATTCCAGCGCGCCGGGATGCCGGCACTGCGGCAGAAATCACGCCAGCTGACCGGCTATCTTGAAGCCCTGATTGATACGCATCTGGCCGATGCCATCGAGATTCTCACCCCGCGCGATGCAGCCCAGCGTGGCGCACAGCTATCGCTGCGGGTGAAAGCCGGGCGCGATGCCGGGCGCAGCCTGTTTGCCTACCTGCAAGCGCACGGCGTGCTGGGCGACTGGCGCGAGCCGGATGTCATCCGCATCTCGCCGGCGCCGCTGTACAACACCCATCAAGACGTGCTGCGTTTTGCGCAAACCACCCGGGAGTGGATGGATGGGCAGTGAGCGCCATCTGACCCTGATCGGTGCGGGGCTGGCCGGGGCACTGCTCGCCATCCTGCTGGCCCGGCAAGGCTGGCGCGTGCAGGTATTCGAGCGCCGCGGCGACCCGCGCATCGACGGCTATGCCGGTGGCCGTTCCATCAATCTGGCGCTGACCGAGCGCGGCCTGGATGCATTGCGGCGCGCAGGCACTGCCGAACAGGTGCTGAGTCAGGCGGTGATGATGCGTGGCCGCATGGTGCATCCCCTGGGCGAAGCGGCCTATCTGCAACCCTATGGCCGCGATGATTCCGAAGTCATCTGGTCCATCAGCCGCGGCGACCTCAATCTCACCTTGATTAATGCCGCAAAAGCCGCTGGTGTGGACATCCTGTTCGACCACAGCCTGGAAAGCGTGGATTTCGATGCCGGTATCGCAGTTTTCAGAACCCCGGAAAACCCGCAGCGCCGCCACGCCTTCAACACGCTGATTGGCTGTGATGGCGCAGGCTCCAGCTTGCGCGCTGCAATGGAGAAAGTGCAGCCGCTTGGCAGCCGTACCGAATGGCTCGGGCATGGCTACAAGGAACTGGAAATCCCGCCGGGCTTCGATGGCGAGTTCCAAATCGAGCCCAATGCCCTGCATATCTGGCCGCGCGGGCGCTATATGTGCATCGCCCTGCCCAATGACGAGCGCACCTTTACCGTCACCCTGTTTCTGCCCAATGACGGCCAGGCTCCGAGCTTTGCCACCATCAAAAACGGCGCAGATGCCCGCGCCCTGTTTGCCCGCGACTTTCCCGACGCACTGCCGCTGATTCCCCGGCTTGCAGAAGACTTCGAGCGCAATCCGGTGGGCATCCTCGGCACACTGTATCTGGAACGCTGGCATCTGCATGGCCAGGCCGTACTGCTCGGCGATGCCGCCCATGCCATGGTGCCATTCCACGGCCAGGGCATGAACTGCGCCTTTGAAGACTGCGTGGCGCTGGCCGAGCAGCTGCCTCTGGATGTACAGGATTTTGCCGCCGCCTTTGCCGCCTTCGAGGCCGAACGCGCCCCCAATGCCCTGGCCATCCAGCAAATGGCGCTGGAAAACTATCTGGAAATGCGCGACCACGTTGATGATGCCGACTACCAGCTGCAACGCGCACTGGAGCTGGAGCTGGCGCGTCGCTATCCGGGGCAGTTCATTCCGCGCTATAGCATGGTGAGCTTCACCCGCCTGCCCTATGCCCTTGCCCAACAACGCGGCCGCATACAGCGCGAGCTGCTGGTCGAAGCCACGCAGCATATCGGCACACTCGATGCCGTGGACTGGGACTGGCTGGATGCGCAAATTCACACACGCCTGCCGCCACTGGAAGCCCGATGAGCAATTCCTTCCTGTTCTACGACCTGGAAACCTTTGGCGCTGACCCACGCAGCAGCCGCATTGCCCAGTTCGCGGCGATTCGCACCGATGAGCATCTCGACATCATCGAAGACCCGGTCGATTTTTTCATCCAGCCAGCGCCCGATTTCCTGCCCTCGCCCGAAGCGACGCTGATTACCCACATCCTGCCGCAGCAGGCGCGCCGCGACGGGCTGTTGGAAGCCGAGGCGATGGCGCGCATCTGCGAGGAAATGTCCCGCCCCGGTACCTGCACACTGGGCTACAACTCGCTGCGCTTTGACGATGAATTCATCCGCTTTGGCCTGTACCGCAATTTTCACGATGCCTACGAGCGCGAATGGCGCAACGGCAATTCGCGCTGGGATTTGCTGGACGTGGTGCGCTTGGCACACGCGCTGCGCCCGGAAGGCATCATCTGGCGCGCACGTGAGGACGGCCAGGGCACCAGCTTCAAATTGGAGCATCTGGCCGAGGACAATGGCCTGCGCGAAGGCATGGCGCACGAAGCGCTCTCGGATGTGCGCGCACTGATTGGCCTTGCCCGACGGCTGAAAAATACCCAGCCCAAGCTCTGGGACTACGCGCTGGGTGCGCGCGACAAACGCCGCATGCTGCAACTGCTGAACCCGCTGGCCATGCCGCTGCTGCTGCATGTGTCGCAGCGCTTTGCCGCCAGTCGCCTGTGTGCCGCGCCGGTCATCGTGCTGGCGCAGCATCCATATATCGACAGCCGGGTGATTGCCTTCGACCTGATGCAGGACATCGAGCCGCTGCTCAGCCTGCCTGCCGAAGCCATTGCCGAGCAGCTCTATACCCCGCGCGAGGCGCTGCCTGAAGGGCAAGCGCGCATCGCGCTCAAGGAAATCCATGCCAACCGCTGCCCGATGCTGGTGGACTTTGCCCATCTGCGCGCACCGGATTTCGAGCGCCTGGCCATCGATCCTGAGCTTGTACAGGCACGCGCCAAGACCCTGCGCCAGCACGACGCAGAGCTGGCGGAAAAAATGCGCCGGGTATTTGCCCAAAAACGCGAGTTTGCCGCCAGCGATGCCGATGGCGCGCTGTATGACGGCTTCATCTCGCCGCATGACAAACGCCTGATGGCGCAAGTGCGCGCAACACCGCCGGAAAAACTGGCCAATAGCGGCATCCAGTTCCGCGATGCGCGCCTTGACGAGCTGCTGTTTCGCTACCGTGCCCGCAACTGGCCGCAGACCCTCAATTTTGAAGAACAAGCCCGCTGGTATGACTTCCGCCGTGAACGCCTGCTCTCGGGCACGCCTTCGGCACTGGATGAATACCGCACACAAATCAAGGAGCTTGCCCTCGCATGCCAGGACGACGAAAACGCCCAGAACCTGCTCCAGCACCTGCGCGCCTTTGGCGATGAACTGGAAGCGGAGATCAGCTGATGCCCCCTTATTTCACACAGCAGAGCCTTGACTTCCTGGGCAAGCTCGCCGCCAATAACCGCCGCGAATGGTTCCAGACGCACAAGGATGACTACCAGCGCCATGTGCGCGAGCCGTTCCAGCAGCTATTGGCCGACCTGATTGTGCCGCTTGCCGCCATCAGCCCGCATTTTCGTGCCGACCCCAAGCCCGTGGGCGGCTCACTGTTTCGCATCTACCGCGATACCCGCTACGCCAGCGACAAATCGCCCTACAAACCCTGGCAGGGGGCACAGCTTTTCCATGAACGCCGCAGGCAAGTCAGCGCGCCTGCGTTTTATCTGCATCTTGAGCCGGGGGAAAGTTTCATCGGCGCCGGACTTTGGCATCCGCCCACTGAAGTACAGCGGCATATCCGCCAGTTCATCTTTGAAAACCCGGAAAGCTGGGCGCGCGCCGCCCATGCCCCGGCACTGCGGGAGAACTTCCAAAGCTACAGTGAGGACATGCTGAAAAGGCCGCCGGCGGGCTTTCCGGCAGACTTCCGCTTTATCGACGACCTGCGCCAACGCAGTTTCGTGCTGAGCCGCGCACTTGACGATGCCCAGATGACTTCCGCATCGCTGCTTGAAACCATCATCCAGAACCTTGAGCAACTTGCCCCGTTCGTTGACTACCTCTGCGCCGCACTGGATTTGGAGTTTTAATCCATATTCGCCACACCATGCGGCACATGCCCGGCGGCGACATGGCGGCGGGCGGAGTCGATGTTGTGACGACTGTCATCAAAGAAAATATCCGCACCAAAGGCTTCCAGAAACGCGCCTTTGTCGCGCCCTCCCAGAAACAGCGCCTCATCCAGACGCACGCCCCATTGCCGCAGCGTGCGAATCACCCGCTCATGCGCCGGTGCCGAGCGCGCCGTGACTAAAGCGGTGCGAATCGGCGCGTTTTCATCGGCAGGATAGGCCTGCTGCAAATCGTGCAATGCCTGCAAAAAGCCACGAAACGGCCCGCCCGAGAGTGGCTCGTGAGCCCGTTCGCGCTCATGGCGGCCAAAAGCCTCGACCCCCTGCTCGCGCGAGACCCGTTCGCTTTCATCGCCAAAAATCACCGCATCGCCATCGAAGGCAATACGCAACTGATCCTGCCGCGATTTGGGCGCACGTGCCGGCAGAATGGTCGCCGCCCCAATCCCCGCTTCCAGCGCACGGCGCACGGATTCGGGGTTGGCCGACAAGAACAACTGCGCCCCGAACGGCTTGATATACGGCCATACCGGCGCACCGGAAGTAAGCGTGGCGCGGCGGATGGCAAGCCCGTGATGCTGGAAAGAATTGAAAAGGCGAAGGCCGGTATCGGCGGAATTGCGCGAGAGCAGAATCACCTCGATACGCGGATTGTCCGCCAGCGGGTCGGGATTGAGCGCCAGCAGTTTTTTCACCAGGGGAAAGGCAATCCCCGGCGCCAGCGGCTCATCCTCACGCTCGCGTTGATAAGCGCAGAAAGCCTCCACACCTTCACGCTCAAACAACTCGTGGCTGTCCTCCATATCGAACAGCGCACGGGCGGTAATGGCAATAATCAGCGGACGGGATTGGGGATTGGTTTCCATATTGCAAGCATGACAGAAGCCCGGCGCAAATACTGCCATTCATCACATTTCCTGGAATTAAACACAATATTGAGAATAGTTCCCGTTGACATTCTCATTAACAAGTCGTAAATTACCGCCCGCGCCGAGCCGCCCCGGCACCCGTTCAATCGGGCGGTATCGGCCTATCCATTTGCTCATCACCGGGTTTACGACATGAAAAAGCTCACTGTCGGCCTGCTTCTGGCATTGGCCGCCCTGCCTGTTTCTGCACATACGCCTTATCTGCACGCCAAGGGTGAAATCACCGCCAATGGCGGGCTGGTTTCCATGGAAGCCTCGTTTGCCGAAAAATTCTTCATCCCCGAGGCAGCATTTGACAACAGCCAGTTCCAGCTCACTTCACCCGAAGGCAGGCGCCTGGCACCTGACCGGGTGGAAGTATGGAAAGCACGCACCCTGGCCGAGCACCGGCTGGACAAAACGCCGGGCACCTGGCGCTTCAGTACCGGCAAGCGCTACGGCGCGCTGTTTCGTGTTTGGGAAGTGGACGGCAAGCGCGAGTCCAGCCGTGATGCAGCGGTGAAAATCCCCGAAGGCGCAAAAATCATCAGCAATTTCCAGTCGGTCACCCGCGCTGAAACCTATCTGACTGTAGGTGCGCCCAATCGCACTGCACTGGCTGCCCACGGTGAAGGGCTGGAAATTGTCGCCATCGACCATCCCACCGACCTGTATGTGGGCGAGCCATTCCGCTTCAACGTGCTGTTTGATGGCAAGCCGCTGGCTAACCAAAAAGTGGAAATCACCGAGGTCGTTTCCGATACCGGCAATACCCCGCAAGTCATCACGCTCACTACCGATGCCGCAGGCAATGCCAGTTTCCGTTCCGAACGTGCTACCCGCTGGCTGGCGCTGACCCGGCACCGCACCCCGGCACCGCAGTCCAGCGGCGTGGCCGAATACAGCCATTCCTACACCCTTTCCTTCCGCACCCTGGCGCAATAAACCATGACTCATACCCTGCTTTTCATCGCCCTTGCCGTAGCCCAGAACGCCGCGAACACGCCGGCTCCGCCGCCGACCTTCGCAGGCCACGGCAATAATGTGCAGAACTTCATCAATGCACATGACCTCAACAAGGATGGCGTGCTGACCCGCGAAGAATTTGAGACCTTCCGTCGCCAGCGCTTTGATGCCAGCGATTTTGACCGCAACGGCCATATCGACCTGCTGGAATATGTGCGCGAGTTTGACGAGCGCATCGACAAGCGCCTGAAGCCCGAGCTGGAAGCCACCCAGACCATGACCGAGCGCCGTTTCCAGTCGCTGGCCAAGGGGCAAAGCCATATCAGCCGCGAGCGTTATGACGAGTCCGGCAACCGCGCCTTTGCCGCCTATAGCGAAGGCAAGCTGCCCGAGACCCTGCCTGCCGGTACGCCGCGCAGCATGCTTGGCCTGCCCACCAATCACACCAAGGGTGGAATGCTGGCGCTGTACGACCGCAATAGCGATGGCGCGCTGCCCCGCGAAGAATACGACGAAGTGCGCGATGAGCAGTTCAAACGCACCGATGCCAACCGTGATGGCAAACTCAGCCGCCACGAGTACGAAGCCGAATTCAACCAGCGCATCCACGCCCGGATCCACGACTTGAAGACCCGCGAACTGCGTCAGGCCGGGGTACGCTTCGGGGTGCTGGACAAGGACAAGAACGACCAAATCGGCTGGGACGAATATCTGGCTTCGGGCATGAATCTGTTCAAGCGCACCGACCGCAATAACGACGGCAAGGTGGACAGCGTGGACGTGTCCATGCCCGCCCCTGCACGCAACAACGAAGGCTGATTTTCTGCCTGCTGGCGCGGCTTGGCCGCGCCAGTGAATTTCCCCGGACACATGGCTTGCAGCATCACCCCTGCAAGGGTTTTTCGTGTCCGGAAAAAGCGCCCCTCCCCATAGCCACGCCCGGAAACACCGGAACGCAGCCAGAAGACGATTTTCAACTGCCTCTGGAGAACACCCATGTCTCAGATTCCTGCGCGCCGCCTGCTCGCGCTTTCCATTTGCCTTGCACTCTCTCCCGCCGCTTTTGCCGATACGGCGCCCGGCACCGATGCCGCAGTCAGCTCGCTTGACCGCATCACCGTCAAAGGCCAGCGCACTGAAACCAGGAGCGCCAACCAAAACACGCAAACGGTCGATGCCGACCAGCTTGAAGAAGAAATGGCCAACTCGCTGGAGGATGCCATCCGCTATATCCCCGGCGTTGAAATGAACGATTTTGGCCAGCGTTTTGGCGATAACGGCCTGACCATCCGGGGGCTGAGCGGTGACCGGGTATCGATGAGCATTGATGGCATGGAAATGCCCGAATCGGTGGAAAGCGCAGCCTCGCAGTTGTATGACTTTTTCCGCGCAGGCCGTGGCGCACCGGATATGGATACGCTCAAGCAAATCGAAATTGCCAAGGGCGCTGACAGCATCACCGCCGGCAGCGGCGCGCTGGGCGGCTCGGTATCGTTCCGCACCAAAGACCCGCATGACTATCTGAAACCCGGCGTCAATGACAGCTACTTCGGCCTGAAGCTCGGCTATGCCGATGTCAACCAAGAAGCCAATGGCAGCCTGACCCTGGCCAACCGTACCGGCATGGTGGAATCGATGCTGGTCTATACCCAGCGCCGTGGTCATGAAACCCAGGGCTGGTATTCCGACAGCCCAGCACGTACGGGCATTGGCCGCCGCATTCGTGACCCGCTCAGCTTTGAAAGCCGCAGCATTCTCGCCAAGGTGGATTTCGTGCTCAGCCCCGCACACCGCATTGGCCTGGTTTACGACCGCCTGCAGGCAGAAAGCCTGATTGAAAACTTGAGCCGCAATTTTGGCCCCAATAGCCCCTATATCGAACGCTGGGGGGATGACGAAGTGCGCCGCCAACGCTACGGGCTGGAGTGGAACTGGAACGGCAACAACGCCGTATTCGACAATATGGAACTGCGCCTGGGGCGCATGAACTCGGACAATATTGCCCATACCCGCATCTTTGGCCTGTCACCGCGCCAAGCGGCCTGCAACTCGCCGCTGCCCTGCTGGCGTCTGGACGACCGCTCCTCACACCAGACCCGCGACCAGTTCAGCGTGGACTTTGACAAACGCTGGGGTGAGGCCGTGCGTCACCAGCTGGTGTACGGCCTGGCCTGGCAGCAAACCGAAATCGGCCAGGTGGACTTCCGCAGCTTCCATGAAAGCAGCGGCAATGTCATCCGTGACCCCTATCTGCAAGGCGGCCGCCTGCCGGACCTGGATACACGCCACTGGAATGTCTATGTGCGCGACCAAATCCGTCTCATGGATGACCGTCTGGGGCTGACGCTGGGCGCACGTTATGACAGCTACCAATACAACGCCACCGCCACACGCTACTTCCCTGACCGCGTCGGCGCACTGGTACCGGCCAAGTTTGCTGCCCCGAGCTGGAGCGCCGGCCTTGACTGGAAGCTGGATGAACACAACACCCTGTGGCTGCAAACCGGGCGCGGCTTCCGCGCACCCAGCGCCAGCAATATGTATCTGGGGCTGAGCTCCACCGAGGCCACCAATGTCGCCACCGGCGAAACCGTGTACTTCTGGAACCAGGCATCCAACCCGGAGCTTGAATCTGAAAAGAGCCTCAATATTGAGCTCGGCTGGCGCTGGGAAAGCCGCAATGCACGCTGGGGCATTTCCGCCTTCCATGATACCTATGACAACCTCATCACCACCGGCACGGTGATGCGTACCCCGGAAATTACTTACCGGGTTTGTACTGGCGCCCCGCCACGCCAGACCTGCCGTACCGAGCAGGGCAATAACTACAACACCCCCATCAATGGCCTGAAGGCCGAAATCCGCGGTATCGAGATGAGCGGCATGCTGCGCCTGGGCAGCGCCTGGTTGTTGCAAGCCTCGCTCTCGCACAACAGCGGCAAGTTTGCCGATGGCCGCCCGGTGGAAAGCATCAACCCGGCCAGCGGCGTACTGGGACTGCGCTGGAACAGCCAGAACCAGCGCCTGAGCATCAGCACCCATCTGCGCCACAACCTGGCTAAAAAGCCCAGCGACCTGGCATCACTGCGCAACAGCTTTACCGGAGAAATGAACCGGCCGCTAAGCAGCGCCTGGAGCACGGTGGACTTGACCGCCAATTACCGACCCAACGCGCACTGGCGCATCAATGCAGGCGTGTACAACTTGTTTGACCGCAAGTACACCCCCTGGAACCGCCTGGCCTATGCCGTATTTGCCGATTCGCCGATTCATGGCGGCATGAGCATGGAAGGCCTGGGACGCCTGACATCCCCGGGACGCAACTTCCGCCTCAGCGCAGCGTTCTCGTTCTAACCCAAACGGCGCATTTCAAGGCGAGCCTCCATATCTGGAGGCTCGCTTTTTTGAATCCGCTTCCAAAAACAAACAGCCTCTTGGCAAGCGCTAAAGCCGCGCATCCACTGCCTGACGTGGCCAGATGGATTTGACATCAAATATCACGGCATCCGCTTTACCCAATGCACGAATGGCTGCAGCATCCATATTGCGGAAGCCCGAGTGCGCCACCGCCAGCACGATGGCGTCATAGCCCCCTGGCTTGGGTGTTTCCAACAACTCGATACCGTATTCCTGCCAGGTCTCCTCGGCATCCGCCCACGGGTCGTGAACATCGACGGCAGCGCCAGCTGCTTGCAGCGCTGCAATCACGTCCATCACTTTGCTGTTGCGAAGGTCGGGGCAGTCTTCTTTGAACGTCATGCCCATGACCAGTACGCGGGCGCCTTGCGGAGCTTTGCCGCGCTCGGCAAGCAATGCCAGCACCCGGCTTGCCACATGCGCCCCCATGCGGTTATTGATGCGGCGGGCAGTATCAATCAATTGCGGGTGATAGCCGGCAGATTCGGACTTGTGCAGCAGGTAGTACGGGTCAACGCCGATGCAGTGCCCGCCCACCAGCCCCGGCTGAAACGGCAAAAAATTCCATTTGCTGCCAGCGGCATCCAGTACATCACGGGTATCCAGACTCAAACGGTCGAATACCAGCGCCAGCTCGTTGATGAGCGCAATATTGACATCGCGCTGGATGTTCTCGATCACCTTGGCGGCCTCGGCTACCCGAATGCTGGGCGCGCGATACGTGCCCGCAGTGATGATGCGCCGGTACAGGGCATCGACAAAATCCGCCGTCGCCGCATTGGAGCCGGAAGTCACTTTGACAATATCCGCCAGCCGCCGCCTGTGGTCGCCGGGATTCACTCTCTCCGGGCTGTAACCACAGAAAAAATCCACGTTGAAGCGCAGCCCCGAGCCCTGCTCCAAGAGCGGCACGCAGATTTCTTCGGTAGTGCCCGGATACACGGTGGACTCGAAAATCACCACATCGCCTGGCTTCAGATGCGCAGCGACCAGTTCGCTGGCCGCCATCAATGGCTCAAGGTCAGGGTCGTGCGCAACATCGATGGGCGTCGGCACGGTGACGATATACACATTGCAGTTAGCAAGTGCCGCCGCATCAGCGCTGTAGCACAGTTGCGGTACGGCAAGAGCGTCATTGGGCACTTCCCGGGTACGGTCAATACCCGCTCGCAGCTCGGCAATACGCCCGGCATCGGTATCAAAACCCACAGTAGGAAAGTGCCGGGCAAAGGCCACCGCCAATGGCAGACCCACATAGCCCAGCCCTATCACGGCGATGTTTGCATCAGCAAGTTGCAGCACAGCTGCTCTCCATTGTGTGCCCGGGGCGGGGCTCGAACCCGCATGGTGTTGCCACCGAGGGATTTTAAGTTCACATTTTGCCATCATTTGGCAGCAGTTAGAGGCATTTAGGCTCCGCATCTCAACAAAATGATTGGCTGCGAAGGCGGTTTGGCCAAGAGTTCGGCATCCAGAGGCATACCTAGTCCGGCACCTGCACGGTTCGCGGACGGTTCGCCACCCTGGGCCAACAACTGGAGCACCGCCATGCCAACCTTCGCACCTACCAAGCTCACGATCCGCTTCGTCGAGAACCTGCCGCACGCCGAGCGCGACCCAACCTCCGGGCGCGTCCTATCGTACTCCGTCCGGGACACCCTCGTCCCTGGGCTGATGGTTGTCGTGAATGCGAACTCCAAGTCGTTCGCTGTCCAGCGCGACCTGTACTCCGAGGAGCGCGATGCCCAAGGCCGCCGCGTGAAGCTCGGCACCCGCCGCGTTCGCCTGGGCGACGCCAAGGGCTTCCTGTCCATCGAGGCCGTCCGGGCGAAGGCCCAGGAGGTCATCAACCAGCTCCGGGCAGGCATCGACCCGAACAAGCCCGCCGAGCCCGAGGCGCTGCCAGAGCCGAAGAAGGAATTCACCTTCGCCCAGGCGCTGGACTCCTACCTAGACCGCTGCGAACGCAAGGCCCGCCGCCCTTCCACCATCAACGGCTACCGGATTCTGTTCGAGCGCTACCTCAAGGACTGGGCCGACCGCCCGCTGCGCGAGATCGGCGATGACACCCTGGGCGTGGATGAGCGCCACCGCACCATTACCAAGAACAACGGCCCAGTGGTGGCCAACCAGTCCATGCGCCTCGTCCGGGCTGTCTATCGGCACGCCCGCCGCAAGATGCGCGACCTCCCGCCGCCGCCCACCGACGCGGTGGATTTCAATGACGAGAAGCGCCGGGATGTCATCGTTACCGACTGGCCCGCCTTCTGGGCTGCGGTGCAGGGGCTTCGCAACCCGGTGACGCGAGACTGGTATCTGTTCTTGGCCTTCACCGGTATGCGCCGGGGTGCCGCCAGCGAGGCCCGCATCGAACACCTGGACTTGGAGAACGGCTTCCTACACGTGCCCAACCCGAAGGGCGGGCCGAAGCGGGCCTTCGACCTTCCGCTGTCGGCCTTCCTCGTGGATATGCTGCGCCAGCGCGTCAAGGAGAACGCCGAGGTCTTCGGCAAGGACTACCCGTGGCTCTTCCCGTCGCACACCTCGGGCAAGGGGCACCTCACCCAGTCCCACGTCAGGCACGCCGGGCTGGTGAATCCGCACGCGCTGCGCCACTCCTACGCGACCGCCGCCGCAGCCGTTGGGCTAGACCCCTTCACGATCAAGCTCCTGCTCAACCACCAGCTACCGGGCGTAACGGGTGGCTACATCCACGGCTCGGCGCTTGGAGCAACGCTCAGAGAGGCGCAGGGCCGCGTTTCGGCCTACCTCCTGGGCCAAATTCACGGCAACGTCCTAGCCCTCCCTAGGCGGGCTGTGGCGTGATCTTTACCCTGAGGAATGAGAGAATAGACGCAGGTCTTAGGGCACAAAGCCCTCTGCACAATAATTAAGGGTTGGTGCCTTCAGATAGATTTCGCCCAATCTTGAATTTGAGCTTGGTATTATTCAGAAATGACATCAGGAAAAACAGACACTTTTGAGCGAATTGTTAGCGCATTGGGTCAGCCGTTTTACCGTGACGAGAAATCCGCCATTTACCACGGGGATAGCTCTGAACTCTTGCTGCAAATTCCAGAGGAATCTATTGATCTTACGATCACCTCGCCGCCGTACAACATAGGAAAAGAGTACGAAGAGGTGAAAGATGTGGATTTTTACGTCAATTGGTGCGAGGGCTGGATTCGAAAAATTCATAGAGCCACTAAGGCAAATGGTGCGCTAGCCCTCAATGTTGGATATCTTGAGGTCCCCGGGAAAGGTTTTGCGGTGCCAATACCTTACTTGCTATGGGACAAAACAGATTTTTATCTAATTCAGGAAATTGTCTGGAACTATGGTGCCGGCGTAGCTTCAAAGAAAAGGCTTTCCCCAAGAAATGAGAAAGTTCTCTGGTATGTGAAAGATTCAGAATCCTACACATTTAATCTGGATCCAATTAGAGATCCCGATGTTAAGTACCCAAATCAGAAGAAAAACGGAAAACTTAGGTGCAATCCGCTGGGCAAGAACCCGTCAGATGTCTGGCAGATAGCAAAGGTTACATCTGGCAAAAACCGTTCATCCAAGGAGCGCGCCCCTCATCCTGCTCAATTTCCACTAGAGCTAGTTGGTCGCCTTATGAAGGGCATGTCAAATGAGGGTGATGTTGTACTAGATCCCTTCTTGGGGTCTGGATCAACGGCTGAAAGCGGCGCTGAAAACAATCGCTTTGTGATTGGTTTTGAGCTTGATAAGAAATACCTAGAGCATGCCAAGGCCCGTTTGAAGGGCCGCACCGAAAGCATAAAGATGCTTTCGGCCCAGCAAACACTTCAAATCTAGTATTATCCGAAAAGAGTTATAAATTTGTCTCTGTACGTTTCAGGGGCGAGCCTAGCTTGCTGGCCTGTGCTCGCCACCTGAGCTATCCAATCCGTATGATCCAACCACCCAAACCTAACCTTCAGTAATTTGGGCGTGGCGCCGCCGCTAACAAAAGCCTCAAAGTTTACGGCCAGGTAAAACCCATCTTTGCTTTTCCCGCCCGCACTTACCTGCTGGGCGTAGCTCCTATTTCCAAATATCTGAGTTTTGTTTGACGATGTCTTCAGTTCAATAGAGTAAAAGTCATCTAATACGCAAACAATGTCTTTGTCAGACTTTTCTATTTCTTTTCTCCACTGTCCTGGGAAAGCGGCTGCGACTCCAGCGGGGATTAGTTCATGCAATAGAGCGCCTATAATCTGCGGCTTCGGGAATATATCAACGCCGATTTTAAGCCCTGCTTGACCAATAGAGGTGCTGAACATCCCCTGCCAGGCATCGTTGATTATCTCAACTATGTGCGGAGTTAAGGGATGCGAGCTTATTAGCTGCTCTGTGACCAACGGCCAATCGGTTTTCGCTACTCCAGCGTATGGACTTTGAGCCATGTTCTTCCTCTGATCTCGACACAAAGTCACGAGGGTATTGGAATAGCATTACCTTGTCCATGTTGGGAGCTCCGGGGAGGCCATTACTCAGCGGTAACGCCGCGTTACCACTCTGGCATGGTCTGGCGGGCCGCTGGCGCTCCCTGGGCAGTGCGCGCACCGCGAGACCGACCGCGTGCCCTTCTCATGACATCTCAGGAATGACAATGGCCGGTGTCAGGAGGAACGGTTGTCCTGTTGCGGCTGGGAGCGTAGATGCCAGATAATTGGGGTCGTTAGCGAGAGCGTGCCTGAATCGACAGGACGAACCAGGACGGCCTACGGAGGGCCGACCAGTAGCGGTGGCAGTCCGCAGCTAACAGCCGAACCCGTTCCCGCCGAGTGGGTTCTCATGCTTCGCCCGGCATTGTCTCGGGGCGGCTCCGGATCTTGGCGACATCAGATTCGGAGACTCTCATGTCCAGCACCCCTGCCCAAGACGGCAACCTCGCCGAAGAAATTTCCTTCAACGTCCCGAAGCGGTGGCTCCGCGCCCGTGAAGCTGCCGAGTACCTGGGCGTTTCCGTGCCGCACCTCGCCCGACTGCGCGAGCTGAGAAAAGGCCCGCCGTACCGCAAGTTCGGCAGCGTTGTCCTGTACGACATTCACGAGCTGGACGCCTTCGTCCTGGCGCAGCCCCGCTTTGAAACCAAAGGGGGTGGCCTGTGAGCGATTTTCTGGACACCCGAAAAGGTGAAAGCCCCGCTTCCGGGGCGACAGAAGACGGGGCTTTCGGAGCAAAGCGAGAAGGAAGCGATACTCAAGCTGAATTCTCGGTGGCACAGGCTGCCCCGGCAATCATCGACACCGCCGCCGCTGTCAGTTTCTTGCAGTGGCTCCGCCCGGAAGGCCCGTGGCTGCTGGTCGCCAAGCACCCCGAGCGGAACGGGTTCCGGCCCAAGCTGTTCGCGCCTGGGCAAGAGGCCGACCTCGCCCAGTGGCTGGCGGGCCTGTCCTCGCAGAACGTCTATTACCACCTGAACCCCTCCCGCGACGGGCTGGAGAAGAAGGCCGCCAAGTCGGACGTTACCGCCGTGCGCTTCCTGCACGTGGATATCGACCCGCGTGCCGGGGAGGACGTTGGCGAGGAGCGCCAGCGCATCATCGGCCGCCTGACGCACAACCTGCCGAAGGAGCTGCCGCCACCCACCGCAATCATCAGTTCCGGCGCTGGTGCCCAGGCGCTGTGGGCGCTGCGCGAGCCAATCCTCTTGGACGGCTCCGAGGCCCAGGCGGCAGAGGCCGAGCGTTACACCCGCTGGATTCAGGGCGTGTTCAGCAAGGGCGAGTCCGGCGGGGCTGACAACTGCCACAACGTGGATCGCATCCTTCGCCTGCCGGGCAGCATCAACAACCCGGACGCCAAGAAGCGGGCCAAGGGCCGCACCGCTGCCCCGGCCACCGTCGTGGAGCTGCACCCCGAGCGCGTCTATGGGCTGGAGAGCTTCCAGCAGGCTCCGGCCCAGGGTGCCGCCGCGCCCGCCACCGTGCGCTCTTCTGGCGCGGCTCTCGCCGCTGTCCCGCTGGGCGAGGTGGAGCCCTTGGAGTCGGTGGATGCCCTCGACAAGTGGAACGTGCCGGGCTGGCTGAAGGTGCTGATTGTCCAGGGCAACGATCCCGACAACCCGGCCAAGTACCCGAGCCGTTCCGAGGCGCTGTTCGCTGCCGCGTGTGGGCTGGTGCGCCAGGGTGTGCCCGACGAGGTGATTTTCTCGGTGCTCACCGACGAGTCGTTCGGCATTGCCGAATCGGTGGTCGAACACAAGAGCCCGGAGAAGTACGCCCGCCGCCAGATCGACAAGGCCCGCGAGGCGGTCGGCCAGGACGTGGGTTGGAATCCGACCAACAAGGCTGGCGAGCCGCTGAAGAGCCTGCACAACACCATCACGGCCCTGCGGCTGATCGGGCTGGAGTGCAGCTATGACCTGTTCCGCCGCCGGAACATGGTCGGGCACCACCAGATGCAGGAGCTTTCCGGTGAGTTCTCCGACATGGCCGAGGTGCTGATTCGGCGCGAAATTCGCTGCCGCTTCGGCTTCGATCCGGGCAAGGAGTACGTCCGCGACGCGGTGCTGGAGTTGTGCGCCCTGGGCAGCTTCGACCCGCTCCGGGATCATCTGCACGGCCTGCCCACTTGGGACGGGGCGCCCAGGCTGGACTCCTGGCTCGTTCGCTATCTGGGCGCAGAGGATTCGCCCTACATCCGGGCCGCTGGCGCTACTTGGCTCGTGGCAGCGACGGCCCGCGCCTTCGAGCCGGGCACCAAGTTCGACCACATGCTGGTGCTCGTGGGTGCCCAGGGGTGTGGGAAGTCGTCCGCGCTAAACATCCTCGCCGGGGAGTTCTTCAGCGATGCGAACTTCCTCGATGCCCAGGACACCCGCGAAGTTCTGGAGGCAACGGAAGGGGCGTGGATCGTTGAATGTGCGGAGCTGGCCGGGATGCGTCGGAAAGACGTGGAGACGCTGAAGCACGAGATCACCCGGCGAGAAGACCGGGGCCGCCCTGCCTATGCGCGGACGGTCGTGTCGGTAAAGCGTCGCTTCGTCCTGGCGGGCACCACCAACAGCGGACGCTTCCTGCACGATGAGACGGGCAACCGTAGATTCTGGCCGGTGGAGGTTGGCGAGATCGACCTGCCTGGGCTGCAAGCCGACCGCGACCAGATTCTGGCCGAGGCGCTGGCCCGCTACCGCAGTGGCGACTTCCAGTTGTTCCTGGCAGACGAGGCGCTGGAGGGTGCCCAGCAGGCCCAGGAGGCCAGACGCACCGTGGAGGATGGCCTCCTAGAGATCGCCGAAGGGCTGCACCCCGAAGGCTTCTACAGGGACACGGCAGCCATCCGCACGGATACGGTGTATCAGTCCATGGGCATTCCGCCCGAGCGCCGGGTAGGACAGCTCGCCACCAACGTGCGCCGGGCAATGGAGGAAGCTGGGTGGAAACCGTCGCAGGGCTCCGTGCGCTGGCAGGGCAAGAAGCAGCGCCTGTACCTCTGGGCGAAGGACGAACCGCCACCGCCGCCCGTATCGGCACAACCGTTCTAACCACTCGGGGGCTTCGGCCCCCGTTTTGTGCGTGCCTGCCCCGCGTTCCGCGCCCCGTTCCGGGTAGGGTTCCGGGCTGGGAGCCTGTAGAGACGCGGGTTCTAGGCCCGGAACGACCGGAACGGAGAACGTGCGTATATAGGGGCTACCTCTACCGCCCAGGTGCCCACACCACACTGCTGTGGTGTAGTCCTCTGCCTCTCTCTACCTCTTACTTAATTCCTTCGTTCCGTTAGTTCCGGGGAACTAGGAGCCTGTATCTACGCGGGTTTTGGCCGGAACGCTGGCCTGGTCGATGGCGTTCCCGCGTTCCGTTCCCGCGTTCCGCCTGGGCAGCGGGGCCGCCCCGGCTGCTACTCCTGACATATCCAATTCAACTAACACATCGCGCCCGCGCACGGGAACCACCCCGCCTGTGCGCCACCCCGCCTGGGCCGCCCTCGCAGCCCCGAGAGCGACCGCCAGCACCTCGCCCAGCCGCTGGCCTGCCTGGGCCGCCCCGCCGCCCCTAGGCCCGCCTAGGAGGTGTAGCGGAACGCCCCGGTAAGTTCGAGTTACCACGCCCCGCCAGCGAGACCAGCCCGCCACCCTGGGCCGCCCGCTGCCGACCGTGGAGCGCACCGCGCAGCGGGCAGTGGCGATCACGATTGCCGTTCAACTTCGGCCAGGAATCGCTTGAGCGCGTGGAACGCCTTGCTGTCCTTTTGTCCGTCGATCACTGCATCCTCGACATAGCCCGAAGTGGTGCTCACGCGGAGCCATGTCCTTTGTGAAGTTGTGATCTTGCGAACCAAGGTGGTCGGCACGAGAAATCCTTTGCGGGACTCTTTCGTCGCAGCGCCGAGTTCGTTGAAATTGGTGAAGGTCTCCATGATCTTGAGGTCGTAAATCTCACCGTCGATATTCAGCTTTGCGCCCGTGATCGCATTGATGCTGTTGAAGATGCTCACCACAAGGATCGTCTCATTCGGTCTTGTCGCGCTCCAGTGAGCGCCTAGCCCGGTGCAAACCATCCCAGAGCAGGCGTTGCCGTGAGGGTTGATGCGTACCACGGCTGCATTGTCAAAACCGCTTCGGGAAACGTCCGGCCCCGTACCGGAGGTCGTAGAACATCCCGCTACGAACAAGGCGCTTGCCGCCAAACCAATGAGTTTCTTCCGCATATACCCTCCCTGGGTCGTTGATTATTGATGCCATTCAGTTAATCCGTTTCGACTATTCCGCCTCATTTCTTGCGAGTCAAGCAATCCGGCAGACCAGGTGCCAAAACTGATATCGCCGCCGCTGCCGGGCCGAGATCATTTCCCTTGAGAACGCAAGCACCAGGGAATCCGCATGTCACTGACCGCCCGCGCACCAGCCCAGAGAGGAATCGACCTGTATCGAATCGAGCAGGACGAGGACGAGGCCCGCGACAGCCCCGAGCGCCAGCTCGCCGCTGCCGTCCTTCTCCAGGCATGGAACGACGCAAACGCCACGCCCGAAACTGTGAAGTACGCGAAGGGAAGCGGAGGCTTCACGCCCGAGCATCTCGTCCGAACGGCGCGACGGTTCCTGACAGACAAGCGGGGCTCCTGGGCACGACAGCGCCAGCTCTTCACGAGCGCGTTATCTGTTGATGATGAGGCCATCCGCCTGCGCGCGGTGGCCCAGTTTGGAGAGGGACACTGAGATGAGTATCAAGCCGAAGACTGGAGGCGGGGCACGCCCCGGCGCACCTGTGGGCCGGAAACGGGGCGACCGGGTACCGATGGCTGCGCTGACCGAGGAGCGCAAGGAGGTCTTCCTGTCGGAGCTACGCCGCCACGGAATCGTGAGTGCCGCCGCTCGGGCAGCCAGCCCACACGCCAAGGGGACGTGCGCCCCTTCGTTCTACATCCTGCGGAAAAACGATCCCGAGTTCGCCGCCGCGTGGGATGACGCCATCGAGCAGGCAACCGGCAGCGTCGAGCTGGAGATTCACCGCCGCGCTGTGGAGGGCTACGACGAGCCGGTCTATCAGAAGGGCGAGCTGGTCGGGACGGTGACGAAGTACAGCGACCGCCTGCTGGAGCTGCGGGCCAAGGCGCTCCTCCCGCAGAAGTACATCGAGCGCCGGGCCGTCGAACTGAGCGCCAACCTGAACGTCACCCAAGAGCTGTACGGCGGACACGCGCTGACGCTCAAGCCCGAGGACGTGCTGCTGCTCGACGAAGGCAAGCGCCAGCAGCTCCTGGGCCTGCTCACCGAGATTGCGCTGGCACGGGGCGACCTTCTGGAGGTAGAACCGGAGCCCGCTGGGCTGCTGGAGGCGGAAGCATGATCGGCGACTTCCTGGCCCAGGTGGAGGGGCTTGTCAGCTTCGAGGAGGAAGCCGGGGTGCCGCCCCGGCGAACCCCGTTCGGCTTCCTGATGCCGGACTACCAGCAGGACGAGGAAGGGCTCGACCGCTGGGAGGCCGCCTATGGGGAGAAGGCCCGAGGCACCACCCGCCTGCCCATCCCCGTACCCAGGGCAGTGCGCGATGCACCGGAGCGAACCGTCCAGCAGCCTGGAGCGCCCATCCGGCGGGGCCGCCTGGGGTAACTGGACGTTAGCAGTGGCCACCTGGGCCACCCGCTAAAAACTGAGAGCCGAGGCGGCAACAAAAAGGAATGATTCTCATCACGGAAGCCGGAATGGTCTAGCTCCGATTTCTCAAAGGTGAGAATCATGTCCAAGTTGAATCTGAAGAAAATCCCGTCTCGGGCCAATGTCCAAGAGCTCCGCTCTATTCTTCGCAGCCACGCCGCCAACCTCCAGAGCCTGCGCAAGTCGCTGACCGACGCCCGCGAAATTGCCCAGAAGCGTGCGATGGAGGAAGTCTCCAAGATCACCATGACCGCCCAGGAGCGCCAGACCTTCGCCAAGCGCAAGGCCGACACCCTGGTCGCAGCCCAGCGGGCCGCCGCGAAGGAGACAGCCGAGCGCCTGGCAAAGGATCTGGCGACCGCCCGCAACGTGCTGGAGCTGGGCAAGGGCGTCTATGACAACCCGTTCTCCGCGCTGGATGCCGCGACGCTGGGCAGCCCGCGCCGCGCCACCTACATGCAGAACCTCGCCAGTGCTGGCCCGGTGGCCCTGAAGAACGCCGCCGAGCGTGCCGCCTCCCTTGGCGATGCCGAACTGGCCGCCGCTGTCATCGCTGTGGTCTCGGGTATGCCGACCGACAAGCGCCCGTTCCATCCGGCTGCCGTCCTCGACATCTTCCCCGAAGAGCACGAGGTGTTCGCGCCGATGGTTGAGTTCGAGGAAGCCGAGGCCGCCCTGGCTGATGGCCTGTCGCTGTATGGCGAAGTCGTAAACGGCACCACCAACCCGACCTCCCGAATCGAACGCGCCCTGCGCGCCCTGCGCGACCGCGAAGCCGCTGCTGGCGCTGAAGGGGGTGAGGAATGAACGCCCATCTCCAATCGCTGACCGACGCCGAGCTGGCCCAGCGGATCATCGACACCCTCGACGACCGCGACGCCGCCGCCCTGGCTTCTGCCTGCCTGATGGCGCACGCCCACGGCAAAGACCGCCCGGACGTGAAGACGGCCCGCACCTGCTGCACCTTGGCCGGAGCAAACGCCCAGCGCGTGATGCCCTTCCTTGGCTATCTGCCGCTGAAGGGCTACGCCGACGCCTGGGCCGACGCCGAGCAAGGCGCACACGGCCCCGGCATCGTGGATCGCACCCAAGAACCCGGCCTGTTCGTGTTCCGTCAGCTCGGAGGCCGACTCCGCGCCAACCTTCGTTTCATCCAAGCCTCTGAGGAGATCTAACCATGGCTACCTTCCTGCTGTACCCCGCTGAACCGCACTTCCGCCGCGCCGACGGCCTGAACGCCCTCGTCGTGCCCGCTGCCGATGCAGCTTCCGCCCCGGCTGCCGCCCGTGCCCTGTGCAAGCGTGTGGAGATCGACGCCTTCGACAACTTCACCGTTGTTGAGATCGGCGCGACGACCGCCTTCGCTGTTGAGGGCCATCCGCCCGTGAGCCAGCCCGGCAACGCCGAAGGGCTGCCGTACCTGGGCCGTGGCGGCCACGAGGTCATGCTGCCGGTCTAATCGTTCCGCTCCTGTTACTTCGACGGCACCTTCGCCCCGGCCCTGCAAAGCGCCGGGGTTCTTTTTGGCCGTCAGACAGTGCGCTCGCACGGTTCGCTGCGCCCTTGGGTGCCGCCAGCCCTGGGCAGACGGACACCCGTGAGTAACTGCGACTTACTGGGCCGCTTCTGGCAGCGCGAAGGTTCCGCGCCCGACACAGGCGATGGTGTGGCCGACACGGCGGGCAGTGTCGATGGTGGAGCGCACCTTCTTCTGTTCCATGTCCAGTGCCTCGGCCAACTCGGCGACGGTGCGTGGGCCGCTGGCGAGCGCCGCTAGGATGTCTCCCACGCGAGCCTTGAGCCCGGCGGGCTTGGCCTTAGCCTCGGCGGTGGCCGCGCTCTCTGCAGGCTCCTCGGTGGTGCTAGACGCGGTGGCGGGGGCTGCCTCCACGGTGGCCGGGGTGGCGGGCTCCTGCACGCCCTCGGCCTGCTCCGGCGCAACCTCGGCGGGCTCCTCCTGGGCAGCCTCTTCGACCTGGGCGAGCTGCGGCTCGATCAAGGCCCAGACCTGCTGCATGCCCTTGGCACGTTTCAGGAACTGCTTGGTGTTCTTGCCGGTGACGCTGTTGTAGTAGGCCAGCAGGTCGGCGGTGGAGACTTCGTTCAGGTCGGCGAAGCGGGTGATGGTGACGTCAGCAATGCGGATCATGGTGGCTCTCCTTTTCTGTTCCGGCAGCGCGACCGCCGCCGATGACCGAATCATTGAGCAGAGCGGAGAAAAGGCAACAGCATCATGCACTTGCTGAGATTCGCCCAGCGGGGCGGGCTGCCCTGGGCCAGCTCGGCCCAGGCGGTTCGCTGTTTGTCGGGCGAACCGTGCAGCGCCTGCCAAGCCCAGGGAGACCGGGCACCCGCAAGGGACACGAGGCCAGAAACCCTCAGCAACCATCCTTCGACGATTGAGTCGGAGGATATTGAGCCCAGAGGTCGTCATCGTCTATGTCCAGTCTGTCGTGAAAACTGCTCACTGAATCACCGTTAGTCCGAAATTCGGGAGCGCGTTCACGCAGGACAAAGTACCCCCAACGCTCAGCGAAGATTGGGTAGCCCTCCACATACATCAGCTCGTAAAGCGCCTCCCGGACGGTCGGAACAGACCGTTGAGTTCTCCCAACGGCCTCGCATATCCGCTCCACGGTAAGCCCATAGGGGCTCATCTGCAGGACAGACAAAATGTTCGCGTGGAGATATGGAAGCGGCTTCTGTTTTCGAGCTTGACGGGAAATTGAGACCTGGCGCTGTATGCGAATGAGTTTGGTGGTATCCATGTTGCACTCCTGATGAACCGAGGCGGCACCGCGCTGCCTCGTGTGGAGCGAACTTTCTCAGGCGCAGCCCTGGGCGTCTGGACCCGCCAATAGGGCGCGATTTTCGAGAGCTATTTGCGGGTCTTGAGAGCGTTGCGGACGTTGCGTAACGTCACGCGGGCGTCGAGCGCCTCGCACACGGCCAGGAGTCGGCTCTCGTCGGGCAAGGGCTTCGCCCGCTGGCTGCTGCCGTAGCTGCTGAGGCCCAAGACGCGAGCGACTGCACGGATGGCCTCTAGGCTGACGCCCGAGTAGTGGCCCCGGCGCTTGCGGCCCGCCTCGAATAGAACGGTCTCGGCAGTCTCTTGGAGGGTTAGCAGCGCGGCCTCAACGGGGGCAGCGCCAGCGGTGTGCTGGGCCGTCCATGCAACCTGTGCGCGGGCTTCTTCGGAGAGGTTTTCCCAGGCGGCAGCCATGCGCCGGTGGAATGCGGCGACTTCCTTCCGCGCTGCTGTCAGGCGCTGCTGCGCCTCCTGGGCTTCGCGCTCCTGCTGGAGGCAGGTGTCCCAGGCGGCCCGCGCCTTGGCGAGGGTGGCGTCGTCGATGCTCATAGGAGGGGTGCGCCCGCCCAGACGGTTCGCTGGACGGTGCGCGAGGTGCTGGTGCCCCGAGCCGGACTCGAACCGGCACGCCATTCGGCAAAGCATTTTAAGTGCTCAGTGTCTACCGATTTCACCATCGGGGCTTGTAAAAACAACAGGTTACAGCCTTTTGTTACTTGTCATCAACGTGTCCCGGAGCGGGTTCCGGGGTGCCCGTCTGGTGCGGAATCGGCAAGGACACAGGTAATTTTAAGTCCCTTGCGTCTACCAGTTTCGCCACCCGGGCGCGGGGGTCTAAATCATCACGCCATTGCCGGGTACAAGCCCTTGCCAGCAGCTGAGTTTCTGACTTGTGTTCCAGGGCTGCATGGCCTTGGATGTCATGCGCGCATGGGGGCGTAGTCTGTGCGTTTTTTGTGCAATGCGCAACCATTGCCATCGTTTGGCTGTCATGGAGCCGCCTTGCCCAGTCAGAATCGCACTATCGATAAACAGCACTTGGGCACAGCCATGTATTGAATTGACAGCGGCAATCAATGCATCTCCTTGGGCTGTGCCAAACCCCGACCCAACAACTGCATGCGATAATCCCGCGCTCGTTTTAACCGGAATCCGCTCATGGCGCGCCAAGCCCTCGTCACCACTGCCCTGCCCTATGCCAACGGCCCGCTGCATCTGGGGCATCTGGTGGGTTATATCCAGGCCGATATCTGGGTACGGGCGCGGCGCATGGCAGGTGACACCGTACATTTTGTCTGTGCCGACGACACCCACGGCACCCCCATCATGCTGGCGGCAGAAAAGGCCTGCACCACGCCGGAGGCCTTTATCGCTGCCATCCAGGCCAGCCACGAGGCCGACTTTGCCGCCTTTCATGTCGATTTCGACCACTACGGCTCCACGCATTCGGCGCACAACCGCGCCTTGACCGAAGCCATCTACCGGGCACTGGATGCTGGCGGCCATATCGGCCGGCGCACGGTATCGCAGCTGTACGACCCCGAGCGCGGCATGTTCCTGCCCGACCGCTACGTCAAGGGCGAATGCCCCAAATGCGGCGCGGCCGACCAGTACGGCGACAACTGCGAAGCCTGCGGCGCGACCTATTCGCCCACCGAATTGCTGAGCCCCAAATCCGCCGTCTCCGGCGCCACCCCGGAGCTGCGCGATTCCGAACACTATTTCTTCGAGCTTGGCCAGTTCGAGGGCTTCCTGCGCCAATGGCTGGCCGGCAATGTCGCCCTTGCCGGGGTCAAGGCCAAGCTCGCCGAATGGCTCGATGGCGAAGGCGGCCTGCGCGCCTGGGACATCTCCCGCGACGCGCCGTATTTCGGCTTCGAGATTCCCGGCGCACCGGGCAAGTATTTCTATGTCTGGCTGGATGCGCCGATCGGCTATCTGGCGAGCTTCAAGGCACTGTGCGAGCGCGAGGGGCTGGATTTTGACGCCTTCCTCAACGCCGGGAGCCAGGCCGAGCTGCATCACTTCATCGGCAAGGACATCGTCAACTTCCACGGCCTGTTCTGGCCGGCGGTGCTGCATGGCGCCGGGCTGCGCGCCCCGACCCGTCTGCACGTCAACGGCTATCTCACCGTCGATGGTGCCAAGATGAGCAAATCGCGCGGCACCTTCATCATGGCGCGCAGCTGGCTCGACCACGGCCTGCCGCCCGAAGCGCTGCGCTATTACTTCGCCGCCAAGACCAGCGGCGGGGTGGAAGACCTCGACCTCAACCTCGGCGACTTCGTCAGCCGCGTCAACAGCGATATCGTCGGCAAGTTCGTCAACCTCGCCAGCCGCTGCGCCGGCTTCATCGAAAAACGCTTCGCCGGACAACTGGCCGCCGAACTGCCCGATCCGGCGCTGTACGCCAGCTTCATCGAACGCCTTACCGCCATCCGCGCCGCCTATGCCGACAACGACGCCGCCCAGGCGCTGCGCCTGGCCATGGCGCTGGCCGACGAGGCCAACAAATACATCGACGAAGAAAAACCCTGGGTGATTGCCAAGCAAGAAGGCGCCGATGCCCGCCTGCAAGCAGTCTGTACCCAGGGTCTCAACCTGTTCCGGGTGCTCGCGCTCGCCCTCGCCCCGGTACTGCCCGCCACCGCCCGGCGCGTGGCCGAGTTCCTTGCCGCGCCGCTGCAACACTGGCAGGACTGCGATCAGCCACTCACCGGCCAGCACATCCAGCCCTACCAAGCCCTGTTCACCCGTATCGACCCCAAGCACATCACCGCCATGACCGACGCCAATCGCGACACCCTCAAGCCCGCCGACGCCCCCCCGGCCAAGACCGAGAAAGCTGCTGCCAAGCCTGCCGAGAAGCCCGCAGCCGAAAGCCAGTACATCGGCATCGACGACTTCGCCAAGCTCGACCTGCGCATCGGCAAAGTGCTCGAATGCAGCTTGGTGGAAGGCTCGGACAAACTGCTGCGCTTCCTGCTCGATGCCGGTGATCTTGGCCAGCGGCAGATTTTCTCCGGCATCCGCGCCAGCTATCAGGAGCCGGAAAAACTCATCGGCCGCAACGTGGTGTTTATCGCCAACCTCGCCCCGCGCAAGATGCGCTTTGGCCTCAGCGAAGGCATGATCCTCTCCGCCGGTTTCGATGGCGGCAGCCTTGCCCTGCTGGATGCCGACAGCGCTGCCCAGGCCGGCATGCCGGTGCGTTGAAGAGCAAAGATCACAAATGAGGAACTGGGAGCGGCAAAGCCCGCCCCAACCTCAATTTGCCTGGCGATTTTTTAGCCAACTTTTCACCCAAAAACCAATACCCTTGCCCCCACCCCATCCGCAAAAACAGGAATACCCTTGCAAATCAAGCAATTGCAAAAAATTCGATGTCATCCGCAAGGCTCAAAATCTGGTGAAATTTTAGCCAACTTTTTGGCAGCAAAACGACCGCCCAAAACTGCCTTGCAACCTATTGATTGCCAAACAAAAATTTTTGCGCTAGAGTCCCCTCACTGCCCCGACTTTGAGGGGATTAAGACGCGGTTGACAATATTCCAGCAGAACGAGGCCAGGTCCCCTCACTGCCCCGACTTTGAGGGGATTAAGACGTACCTTTGGTACCAATGTAACGGAATCCGAAAGTCCCCTCACTGCCCCGACTTTGAGGGGATTAAGACATTCCTGAACACATTGGTTAATGGAATGTTGGCGGTCCCCTCACTGCCCCGACTTTGAGGGGATTAAGACTCCCAAAGCGATACCTACCGGAAGCCCGAAGGCTGCCCCCTCACTGCCCCGACTTTGAGGGGATTAAGACCATGGACTGCTGCGCGAACTTCTTGCTTATTCGTCCCCTCACTGCCCCGACTTTGAGGGGATTAAGACGCATTAAATGCCTATGTCAACACTTTTTTTTCGGCGTCCCCTCACTGCCCCGACTTTGAGGGAGGATTGATCCTGAGATTCTGTTTGTTGCGCACCTCGGTTTCAGCCTCCCCTCGCTTTGACTTTGATAGGCTGGTATCGTGCGCATCCTTTGCATGCTGCCGCATTGATGAAGCCCGCCCTGTCCGAATTAGTCGAACGCATCGACCGCCTGCTGCCGCAAACCCAATGCGGGCAGTGTGGTTTTGAGGGCTGCCGGCCGTATGCCGAGGCGCTGGCACGCGGCGAGGCGGATATAGACCACTGCCCGCCCGGTGGCGATGCCGGTGCGCGGGCGCTGGCAAAACTCTTGGCACGCCCAGCCAAGCCTTATGACCGTAGCCGGGGCGAATACAAGCCGGGCATGGTCGCGCGGGTGATAGAGGCCGACTGCATCGGCTGCACCAAGTGCATTCAAGCCTGTCCGGTGGATGCCATCGCCGGTGCATCCAAATTGATGCACAGCGTCATTACCTCACTCTGTACGGGCTGCGAGCTGTGCATCCCGCCCTGCCCGGTGGACTGTATCGTGATGCTGCCATCAGGCAGCCTGGGCAGTCTTGGCTGAACTCTCCGCAAAACCTGTAGCCTGCCCGCCAAAAGCAAGTCGCCCCCGGATAATCCCGGGGGCGGCTCGTTAACGGCGTTTCAGGCCATCCCTTCTTGCCTTGGGCTATTTCTTGCAGCCGGTGAGCCGCAGGGTTTGGCCGGGCTGGATGGCATAGCGCGGGGCGCGGATATTGTTAGCCGAGGCCAGTTGCTGTACCGAGCATTGATAACGGCGGGCGATGGCGTTCAAGGTTTCTCCGCGCGCCACACGATGTGTGCGGGTGCGCTGCTGGCGCTGTTGGGTGCGATTGCGAGCCGGGGCGGTGCTTGCTGCCGGTGCGCTGACACGCTGCGGCGCTGCTTGGCTGGGTGCGGTCGGAGTGAGCTCACTTACACGCACTTCCCCCACCGGCGTGGTGCTGCCATGCACCAGGGCGCCATTGACGCTGCTCATCATCAGCTGCCGGGTGGTTTCGGCGCGCTTGCCAGTGACGCAATAGCGGTTGTAAAGCGAGGCGATGGTATTGGTGACAGTCAGTGTGGTGCCCTCGGGCAAGGGGTCATTGATGCGGTAGCGCGGGTTGAGATTGCGCAGTGCGCGCTGATAGCCATTGCTGCCGCGGGCATTGCCAAGGCAGATGGTCAGCTCGTTGATGCTGGTCGCACGCTTGAGCTGGATTTGCGAAACCCGGCCTGCCCCCCAGGTACGCGGAAAGCGCAGGCCGTACTCGGACGGATGCAGATACAGCCAGGCGGCGGCAATCACCATCGGCACATAGTCACGGGTTTCGCCCGGGAACTGGTTATAAACGCTGATATCCCAGAAGCTGCGCCCACCGCTTTGGTTGTAGATGCGCAGTGCGCGGCCTTCGCCACCGTTATAGGCGGCCAGCGACAGTTCGATATTGCCGTTGAGTTGAGCATAGCGCTCCAGCAAATAGGCCGCAGCGGCCTCTGCCGACATACGCGCATCAAAGCGGGTGTCAAAGCCGGTGCCATCTGGCCCCAGGCCAAAACGACGCCCGGTCGCAGGCATGAATTGCAACGGCCCGCTGGCGCCGGCGCGCGAGCTGACATGCACCTTGCCGTTGGATTCTTTGGCCATGATGCCAAACAGCAGCGCCTCGGGCAGGCCGGCACGCTGGAAGGCTGGCGCCATATGTGGGCGCAGGTACTGGTAATTGACATAGCTTTCCATCAGCGCCGGGCGCATATCAGTCAGCCAGCGGCGAATGCCCTCCTGTACCGCAGGATTGAATTGCACCATCTGCACAAAGCGCTTGTTGCGCTCATCCAGCAAGGCATCGGCACTGGCCGAATCCGGCACCGACTGGCCGGTAAAATTGATGGGGTCTTCATCCTCATCGCCTTCATCCAGCGCATCATCATTGGCCTGCACGCCCTCGGCCTGCCCCTTGGGTTGCAGCATGCGGCGATACACCGGGGTCAGTGACTGCACCTGGCAGCCACGCACATTGCTACACTCGGCAATCAGTTTTTCCATGTCGGTCAATGCCGCTTCCTGCTGCTCGGCATCGCTGGCCTGCGCAAAACGCGCCTCGATGCCTTGTGCCTGGTCAAGGATGTTCTGCACGGCACGCGAGAGGCGCTGGGCATTGCTTTGAGCTGGTGCCAGCAAGACCATCGACGCCAGCAAGGCCAGGGAAAGTTGAACTGTTTTTTGCCGTATCAGAACCATTTTTATTGCACAATGCCAAGGAAGCCCCGCAGGGTAACCGCGCCCAGCGCAGCAGACAAGGCGCACAAGCGGCAATTGCCGCATAAAATCTGCGCCGTTCAGTCTTCAGGAAAACCGTATGAACCCAATCCTTGTGGGCAAAGCCGTGAGCAGCGCCGATGGCGGCCTGATTCACCTCAATCCCCAATACGGCAACCGCCACGGCCTGATTGCAGGCGCCACCGGCACCGGCAAGACCGTCACGCTGATGACCCTGGCCGAAGGCTTTAGCAAAATCGGCGTGCCGGTGTTCCTGGCCGATGTCAAGGGCGATGTGGCCGGGCTTGCCATGGCCGGCAGCGACAATGCGCGCATCAACCAGCGCGTGGCGGATATCGGCCTTGAAGGCTTTGCATACCGGGAAAACCCGGTGGTGTTCTGGGATTTGTGGGGCAAGCTGGGGCATCCGGTACGCACTACGGTCAGTGAAATGGGGCCGCTGCTGCTATCCAGGATTCTGGAGCTGAATGACACCCAGGCCGGGGTGCTGGATATCGTCTTCAAGCTGGCCGATGACCGTGGCCTGTTGCTGCTGGACTTGAAAGACCTGTGTGCGCTGCTGAATCTGGTGAATGAGGAGCGCAAAACGGTTTCCACCGAATACGGACTGGTCAGCAGCCAGTCCATCGGCGCCATTCAGCGCGCGCTGCTGCGGCTGGAGCAGGAGGGCGGCGAGCTGTTCTTTGGCGAGCCGGCACTGGAGTTGACCGACCTGATGCGCACCCATCTGGATGGGCGCGGCATCATCAATATCCTGGCCGCCGAGCAATTGATTCTGAAGCCGCGGCTGTATTCGAGCTTTTTGCTGTGGCTGCTCTCGGAGCTGTTCGAGCGCCTGCCGGAAGTGGGCGACCCTGAAAAGCCGCGTCTGGTATTCATTTTTGACGAAGCGCATCTGCTGTTTGCCGATGCGCCGCCCGCGCTCAAGCAGCGTGTGGAGCAAGTGGTCAGAATCATTCGCTCCAAGGGCGTGGGCGTGTATTTCTGCTCGCAATTGCCCGACGACATCCCGGACAACATCCTCGGCCAGCTTGGCAACCGCGTGCAGCACGCCTTGCGCGCCTTCACCCCGCGCGACCAAAAGGCCGTCAAAACCGCAGCCGAAACCTTTGTGCCCAACCCGGCGCTGAAGGTGGCTGAGACTATTTCGCAACTGGGCACCGGCGAGGCGCTGGTATCCGTACTGCAAGACAAGGGCGTGCCGATGCCGGTGGAGCATGTCCTCATCGCCCCGCCCGGCTGTCGCCTGGCTGCCATCAGCGATGCCGAGCGCGCACGTATCCGCGCCGCAAGCCCGGTCGGCCTGAAATATGAGCAGGTACAGGACCGCGAATCAGCCTTTGAAGTGCTGGCCAAGAAAGCCGAGCAACTGGCGCAACAGGCGCAGAGCGCGACGGCCACAGCGGCAGGCAACAAACCCCAGGCCGAGCAAGGCGGCTTTGGGCAAAGCATCAAAGATGCCGTTTTTGGCACGGGCCGCAAACAGGGCATGCTGGAAACCATGGCAAAACAGACCGCCCGCACGGTTGGCAACAAAGTCGGGCAACAAATTTTTCGCGGCCTTTTGGGCGGCTTGTTTGGAGGCAAACGCTAATGACAACTCAAACCACGACTGGCAAAAAATCGGCCATCGACCGCTTTTTGACCATCGTCGAAAAAGGCGGTAATGCACTGCCGCATCCGGCGACGCTATTCGCCATTCTGGCCATCACCGTGGTGCTGCTGTCCTGGGTGGCCTCGCAATTTGACCTGTCGGTACAGCATCCGACCTCCGGCAAGGACATCACCCCGGTCAACCTGATGAGCGTGGAAGGCTTGCAGCGCATCCTCGGCAGCCTGGTCACCAATTTCACCAGCTTTGCGCCACTCGGCACCGTGCTGGTGTCCCTGATTGGCATTGGCGTGGCCGAGCACTCCGGCCTGATTGGCGCGGCGCTGCGCAAGCTGGTGCTAACCGCGCCGCGCTTTTTGCTGACCCCGGTAATGGTATTTGCCGGGGTGATGTCGAACATGGCCAGCGAAATCGGCTATGTGCTGCTGGTGCCGCTAGCCGGGATGGTGTTCATGGCCGCGGGCCGTCACCCGATTCTTGGCATGGCGGCGGCTTTTGCCGGGGTGTCCGGTGGTTATTCGGCCAACCTGCTGCTCGGCACTATCGACCCGTTGCTGGCCGGCCTCTCGCAAGAAGCCGCGCGCATCGTTGACCCGGCCTATACCGTCAGCCCTGCCGCCAACTGGTTTTTCATGATTGTCTCCACCTTCCTCGTCACCGGACTGGGCTGGTGGGTGACCGAACGCTTTGTAGCCACCCGCTTCCCCAATGCGCCGCAAACCGAAGGCTCGCAAGAAGAACAAATCGAGCAAATGAGCGCCGCTGAAAAGCGCGGTCTGACCTTCGCCACCATCGCCAGCCTCGCCCTGACCGGGCTGTTGCTATGGGGCACGGTGCCGGACAACGGTTTCCTGCGCCTGGCAGGCGAAGCTGACCTTCTGAAATCCCTGAAACCGTTCCTGGACGGCATCGTCGCCATCATTTTCCTGTACGGCCTGGTGGCCGGTGTCGCCTATGGCATCGGTGCGGGCACCATCCGCAACGATAGCGATGTCATCAACGGCATGGGCAAGAGCATGTCCACCCTGGGCGTGTATCTGGTGCTGACCTTCTTTGCCGCCCAGTTCGTGGCATTCTTCAACTGGACCCAGCTTGGCCTGATTTTTGCGGTCAAAGGCGCGGATTTGCTGATTCAGCTGCAATTGCCGGGCATCGTGCTGTTTGCCGGCTTTATCGTGCTCACCGCCACCGCCAACCTGTTCATGGGCTCGGCCTCGGCCAAATGGGCGCTGATGGCGCCGGTATTCGTGCCGATGTTCATGCTGTTGGGCTATTCGCCAGAACTCACCCAGGTCGGCTACCGCATTGGCGACTCTGTCACCAATATCATCTCGCCGATGATGAGCTACTTCGCCCTGATCATCGCCTTCCTGCAACGCTATGAGCCCAAGGCCGGCATCGGCACCGTGATTGCAGTGATGCTGCCCTATTCCATCGCCTTCCTGATTGGCTGGACCGTGCTGTTCATGATCTGGATGTGGCTGGGTCTGCCGATTGGCCCCGGCGCACCGCTGAACTATATCCCGGCGGGCGGGGTTTCCTGAGCATTCAGTCTTTATCGTGATAGAATTTTTGACTCTTTCATCCATGAATTCCAGAAGGACATAGAAATGAAAAAGCTCGCTCTGCCGCTTGCTATCGCCGCCACCCTGTCGCTGGCCGCTTGCAGCCAGGCTGATGCACCGGCGCCGGCTGAACCTGTTGTGCAAGAAACCACACCCGCAGAAGCCACCCCCACTGCCGAACAGACGCTCGCTGGCGAGTTCAAAGGCACTGTGGCCTGCGCCAGCTGCCCGGGCATTGAAACGGTTCTCACCCTGAACGCCGATGGCAGCTACACGCTGGAAGAAAACTATCTGGAAGAGCAAGACGGCCAGAAGAAGAGCGCCGGCAAGTGGGTGCTGAATGAAGGCCGCGTGGCACTGACGCCGGAAGGCGCCAATGAAGCTGAAACCTTCTATGCCGTGGACAGCAACGATGCGCTGACCCAGGTTTCGGCTGATGGTAGCCGTAGCGAAAACGCCGAACTCAACTACACCCTGAAGCGCGGCTAATCCCGCTTCTTAACACAAGTTTGAGCCTGCCGCCGGTGGCCAATGTCACCGGCGGCTTTGTATTGACCCATGAGCCGCTGGCGTCCCCCTTCCCCAGGCAGTACCGAGCTGATTACCGCACAGGGTCATGCCCGGCTGAAAGCCGAGCTGGATGATTTATGGCGCGTGCAACGCCCTGAAGTGGTGAAAGCACTGGCCGCCGCCGCTGCCGAGGGCGACCGCAGCGAGAACGCCGAATACACCTACCGCAAAAAGCAACTGGCCGGCATCGACCGCCGCGTCCGCTATCTGTCCAAACGCATCCCGGCACTGAAAGTCGTCGATACCCTGCCCAGTGACCCGGAGAGAGTGTTTTTTGGGGCAGAAGTCGAACTCGAAAACCTGGCAGATGGCGAAGTCATGCGTTACCGCATCGTCGGCCCGGATGAAACCGACGCCAAGCTCGGCCATATCAGCATTGACTCGCCACTGGCACGGGCAATGCTGAAAAAGCGCATTGATGATGAATTTGAAGCCGCACTTCCCGGTGGCCTGGTTCGCTTCGTGATTGTGGATGTGTATTACGCTGTTCAGGATCAATAACCCAATTTGGCATATCCCCCACTGAGCCAGAATGCTCGCCTGCAAAAGCAAGAATATCTGGCAGCTGCCAGCGTCAAGCCGCTGCAAGTTCAGTCTGCCGGTGATGCGCCCAGCGCCAGATACTCCAGGCCAACAGCGACAACAGTCCGGCAGCGGCGGAGAGCCATGCCAGCTCATGACTTAGCCAAGGCGATACCACACCGGCCATCAGGGCATTCATCAGCAGGCTGATAAAGGCCTGCATGGATGAGGCCGCGCCCCGGGTCGCCGGGAACATATCCAAAATCGCAAGCGTGAGAATCGGAAACACCAGCGCAATGCCGAATGAATTGAGCGCCACCGGTAGCACGGTAGGCAACACCGCGGGCGCGCCAGTCTGGGTGTGATAGCCCAGGTTGATGCAGGCGGCAATGATGCAGCAGGCAAAACCCAGGCGGATTTGCGCCACGCTGCTCAAGCGCCCGGCAAGCCGCCCGGAAGCAAACGCCCCCAGCATCATGCCGCCAATCATTGGCACAAAAAACCAGGCAAAACCGTCCTGTCCCAGTTTCAGATGGTCAATCACCAATGCCGGAGCAGACGAGATATACAGAAATAGCGCCGCGAAATTGAGGCTGGCGGCCAGCGCCAAGCGCATGAAGGCGGCATTACCCAGCATCGACCAGTAGCCGCGCAGCATCCGCCCGATCTGCAATGGTTGCCGAGCCTCGGGCTGCAGTGTTTCCGGCAAACGCCACAGCACCAGCAGCGTCAACCCCGCGGCAAACAACGCCAAAAACCAGAAAATCCACGTCCAGTCCGACCACCCCAGCAACCATGCCCCAACAATCGGTGCAATCGCCGGTGCCACGCCAAAAATCATCGATACCTGGCTCATCAAGCGCTGAGCATCATCACCTGCAAAGACATCGCGGATTACCGCGCGCCCGACAATCAGCCCGACCCCGGCAGACAGCCCCTGCAACGCACGGAAACCCAGCAGCATCGGCAACGAAGTCGCCAGCGCACAGCCAATCGACGCCAGCGCAAACACTATCAGTCCAGTAATGATGACCCGCCTCCGCCCAAGCGCATCGGAGAGCGGTCCATGCACCACGCTCATCACGGCATAGGCCAGCAGATACACACTGATGGTCTGCTGCATCGCCAGCTTGTCGGCACCGAACTGCCCGCCAATATCAGGAAACGCCGGAAATATGGTGTCGATGGAAAACGGCCCCAGCATCGAGAGCAACGCCAGAATCAACGCGAGATGGCGGGCAGCAGAAACAGAACGGGACATGGCGCACGACAATAAAAAACAGCACGACATAATAGAGTCATTACGCTTGGAAAGCCGGCGCAGAGCGACTATATCGAAAGCCTCACTGACAAATTCCGTGATGAGTGCCTCAACGAGCACTGATTCACCTCGTTACAGCAAACGCGCCAGATCATCGCCCTGGGGCGATGTGACTACAATCAAGTTCGCCCACATAGCAGTTATGGATGTATCCCGCCTACACGTTCTGCAGCTCAACACAAAACCATAACTCACCCCAAAGATGCAGTTCACGTACCCGCATGTTGAGCGTAGGCAGAGATGACCTAGTTTCAACACGCGTGCCCGCGCGAGGCGGGCACTCGCTCACGCCAAGGCGTTGTTATCGTTCGCTGGTTTCAACACGCGTGCCCGCGCGAGGCGGGCACCCCGCAGCCCCGCTGCCCGTGGCCTTGCTTGCCAGTTTCAACACGCGTGCCCGCGCGAGGTGGGCACTATTTACAGTGACGAGTGATGCCGCGCAGGGGCTGGTTTCAACACGCGTGCCCTCGCGAGGTGGGCACTGCCTCTGCCAAGGCCGCTGACCCTACACACAGAGGTTTCAACACGCGTGCCCTCGCGAGGTGGGCACATAGATGAGGTGGCTATGATTGTGAGCTTTCGTCATGTTTCAACACGCGTGCCCTCGCGAGGTGGGCACAGATGACCCTTGCCACGCTCGGCAAAGAAGCCTTTGTTTCAACACGCGTGCCCTCGCGAGGTGGGCACAGCCGGTCGGCCAATATTCCCCACCGCTGCGCATGGGTTTCAACACGCGTGCCCTCGCGAGGTGGGCACAGCCGGTCGGCCAATACTCCCCACCGCTGCGCATGGGTTTCAACACGCGTGCCCTCGCGAGGTGGGCACCAGCCACCTCCCCCCCATCAATCTCAGCACAAAGGTTTCAACACGCGTGCCCGCGCGAGGCGGGCACATGGCCTCGCGTGCCTGCCGTTCACCACGGGAGAGTTTCAACACGCGTGCCCGCGCGAGGCGGGCACATGGCCTCGCGTGCCTGCCGTTCACCACGGGAGAGTTTCAACACGCGTGCCCTCGCGAGGTGGGCACCAGCGCACTAGCATTGGCGAGGCGTCGGCTGCTCGTTTCAACACGCGTGCCCGCGCGAGGCGGGCACTGATGCTATTGGCTGCTGGCTATATGGCGTATGCGTTTCAACACGCGTGCCCGCGCGAGGCGGGCACGTGCGGGTTGCCGCCTGCGCGACTTGCAGATGATGTTTCAACACGCGTGCCCGCGCGAGGCGGGCACATGGCCTCGCGTGCCTGCCGTTCACCACGGGAGAGTTTCAACACGCGTGCCCGCGCGAGGCGGGCACATGGCCTCGCGTGCCTGCCGTTCACCA